>NZ_JBDSUA010000045.1:0-34506 GCF_039927955.1 Devosia sp. | reverse complement strand
CCGGCGTCTGCGGCGTCAGTACGAAGGTTTTGACGTCATGAGTTTCCTGCCGCACCGCGCGGCAGACCAAGACGTCGTCCTCCTCGCTGTCCCAGGCATTGGACGCAAGCTGCAACCGGTTCGCGTCCCCCAGGGCAGTGGTCAATTGGCGCCCTGCTCCAGATGAGCGGTCATGCGGCCAATGTACCAGCGCTGGAATTTCTCCACCAACATCTCGGTGTTTGGCGAATAGGGGCCGGGCTCATAGGCGGGGTTCATGGCGCCGCGCTGGCACATGCCGACCAGTGCAGAATCCTGGGCATTGGTGGCGGTCCACACTTCGATGAGGTTGGCGAGGTCGTAGTCGACGCCTTCGACGGCATCCTTGTTGACCAGCCATTTGGTGCGCACCAGCGTGCGGCCGGCATCGAGTGGCAGGGCCGAGAAGGTAACGATGTGATCGCCGAGGAAATGGTGCCAGGAATTAGGCTGGGTCCAGAACGACAGGCCGCCCAGCTTGGCATTGGTGAAGGCGCCGAGCGGCAGGCGGCAGGCGGCGCGGGTGTCCATGGTGTGGGATTCGCCATTGCCATCGAGCGGCAGGCGCTCGGTGCGGAAGCCGGTGACGCGGGTGTCGAGTTCCTCGATTTCGCGCGATGGCAGGCCCATGCTCTCCCATTCGGCGTGGCTGGTCTGGCGCAGCGCGTCGTAGCGCTGGGCGTTTTCCAGATCGATCGGATCAAGTTCCTCAGGCGCGAAGCCGAAGCCATAGGCGAACAGCGGCACGGTCAGCTCGGGATGGTTGGCCTCGCAGTGATAGCACTCGCGGTTGTTCTCGATGGTGAGCTTCCAGTTGCCCATCTCGATCAGGTCGCTCTGATAGGCAATCTTGGTTTCGCGCACCTTGTGCGGGGCGATATAAGGCCCCATGCGGGCGGCCAGATCGTCGAAATCTTCGGGTGGATTTTCGGCGAGGCAGATGAACAGCAGGCCCTCGAGCGAGCGCAGGTTGACCGGCTTCAGCCCTTTGCAGGAGGCATCGAAATCCGGACCCATATGGGGGGCGTGGACCAGATTGCCATCGAGATTATAGGTCCAGGAATGGTAGCGGCAGACCAGATTGCCGACGGTGGTTTTTTCATCGTCGATCAGCCGCGCGCCGCGATGGCGGCAGACATTATGGAAGGCTTTGACGGCGTTATCGTCATCGCGGACGATCAGCACCGAGGACTTGCCGATCTCGACGGTCATCACATCGCCGGGCTCGGGCACGTCGGGCTCGACGCCGACATATATCCAGTGGCGCGAAAAAATCGCGTCCATATCGGCTTCGAAGATTTCGGGCGAGGTATAGAACGGCGCATCCAGGCTATGGCCGGCCAGGCGACCATGAACCAGCCGCTGCAATTGCGAGGTCTTGTCGAGCATAGCGTCTCTCCATCAACAGAGACACGAGGCAAAAAGCGACCTCGATTGGAGGCCAGCTTCGATGGTTTTTTGCCCGGTGTCTTGATGTGACGCGACAACGGCTTTAGGTTTTCCGACATAGTGTTGCGGCGCCCGACAATTCGGCGCCACGGAAAGCCCATGGATCAAAACCGGCCAGTGCAGATCATCGGCTTCATGCTGGTGCATGACTTTTCGATGATCGCCTTTACCGCCGCCATCGAGCCGTTGCGGCTGGCCAACCGGGTGAGCGGGGCGACGCTGTATCAATGGCGGTTGTATTCGGCCAATGGCCTGGACGCGGAGGCGTCGAACGGGGTCAAGGTCAGTGTGGAGCAGTCGTTTGCGCAAGCCAGGGACATGGATGCGGTGGTGGTGTGCGCGGGGGTCGACGTGCAGACGATCGATCATCGGGCGCTGGTGGCGGCGCTGCGGCGGCTGACCAAATTTGGGGCCTCTGCGGGAGCCGTATGTACCGGGGCTTATGTATTGGCCAAGGCCGGGCTGCTGGATGGGTATCGCTCGACTATTCATTGGGAAAACCGGCCGGGCATGCAGGCGGATTTTCCCGAGCTGGAGATCGGCGAGGATCTGTTCGAGATCGACCGGGACCGGTTTACCTGCGCCGGGGGGGTGGCGGCGGCGGACATGATGCTGAGCCTGATCAAGCGCGATCATGGGCAGGCAACCGCGGAAGCGGTCACCGATCAGCTGATCCATCACCGGGTACGCGAGGCCAGCGAGCGGCAGCGGATCGATTTGCGGACGCGGCTGGGCGTGGCGCATCCAAAGTTGTTGCGGGTGGTGACGCTGATGGAGCAGAGCATCGAGCGGCCGCTGACCATGGGCCAGTTTGCCGAGAGCGTGGCGCTGTCCAACCGGCAGCTGGAGCGGCTGTTCTGGAAGCATCTGGGCTATCCGCCGAGCAAGCATTACCTCAAAATCCGGCTGGAGCATGCGTGCCAGCTGTTGCGGCAAACGGCGATGCCGATCCTGTCGGTGGCGATGGCCAGCGGGTTCAATTCGGCGTCGTATTTTTCGCAGAGCTATATCGATTATTTCGGCCATAGCCCGAGTGCGGAGCGGAAATTGGCGGTGGTGGGGTAACGCTGCACTTCTACTCTTTCCTTCTGCCCTTGAGGGAGAAGGTGCCCCAAGGGCGGATGGGGGGTTCTTCGAGCCTCGGCGCATGGGATGGCGCAGTACCCCTCACCCTGACTTTTCGCTGAACGCGAAAAGTCTGTCCCTCTCCCTCAAGGGGCGAGGGTAGTCGACTGATGGCGCGCAGCAGGTCAGCGATCCGAGGTTTCCCAGCGGGGATTGAACCATGGCACGCCGTTGTCCGGCGCCAGCGGGGCTTTGCCCAGGATGTGATCCGAGGCTTTTTCGCCGACCATGATCGAGGGGGCGTTGAGGTTGCCGTTGGTGATGCGGGGGAAGATGGAGCTGTCGGCGACGCGCAGGTTGTCGATGCCGATGACGCGGCATTGGGGATCGACAACGGCCATGGGGTTATCGGCGCGGCCCATCTTGCAGGTGCCGCAGGGATGGTAGGCGCTTTCGGCGTGGGCGCGGATGTGATTGTCGAGTTCCTCATCGGTCTGGAATTTGTCGCCGGGCAGGATTTCGCGGCCGCGATAGGGATCGAAGGCTTTTTGGGCGAAGATTTCGCGGGTGAGCCGGATGCAGTGGCGGAAGTCGGCCCAGTCCTTGGGATCGGACATGTAATTGAACTGGATGCGCGGTGGTGCTGCCGGATCGGCGGAGCGCAGGGTGACCTGACCGCGCGAGGCGGAGCGCATCGGGCCGACATGGGCCTGGAAGCCATGGCCTTCGGCGGCGGCCTGACCATCGTAGCGGACGGCGATGGGGATGAAATGATACTGGATATCGGGGTATGGCACCCCTGCCCGGCTGCGCACGAAGGCCGCGCTTTCGAACTGGTTTGAAGCGCCGAGGCCATTGCGGAACAGCAACCATTGCGCGCCGATCAGCGCCTTGCCGAACAGGTTCCAGTATTTGTAGAGCGTGATCGGCTGGATCGAGGCCTGCTGGATATAGAGCTCCATATGGTCTTGCAGGTTTTGCCCGACGCCGGGGCGATCGGCGACGACCTTGATGCCGTGTTCGGCAAGATGCGCGGCAGGACCGATGCCGGAGAGCATGAGGAGCTTGGGTGAATTGATCGAGGAGGCCGCGATGATGACTTCGCGCCGGGCCTTGACCACTTCGATCTGGCCGCCGCGCTGGATTTCGACGCCGGTGGCACGCTGGTTTTCGATCACCACCTTGCGGGCATAGCCGCGGACGATATCGAGGTTTTGCCGATTGCGGGCGGGCTTGAGATAGGCATTGGCGGTGGACCAGCGGCGGCCTTTCCAGACCGTTTCTTCCATCGGGCCGAAACCTTCCTGCTTTTCGCCATTGTAGTCGTCGGTCATCTCGAACCCGGCCTGCCTGCCGGCTTCGACGAAGGTTTTGAACAGCGGATTGTCACGCGGGCCACGGGTGACGTGGAGCGGGCCGGAGGTACCACGGCGGGACGGATCGCCGCCATGCGGGCCGGGATGCCAGTTTTCCATACGCTTGAAATAGGGGACGACATCGGCATAGCCCCAGCCGGCGGCGCCGCTTTCGGCCCAATGATCGTAATCGCCGGCGTGGCCGCGCACATAGACCATGCCATTGATCGAGGATGAGCCGCCAATGACCTTGCCGCGCGGGACGGCGAGGGTGCGACCGCCGAGATGCGGTTCGGGTTCGGAGCGGAAGCCCCAATCGTAGCGCGGCATGTTCATCGGATAGCTCAGCGCCGCCGGCATCTGGATCAGCGGACCGGCATCGGTGCCGCCGAATTCCAGGACGATCACGGAATGCTTGCCATCTTCGCTAAGGCGGGAGGCCATGACGGCGCCAGCCGAGCCTGAACCGACGATGACAAAGTCTGCTTCCATGACGCAATCCTTCTATTAATAGGCGGCGGCGACCGGGCCGGTGGCGACGTAGACGGACTTGATCTGGCTGTAATGATCGAGCGCGGCGCGGGAATTTTCGCGGCCGACGCCGGAGAGTTTGACGCCGCCGAACGGGGCTTCGACCGGGGTGATATTATAGGTGTTGATCCAGCAAGTACCGGCCTCGAGCTGGGCGATGACGCGGTGGGCGCGAGCCAGATCGGCAGTGAAGACCCCAGCGGCGAGGCCGTATTCGGTAGCGTTGGCGCGGGCGATGACATCGGTTTCATCGGCGAAGGCGAGAACGGACATGACCGGGCCGAAGATTTCCTCGCGGGCGATGGTCATGGCGTCGGTGACGCCGGCAAAGACGGTGGGCTCGACGTAAAAGCCGGAGTTCTGGCCGGCGGGGACACCGCCGCCGATCAGCAGGTCGGCGCCCTCGGCCTTGCCGGTTTCGATGAGGGCGAGAACCTTCTGGCGCTGGGCTTCGGAGATCAGTGGGCCGACCTGGGTTGCTTCATCGAGCGGGTCGCCGATGATGGCGGTGGCGGTGCGCTTGACCAGTCGTTCAAGGAAGGTGGGGCGGATGGCGTCGTGGACGAAGACGCGGGTGCCGTTGGAGCAGACCTGGCCGGAAGAATAGAAATTGGCGTTGATGGCAGCGCTGACGGCGCTGTCGATGTCGGCATCTTCGAAGATGATCAGCGGCGATTTGCCGCCCAGTTCCATGGTGACGTGGCGCATGCCCTGGGCGGCAGCGGCATAGACCTTGCGGCCAGTGGCGATGGAGCCGGTGAGCGAAACCTTGTCGACGCGCGGGTCGGTGACCAAGGCCGCGCCGACATCGCCGTAACCCTGCACAACATTGAACAGGCCAGCGGGGGCGCCGGCTTCGAGCAGGATCTCGGCGAGTTTGAGGGCGCCCAGCGGGGTGGTTTCGGAGGGCTTGAAGATCATGGCATTGCCGCAGGCCAGCGCCGGTGCGGCCTTCCAGCAGGCGATCTGGGTGGGGTAGTTCCACGCACCGATACCGACGCAGACGCCGAGCGGTTCGCGGATGGTGTAAACAAAATCGCCGCCGAGCGGGATGGTTTCGCCGGTCAGCGTAGCGGCCAGACCAGCGAAATATTCGAGGGCGTCAGCACCGGAGGCCGCATCGGCAATCAGGGTTTCCTGGATTGGCTTGCCGGTGTCGATGGTTTCGAGTTCGGACAGCGCCTGGTTGCGCTCGCGGATGATATCGGCGGCGCGGCGGAGGACGCGGCCACGGATAACCGGCTTGAGGGCGCCCCATTCCTTCTGGGCGCGTTTGGCCGAGGAGAGCGCCAGTTCGACGATGGCTGGGGTGGCCGAGTGAAGGCGGGCGACGATTTCGCCGGTGGCCGGATAGACGCATTCAATCAGGCGGCCGGCGGTGTCTTCGACGTATTTGCCGTCAATGAAATGGCTGGCCTGGGGCTGGACGTCCTGCATCATTCGCCCCTCGGATAGCGCTTGTCGTGCTCGAGCACGTTGAGGTCCATGTGGTTGCGCATATAGCGCTCCGATGCTTTTTGCAGGGGCTGGAAGTCCCAGGGGAAATAAGCGCCGTTGCGCAGCGCGTCATAAACAATGTGGCGGCGGGCTTGGCTGGAGCGCACTTCGGCATCAAAGGCCGGCATATCCCAAGTCTGGGTGACCAGCACGGCAAAGCGGGCGACAAGGCCAGAGCGGGCTGGATCGTCGGCAAGGTTGGTCAGTTCGTGCGGATCGGTGGCCAGATCGAACAATTGCGGCGGGTCGATCTCGCAGTGAATGTATTTCCAGTTTTCAAAGCGCAGGCCGACCAGCGGGGCGATGGAGCCTTCGGCAGCGTATTCCATCAGCACCGGGGTGGTGCGCGGAGTGCCATTGGCGAGGGCGACCAGCGATTCGCCGTCGGTCCATTCCAGCACCGGCCCGATATCGATGCCGACCAGTTCGCAGAGGGTCGGTGTCACGTCCATGGTGCTGACCGGGGTTGCGATTTTGCCTGCGGGCAGATGCGGCGCGGCGATCATCAGTGGGACGCGGGCGGAGCCTTCACGGAAGTTCATTTTGAACCAGAGGCCCCGCTCGCCCAGCATGTCGCCATGGTCGGAGACGAACAGGACGATGGTGTTGTCGGCCTGGCGGGTGCCATCAAGGGCGGCGAGGATTTCGCCGATCTTGTCGTCCACATAAGAGATGTTGGCGAAGTAGGCGCGGCGGGAGCGGATGATGTCGTCGTCGGTGATGGTGGACTTGGTGAAGTCGCAGGCGTCGAACAGGCGCCTGGAATGCGGGTCCTGCTCGGCATAGCGGATGGCGGGGACTTCGGGCTGCAGGTGGGCGCAGTCTTCGTACAGATCCCAATACTTCTTGCGGGCGACGTAGGGGTCGTGCGGATGGGACATGCTGACGGTCAGCATCCATGGCCGGTCTTCGAGGCGACGGCCAAGGTCGTAGACCTTGCGGACGGCGTGGTAGGCGACTTCGTCGTCATATTCGAGCTGGTTGGTGATCTCGGCCACCCCTGCCCCGGTGACCGAACCTAGGTTGTGATACCACCAGTCGATGCGCTCGCCCGGCTTGGCGTAATCCGGGGTCCAGGCGAAATCGGCGGGGTAGATGTCGGTGGTCAGGCGTTCCTCGAAGCCGTGCAACTGGTCGGGGCCGACAAAATGCATCTTGCCCGAGAGCGTGGTGGAATAACCGGCGCGGCGCAGATGGTGGGCGAAGGTGGGGATATCCGAGGTGAATTCGGCGGCATTGTCATAGACGCGGGTGCGGTGCGGCAACTGGCCGGACATGAAGCTGGCGCGGCCGGGGGCGCAGAGCGGCGAGCCGGTATAGGCATTGGCAAAGCGGGCCGAACGGGCGGCGAGCGCCTTAAGGTTTGGCGCGTGCAGCCAATCGGCGGGGCCATCCGGAAAGAAGGTGCCGTTGAGCTGATCGACCATGAAGATCAGGATATTGGGGCGATCAGCCATTGAGGGGTTTCCGGCCGAGGCAAAGGTCGAGATAGTCGATGACAAGGCGGCGCACTTCGGACTGGGCCGGGGCGAAATCCTGCAGAGCGTGGCGAATGTAGAAGCCATCGATCAGGGCAGCGAGACCCTGGGCGACCGATTGGGCGGTTTCGGCATCGAACAGCGCGCGCAGGTTGAACATCAGGTTGGAGTGCAGGCGCCGTGCATAAATCTGCAGCAGGCGGCTGGCTTCGGCCGATTGCAGGGCACGGACATAGAAGGTCAGCCAGGCGGCGACGACTTCGCGATCGAACTGATCGGGCGCGAAGCTGGCATCGATAATGGCGTGGATGCGGCCAAGCGGGGTGCAGACCTCAGCCATGCGCCGGCGGACGCTCTGGCCGTAGAGCTTGAGAATGTGACGCATGGCGGCGAGGAAAATCTGGTCCTTGGAGCCGAAATAGTGATGCGCCAGCGCCGGGGACATGCCGGCGCGCCTGGCGATCTGGCTGACGGTGACGTCGAGGCTGCCGGCCTCACCGATCTCGATGATGGCCGCTTCAACCATGGCTTTGCGCCGGACTGCTTCTGCACCGATTTTTGGCATTCTTGTTGGCTGCTCATAAAATGAGTTTACATTTTCGATTGTCTCGCTTTTGATTGAGCCGTCAATCAAGAAAAAGACTTTTAGCAAACCCGCACACAGGAGATGGACTTATGAGAACGACTGCTCTGACTCTAACGACTGCCCTGACGCTGTCCCTGCTGGCTGGCGTTGCCCACGCTGCGGAATGCAGCACCGTGAAATTTTCCGATGTCGGCTGGACCGATATCACCACCACCACCTCGGCCACCAAGCAGGTGCTGCAGGCGCTCGGCTACAAGGTCGACGTGAAGGTGTTGTCGGTGCCGGTGACCTATGCCTCGCTGGAAAGCGACGACGTCGATGTGTTCCTGGGCAACTGGATGCCGGCACAGACCGGCGCGATCACGCCCTATCTCGACAGCGGCGAAATCGAAAGCGTGGCGGTCAACCTGACCGGCACCAAGTACACGCTGGCCGTACCGACCTATACCTATGACAAGGGCCTGACCGACTATTCCAAGATCGCCCAGTTTGCCGATTCGCTTGGCAACAAGATTTACGGCATCGAGCCGGGCAATGAAGGCAATGGCTACCTGATCGGCCTGACCGAGAAGGACACGTTTGGCCTGGGCAAGTTCAAGGTTGTGGAAAGCTCCGAACAGGGCATGCTGGCCGAAGTTGGCCGCGACTATGACGAGAAGAAGGACGTGGTGTTCCTGGGCTGGGAACCACACCCGATGAACGCCAAGTTCGCGCTGAAATACTTGCCGGGCGGCGAAGACTTCTTCGGCGGCGAAGGCGTGGTCAACACGGTGACGCGCAAAGGCTATGTCGCGGAATGCCCGAATGTGGGTAAACTGCTGACCAATGTGAAGTTCACCCTGCCGATGGAAAACGAAATCATGGGCGAAATCCTCAACGACGGCGCTGATCCCGATGAAGCGACGATGAAGTGGATGAAGGCCAATCCAGATGCCGTGATGGCCTGGGTTGCCGGGGTGACGACGCTTGACGGTGCCGATGGCGCCGCAGCGGTTAAAGCGGCACTCGCGCTTTAAGCCAATTGTCAGCCCGGCCCCCAGCGGCCGGGCTGATTTGTTTTCCGGGGTGGGCGCATGGACTGGCTGACTGACAACAAGATACCGATCGGCAAGTGGGCCAGCGCGGTCTTCACCTTCCTCAAGAACAATTTTTCCGGATTTTTCGACTCGGTCGCGGCGGGCGCCGAGGGGCTGATCGGCGGATTGCTATGGCTGCTGCAGGCGCCGCATCCATTTGTAATCATCGGCATTTTTCTGGCGCTGACCTGGTATTTGCAGCGCAAGTGGACCACCTGCCTGCTGGTTCTGGTGGGGTTTTTGTTCATTCTCAACCAGGGCTATTGGGAAGAAACCACCGAGAGCCTGACGCTGGTGATTTCGGCCTGTATCGTGTGCATGGCAATTGGCGTGCCGGTGGGGATTGCGCTGGCGCATCGGCCAAAACTGTATCAGGCAACGCAGCCGGTGCTTGACCTGATGCAGACGCTGCCGACCTTCGTTTATCTGATCCCGGCCATCGTGTTTTTCGGCATCGGCATGGTGCCCGGATTGATCGCCACGGTGATCTTTGTGCTGCCAGCGCCGATCCGCATGACATATCTGGGCATTGTCGCCACCCCGCCTGCCCTGCTCGAAGCGGTGGTGGCGTTTGGCGGCACGCCGACGCAAAAGCTGTGGAAAGTGGAACTGCCCTATAGCCTGCCGCAGATCATGGCCGGGCTGAACCAGACCATCATGCTGTCGCTGTCGATGGTGGTGGTGGCAGCGCTGGTGGGGGCCGATGGGCTGGGCGTGCCGGTGGTGCGGGCGCTCAATCAGGTCAATACCGCACTCGGTTTCGAGAGCGGCTTTATCATCGTGGTGGTGGCGATCATCCTCGACCGGATGCTCCGGATCAAGCAGAGGTAGACCATGGAAGACGCTGTCACCTTCAACCGCGTGTGTATCGTGTTCGGCCTGCAGCCGCAGGCGGCGCTGCCGCTGATGGACCAGGGCAAGACGCGCTCGGAAATCCAGCAGCAGACCAAGCAGATCTTGGGCGTGCATGATTGCTCGCTCAGCGTCAAACGCGGCGAAATCCTGGTGCTGATGGGCCTGTCGGGCTCGGGCAAATCCACCCTGCTCCGCGCCGTCAACGGGTTGAACCCGGTGGTGCGCGGCAGTGTGCGCGTGCATGACGGGGACTGGTCGATCGACCCGGCGAAGTGTTCGCCGGAGGATTTGCTGCGGCTGCGGCGCAAGACGGTGGCCATGGTGTTTCAGCAGTTCGGACTGTTGCCGTGGCGCTCGGTTCTGGACAATGTGGCGCTGGGGCTGGAACTGGACGGGATGCCGCGCAAGCTGCGCGAGGAGAAGGTGCGGACCCAGCTGGAGCTGGTCGGGTTGAGCGAATGGGCCGATCGGAGCGTGGCCGAGTTGTCGGGAGGGATGCAGCAGCGCGTCGGGCTGGCGCGGGCCTTTGCGACTGAAGCGCCGATCCTGTTGATGGACGAGCCGTTTTCAGCACTCGATCCACTGATCCGCTCGCGCTTGCAGGATGAATTGCTGGAACTGCAGGAAAAGCTCAAACGCACCATCATTTTCGTCAGCCATGACCTTGATGAAGCCTTCAAGCTGGGTGACCGGATTGCGCTGATGGAGGGTGGGCGGATTGTGCAATGCGGCACGCCGCAGGAGATCATCGCCAATCCGGTGGACGATTATGTCGAGGATTTCGTCGAGCACATGAACCCGCTCAACGTGCTGCGGGCGGGCGATGTGATGTCGGTCCATATCGGCAGCGGGGCCAATGCAGTGAATTCGGACAGCCCACTGGCGGCGGTGATCGAGCAGTTGTCGGCAGGCGTGCCATCGGTGTGCGTGCGCGGGCCGGACGGGCAATTGGTGGGCAGCGTGTTCAACCAGGATATCGTTGCGGCGCTGCGCAGAAAGCCGGCGCGCGTGGCGCCGGCTGAGGTCGTGCCATGACGCTGGCTGATCGGCGTGCAGCACTGAACCAGGTGTTTGCTGACCTTGGCATCGTGCCCACGGCGATCGAGCATCCGCCAGTGCATACGGTGGATGAGGCGCTGCAATATTGGGCGGCGCTGGAGGGCGTGCATACCAAGAACCTGATGCTCAAAGGCGCCAAGGGCGGCCTTTGGCTGGTGTGCGTACCGACTGAACGGCGGGTCGACCTGAAAGCATTGGCGGCGCATCTGGGGGCGAAGAAGTTCTCGTTTGCCAGCGCCGAGACGCTGGATCAGGCGCTGGGCGTGGCACAGGGCTCGGTGAGCCCACTCGCGCTGATCAATGACGAAGCCAATGCGGTGACGCTGGTGCTGGCGGCGGACATGTTGGCGCAACCACGCGTGACGTTTCACCCACTGATCAATACGGCGACGGTATCGCTGACCAGCGTCGAGTTCCTGAATGTACTGGACGCGCTGAAGCACAAGCCGGAAATTGTGGATTTCGACGCGCTGCCGAAGCCCGACGCGGCCTGACCCTTAGCGTGGGGCGGCAGTGGAGCCGCGCGGGAACAGGCGGGGCGAGCTGCCTTCGGCGATGATGACGCCGGTATGGGCGATGACGTCGAGCAGGAGCTGCACGGAAATAGCGCCGAGCGCGGGTACGTCGCGCCGCATCGCCGAAAGTGGTGGATGGGTGATTTCGCAGAGCGGGGAATCGTCCCAGGCAAGCAGCGACAGATGCTGCGGCACCGAGATACCCATTTCATTGGCGACGCTGAGGCCGGCGACAGCCATCACGTCGTTGTCGTAGAGGATTGCCGTTGGCGGATTTTCACCGGTGAGCAGCGCGCGGGTGGCGCGGGCGCCCTGTTCGCCGGAGAAATCTGTGCCGACAATGGTGGGTTGGCCGATGCCGATGCCGGCCATGATCTGGCGGAAAGCCACGTCGCGGCTCAGCACGTGCGCCAGGGTCGGGATGCCGCGCACCCGGGCGATGTTGCGATGGCCGAGCTCGAGCAGATATTTGACGGCATCGTGCACGGCTTGCGCATCATTGGTCCAGATGTGCGGCAGGCCACCGGCGGCCAGGGCGCTGGAGACACAGACAGCGGGAATGTCGAGGCGGCGGACAGCGGCGATACGCGGATCGTGCTCGGCCAGATCAACCAGCATCACCCCATCGACGCGGCGCTGCGCCCACCATTTCTGGTAGGTGGCGATTTCGCTGTCGGGGCCATCCACCACATGGAGCAGCAAGGCGATGCCGCACGGCGAGATGACGCCTTCGACGCCGGCGATGAACTCCATGTAAAAAGGCTCGCTGCCCAGCATGCGGGCCGGGCGGGCCAGCACGAGGCCGACGGCGTCGGCATGCGAGCGGGACAGGGAGCGGGCGGCCTGGCTGGGAATCCAGCCCAGTTCGGCGGCGATGGCCTGCACCCGTTCGCGGGTTTTGGGGGAAACGCCGGGCTTGTCATTGAGCGCGTAAGACACCGCGCCTTTGGACAGACCTGCCCGTTCCGCGATGTCGCTGATAGTAACCCGTGAAATAGCGTCCGCCCCTGAACCTGCCGGTGCCGGCAATTCTAGCGCCCCTGGCCCGGCGCACGCAAACTCATAGCGGGCAAATTATCGGGATCCCCAGCGTTTTGCCGGACAGGACGATGACAACTGCCGGTCAATGGCCGGAGGATAGTAGAATTTACAAATACTGAGCGTCGGTCGATAAAATGATCCCAATGCCGATGGCTTTTCTGCCGATCACCTGATAGCAGGCCGAGCCAAGGCGTCGCAGGCCCAAGCTAACATGTTAGTGATGGTGCTGCGCATGGATTTGCGGTATTCCGCAGCAAACGCCAGCGCAGGACCAATCGATGACCCCACCCCGCTCCATCGCCGTGATCGATATCGGCAAGACCAATGCCAAGGTGGTGCTGATCGACGGCATGACGGGCAATCAGGTAGCGGCGCGGACGACGCCAAATACGGTGTTGCGCGATGGCCTTTATCCGCATGCAGACACCGAACGGCTGTGGGCGTTTATCCTGGAAAGCTTGGGCTCGCTGCACAAGGCGCACGGTATCGAGGGGATTTCGATCACGACGCATGGGGCGACTGCGGCGCTGATGGCAGATGACCGGCTGGCCATGCCAGTGCTGGATTATGAGCATAATGGGCCCGATGAAGCGGCCGAGGCCTATGGCAAGGTGCGGCCAGAGTTTGCCGAAAGCCTGTCGCCGCGCCTGCCGGTGGGGCTGAACCTGGGGGCGCAGATTTTCTGGCAGCAGCAGCAATTTTCTGAGCAATTCGCCAGCGTCACCGACATTTTGACCTATCCGCAATATTGGGCTTGGCGGCTGACAGGCGTGAAGGCCAGCGAAGTCACGTCACTGGGCTGCCACACCGATCTGTGGGCGCCAGACGCCAAGACCTATTCCAAGATGGTGGTGCGCCAAGGTTGGATTAGGCTGTTTCCCGAAATCTGGCCGGCAGCGTCGGTGCTTGGCGCGATTCTGCCGGGCCTGGCGGCGATCACGGGGCTGCGGGGCGATACGCCGGTGACCTGCGGCATCCACGATTCCAATGCATCGCTGCTGCCGCATCTGGGCGCGCATGAGGGCGCCTTCACTATCATTTCGACTGGCACCTGGGCGATCTGCATGACAGTGGGCGGGCAGACCACAGCGCTGGATTCGGCGCGGGATAGCCTCGCCAATGTCGATGCATTCGGGCGGCCCGTGCCGACCGCACGGTTCATGGGCGGGCGGGAATTCGACCTGCTGGCACCAAACGCTGTGACGCCAAAAGATGCGGACATTGCCAAGGTAATTGGCAAAGATATTCAGGTGCTGCCGACTTTTGTCGAAGGGGTTGGGCCGTTTCCGGACGGCAAGAGGCGCTGGACCATGGAGCCGGAGCAATTGTCGCCGGGAGAGCGGACCGCTGCGGTGTCGCTATATCTCGCGCTGGTGACGCAGGAGTGCCTGAACCTGGCTGGCACCGGTGCACAGATTATTATCGAGGGGCCATTGGCGCGAAACGCGCTTTACGGGCAGGCGCTGGCGACGCTGACTGGAGTACCGGTTGCTGCATCGGGCGATGCGACCGGAACGACGCTGGGCGCCAGCATGCTGTTTGAGGGCGTCCGCGGGGTGGGCAAGGAGCCGGTTCCAATGCTCCCATTGGCTGTAGACGGGTTTGCGGCGTATTGCGCCCGCTGGAACCAGCGCGCCCGCGCAAGCTAATAGCCAGGCAGTTCAGAGTTCTTCGGCCACCGGCGTCATTGGCTTGGCCAATTGGCGTTCGCGCAACCACAGGTAAAAGCCGCTGCCGATAACGACGGGCGCGCCGATGTAGAAGGACAATTCGGGTGGCTGGGCGAAGATCAGCCAGCTCGAGAACGCGATGAAAATGATCTGCACATAGGCGAACGGCGCCAGCGTCGAAGCCGGGGCGAAGCGGCTGGCGACCGTGACGAATTGATGCGCCAGATACCCAATCAGGCCGATGCCGGCAAGGACCGCCCAGTCGATCGGGCGGGTTGGCCATGACCAGGTGGCGAAAGCGAACGGCGCAACTGCCAGGGTGGCAAAAAACGCAGCGTAGAATTGTTGGGTGGCGGCGGAATCGATGCCGGCGAGACGACGGGTGAGTAGCGCGTAACAGCCGTAGGAGAACGCACCTGCGATCGACAGCAGCGTGGCCGGATGGAAGGTTTCGGTGCCGGGGCGGACAATGATCAGCACGCCAATGAAGCCGACGGCGATGGCGCTCCAGCGGCGCCAGCCGACTTGCTCCTTGAGGAAGGCCACTGAGAGCAGGCAGATAATCATCGGCGTGGTGAAGCCGATGGCGCCGGTGACAGTCAGCGGCAGATAACGCACGGCGGTGAAATTGCACAGCGTGGAGCCGAGTAGCGCCGCGGCGCGGACAACTTCGAGTTTGATGTTGGCCGAGTGCAGGGTCTTTTTGGCTTGGGTCGGCAAGTAAATCGCCGAGACGATGCCAAGATGCACGACGTAGCGCACGAACATGATCTGCAGCGCCGGCAGGCCGATGACGCCGAGCCATTTGGCCGAGCTGTCCAGGCAGGTGAACAGGAAATAAGCAACCAGCACGAGGCCGATGCCGAGCAGGCGGCGCTCCTCAAGCGGAGCGGGAACGGTGGTCATGGCAAATCCAGAGGGCGCGGGGGAAGCGCTGATCTGGGAGGAATGTTGCAGCGGTTGAACCAAGTCAATTCACAAGGCGGCATGGGTGGGGTGCGGGGGACAGAATGGCTCGGAGCTCTCCACACCCCCTCCCAACCTCCCCCATCAAGGGGACTGTTCACTTTGGACTCAGTTTGAGATTTCGGTTGAAGAACAGGGCAAGTGTCACGTCGAGCATCTGAAGTGTTTTGGAGGCGCGTTTGGATCGGCGGGTGAACCGGGCCAGGTTGTCTCTGATCGATGAGTTGGAGGATTCGATCAGGTGGGTCTGCGCCTTGGTCTGAGTGTGTGGCGTGGTGATGCCCAAGCGCTCGAAGGCCAGATGGTAGCAGGAATTGGCGTCGGTAAAGATGGCGTCGATCTGCCCGACAGCCTGTTTGGTCAGATGGTAGATGGCCATGGCGCTGTGCACGCCCTTGTCCCCGATATGATAGGCTACGACACGGCGCTGACGGCGGCTATAGGCAGTCCAGATCAGGACACGCTGCTGTTTTTTTGGACGTAGGTATAGATTTCGTCCATCTCGATAGTATCGGGCGCAGCGACGCCGGCGGGCTTGGCCTGCTGAACCAGGCGCAGCTCAAGAGCCGCGTGTTCCTTTCGGATCCACTTCAAAACCCCCGCTGGCGAAGCCTGCAAGACACGGCCGATGGCGCGAATGCCCATCCCATTGAGATACATCTGGATCGCCAGCGCCTTGGTCTGCTCGCTAAACCGGGGTGGCCGATCGGTGAAGTACCGCAGGCACCTCTGGCAGCTGTAGCGCTGAAAACCAGACTTGAAACCGCGCCTGATCAGATGCGCACCACCACACCGGGGACAATCCATCCCATCCTCCTGAGCAAATCACTTGCACAGCACAAGAATCCAAAAAGGATCGTAGGTAAACAGTTCCCGCGAAGGGGGAGGGTGACGACTGGTAGATCGCAGGTCAGAGAGCCATGAACTTTTCGATCGCCTCTGGCAATTCGCCCAGATGCGCGATGTGGGCGAAGCGTGGCTCGTCCAGTGGGGCTTCGGCGTGTTCAAACGACCAGGTCAGGTCGTGTGGGACATGGATGGCGAAGCTGCCGGCGGCGAGGGCCGGGAGAATGTCGGACTTCAGCGAATTGCCGACCATCAGCGTGCGTTCGGAGCCGTCGGCGCGGGTAGTGAAGATGCGGCGATAGACGGCCTCGGTTTTGTCGGAGACGATTTCGACGGCGGAGAAGTACTCCGCCAGACCCGAGGCAGCGAGTTTGCGCTCCTGATCGAACAGGTCGCCCTTGGTGATCAGGATCAGCCGATAGCGCTGCTGAACCTGCGACAGCACCTGATCGACATAGGGCAGGGTTTCGACCGGGTGGGTCAGCAGTTCGCGGCCGGCGGCGAGGATTTCGGCGATGACCGTGCCGGGGACGCGGTGTTCGGTGATTTCGAGGGCGGTCTCGATCATCGAAAGGGTGAAGCCCTTGATGCCGAAGCCGTAGGCCGAGAGGTTGCGCACTTCGGCGGCACGCAGGCGCTCGCTCAACCCATCGTGTTCAGCATAGTCGGCCAGCATGGCCAGAAAGCGCTGTTCGGTGAGGCGGAAGAAGGTTTCGTTTTGCCAGAGCGTGTCATCGGCGTCGAAGGCGATGGTGGTGATCATGGCTGGCTTCCCGCCACGCCTCCTGGTTCGAGGCTCGCAAACGCTCCCACCTCACCATGAGGGCTACGGTGGGGCTGTTCAGGTTCAGACGATGCATCAGACCTCATGGTGAGGTGCTTTGCGGAGCAAAGCCTCGAACCACGAGGTTGTGGCGTTTCTAGAAGCTCCACTCGCGGGCCTTGCCCACCAGGAAGTCGCGGAATACGCCGACCCGCTTGGAGCTTTTCAGGGCCGGTGGATAAACGAAATAGGCCTCGTATTCGGGGATCTGGATTTCGTTGAGCACCTGCACCAGACCCGCGGCCTTTTCGGTGACGTAATCGGGCAGCATGGCGATGCCGATGCCGGCCTGGGCGGCCTGCATCATGCCGTAGATGGCGTTGACCTTGAGCGCGGCGCGACGTGGGCTATTATCGGCACGGCCGAGGCGTTCGAGGAAGTTGATGTCGCCCAGATAGGACGGCACCGGTTCGCCAAACGAGATGACGCGGTGATTGTCGAGGTCTTCGACGCTTTTGGGCATGCCGTTTTCGGCAATATAGCTTTCCGAGGCGTAGAAGTGGTTGTGTACGGTGAACAGCTTGCGCTGGATCATTTCGGACTGGTTGGGGCGGTGCAGGCGGATGGCCACGTCGGCCTCGCGCATGGCCAGATCGAGCTCGGCGTCGTTGAGGCGGATTTCGAGCTGGATCAGCGGGTAGAGCTTGAGGAATTCATCAAGGCGCGACGAGAGCCAGGTGGAGCCGATACCCACCGTGGTGGTGACGATCAGCGGGCCGGTGGGGACGTCCTGACTTTCGGACATCTGGGTTTCGACCTGCTGCAATTCCCAGTGCATGCGATGGGCGGTGCGGAATAACTGCTCGCCCACTTCGGTCAGCACCAGGCCGCGGGCATGGCGGATGAACAGCTTGAGGCCGAGATCATCCTCCAGCGCCGAAATCTGCCGGGACACCGCCGATTGGCTCATGCCCAGCTTTTCAGCGGCGTGGGTGAAACTCCCCGACTCGGCGGCAGTGTGGAAAATCCGCAGCTTGTCCCAGTCCAGCATGTCGACGCATTCCCCTCTCGGATGCGCACCGGTTATCCCGGCGTGTCACCCCTTACCTGTATCATGCAGCACGTCGCGAAAACTGTGGCCCATATTTCGCGGCATGCTTAGCGGCGTTATTCCGCCGCTTCAGCCATTTCGTGTTCGGCAAGATAGCGCTCGGCATCAAGCGCGGCCATGCAACCCATGCCGGCGGCGGTGACCGCCTGCCGGTAGATATCGTCGGTAACGTCACCCGCGGCGAAAACGCCCGGGACATTGGTTTCGCAGCTGCCGGGTTTGACCTGCAGATAGCCGCCAGCCTTCATGTCCAGCTTGCCGGCAAAGATCGAGGTGGCCGGCGAATGCCCGATTGCCACGAACACGCCATCGACTGCTTGCGTCGTGGTCTGGCCCGAGCGGACATCGCGCAGGGTGATCGAATTGACCGAAGGGGGCATGGCGGAGCCGCCGATATCGGCAACTTCGGTGTGCCAGCGCACTTCGATCTTGGGGTGCTTGAACAGGCGTTCCTGCAGGATGCGCTCGGCCCGGAACTCGCCACGACGATGTACGACGATGACCTTGGAGGCGAAATTGGTGAGGAACAGCGCTTCTTCGACGGCCGTATTGCCGCCGCCGACCACGACCACTTCCTTGTTGCGATAGAAAAAGCCATCGCAGGTGGCGCAGGCGGAAACGCCAAAGCCCTGGAACTTTTGTTCGGAGGGCAGGCCCAGCCATTTGGCCTGGGCGCCGGTGGTGATGATGACGCTATCGGCGGTGTAGCGATCGCCGCTGTCGCCGATCAAAACGAAGGGGCGCACGTCGAAATCGACCGAGACGATCAGGTCGTTGACGATTTTGGTGCCGACATGTTCGGCCTGGGCGCGCATCTGCTCCATCAGCCAGGGACCCTGGATGACATCGGCAAAGCCAGGGTAATTTTCCACATCGGTGGTGATGGTGAGCTGGCCGCCGGGCTGCAGGCCCTGAATCATCACGGGCTCAAGCATAGCGCGCGCCGCATAGATTGCGGCGGTATAACCGGCCGGGCCGGAACCAATGATGATGACTTTCGCGTGCATCGCGACGCTCTCCAATCGGTAAGGAAGACTTCCTCCCCCTCAATTAAGAGGGGAAGTCGTTCGGTTTCAAGGCAAAGTCTTGTTCGCGCGACCGGCGCAGCAAGTTACCAACCTAAATGTCACACCAAGTGTGGGCATTTGCCCAAAGTTTGGGCACCACGCGCCAGGCCTGCCGGAAGAGCCGTCGCGGCGCTGCTTTTTTGAGGTGTCCGATTCGACCGAAAACCGCTTTGCAATTTTCGGTCGGACCCCTCAGGCATACTTGATCTTGAGGATTTCATAGCTGCGGGCACCACCGGGAGCAGAGACCTCGAACGAATCGCCAGCCTCCTTGCCGATCATGGCGCGGGCGATGGGCGACGAAATCGAGATGCGGCCCTCGCTGGCATTGGCTTCGGGATCGCCAACCACCTGATAGGTTTTTTCTTCCTCGGTATCCTCGTCGATATAGGTCACGGTGGCGCCGAACTTCACGGTGCTGCCCGAAAGCTTGGTGACATCGATGATATCGGCGAGCGCCAGCATGGATTCCAGTTCCTGAATCCGGCCTTCATTGAGGCTCTGCTGTTCCTTGGCGGCCGAATACTCGGCGTTTTCGGACAGATCGCCGTGGGCACGCGCTTCGGAAATAGCTTCCACAATGCGGCGCCGCTCATTGGAGGTGCGGCGCACATATTCAGCGCTCAGGGCCTTGTGCCCTGAAATTGTCATCGGGATCTTGTCCATTGGTCGTCCTCCATCGGCACTGCATACAGGTTCTCTCCCTGCCAATTCCGTTCGGCATCACCGCGACGATAATCTTTGGGAGAAGTTTGGCGCAAAGTGCCCGCCAGACGCGTTTAGGTCAAGCGGGCGGTGTCCACACAAGATGGGGTTTAGCGCTGGACATGCAAGGCTTCAACAGTTTCCAGACGAAAGGGTGCTCGATGTTGCAGGGATTTGGTGGGAATTACGCGGTGCGCGCTACACTGTTGGGCATCGGTCTGGTGATGCTCATGGCGCTGCCGGCCCAGGCTCAGACGGTTGACAGCAGTGTTGGCAGGATTGCGGCCACGACCGTAGTCGATGGGCTCGATCACCCCTGGTCGATAAGCTTTTTGCCGGACGGACGACTGATCGTCACCGAGCGCAGCGGGCATATCCGCATCGTGAGCAAGAACGGCACCTTGGGCGAGCCGATTAGCGGCATGCCCGAGATTGAAACCGGCGGGCAGGCCGGGCTGTTCGATCTGGTGCTGGCACCGGATTTTGCGCAATCGGGGCGAGTGTATTTCGCCTATTCCGGGCGCTCGGCGAGTGGCGCGGCGCTGACGGTCAATTCGGCGACGCTCACTGTTAAGGGCGACAGCGGCGCGCTGAGCGACCAGAAAGTGCTGGTGCAGGTGCAGCGCGGCGGTGGTCTGCAATATGGTGGGCGCATCGCCATCGCGGCGGATGGCAATCTGCTGATTACCAGCGGTGATCATGGCGAGCGCGACCGGGCGCAGGATTTTGCCGATCTGGCGGGTGGGATGATCCGGATCGGGCCGGATGGCTCGGTGCCGGCGGACAATCCCAAACCAGCGGGCTGGGCGCCGGAGCTGTTGGCCAAGGGCGAGCGCAATGCACAGGGGCTGGCCATTCGCCCAGGCGATGGCGCCATTTTGACAGTGGAACACGGCGCCAAGGGTGGCGATGAGCTGAACAGGATCGAGCCGGGCAAGAATTACGGCTGGCCGGTGATCACCTATGGCATCAATTATGACGGGCAAAAGATCGGCGAAGGCACGGAAAAGGCCGGGCTGGAACAGCCGCTGCATTACTGGGACCCCTCCATCGCGCCATCCGGACTGGTGGTTTATGAGGGGGCGCTGTTTCCCGCGTGGCAAGGCGACGTGGTGCTGGGCGCGCTGAAATTTCAGATGCTGGTGCATTTGAAGATGGATGGCGACACGGTGGTCAGCGAGGAGCGGCTGTTCGAGGGCCAATTGGGCCGCATTCGCGACGTGCGGATCGGGCCGGATGGGGCGCTGTATCTGGCGACGGACGAAGACAATGGCCGGATTTTGCGGGTGGCGCCGGCGCAGTAGCGTTCAGGTACAGACGGTATTCCACGCCGCGTTGGCAAGAAGTTCGGCAGTGTGGGCGGCGTTGAAGGTGCCGCTTGGGCCGGGGCTGCGCAGGAAGCTATAGGTCGGGCCGAGCATCAGCGCATCGGCGATGGGCCAGGGGAGATCGCGCACCGTGCCGGCTTTGGCCCATTGGCGATAGCGGGCTTCGGTAACGTGCTGGCCTTGGCCAAGCAACTGATCGACCTGCTGAAATTCAGGCAGGGTCGATGACAGGGTGCGGATTTCATCCATGAAGCGCGACAGGGCCGGGTGGGTGAGGCCGAACATGACCAGCCCGCGCACCGAGGCCTTGATGCCGGCTTCGGCTGGAGCGTCGGGATCGAGTGCTTCGGCGGACAAAGCCAACCACAGGGCCACCGCTTCGGTCAGCAGGGCGATGGCCAAGGCGCCCTTGCCATCGAAGAAATGATAGATGCTGCCGGTGGTGGCCCCGCTGCGCTGGCGGATATCGGCAATCGTGGTGGCGAGGTAGCCGCGCTCCAGGAAACAGGCCAGAGCTGCTTCGAGGATCTGGTTATGGCGGTCTGGTGCGATCTCGGTCATTGGCGAAGAATGGAGCAAATTAGAACGGTATTCTAGATGGTTGGTTAGAATTGCGTTCTAGTTTGTTCTGGCGGAGGCGTGGGTTTGTCTTGAAATCTCGGGATGGCTGCGGCCCGCGCCGGGGTGACATCGCGGGCGATGGCCGGGCCTGGGCTCGGTACTGACAGGCGCGACTTGAGAGACGCGGTTTGGACACATTCAACAGCCCGCGGCGCAAGCGGAGGGTGATGCGTGGTGGGGTGGATAGAGGCCCCAAAACAAACCGGGCGCATCGCCGCCAACGATGCGCCCGGCTCAATTTGCTGATGGTGTGATCAGGATGCGGTCAGATTGTCGGCGGTGGATTTGCCGGTGCGCTTGTCCTGAACGATTTCGTATTTCACCTTCTGACCTTCGTCGAGGCCATCAAGGCCCGAACGCTGAACGGCCGAGATGTGGACGAATACGTCCGCCCCGCCTTCGTCAGGCTGAATAAAGCCGTAGCCCTTTTGGCCGTTGAACCATTTTACGGTGCCAGATGCCATGATGCGCGTTCCCTCGTGCAGTCTGCTGTAGTGGCGGCTGAACCCTCCCGGGAACAACCAGTGGTCATCGAAATTCGGAGAGTGACGTCAGCAGGCAGACGCAAGTCGGCAAGCATTATCGATCGACCGCAATGTTCGATCCCAAATTTCTAGACCGAAACAATGCGTTCATCAATATGGCACAAACGGGAGGCTTTCGCGGCCGAGCCAAGCGAAAGGCGCAACCTCCCTCCAGAGATGCGCCTTTCAAATTCCGTCGCGGTGGTTGGCTCAGGCGGCGGTCAGATTGTCAGCAGCGGATTTGCCGGTCCGCTTGTCCTTGACGATCTCATAGCTGATCTTCTGGCCTTCATCGAGGCCACTGAGGCCCGAGCGCTGAACGGCCGAGATGTGGACGAACACATCCGCTCCACCCTCGTCCGGTTGAATAAAGCCGAAGCCCTTTTGTCCATTGAACCATTTTACGGTGCCAGATGCCATGATGCGCGTTCCCTCGTGCAGGCTGTTGGTGGCCGAAGTCGAAATAATTCCGGCCAATTATCATCGAATTATCGGAGAGTGACATCAGCATAAGCAGGTTTCGCACAATGCAGAGCAATCGACCGCAATATTCGACGGCGCATTTCTAGCCTGAAACAATCAAGCATTCAATATGGAGGCAGGCACAGCTTGGAAGGGCAAGCAAGCCTGCAAATGCTTGCTTTTCCAGCGAATTTGCGCGACATCGACGGCACCGGCAGGGGCCGGGGTTTTGTTCCGGACGGCATGGTTTTGATCAGCGCATTTCAATCTTCGGGCGATGTGATCGCCGACCGCCGTGCCGACTATGCACGGCAGCTGGCCGAGGGCGGCGAACCTGCGGCGGCGGCCGACCTGATGGAGCAGGCGCTGGAACTGGTGCCGGAATGGACTGCAGGCTGGGACCTGCTGGGCGGCTTTCATGAAAAGGCCGGGGCGACTGCGCAGGCGATTTCGGCCTGGCGGCATCTGGAGGCGCTGGACGATGATGGCGTGTTCGGGGCGCGATTGAAGCTGGCGGCCCATGGCGCAAAAAGTGCTGGTGACGGCACGGCGGTCAGCTATGTGGAAGCGCTGTTTGATCAGTATGCCCCAAAATTCGAAACCGCACTGGTCGATCGGCTGGGCTATCGCGTGCCGGAAATGCTCGATGATTTGCTGAGTTCCGTAATGGCAGAGCGCAGCTGGGTGCGGTTTGCCGATGCGCTGGATCTGGGCTGTGGCACCGGGCTGATGGGCGCGCGGTTGCGCGAGCGGGTGGATCTGCTCGAGGGCATTGACCTGTCGGCGGCGATGATTGCCGAAACCGGGCGCAAGGGAATCTATGACCGGCTGGCCAAAGCGGAACTGGTCGAGTTTCTGCTGGCACGACCGGCGCCGGCCGACCTGCTGACGGCGGCGGACGTGTTTATTTATTGCGGGGCATTGCCGCCGGTGCTGGCGGCGTGCGCTGCGGCGATGAGGCAGGGGGCACTGCTGGTGTTTTCGCTGGAAGAGCATGAGGGCGAAGAGCCGGTGTTTTTGCGACCATCGCTGCGCTATGCGCACAATGGCGAGGCGACCAAGGCGGCGCTGGCGGATGCGGGGTTTGCGGTGCTGCGGTTTGAGCGCGCAACGCTGCGGCAGGATCGCGGCGCGCCAATCCGGGGCATGCTGGTGGTGGCGCAGAAAAGCTGACTCAAAATATGAACTTGTTGCGGCAAGCCGCTGGTGACGCTGCCGATCTTTACCTTTGGTTTACCGTGAATTTTTGGTTGCGTGCATAACGCCACATTGCCCCGATGCGACCATTTTACTGCCCGGATTGAGCAGCGATGGTGCGCCCATCAAACAGGTGGGATTCGATGCAAAGTTTACGCACTTCAGCAGAGCGGCGCGGCGGCGTGCCAATGACGTCGGCGACGTCGATGCGGCTGGTGGCACGAATGAATGGTCGGGTCTGGCGCCAAGCCGAGCCAGCGGCTAATTCTTTGACTGGGCTGGATATTGGAGTGCCGCATGACCGCCATCCGCTATGACTTTCGTTCCGACACCGTAACGCGCCCCAGCGCCTCGATGCGGGTGCTGATGGCCAAGGCCGAAGTCGGAGACGATGTGTTTGGCGACGATCCGAGCGTCAACGCGCTGGAGGCGCGGGTGGCGGCGATCACCGGCAAGGATGCGGCGCTGTTCGTGCCCACCGGGACGATGTCGAACCTGTTGGCGCTGATGGCCCATTGCGGGCGCGGCGACGAGTTCATTGCTGGCCAGCAAGCGCATGCCTATCGCGTCGAGCAGGGCGGGGCGGCGGTTTTGGGGTCAATCCAGCCGCAGCCGATCGAGCATCAGGCCGATGGCACGCTGGCGCTGGCCGATATCGAAGCGGCGATCAAGCCGGACGATGTGCATTTCGCGCGAACGCGGCTGATTGCGCTGGAAAACACCTTCGGCGGCAAGGTTTTGCCGGTTGAGTATATGACCAGTGTCGGGCAATTGGCGCGGCGTTATGGGCTGGGGCTGCATCTGGATGGGGCGCGGGCGTTCAATGCCTGCGTGGCGCTGGGCGTCGATATCAAGGATTTTGTGGCGCCGTTCGATACGGTGTCATTGTGCTTGTCCAAGGGATTGGGCGCGCCGGTTGGATCGGTGCTGGCGGGCAATGCGGATCTGATCGGCAAGGCGCGGCGGCAGCGCAAGATGCTGGGCGGCGGCATGCGGCAGGCGGGGATCATTGCCGCTGCGGGGCTTTATGCGCTGGACAACAATGTGGCGCGGCTGGCGGACGACCACGCACGCGCGAAGCGGCTGGCCGAGGGGCTGGTGCGGTTCGGGGCGCTCAAGGTGCTGATGCCTGACACCAATATCATCTTCGTTGATGTTGACGCGCCGGTTGCCGAAGCGTTCGGCAAGCATATGCTGGCCAATGGCGTCGGCATCAGCGGACGCTATGGCCAGCAGCGCTGGGTGACGCATCTGGATATCGACGATGCCGCAATCGACGCGGCGCTGGCGGCGGTTGGAGCGTTTTTTGGCGTCTAGCTTTTGAGTTCGTCGCAATAGCGCTCAAACTGGAACACGTTGAACACTTCGGTGGGATAGGTGGCAATGACGTTGCTGGATTTGGTGCCGATGCCCCGGTAGTAAAAAGTCAGCGTGTGTCCGAGCAAGGACAACATCACGCCATCGTCGGTGCCGAAGACCTCGACCTTGGCGTCGGGACCGGTCAGCGGCAGCAGGATTTTTGCGGCGACTTCGGTGCTGACCGAAGCGCTCATCCCGGCCATTTTACCATCGCAAAACAGGAACAACGACAAGTCGTGGTCGGTGCCGCCCATCACTGTGACAGTGCCGTTTTCATAGGTTCTGGGTTCTTTTGTCGGGCCATAGTGCGCTTCGATCTGGCGCATGGCGTCGGCGATCGGCATGCGATCAATCGAGGCTTGATAGGGGTTGAATTCTTCAGCCGCCCGCGCGGCGGTGATGGGTGCCAGAAGAGCGCAGAGCAGGGTGAGGGCCAGACGCATGATGTGTCTCCGCATTTGCTGCGGGGGCATTAGGGCCGTTTGGCAGGTGATGGTCAAGCGCGGCGGCTATTGGGCAGGCGTGAAGTATTTGCGATAGGCCGGGGCGACAGCGTCGATGAATGCGTCGCGGGGGACCGTGGCGATGGCCTGGAACGAGCGGCCAAAGGCGGGATATTCGAAGCCAAGCTGCAGGGCGCCGCTGGCGTCGGTGGCCCAACCGTTTGGCATGGTCTGGTCGGTGTAGATTTCAGCGAAGGTCAGAGCATCGGTGATATCGCCGTCGCAACAGGTGGTGGTGAGCTCGCCGTCGATGCTGTCCCGGATTTTCTGAAGCTGATCGGAGCCCGCGGTGACCTTGGGAAAGACGGTCTCGAACGGCAGCAGTTGTCCGGTGGCAGTTTCGTAGCACTGCAGAACTTCACCGTGGAACGGATGGGCGGCGCCGGAATAGTAGCCGTCGACCTGTTTGTTCAGGCAGACAAGGCCAGGCCGTTCACCGACCAGATCAAGAGTCTGCGTTTCGCTGTCCTGGCTGGCATCGGCACCAATCTCAGGGTCGGTGATGCAATCGAATTCGTCGATCGCATGTTTGAGTTCGCTGGTCATCGTGTCGATGAGGAAAGGATATTTGCCCATGCCTGGCCAGCCGAGCCCAACCAGAGTGGGGCACGTGGTCTGGGTGAAATAGGAGCATGCTGTGGTAGTGCCTGGCTGGCCGGCATAGCAGACGGCGATAGCATCTAGCCGCTCATCGATGGACTTGGCAACGCAGGCCGCAACGTCATCGACGCATTCTTCCTCGCGATTGGTCAGCCATAGGCGCTGGCTCTCGATCAGCAGGTCGTGGTTGACCCCGGCGAGGCCTTTCAGGGTGGCAAAGTACACTTTACCAAGCCTGGCATCGGCCGCCTTGAGGGCAGGCGTATCGCAGATGGCGTGATCCACGGGGGTGGACGCCCTGGTGCAATCGAGCGCCATGGCGGGAGCGGCGAACCACATGGCGGCGAACAGCAGCAGGGCTATCGCCAGGAGCGGCAGCGCAAGTCTGTAACGGCGGCGTTGAAATTGGCGCATGCGTCATGCAAACAGCAAAACGAGGTGGGCCGTCAATCCTAGCTGAACAGCAGCTTGAGGCCGACCAGGGTCAGCACGATGCCGAGCAGGGCGCGCAGGACGCCGTCCTTGACGCGCGGTGCGAAGTGGCTGGCGATCAGGATGCCGGGGATGGAGCCGACGAGCAGCGAGGCCAGCAGGGACCAATCGATGGAGCCGATGGCCCAATGGCCGATGCCGGCGACGAGAGTGAGCGGCACGGCGTGGGCGATGTCGGAGCCGACGATGCGGATAGTTGGCATCCTGGGGTAGAGCATCATCAGCACGGTGACGCCGACGGCGCCGGCGCCAACCGACGATATCGACACCAGCACGCCGATAATGGCGCCGAACAGCACGGTGAGGATGGTTTGGGCGATGGGGGAAAGTTCGCCACGACGGGCCGCGAAGGCTGCCAGTTGCGGGCGGAAGAAGATGGTCAGCGCCGTCAGCATCAGCATGGCGCCGAGCACCAGCGAGATGGTGTGCGAGACGGCGGTGGTCTGGACGCCGCTTTGTGACAGTAGCCAGACAGTGATGATGGCGGCGGGAACGCTGCCGGCGGCGAGGCGGGCGACGACTTTCCAGTCGATCACCTGATTGCGGCCATGGGCCAGCGTGCCCGCCGATTTGGTGGTGGCGGCATAGAGCAGGTCGGTGCCGACCGCCGTGGTCGGGTGGATGCCGAACAGCAGGATCAGCAGCGGCGTCATCAGCGAGCCGCCGCCAACGCCGGTCAGGCCGACGATGGCGCCGACGGCGAGCCCGGACAGCGCGTAGAGCGGATCGATGATCACGCGGCGAAGTAGTCTTGCAACGGCCGGACCGTCAGATCGCCGTGCTGGTAGGCGATGATCCCTTCCACCGCGGCAATGGCGCCGGGGATGGTGGTGTAATAGGGGATCTTGGCCAGCAGGGAGGTGCGGCGGATGTCGCGGCTGTCGCTGATCGACTTGGCACCATCGGTGGTGTTGATCACCAGTTGCACGCCGCCGTTCTTCATTGAATCAACGATATGCGGACGGCCTTCGAGGACCTTGTTGATCTTGGTGGCGGTGACGCCATGTTCGACCAGATATTTGGCGGTGCCATTGGTGGCAAGGATAGTGAAGCCGGCCTGCACCAGATGGCGCATGCTATCAACAATCGATGCCTTGTCGGCATCGCGGACCGACACGAAGGCCACGCCAGCTTTGGGCACCTTGGAGCCAGCGCCCATCTGCGATTTGGCGAAGGCCATGGCAAAATCGTAGTCCAGCCCGATGACTTCGCCAGTCGACTTCATTTCCGGGCCCAGCACGGTATCAACGCCGGGGAAGCGGTTGAACGGGAACACGGCTTCCTTGACGGCGATGTGCTTGAGCTGCTTTTCGACCAGGCCAAAGCTGGCGAGGGTTTCGCCGGCCATGATGCGTGAGGCGATCTTGGCGATGGGTTCGCCGATGACCTTGGCAACGAAGGGCACGGTGCGGCTGGCGCGCGGATTGACTTCGAGCAGGTAAATGACGCCGTCCTTGAGCGCATATTGCACGTTCATCAAGCCGCCGACCTTGAGCGCGAAGGCGAGTTCGGCGGTCTGGCGCTTGAGTTCGTCGATGATCTCGGGCGACAGGTTCTGCGCCGGCAGCGAGCAAGCCGAGTCCCCGGAATGGATGCCGGCTTCTTCGATATGTTCCATGATGCCGGCGATGAACACGTCCTTGCCGTCGCACAGGCAATCGACGTCGATTTCGATGGCGTTTTGCAGGTAGCCATCAAACAGCAGCGGATTATCGGACAGCACCGAGTTGATCTGGCCGGTCTTGTCGTTGGGATAGCGATGCAGGATATCGGGCGGCACCAGGCCAGTCAGCGTGTCCTGCACATAGCGCTCGAAATCCTGTGCCGAATGGGCGATGGCCATGGCACGGCCGCCCAGCACGTAGGACGGGCGGATGACCAGCGGATAGCCGAGGCGTTCGGCGACGAGGCGGGCCTGTTCGAGCGAATAGGCGATGCCGTTTTTGGGCTGGGTGAGTTCGAGCTTGGCGACGAGCTTGGAGAACTGGTCGCGGTCTTCGGCCAGATCGATATTTTCCGGCTGGGTGCCCAGGATCGGCACGCCGGCCTTGAGCACGGCTTCGGCCAGGTTCAGCGGGGTCTGGCCGCCGAACTGCACGATGACGCCATGCAGGGTGCCGTTCTGCTTTTCGGTTTCGAGGATTTCGATGACGTCTTCTTCGGTCAGCGGCTCGAAATACAGGCGATCGGAGGTATCGTAATCGGTCGAGACGGTTTCGGGATTGCAGTTGACCATGATGGTTTCATAGCCGGCTTCCTGCAGCGCGAAGGCGGCATGGCAGCAGCAATAATCGAACTCGATGCCCTGGCCGATGCGGTTCGGCCCGCCGCCCAGAATAACCACTTTCTTGCGATCGGACGGGAAGGCTTCATCAGCGACGGTGCCGGCAAACGGCTGTTCATAGGTCGAGTACATATAGGCCGTGGGCGAGGCGAATTCGGCGGCGCTGGTATCGATGCGCTTGTAAACCGGCCGCACGCCGAGGGCGCGGCGCTTCTTGCGCACGTCGCTGGCCTTGAGGCCGACCAGTTCGGCGAGGCGCGGATCGGAGAAGCCCATGGATTTGAGGGTGCGCAGCGCTTCGGCCGTATCGGGCAGGCCATACTGGCGCACCTTGGCTTCCATATCGACGATGCCCTGCATCTGTTCGAGGAACCAGGGGTCGATCTTGCAGCCTTCGTGGATGTCTTCGAGCGACATGCCCAGGCGCATGGCTTCGGCCACATGCAGGATGCGGTTGGGCGTCGGCTTGCCGATGGCGGCCTTGATGGCGTTGGTGTCTTCGCCTTCGCCGAGACCGGGAATCCCGATTTCGTTGAGGCCGGTGAGGCCGGTTTCCAGCGAGCGCAGGGCCTTTTGCAGCGATTCCTGGAAGGTGCGGCCGATGGCCATGGCTTCGCCGACCGACTTCATCGAGGTGGTCAGGCGATTGTCGGCACCGGGGAATTTTTCGAAGGCGAAACGCGGGATCTTGACCACCACGTAGTCAATCGTGGGTTCGAACGAGGCCGGGGTAGCGCCGCCGGTGATGTCGTTTTCCAGCTCATCGAGCGTGTAGCCGACCGCGAGGCGTGCCGCGACCTTGGCGATCGGGAAACCCGTGGCCTTGGAGGCCAGCGCCGAGGAACGCGAGACGCGCGGGTTCATTTCGATGACCACCATGCGGCCATCGGCCGGATTGATGCCGAACTGCACGTTGGAGCCGCCGGTCTCGACGCCGATCTCGCGCAGCACCGCCAGCGAGGCGTCGCGCATGATCTGGTATTCCTTGTCGGTCAGGGTCAAAGCCGGGGCGACGGTGATCGAGTCGCCGGTATGGACGCCCATCGGATCGATGTTTTCGATCGAGCAGATGATGATGCAGTTGTCGTTCTTGTCGCGAACGACTTCCATTTCGTACTCTTTCCAGCCGAGCACGCTTTCCTCGACCAGCACTTCGCCGGTGGGGGAGGCATCGACGCCGCTTTCGACGATGGCCAGGTATTCTTCGCGGTTGTAAGCAATGCCGCCGCCGGTGCCGCCCAAGGTGAACGAGGGGCGAATGATGCAGGGCAGGCCGATGACTTCGAGCGCCTGCAACGCCTCGATGGTGTTGTGGGCCAGCATCGAGCGCGGGGTTTCCAGCCCGATCTTTTTCATGGCGTCACGGAACAGTTCGCGGTCTTCGGCCTTGTCGATGGCTTCGGCGGTGGCGCCGATCATTTCAACGCCGAACTTTTCCAGCACGCCCATCTTGCGCAGCGACAGGGCGCAATTGAGCGCCGTCTGGCCGCCCATGGTGGGCAGGAGCGCGTCGGGGCGTTCCTTTTCGATGATCTTGGCGACCACTTCCGGGGTGATCGGCTCCATATAGGTGGCGTGGGCCAGATCCGGGTCGGTCATGATGGTGGCCGGATTGGAGTTCACCAGAATGATCCGGTAGCCCTCTTCCTTGAGCGCCTTGCAGGCCTGGGTGCCCGAATAATCAAACTCGCAGGCCTGCCCGATAATGATCGGACCCGCACCGATGATGAGGATCGATTTGATATCGGTACGTTTTGGCATTTTTTTGCTCGCTCGGCTCGTTCGTGACGGGTGGCGCGCACTGGGGAGAATCGCGCCACGGGGCCCACCTGCGCCGAACCCGCGCAGCAATTGAGCATTGCGCGCGTGGATCAGGCTTGGACGTGGTGGTTAAGGGGGCTGTCTAACGGAAGTGGGCAGGGAAGGGAAGGGGTGGCGGAAGCGGAGTGTGTGCAAGGCGGGTTTGCAGCCTGAACTTCAATATTGCCTCTACTGCGCGAGGCAGCTCGGGGGACAGTTACCCATGTCTACGTCCGACTTGAGACGGAATTCTGACGGGCCGCTTCTGGTAACGCGATGGCGAAAGGGGACGTCTAAATCTATTCAAATCCTGCCATAACGAGCAGGGTTAGATACGAACCTGACTTTTGCACTGTGCAAGTTATTGAGATTGCAGGGCGGTTTTTCTGGTGCATAAATCTTGATTTTTGCCGTAAATTAGTTCCCGAAAACTGCAGTGCTCGTCTAACCGCATTATTTGGGTCGGCTTTTCTCGAACCGATATTCTCCATCTTGCCAAAGGCTTATCCGCTTCCACCCTAGCTTTTCGTAGAACCCAGCAGCTCTCGACGAGCCATCTGTATGCAACCAAATGGAATGGCTACCCTCGAACAAGAATGCTTCTGCTCGCTCCACCAGAAGGCGCGTCCAATTCCTTGTCCCTCCCATTCTGGTCGAACAAACGCAGCGAACAAACAGGCAAGCTCTAACACCGCTCCGTAGACATACACAGACTCACTGCATGGCCGGCGGCGCTGTTGCGATGCCTGCGGCGACCGTGGTCATTCACCGCAGGCATGGACTATGACTATTTGCTCTCGGTTACGCCTTGGGATGCGACTGTGCCGATCACCGCAGCCAAACCAACACCAGCCTCTGCAGGATAGAGCGTGGCGCGAAGATAGGCGGCGCTCAATCGCTGCAGCGCCGCCACCCGTTCCGGGCTTTCGTCCGTCGTCATGGTCGCGCCCTGCTGCGCTATACCGCCCAGCGAATGTTCGGCGCCTATAGCCGTATAGAGCATTTTCGGGGACGGGCTCAGGTCGAAAGCCTCGCGCCACCATTCCGGTCCAACCGTGCTCAGCTGGCTCTGGTCCTTCTCTCCGGCGACGATCAGCGATGGAGCAGTCATGGCCGAGAAATCAGGGTTCATGAAGGGGAAGAATTGCGATCCGATGGCGTTCAGCTTGTCCCCGCCTGTGCCGGCGAGGCAGAACAGCACGGCCGCCTTCACCCGTGCGTCGCGCAGGCGCACCGTCGCGCCGCTGTCCGGATCGGGATGGGTGGCGCCCACGAACATGCTGGCGGTGGTGGCGCCCCAGGAATGGCCGGCGACGGCAATGCGCGTGTGATCAAGTCGCCCCTGCAGGCTCGGGACCAAAGCCTCAATCTGTCCGAGCTTGTCAAGAACCGTCAGAAGGTCCTGTTCCCGGTGATGCCAGATGCGCGGCGTGCGCAGATCGTCCGGCGCCAGGCCGATCTTTGTGGAGTCGAGATGGGTCGGCTGGATGACCACGAAACCACGCGCTGCCCAGTAATCGACCAGCGGCGCATAGGCGTCGTGGCTGAGGGAATAGCCATGCGAAAAGATGATGACCGGCAAGTCATCGCCGGTGGCTGGCGCGGACACGCGCATCTGCAGGTCCATCCCCCTTGCAGCGGCTGGGATGGTGACGGGGGCGATGGAAACGACCGGTTGGACGGTCTCGTTTAAGATGGTGGTGGTCATTGCGATCTCATGCTGGTGGCCAAAGCGGAATAGCTCGGCTATATAGGCAAGTGGATCATTGATCCGGTTGCTTTCACAGCATATACGGATCAATGATCCGCTTAACAAGGGGTACTGTCGTGCAACGTCGAGTTGGGCTCTAGCCGATGGCAAAATTACCAGCGTCACGACCGTTACGGGCCGATGCCAGACAGAATGAAGATGCCCTGCTACAGGCGGCGAAGGCGGTCTTCGCCGTCTCCGGGGTCGATGCCCCGATCCGCGAGATTGCGCTGGAGGCTGGCGTGGGTCTTGCGACGCTATACCGTCGCTTCCCAAAACGGACCGATCTGATCGCTGCGGTGTTCCGGCGAGAGGTCGATCTCTGCGTCGCCGAGGCCGCCACTTTGCGGGCAAGTCAGGCGCCGGCCGCCGCCTTGCATGCCTGGCTGCTGCGCTACGCGGACTTCATTGCAACCAAGCAGGGATTGGCCGCAGCGCTGCATTCGGGCGACCCCGCCTTTGCCGGGCTGCCGGACTATTTCCGCGCCAACTTCGAACCCGCGCTTGGCGGCCTGCTTAAGGCTACTGATGATAATGGCGCGATCCGTGATGACGTGCTGCCCTACGACCTGCTCCGAGCAATAGGCAACTTGTCTGTTGCCTCGGGCGAGGATGGTCGAGCCCACGTCGAGAGAATGGTCGGCCTGATATTCGACGGTCTGCGGTATGGCCGTTCATCACAGCCAGAGAATTGATCTGGAGGCCCAGTGTCAACCAGTGTCAAAGGGCCGCTTTTTGACCACTCAGCCCGATAAGCGGCCAGTCCCCTTCCCACCCCAAAATGGCCTTTAAGCACGGTGCATAAATCTTGATATATGCACAGCAACGTATCAGTGAGCGTTAAATGTCGAATGCAAAATGGGATGCAAGATTTCTCGATATCGCCAAGGTCGCATCGGAATGGTCAAAAGACCCTCGGGCAAAAGTTGGCGCTGTGATCGTTGATACACAAGGCCAAGTTGCCGGTGTCGGCTATAATGGATTTCCTAAACTAGTAGAGGATTCTGCCGAACGTTTCGAAAATCCAGAAGTGAAACTTGAGCTAGTCGTTCACGCAGAGGTAAATGCAATCTTAGGAGCCGGTCAACGCGCTCGCGGCGGAACAATATATGTTCACGGAAAGCCAATTTGTGCCCGATGTGCTGGTACTATAGTTCAGTCAGGTATAACCCGTATTGTATCGGCGGCTCCCGAAGACGGCACCGAATCTAAATGGGATGCAAGCGGTAGGCTTGCATTTCAAATGTTCAAAGAAGCAGGGATAGAGATAGTAAATAGCGATTTTAAACTTGCTCCATAGGGGAGTTATCCCATTCTAGGCGCTTGTAATAAAGGGCTTTTGCGGGAATGATGACAAAAGAAAAGGGGCACCCACTTGGAGTGCCCCCTGATTTGGGAAGCCGAGGATTCGTCCGCCCCGAAGGGCAACTGCCAATCAAACCTCGGCTTTTCAATTGTGAATGTATGCCAATCTGACGGGGGCGTCAATGACAACAATGGAGGACGCGGACCTAGCCGCGCTAACGGTGCTTTTGTCACCTGAGCGACTAGGTTCACTGAATGCACTAACCGGAAATGTGAGTGCCGCCGTGGAGCTTCATCAAGAAACGCTGCGCCTAGGCGCAGCCTTGATGAACGTAACCGCGAGTATTGAAATCGCCTTACGCAATGCCATCTGCGAAAATCTCGCCCAGCATTTTGGGGCAGCGGGATGGCTTCTGGCCCCTCCTGCCCCCTTCCACTGGAAAGAGGCGGAGGCAAACAAGATCAAACAGGCATTGGAAAGTGCGCGACGAGGCGAATATTGATCGTGCCCCATAGCGTGGTGTAACTGAGGCAGGGCCTCCACGCATTTCCGGCTTGGCCGGGATGATCAGCGTGCGGGAACTGCCGGCAAGCTGATGAGCGGATCATCGCGCATTTGTCCGATGGT
>NZ_JBDSUA010000044.1:0-53973 GCF_039927955.1 Devosia sp. | reverse complement strand
CATCACCCCACCGGAACGCGGTCATGACGAGTGAAGGAGTGGGGATGACAGTCGGGGGGATGGGGTCGCTCATCTCAGGCGGTCCATTCGGAAGCTCAACGCTGGGGAAGACAGCTGGCTCACTCCGAACCCGTACAAAGTCCCGGCGCGATGGCGAGACTTGAGCTTCATCTCTACACTTACTACCCCCGAGGTTCCGGTCTCGCCATCGCCGTTCGATCGAACCCGCCGGCCATCGCCGCGCGGCGCGTCTTAACGTCTGCTTTACATTTTCGCCTTGGTTCAGCCGATTTTTGCCCGTAAAACCTTCCTGAGGCTTCAACAGTGGCCTGTACACCAAGCGTTAGCGTTAATAGCTTCTAATCGAAATTGCGCTAACGTCTTCCAGTAATGAGTTGGTAGTTCGGGCAGTGTTGACTGTGGTGGGGAAATCTCTTTTGAAGCGGCACCGTATCGCGCGGCTTGTGTTTGCCGCCCTTATGAGTTTTGCGACGCTGCTGGGCCAGACCGTGGTGCCAGCCAGCGCAGCCAGCGAACGCGCGCTTTATCTCTACTACACCCACACTGGCGAAACCGCGCGCATCGTGTTCAAGCGCAATGGCCAGTTTGTCAAATCCGGCCTCGACCAGCTCAATTATTTCCTGCGCGATTGGCGCCGCAACGAGCCCACCAAGATGGACCCGCCGCTGTTCGATCTTATCTGGCAGGTCTACAACGCCGTGGGCGCCACCCAGCCGATCAACATCGTTTCGGCCTATCGCTCGCCCACCACCAATGAAATGCTCCGGTCTCGCCCGGGCTCCGGTGTTGCTGAAAATTCCCAGCATACCAAGGGCCACGCGATGGACTTTTTCATCCCCGGCATCTCGCTGACCAAGCTGCGCGCCACCGCGATGCGCTTTCAGGTCGGTGGCGTCGGCTTTTATCCAACCTCGGGCAGCCCCTTCGTACATCTCGACACCGGCAATGTCCGTGCCTGGCCGCGCATGACCCGCGCCCAGTTGGCCGCCGTATTCCCCGATGGCAAGACCCTGCATCTACCAGCCGATGGCAAACCGCTATCCGAGTCCGGGCGCAGCTACGCCATGGCGCAATGGCAGCAGTGCCACACCGTGCCCTGTGGCAATGGCGCCGGCGGCAGCACCATGGTTGCCAGCGCCGATGACGGCGCCCCCACCAAGACCCTTTCCGACATGTTGTTTGGCGGCGACGCCAAGGGCAAGTCAGCGCCCGCCACCATCCAGGTCGCCTCGATCCCGCAACCGGCCTTGCCACACGAAGCGCCGACCCCAATGGCCCGCCCTGCAGCCTTGGGCGGCATCGCCCAAGTCGCTGCAGCACCGCAGCCAGACGTCATGCCATTCTCCCGCGTCGGCAGCACGCCGCTCGAAGACGGCGCCGTCGCCGATGCCCGGATTGCTCCGGTTCCGGCGATGAAATCCCAGGCGCTGCTGGTGGCTACTGCCGCCTCGCTGCCTGCTGGGCAAGGTAACGAAACCGCTTTGACCGCGCTCGCCGCCCTGGGCGCACCGCTCCCCGCCGCCCGCACCCTGATGACCAATCAGCCCGCCGATATGGTCACCGCCTATGCCCCTGCCCCCGCCGAACCCGGCGCGCAAAAGGCGCTCGAACTGATTATCCAGCGCAATACGACGGCTGCATTGCCGCCCCTGCCCAGTGAAAAACCCCAGCCGCGCGCCCTGGTTGGCGCCAGTGGCCTGCGCACCGCCTCGCTCGGCGGCAAGAATGAACTCGCTCCGCTGGTTGGCCTGTTTGACATGACCTGGGGCGCCGTGGCCGAACATGGCACCAGTGCGCCGGTCGCCCTGGCGCTGGCCGAACGCCCCAGCGTCACCGATATGCGCCATGTCGATCTGGTCGCGCCCGATCTGGAACACGTCGCTGAAGTCTTCCTCACCCCGGTGGCGATGACCTCGGACCACTTTGCGGTGATCTTTGATCACGACGAAGCCGATTTCAGCCCGGCAACCGAACTGGGCGACTATGTCACCGTCATGGGCATCGGCGACGTCCCTCCCGATTTCAGCAGCGAGCGGTTCATCGTCAGCAAGCCGCTGGCCGTGGCGTTCCGTTAGGCCACTTCCGCGCCCCACTTTGCCCCATCGCGGCCATCACGATTGCAAAGCTATGGCGCTGCCACTATTGCTTGAATGCAGCGCCGCGCCATAATTGCGCCTGATGCTGCTTCTTAATTTGCCGGCCAGCGCATGCTGAGGCGCTGTGTCGTAAAGGACCGCACGATTGGGCGATAAGCCGCACACCCCCCTGCTCGACACGCTCAACGCGCCCGCCGATCTGCGCGCCCTGCCGCGCGAGCAACTGCGCCAGGTCGCCGACGAACTGCGCGCCGAAATGGTCGACGCCGTCTCGGTCACCGGCGGCCATCTCGGCGCCGTCCTGGGCGTGGTCGAACTCACCGTGGCGCTGCATGCCGTGTTCGATACCCCGCACGACCGGATCATCTGGGATGTCGGCCATCAGGCCTACCCGCACAAAATTCTCACCGGTCGCCGCGATCGCATCCGCACCCTGCGCCAGAAGGATGGTCTTTCCGGCTTCACCCGCCGCGCCGAAAGCCAATACGACCCGTTCGGCGCTGGCCACTCCTCCACTTCGATTTCGGCTGGCCTGGGCATGGCCGTTGCCTCCGAACTCGAAGGCATCAAGCGCAACGTCGTCGCCGTCATTGGCGATGGCGCCATGTCGGCCGGCATGGCCTATGAGGCCATGAACAATGCCGGCGCCATGGATGCGCGCCTGATCGTCGTGCTCAACGACAATGACATGTCGATCGCCCCGCCCACCGGCGCCCTGCGCACTTATCTTGCCCGCCTGGTCTCCGGCCCGGTCTATCGCGGCACCCGCGAAGCCGCCAAAACCGTGGTCAGCAAACTGCCCAGGATGCTGTACGAGCCCGCCCGCAAAACCGAGGAATTCGCCCGCTCGTTTTTCACCGGCGGCACGCTGTTTGAGGAGCTGGGCTTTTACTATGTCGGCCCGCTTGACGGCCACGATCTCGATGGCCTGCTGTCGGTGCTCGACAATGTCCGCGACATGCCCACCGGCCCGATCCTGGTTCACGTCGTCACCAAAAGGGCAAGGGCTATGGCCCCGCCGAAGACGCTGCCGACAAATATCACGGCGTCTCCAAGTTCAACGTCATCACCGGTGCGCAGGCCAAGGCGCCCTCCAATGCCCCGTCCTACACCAATGTCTTCGCCGAAAGCCTGATCCAGGAAGCCACCGACGATAGCCGGGTCGTCGCCATCACCGCCGCCATGCCCACCGGCACCGGGCTGGATAAATTCGCCGAAGTCTTCCCCACCCGCATTTTCGATGTCGGCATCGCCGAACAGCACGCCGTCACCTTCGCCGCCGGCATGGCCACCGAAGGCATGAAGCCATTCGTCGCCATCTATTCCACCTTCCTGCAGCGTGCCTACGACCAGGTCATCCACGACGTGGCGATCCAGCACCTGCCGGTGCGCTTCGCCATCGATCGCGCCGGCTATGTCGGCGCCGATGGCCCCACCCATGCCGGCAATTATGACGCCGCCTATCTCGGTGCCATCCCCGGCATCGTCCAGATGGCCGCCGCCGACGAAGCCGAATTGCGCCATATGGTGGCCACCGCCACCGCCTACGAAAACGGCCCCATCGCCTTCCGCTATCCGCGTGGCGACGGCACCGGCGTCGAACTGCCGGTACGCGGCATTGCCTTGCCCATTGGCAAGGGCCGCATCGTCCGCCAGGGCTCGACCATCGCCATCCTCAGCTACGGCACCCGCCTCGGCGAAGCGATCGCCGCCGCCGAAAAGTTGGCTGCCCTTGGCCTCAATCCGACCGTAGCGGATGCGCGCTTTCTTAAGCCGCTCGACGAGGCGCTGCTCGTCAAGCTGGCGAGTACGCACGATGTGCTATTGACAGTCGAGGAGGGTTCGATTGGCGGCTTTGGCAGCCACGTCGCCACTTGGCTTGCCCGAAGCGGCCTACTCGATGGCAAGCTGCGCTTTCTCCCGTTGATGATCCCGGATCGTTTTGTCGAGCATGCCAGCCAAGCCGATATGTATGCCGATGCTGGGCTCGACCGCGCGGGCATCGTCAATTCGGCACTCTTGGCACTGGGCTATGACGAAGCCTCGATAATCGCCGCGCTCGCCAAAGCGCAATAAACCGTTAAATTGCGTCGCCTTATAAACCAATCACCAACGTATCCTCGCTACACTGCGCTCGCGAGGTAAAGCCATGAGTATGTCGGTTATTTCGAGTGCCAATTACGGGATGCGTGCCGCCACGTCGCGCCTGGAGTCCAGCGCTTCCAAAATCGCGCGGATCGGCGACGGTTCGGGCGATGTCGATGTCGCCGGCGAAATGATCAACGTCCTGCAGGCCAAGTTCGAATTTGAAGCCAATGCCAAGATGGCCAGGGCCGGCGGCGACATGCTGAAATCCGCCATCGATATCCTGGCCTAGCTCGCCAGCGGCAGCCGCGATATGAACGTGGCATGGGTGATTGTCACGGCCATCCCCTTGTCTGAACTCACCGTCGATACCTGCGCGTCGAGTTGAGAAACCAGCGCGCCGATGATTGCGGTGCCCAGTCGCGCACCCTTCCTGCCAACCGGTTCCGCCGCTTTGCCGCTGCCATTGTCAGCTACCACCAGCTTCCAATCAGTGCCGTTGATTTCATAACTCACCTTGATCTGGCAATCGGTGCGGCCGGCGACAAAGGCGTATTTGATGGCATTGATCAAAAGTTCGGTGACAATCAGCCCGACACTGACAGCGTCGGCCGAGACGATCATGCCGACATCAGCTTCCACGGTGACACTGATCGGCTGGCTCTCGCCAACCATTGAACCGACCAGGCTCTCGCACAGCTTGGTGAGATAGGACCGCACTTCGATCTGGTCGATGCCCTCCGAGGCATGCAGATGCTGTTGTACCGCGGCCACCGACATCACCCGTTGATGCGCATCGCGCAGTTGCAGCTTGGCCTCTTCGGAAGTGACCGCACGAGCCTTCAGCAGCAGGATGCTGGCAATGATCTGCAGGCTGTTGGCAACCCTGTGCTGCATCTCCTGCAACAATACCTGCTTTTGATGCAGCAGTTCGTCGGTACGCTTTTGCAGCTGCTCTTTGTCCCGCTCGATGATGCGCGTTGCCGTCACATCGCGGAACGCCAGCAGAATATTGGCGCTGGAGCTGTCATCGTACAAAACCTTGCGGGCATTGAGCAGCATGGTGCGCAGGCCGACATTGGGGAAGTCATGCTCCACCTCGAAATCATCCATCGAGGTCTTCTCTGGAATGATGGTTTCAAGCAGCAGCCGTAGCGCCGGAATATCCCACTGGCCATCACCCAGCGCGTAGAGCAGCTGACCCTGCGTCTGCTCCATATTCACCTTGAAGGTGGAGTAAAACGACCGGCTGGCGGCCAGCACCCGTAACTTGCCATCGAGCACCAGAAATGGTTCGGGAATGGTATTGACAATAGCCTGCGCCAGAGTTTGCGCATTGGCCAGATTTTCGACGAGGTTCATGGCTGAAAAGCCGATCCGATCCGGGCGCGACATGACGCAGCAAGCGTGAGCGGACGACCCGTCTCCAGCGTAACCTGTTTCGTGCTCTATGTCGCGCGGGCATCGGTGCGCGCATTTAGCTTAGGCCAGGGCAAACTCCTGCCTGTACCGCGCCGGCGTCGTCCCCAGCCGTGATGCAAAGTGCTGTCTCAATGAGGCAGCCGTGGCAAAGCCTGCCTGCTGGGCCACGTCCTCGATCGACTGTCCGGTCGTTTCCAGCAACCGCCGCGCCAGCAGCAGCCGCTCTTCCAGCAGCCATTGCGCAAAGGTCACGCCAGTCGAGGCCTGGAAATGCCGGGTAAAGGTACGCCGGCTCATATGCGCCAGCGCGGCAGCGCCATCGATATCGTGCGGACCGGCAACATTGTGCCGAATGGTCTCGATCACCAGAGCTAGGCGACTATCGCCATCGCGGCCAGCAATCGGCCGCTCGATGAATTGGGCCTGCCCACCCTGCCGGTGCGGCGCCACCACCAGATGCCGCGCCAACCGCGCCGCGCTTTCGGCCCCGTAGAGGCGCCGCACCACATGCAGCAGGCAATCCAGCCCCGCAGCAACCCCCGCCGAGGTCAGTATCTGGCCCTCATCGACATACAAAACATCCGGCCGCACCTCGATCGCCGGATAGCGCTGACGCAACAGCTCGGCGGCAGTCCAATGCGTCGTTGCCGCCCGCCCGTCGAGCAATCCGGCCTCCGCCAATACGAAACTCCCCAGGCACAGCCCGACAATCATCGCGCCTCGCCCCGCCGCCACGCGCAGCGCCTCCAGCACCGGCCCAGCCGGCCGTTCGGCCGAATTGCGCCAGCTCGGCACCACCACGATGTCGGCATCGTCCAGCGCCTCAAGCCTGTGTTCGACCACGATCGTCAGACCGGTCTTGAGCAGCAGCCCACCCTGCTGCTCGGCACAGACACAAAAATCAAACAGCGGCAGCCCCAGCGACCGCCGATCCTCGCCAAACACCGCGCTGGGTATCGACAGGTGCAGCGGGCTGATCCCCGCAAAGACGACAACGGCAATTTTGGGCGAAAGCATCATGGTCCCCGACTTCCCCAGATTGGCCCATATCTATCGTTTATTGTCAATTGGGTCACTGTTGGCACGGCGGGACTGGTGCTAAATTCGGACCATCGCTTCACCAAGGAGAACCCGGATGACCACCACCCAGCCTCGCCGCGCCCTGATCGTCGTCGATGTGCAAAACGATTATGACGCCGGTGGCAATCTGCCGATCGAATTTCCGCCCTTTGGCCAGAGCGTCCAGCGCGTCGCCGACGCCATGGATGCTGCAACCGCCAATGGCGTGGCCGTTGTCGTTATCAAGATGATACAGTCGGCAACTGCCAGGGTATTCGCCGAAGGCTCCCATGGGGCCGCTCTGCACCCGGAAATCGCCCGCCGGGCGCGCGACCACTACATTGAAAAGACCATGCCCAGCGCCTTTACCGGCACCGATCTCGAACTCTGGCTGCGCAGCCACCAGATCGATACGGTCACCGTTTGTGGCTACATGACCCACAATTGCAATCTGTCGACGGTGATCCACGCCGCCCATATGGGCTTCAAGGTCGAATATCTTGGCGATGCCAGCGGCTCGCTGCCCTATGCCAACGCCGCCGGCAGCGTCACCGCCGAGGAAATCCATCGAGTGATGACCGTGGTTATCCACTCCCGCTTCGCTGCGGTGCTCGACACCGCCGAGTGGGCAACGCATCTGGCCAAGGGCACGTCGGCCCTGCGTGGCGATATCTACGACTCCAACCAGGCTGCCCGCGGTCGGCGCGTTGCCGCCGAATAGGGAGTTTTGCCCCGCCCGCTGGGGCGGGGCACTATCAATCAGTCGTCGTTGGCAACGCCCGCGACCATGCCGAGTGCCGACAGGTATAGTTCCAGAATGGCTTCGTGCTCTTGGCGCTCGCTGGCATCCTGCTTGCGGATCCGCACGATCTCCCGGATCACCTTGGTGTCGAAGCCATTGCCCTTGGCTTCGGCATAGATTTCCTTGATGTCGGCAGCGATCGCGGCCTTTTCCTCTTCCATGCGCTCGATGCGTTCGATGAACGCGCGCAACTGGTCCTGGGCTACACTCTCTTCGGCCATAATCTGTCCTCTTCGTTTGGACCATGGTTCAACATCAGCCGGGCGCGGGGTTCAAGCGCTTTATGCCCCAATCCACACCCCCGTCCGGTGCATGCCCGCAATTCGGCCAAATCCGCGTTTAGCGGTTGACACCACGCCGCCCCATGGGCTCAAACCAAGGTCTGTTTTCATGTTTTCCGGCACGCCATTGCACCTGATCCGTCTCGGTCTGAGCCTTGTCGGCGCGCTGTTTTCCAGCATGCTGTTTTTTGCAGTTCCTGCTCACGCCGATCTGCGCGTCTGTAATGAAACGCGCAACATGGTCTCGGTGGCGCTCGGTTATCGCGCCGAACGGGGCTGGCAGTCCGAAGGATGGTGGCAGGCCCCGCCCGGTGATTGCCGGGTGCTGTTCCAGGGAAGTCTGGCCGATCGATCCTATTATTATATCTATGCCGTCGATGACATTGGCGGTGGCGAATGGGACGGATCGGTGTTCATGTGCACCCGCGATGAAACCTTCACAATATTCGGGGTTGAGGATTGCCTCGCGCGGGGCTATGAGCGCACCGGGTTCTTTGAAATCGATACACAAAAGCGCACCGACTGGACCTTGCAGCTAACCGACAACGGCGGAGACCCCAGCGTTGTCAGCCCCGCTGAAGACGTAAACATGGAAGACCCGCGCATGCTGGTCGATCCAAACGATGTTCCGGGCGGCGCACCGCCACCGCCCCCTCCGGCCGGAGCGCCGAATACCACACCGCCGCCTGCCGCCCCTCAAGCTAGCGAAAGCACGGACACACAATGAGACGCATGAGACGCGTAAAGATCCTCGCCACACTCGGGCCTGCCAGCGGCGATGAGAAGATGATCGAGGAACTCGCCCGTGCTGGCGCGGACGTGTTCCGTATCAATATGAGCCATGCCAGCCACGAGTTGCTGCACAAGACCGTCGCCATCATTCGTGGCGTCGAAAAGAAGCTCAATCATCCCTTGGGTATTCTGGTGGATCTGCAAGGCCCCAAGCTGCGTGTCTGGAAATTTGCCGAAGGCGCCGTCCAGCTGGTTGCCGGGCAGAAGTTCATCCTCGACAGCAATGATATCCCCGGCACCATCGACCGGGTCTATCTGCCCCATCCCGAAATCATCGAAAGCGTCTCGGTCGGCGATCGGCTGCTGCTCGATGATGGCAAGCTGGCACTCAAGGCCACCAAGGTGGGCAACGGTGCCATCGAAACCGAAGTGATCTATGGCGGCAAGCTCAGCGACAAGAAGGGCGTTTCGCTCCCCGATACGCTGCTGCCCACTGGCGCACTGACTGAAAAGGACCATGCCGATCTGCTCGAAGGCCTCAAGGCCGATGCCGACTGGATCGCCCTCAGCTTCGTGCAGCGTCCCGAAGACATCATCGACGTGCGCAAGATCGTCCAGGGCCGTGCTGGCGTCATGGCCAAGATCGAAAAGCCGCAGGCCATCGATCGCCTCGAAGAAATCATCAAGCTGTCCGATGCCATCATGGTTGCCCGCGGCGACCTTGGCGTCGAGCTGCCGCTCGAAACCGTGCCCGGCCTGCAAAAGCGTATGATCCGCATGGCCCGCCGCTATGGCAAGCCAGTGGTTGTCGCCACCCAGATGCTGGAATCGATGATCACCTCGCCGGTGCCGACCCGCGCCGAAGTCTCGGACGTATCGATTGCCGTGTTCGAAGGCGCCGATGCCATCATGCTTTCGGCAGAATCCGCCTCGGGCCAATACCCGATCGAAGCAGTCTCGACCATGAACAAGGTGGCTGTCGCTGTCGAAGGCGACGCCAACTATCGTGGCATCATTCGTGCCAGCCAGACCGAACCGGAAGCCACTGCGGCCGACGCCATCTCGGCAGCGACCCGTCAGGTTGCTGAAACGCTCGATCTGGCCGCCATCGTCACCTACACCGCCTCGGGCTCCACCGGCATCCGCGCGGCGCGCGAACGGCCGTCCAAGCCGATCATCGTGCTGTCGCCCAACCAGCGCACCATCCGCCGCATGTCGGTGGTGTGGGGCGTCCATTGCGTGCAGACCGAGGATGCCGTGTCGCTTGAAGACATGGTCGATCGCGCCTGCGTCATCGCCTATCAGGAGGGCTTTGCCCGCCCGGGTGATCGCATCGCCATCACCGCCGGCATTCCGCTGGGCACCCCTGGCGCCACCAACATGCTGCGCATCGCCTTCGTCCGCCAGGATGGCGCTGGTTCGAGCTAAGACCAGCTGTATTGCCGCCCAAATGTCACGCCCCGTAGCCATGCTGCGGGGCGTTTTGTTTCCAGTCTGAATTGCGGCAGCAACCTTAGACCGGACGCCGGCCTTCCAGAAAATTCTTGAGCACCAGCAGGTCGGCCATCATCCACTCCCCTTCTGACGCGAAGGAATCGTCGGAAACGCCCGGCTGCTGCACCGAGGTATGGACCAGCTCGCTGCCTGCGCCATTGGGCATCAGTCGCACATGCGCCACCATGACGGTATGCGGCCCCATGGTCATCCGGTAGTCGAGCACGAAGAATGGATTGGCTGGCGTAAAATACACCGTCACCCGGCCACGCTGCCCGCCAAATGACCAAACCAGCTCGCCAAGCGACGGCTCTGGCTTGCCGTCCTGCACGACCGTCCAGCTCGTAAGGTTGGCCGGGTCCACCATATAGGCATAGACCTCGGGCGTTGGCCGATTGATCTGCACTGTCAAGGTTCGGGACTTAAGCACGCAAACCTCAATGACACCAACAACATAGCAGCTGTACGATTCCGCATCGCGCCAACAAATTCAACCCGCAATCAGCGCAGGAAGAATGTTTTTTATCTTTATCTATATGGAATAACGAACAGCCGACCGTGGGCAGTCAGGCGCTGAGCCCAACCGGCCCCGTCCCTTTCGAGCGCGATTCCAGTACGCTTTTCAGCGTCAGGAAGTCGGTGCTGATCCATTCCAGTGTGGAATCGAATTCGAGATCGGTCATCCCTTCGCGGCAATGGAAGGTAAACAGCACTTCGCAGCCGCCATCATTGGTGACCACCCGCATCGGGGTGTACATCAGCGCGCCGCCGGGCACGAACATGGCATGGTCGAGCACGCCATAATCATTGAGCGGCGCAAACCGGAAGTGGCGCAATCCAGCCGAGGTCAAACCGACCCAGTCGCCATTGGGCAGTTTGCGATAGCTCTGCGGATCAACCGCAGCCCATTCCGCAAAATTGCGAGGATTGGCCAGATAGGCATAGGCCTCATCAAGAGAGCATTTGATCTGGGTAGTAATCGTATGTGATCGCCGCATGGCAAACTCCGCGTCCGCGCCTCCTCGCACGGCACATTGGTGGACCCGGAAAAGTAAAAGCCCGCTTGCGCGGGCCTTTGAAGTCAGGACGTCAAAGGCTGCTTAGCCTTGGCGCGCCTTGAAGCGCTTGTCGACCTTATTGATGATATAGACGCGACCGCGACGGCGGACGAGCTTGTTCGCGCGGTGGCGAGTCATCAGCGCCTTCAGCGAGTTGCGGACTTTCATCGTATAACCTCAGTTAAATAAAAGGGGCGCCCGAGCGCCCGAAAACTTGGCCGGAACATAGGGAACTTGCCCGCATCTGTCAACGCGCCAAACCAACAGTTTTCCCCATGTCTGGGGCGTCCCGCACTGCAGCATTTCCTGCCCCACCTTAACGGCGGAGTCATCTGCATAGGTTAGTCTGAGACACTGATTTCATGGAATTTTTTGGTACCGCCATGGCAGTTGAACAGATTTCCAAGCACGGCGTCCTGGTCGCCGATCCCAATCAGAACATGGTCACGCTGGTCGGGACCATGCTGCGCGGCCTGGGTCGCCGCGATATCCGCGAGGCCAATGATGCCGGTCGTGCCATGCGCGAGCTACGCCGCCGCATTTTTGATGTCATCATCATCGATGACGCATTGGATGGCCTTGATGGCGTCGCCTTCACCCGCCAGTTGCGCGCCAGCGAAGACAACCAGAACCGCTTGACGCCGGTGATCATGATGTCCGCCGCGCCCGACGCCAAACGCATCGCCGCGGCGCGGGACGCCGGTGTCACCGAATTCCTGCGCAAGCCGTTTGCCGCCAATCATCTGCAAACGCGGCTGACCTCGATCGAGGCCAACCCGCGCGGCTTCATTGTCGAAGCCGACTACAATGGCCCCGACCGCCGCCGCAAAACCGTCGAAGAATTGACCGAAGGCGAGCGCCGCACCCGACCCGCGACGACGCTGACAGTCACGCCCGACAGCGAACCGGCCAAGACCGCCTGACGTCAGGCGCTGACGACGCCTTCCGGTAGCTCGATCTCGCGCCAGCGATGGCACGCCACCAGCCGCTCCCCGCCAATGGACTCCAACAGTGGCCGTTGTTCCGCACAGATTGGCTTGGCATGGCGGCATCGGGTGCGGAATGTACAGCCCGACGGCGGATTGATCGGCGACGGAATTTCCCCGCGCAACGCATCGATATTGCGCTGCCGCGCCAGCTTCGGATCGGGCAGCGGCACCGCCGTCAGCAGAGCCTTGGTATAGGGATGCTTGGGATCGTCATAGATATCGTCGCCTTCGGCCAGTTCGACGATCCGCCCCAGATACAGCACCAGAATGCGGTCCGAAACATGCCGTACGACGCTGAGGTTATGACTGATAAAGATCAGCGTCAGCCCGAACTCATCCTTCAGGTCAGCCAGCAGATTGAGGATCTGTGCCTGCACCGAGACGTCGAGCGCCGAAACCGGCTCGTCGCAGACGATCAGCTTGGGCTCGGTGATCAGCGCCCGCGCGATGCCGATGCGCTGCGCCTGCCCGCCGGAAAACTCGTGCGGATAACGGTTGATCATTTCGGGCAGCAGCCCCACCGCCTCCATGGTCCTGATCACCCGCGCCTGCCGCTCCTCGCGCCCGATATCGGGCCGTAGCGCCTTGAGCGGATCGGCGATGATATCGCCCACCGTCATGCGCGGATTGAGCGAAGCCAGCGGATCCTGAAAGATGATCTGCAAATCCTGCCGCCGCTTGCGCATTTCTTCTGCCGGCAGCTTGGTCAGGTCCTGTCCCAGCCACAGCACCCGCCCCTCATCGGGCGCCAGCAATTGCAGGATGCACCGTCCCAGGGTGGACTTGCCGCAGCCGCTTTCGCCCACGATGCCGAGCGTCTCCCCGGTCTTGATCGAAAATGAAATATCTTCCAGCGCCGTCAACACCAACGGCCGCGAAAACAGCCCACCTGCAATCGAGAAGGTCTTTTTCAGGTCGCGGATTTCAAGAAGAGTGCTCATGCTCACGCCACCCGCTCATAGGTCATCGGACCTTCATAAAAACACGCCTTTTCGCGCCCGCCATCGACTGGCAGCAGCGCCGGACGTTCTTCGAGACACCGATCAAAGCAGAACGCGCAGCGCGGGTTGAACGAGCAACCTTTGGGCAGATGCTCAAGGCTCGGCGGCGCGCCCTGGATCGGGTTCAGCCGGCGCACCTTGTGGCCCACATGCGGCGTCGAATGCAGCAGGCCCAGCGTATAAGGATGGCGAGGATCGTAGAACAGGTCGTCGACCGTGCCCTTCTCCACTGCCCTGCCCCCATACATCACCATCATCCGGTCGGCGACGCCCGCCACCACGCCCAGATCATGGGTAATCAGCACCAGCGCAGTACCGAAATCGTCGGTCAACGTCTTGAACAGATCGAGCATCTGCGCCTGTACGGTGACGTCGAGCGCGGTCGTTGGCTCGTCGGCAATCAGGATTTTCGGCTGGCACAGCAGCGCCATGGCGATCATCACGCGCTGCCGCATGCCGCCCGACAACTGGTGCGGATAGGAATCGGCGCGCTTGGCCGGCTCGGGGATACCCACCCGTTCCAGCATCTCGATACTGACGCGTATCGCCTTGGCCCGATCAAACCCCTGATGCTTGACCAAAACCTCGGCCAGCTGGGTCTTGATCTTGAGCGTGGGATTGAGCGAGGTCATCGGGTCCTGGAAGATCATCGCAATGTCTTTGCCGCGATAATTGTCCAGTTGCGATGTCGGCATGCCGATCAGGTTCACCCCACCCATCATCGCCTTGCCGGTGACCGTGCCATTGCGCGCCAGCAGCCCCATGATCGACAGGAACGCCTGGCTCTTGCCCGAACCGCTTTCGCCCACTACGGCGAGGGTTTCCCCGCGCTCCAGCGCAAAGTTGAGATCGCGCACCGCCTGCACCTGCGTCTCATGCAGCGCAAAACTCACCGATACGTCTTCGACGTTGAGAACCTGATCCATCATCGATCCTTTGGGTCGAGCGCGTCACGCAGGCCATCGCCCACGAAGAAAAAGCTGAACAGCATCACCACGAAGAATGCCAGCGGGAAGGCCAGGATCCAGATTTCGCCGTGGCTCATCGTCGCCGCCCCGTCGCTGATCAGCGCACCCAGCGAGGTATAAGGCTCCTGGATACCTAGCCCCAGAAACGAGATGAACGATTCCAGCAGGATCATTTCCGGGATCAGCAGCGTCGCATAGACAGCCACGATGCCCAGCAGATTGGGCATGATATGCCGCCACACGATGGTCAGCGGGCGCACGCCCGAGGCCACCGCCGCCTCGACGAATTCCCGGTTTTTCAGGGCCAGCGTCTGCCCGCGCACGATGCGCGCCATTCCCAGCCACGAAATCAGCCCGATGCCGCAAAACAGCATGACGAATGAGCGGCCAAAGATCACCAACAGCAGGATGATGATGAACATGTAGGGGATCGAGTAGATGATATCGACAAAACGCATCATGGCGCTGTCGATGCGGCCACCGAAATAGCCGGCCACGGCACCGTAGAACGTGCCCACCGCTACCGCGATCGCCGCGGCTAGAATACCCACGATCAGCGAAATCTGGGTGCCCTGGATGACCCGGGAATAAAGATCGCGCGCCGATTCATCGGTGCCGAAATAATGCCCGGTTTCAATCGAGGGATAACCCTTTTCGGCAATCATCCCCAGAATGTTCCAGTCGACCGTTTCGATCGACCATTTGGAAAAAATTGGGCCAATGAAGGTGAACAGCACAATGGCGGCAAGCATGAATACGCTCACCACCGCCGCCCTGTTGCGCACGAACCGCCGTCCGGCGTCCTGCCACAGGGACCGCCCCTTGGCATTGGATTGCTTGACCGCCTCGTTGAGCCCGGCGGTACGGCTATCTGCAAGGGCCATGAACTAATACCTGATCTTGGGGTCGAGCACGGCGTAGAGCACGTCACAGACCAGATTGGCCGCAATGGTCAGCGCCCCGAGCAGAATGGTAATGCCCAGAATGGTCGAGTAATCGCGATTAAGCGCGCTGTTGACGAAAGCCTGCCCGATACCGCCCGTGGAAAAATACAGGTCCACCACCACCGAGCCGGTGATCATGCCGACAAACACCGGCCCGAGATACGAAACCACCGGCAACAACGATGGCTTGAGCGCGTGCTTGAGGATCACTTGCCAGCCCGGCAGACCCTTGGCTCGGGCGGTGCGGATATAATTGGAGCCCAGAACTTCCAGCATCGAGGAACGCATGATGCGCGCAATATTGGCCATGTAGGTTGCCGACAGCGCGATCACCGGCAGCACCACATATTGCCACTGCCCATTGTACCAGCCGCCGCCCGGCAACCAGTGCAGCCCCAGCGTGAACACCAGCACCAGGATCGGCGCCAGCACGAAATTGGGCAGCACCTGCGCCCCGATGGTCACACCCACCGACAGATAATCGATCCAGCTGTTCTGGCGGATCGCCGCCAGCGTCCCCAGCGAAATCCCGACCGTCGAGGCGACGAGGAACGCCCAGAACCCGTAGGTCAGCGTCACCGGAAAGCCCTGCGCGATGATCTCGTTGACGGTGCGGTCCTTGTATTTGAACGACGGTCCAAAATCGAAATGCACCACAACATTCCAGACATATTCCAGCAATTGCTGCCACTCAGGCTTATCCAGCCCATAGCGCGCGTAGATATTGTCCATCACCTGCTTGGGCAGGTTCTTTTCGCCCTGGAATGGATTGCCCGGCGCCAGCTTCATCAGAAAGAAGCTCATGACAATCAGCAACAGCAGCGTCGGCACCGCAATAGCGATGCGCCGCAGAATGAATTTCAACATGGGAGTGCGCCTTGAATGGGCATGGCCGGCCTTTGGCTGCGAAACAATCGATGCGCCGGACCCCGCGCTCCTGGCGCGGGGTCCGTATCGATTGAGGCCTATTCGGCGACCTTGTAGAGGTCCTTGGCGTACCACGTCTGCTCGACGTTATCGTATGGCCAGCCCTTGATGCTGGTCTTTTGCAGGAAGACCTTGGCGTAGAAATAGATCGGGATCACCGGCACGTCCTTGGCGACCTGCTCTTCGATCTGCTTGTACTCAACATTGGGATCTTTGGAGGTCTTGGCCGCCAGCAGCAGCTTGTCGACATCCGGATTGGAATAGCCGGCATTGTTCTGCGACGACGTCGAATCCATCAGCCCTTCAAAGGTCGAGGCTTCGTTATAGTCTCCGCACCAGGCGTCGCGCGCCATCTGGTAATCGCGCTGATGGCGCTTATCCAGCAGGCTGGCAAATTCCATGTCCTGCAGGTTCATCACCACGCCCAGCTTTTCCTTCCACATCTGGCTCACCACCGTCGCCACCTTCTTGTGGGCCTCGGAGGTGTTGTAGATGTAGTCGATGGTCAGTGGATTGTCCTTGCCGTAACCGGCGGCCGTCAGCAGCTCGACGGCCTTGGCGTCGCGATCGGCCTGGGTCATCGCCGCATAGGGCAGTTCCGGCGGCTGGAAGCCGGCAGTGGCGGTGGGGGTGAAGTAATAGGCCGGCGTCTGGCCGCCCTGCAGCACGTTCTTGACGATCACATCGCGGTCAATGGCGTAAGACAGTGCCTGACGAACGCGAACGTCCTTGAGCGCTTCCGGAGCGTTCGGGGTCGAGTTGATATCGAAGTAATATGTACACAGCTGCGGCACCGAGAACGTCTCGTCCGGCATCTGCTTCTGCAGCGCCGGGAACTGGCCAGCTGGCACGTCGGTCTGGTCCACTTCACCAGCCTGATAGCGCGTAACGCCAGCGTTTTCGTCATTGATGGTGAGGAAGTTTACCGTCTCGAGCACGGTGTGCTCATTGTCCCAGTACTTCGGATTGCGCTTCAGCGTCACGCGCTCGCCGGCCTTGTTCTCGGCCAGGACATAGGCGCCGTTGCCAACGATATTTTCCGGCTTCGTCCAGTCGAGGCCGAACTTTTCAACCACCGCCTGTGGCACCGGGAACAGCGTGGCATGGGCCAGCGTACGCACGAAATACGGCACCGAAGCGTTGAGCGTCACTTCCAGCGTCTTGTCATCGATCGCTTTGACGCCCAGTTCTGTCGGCGCCATTTTACCGGCGACGATATCATCGGCGTTCTTCACGCCCACCAGGCCCGGGAAATAGGAATAGTTGGAGGCCGTCTTCGGATCGACGGCACGCTGCCAGCTGAACACGAAGTCGCTGGCCTTTACCGGATCGCCATTGGACCACTGCGCATCGCGCAAGTGGAACGTATAGACGGTATTGTCAGCATTCACGTCATAGCTCTCGGCAGCGCCTGGAACGGGATTGCCCTTGGCGTCTTCGTTATAGAGCCCTTCAAACAGGTTCAGCACGACGTAGGAGGTGTCGACGTCTTCCACGATATCGGGATCGAGCGAATTGATGGTGTCCAGCACCCGATAATTGAAAGTCTGGTCATCGGCCAGTTTGGTGCCTTCCGGCACCATGGCCGCATTGGCGGTCAGCGCTGTGGTACACATGAGCGCGCTCGCAACAGCGGCAGCTTTGAGGATGTGTGTGAGGTTCATGCTCGTCCCATCTCCTTGTTGAGGTCCTGATGTCGTCTGGGCTCCGGCTCGATCGGCCGGATTGGCAATGCAAGACCGAGGGGTTTTACCCAATGGTCAAGATTGATGGACGGTATCGCCATAAACCGACCACTGACAAGCGAAAGTTGACCTAAACGTCAAGCACAGGGACGTGAGTAAGGCTCATGGGTACTGCTGGCGGGTATGAAGCACGGAAACGATGTCGATGTGGTCGGCCTTGACGCGATACACGATCTTGTAATTGGGGTGTGCGAGCAGTTCGCGTGTGCCTGGCACAAGTCCGGGACGATACATGTATGGGTGTTCGGCCAGGGGGACGACGACCGCCTCTAACCGTTCGCGCAAGCGTCGCGCTGCATCGCCATCACGTTCCGCAATGTAGCCGATGAGGTCCTGCACCTGCTCGCGCGCCAGCAACGACCAGATGACGTCGAGCGCCATTACGCCGACTTTTTTCGCTTAGCTGCTGCTTCTATTATGGCATCAAGCTCGGCCATAACCTGATCGTGCGGGATGCCAGGCCTCGGATCATCCAGTGACGCCTGCACCTTCGCCCGAAACCAGACGTCATAGGCGTCGGCATCTTCCTGGGTGTCAAATTCCGAGATGATCGGATCGAGCTTGGTGGTCATGGCGATCTCCTGCCCCATAGCTTGGCACGACGCGCGCCGCTGTCAAGCGGGCCTATTGCCCACCGAAAATCCCGGCACGCTGCAATCCATAGATCGCCAAGGCCACGACAATCAGCCCCACCCAAGGCAGCCAGCCCGGTAATTCCGGTTTTTTCCTGGGCTGCTTCGGGTCAGGCTTCTTTTCGATCTTACGGAATTTGATGACGTTATCGGACATGCGTCAGGCGCGCTCCACAATTGCCGCAACGCCCTGCCCACCGGCCGTACAAACCGAAATCAGCGCGCGCTTCTTCTCTTGGGTGTTGAGCAGCTTGGCCGTCAACCCCAGAATGCGCGCGCCAGTCGCCGCGAATGGATGGCCATACGCCAGGCTCGAGCCCTTGACGTTGATCTTGGCCGGATCGATCGCGCCCAAAGGCACATCGCGCCCCAGCACGTCCTTGTTGTATTTCGCATCGGTCCAAGCCTTGAGCGTACACAAGACCTGCGCCGCGAATGCCTCGTGGATTTCGAATAGATCGATGTCGTCAAAGCCCAGTCCGGCCCGGCGCAGCATGTCCGACACCGCAATGGTCGGCGCCATCAACAGCCCTTCGCCAGCGGCAAAATCGTTGGCCGCCACTGCGCCCACGGTCAGATAGGCCAGCACCGGCAAGCCCCGCGCCCTGGCCCAATCTTCGCTGGCCAGCAGCACTGACGACGCACCGTCGGTCAGCGGCGTCGAATTAGCGGCAGTCAGCGTGCCATGACCAGAGCTCTTGTCGAACGCCGGCTTCATCGTCGCCATCTTGTCCAGCGTCGTATCGGCGCGCACATTATTGTCACGCACCAGGCCAGCGCATTGCACCAGCAGGTCGTCGTGAAAGCCTTCATCATAGGCGGCGGCCGCATTCTGGTGGCTGCGATAGGCCAACTGGTCCTGCGCCTCGCGGGTAATGCCCCATTCGCGCGCCATCAATTCGCAATGCTGGCCCATCGACATCCCGGTACGCGGCTCGTTCACCGATGGTGCCACCGGCGTCAGTTCGCCAAACGAAAAGCCCTTGAAGGTCTTGAATTTCTCGCCAGTGCTCCGCGCCCGCGACAGATCGATCATCCGGTGCTGAAACTTGTTGCCGAACACGATCGGGCTATCGCTGACCGTATCGGACCCCGCAGCAATCCCGCTTTCGATCTCACCCGAAGCAATCTTGGCGCCCAGCGTCAACGCCGCCTGCAAACTGGTGCCACAGGCGATCTGGATCGTCGTGCCTGGCGTGCGCGGCGAAAATCCGGCATCGAGCGATGCCTCGCGCGCCAGGTTGAAATCGCGGCTATGGCCGATCACCGCCCCCGCCATCACCTCGTCGATCTTTTCGCCCTTGAGGCCATATTTATCTGCCAGGCCACGCAGCGTCGTCGACAGCAGCGACAGGTTGGTTTCCTCGACATAGGCAGTGTGCCCACGCGCAAACGGGATACGCGCCGATCCGACAATCGCGACTTTCCGGAGTTCAGTCATTTCTTACCTCGAAATTGGCTTGCAAAGGCGTCAGGCCGCAACGAGACAGGTGTTGGGGGAGCACCGGAGCGCAGCGTAGATTACTACGTGAGCACCGGAGCGCAGCCCAACGCCTGGCGCAGTCCGGCATCACGTCTTTGCGGGCCAATTTCATGCTTTCCCATCCTTGCGCGCTTTCATCGGACCGCCGAGGAACGGCGCAAAACCGGTTCCCATGATGACGCCGATATCGGCGAGGTCGGCATTGGCCACCACGCCTTCGCCGACCACGATCTCGGTCATATCGACCAGTGGCTTGACCAGCTCACGCCCCAACCCCGCCAGATCGGCATGTTCCGGCGTCGGACCCTTCACGGCCTTGCCGTCCACCCATTTGTAAAAGCCTTCGCCGCTCTTGCGGCCAAGCTTCTTGGCCGCGATCAGGTTGGCGAACTGCGAGTTGTCCGGCACGGCATTGCCCAGCTCAGTCGCCACCGACTTGCCGACGTCGAGACCCACCGTATCCATCAGTTCGATCGGGCCCATCGGCATGCCGAAAGCCACCGCAGCGGCGTCCAGCAATTCCTTGCTCTCGCCCGCTTCCACCCGCTGCACCGCCGACAGCATGTAGGGCATCAACACCCGATTGACCAGGAAGCCGGGGGCCGATTTCACCACCACCGGCGACTTGCCGATCGCCAGTGCAAACGCGGCTCCCTTGCCGATTTCAGCATCGGTATTGAACGTCGAGCGGATCACTTCCACCAGCGGCAACTGCGCCACCGGGTTGAAGAAATGCAGCCCGATCAACCGCGCCGGATCCTTCAGACCCTCAGCGATCCGTTCCAGTTCGATCGAGGACGTATTGGTGGCCAGGATCGCGCCCGGCTTGAGCTTGTCTTCCAGCCCGCCAAAAATCTTGCGCTTGACCTCAAGGTTTTCCACCACCGCTTCAATGATCACATCGGCGCGCGATACGCCCTTGCCGGTCGGATCAGCCTCCAGTCGCGCCACCGCCGCGTCGACCTCGAACTTCTTGCGCAACCGCTTCTTGAACAGTGCCTTGCCGCGATCCAGCGCCGGCTTGATCCGCTCCATGTCAATGTCCTGCAAGGTCACCGACATGCCGCGCAACGCGCACCAAGCCGCAATATCCCCGCCCATCACGCCGGCGCCAATCACATGCACCCGCGCAAATCTGGCGCCCTTGGCGCCCTGTTTCTTCAATCCCTCGGACAGGAAAAACACGCGCCGCAGATTGGTCGCCGTGTCCGAACCCATCAGCGGCACGAAGGCTCCGATTTCACCGCGGATCATCGCCTGCCAGTCATTGCCGTGGGCTTCGAACAGATCGATCAGCGCATAAGGGGCCGGATAATGCTCGAGCCGCGCCTTTTTCCCGGCTTCAGCCCGCATCTTGGACGCCACATAGCCGCGCAACGGCCCCATCGCCATCACGCGTTTGAACAATCCCGCGCCGATAGCCTTGCGCTTCTGCATCACCGCCTTGCGCGCTTCCCAGCGCAGCATGTCGCGATGGCGCACCAGCTTGTCCACCAGGTTCAATCCACGCGCCGCACCCGCTTTCAGCATCCTTCCAGTGAGCATGATGCCCATGGCGTCCACCGGCCCAGCCTGCCGGATCGAGCGCCCGGTGCCACCGAAACCCGGAAAAATTCCCAGGTTCACTTCGGGAAACCCGATCCGGGTTTTGTCGTCATTGACCGCAATGCGATAGTGGCAGGCCAGCGCCAGTTCCAGCCCGCCACCCAGGCAGAAGCCATGGATACCGGCCACGACCGGCGCTTTCAAATTCTCGATCCGCTGAAACAGCGCATGCGTGCGCTTGAGCGCATCGGGCAGCACCGAAAAATCGCTCATCGCATCGAACTCGGAAATGTCTGCGCCGGCAATAAAGCCACTGTCCTTGCCGGACAGCAGGATGATCCCGACAATTTCCTGGCTGGAAATCAGGTCCTCGAACCGCCCGACCAGAGTTTCCAGTTCCGCAATCGCCTCCCGGCTCAGCGTATTGACCGGCGCGCCGGGCGTATCCAGCGTCAGCCAGCCCAACTGTTCGAGATCGACATGAAACGACCAATGCTTGGTCACTGGCATCTGCGGCTGGATCATCTTCGCTCCTCGGGGCCATTTGCCACGCCCTCGTGGTTCGAGGGTCGCTCCGCTCCCACCTCACCATGAGGCCTGCTTTTACACCGTCATTTCAGTAACCCTCATGGTGAGGCGCGCGTTCTTACGCGCCTCGAACCACGAGAGCGTTGCACTATTCCGCCGCCGCCCGCTTCTCTTCCAGCCCAAGTTCCCCCGGCTGGAAATCATCCACCTTCACCACCCGGTCCGTCGCTTCGTCGGCGGCACGCATAATACCGGCCTCGTTGCTATTGAGCACACCCGCCGCCACCGCATCGTCGATCGCGTCGCGATCCAGCCGACGCTCGAACGCGCCCTTGCGGCCCGCTTTGATGAATCTGGCCTCGATGTCCTCGGCCTCGGTCACCTTGACGAAAGCGTCTTCCAGAACGCCGGTAATGTCATTTGGGTCCATCGACACATAAGTGCCGGTGGTCAGCCGATCACGGAACGCGCCGGGCCGCAGCACCGAGCGCACGAAGCGATAGTTCACCCGGTCCGAAGCCGGCTTGGCATGTCGCCCCAGCGGGAAGCACAGCACCCGCATGGCATTGGCCATCAGCCCATTGGGGAAGTTGGCAAACACCTCGCCGAAGCTCTTTTCCATCATGGCGATATGATCGGCCATGATCGCATCGACCAGCGGCTTGTCCTCGGCAATGGCGCCCTCTTCATCGAAGCGCTTCAGCACCGCCGACATCATGTAAAGATCGCCCAGGAGATCAGCCATGCGGCCGGAAATCTTCTGCTTGCGCTTCAGATCACCGCCCAAAACTACCGTGGTCCAGTCCGCCACTAGCGCAAACGCCTGGCTATAGCGGTGCAACTGCCGATACCAATGCGCCATCACCCCATTATTGGGCGTGGAGGCAAAAGCCCCGCCCGAAATCCCATGCAGGAAGCTGGCGGCGATATTGCGCAGCATGAAGCTGGTATGGCCGGCAAAAGCCGTGTCGAACTGCTCGATCCCCTCTTTACGATCCTTGTTCTGCGCCGCCGAGATTTCCCGATAGAGGAACGGATGCGCCCGCAACACGCCCTGCGCAAAGGTCATCAGCGTGCGCGTCAGAATATTGGCGCCTTCCACAGTGATCGCCACTGGCAGCGCCATATAGGCGCCGAACAAATAATTGCTCGGTCCGTCCTGAATGGCCCGCCCGCCGTGAATGTCAAAGGCATCGTCCATGCTGTCGCGCATCGCTTCGGTGGTGCGATATTTCAGCAGTGCCGAAATCACCGCCGGGCGCTGCCCCTCATCCACCATCGATGCCGTCAGCCGCCGCGCCGCTTCATAGGTATAGGCGCGCTTGACCATCTCGCCGAGCGGCTCGGCGACGCCTTCCATGATCCCCACCGGAATGCCGAACTGCCGGCGCACCCGCGCATAAGCCGAGGTGACACGCAGCGTCTGCTTGATTGAAATCGAACCGATCGCCGGCAGCGAAATGGCGCGCCCGGTCGACAGGCACTCCATCAGCATGCGCCAGCCCTGCCCGGCATATTCGGTGCCGCCGATCAGAAATTCCATCGGAATGAACACGTTCTTGCCGGTGGTCGGCCCGTTCATGAACGCCTGCCGCGCCGGGAAATGCCGACGGCCGATTTCCACGCCCGGATGCTTGTGCGGCACCAGCGCCAGCGTAATGCCGATCTTTTCGCCACGACCCAGCAGATTGTCCGGATCGTGCAGGATGAACGCCAGCCCGACCAGCGTGGCGACCGGGGCCAGCGTGATGTAGCGCTTGTCCCAGCTCAGCGTGACGCCCAGCACTTCCTTGCCGTTATGCAGGCCCTTGCTGACGATACCGATGTCGCGCATGCCGCCGGCATCGGAGCCGGAATGCACTCCGGTCAGCGCAAAGCACGGCACTTCCAAACCCTTCGCCAGCCGACCGAGGTACTTTTCCTTCTGTTCATGGGTGCCGTATTTTTCCAGCAATTCGCCCGGCCCGAGCGAATTGGGCACCATCACCGTGATCCCCGCCGCCACCGAGCGGCTGGCGATCTTGGAAACGATCATCGACTGCGCCTGCGCGGTAAAGCCCAGCCCGCCATACTCCTTGGCAATCAACATGCCCAGGAAGCCGTTGTCCTTGAGGAACTGCCAGACTTCCGGCGACAGGTCGGCACGATTGTTGCGCGTGTCCCAATCGTCGATCATCGAACAGACCTGCTCGGTTGGGCCATCCAGAAACGCCTGCTCTTCGGCTGACAGCGTCAGCGGGCGAATGCCGGTCAGTTTCTTCCAGTCCGGACGCCCGGAGAACAGTTCGGCATCCCAGCCAACAGTGCCCGCATCCAGCGCTTCCTGCTCGGTGCGGCTGACGCGCGGCAGGATTTTTTTGACCATGCCATAGGTGGGCGCGATCACCACCGCCTTGCGGATCGCCGCGACGGACAGCAGCAGCAGAATGATCCCGGGCAGCAATGCCAGCACAAGCCAGGCCAAATTGGTTTCCACCTGCACCGCGGTAGTGCCAAACCTGATGGTGCTCAGCAGGCCAAGAACCAGCGCTGCCACCCCCCATTGCCACAGCGGGGATTGCCGCACCGCCAGGACTGCAAATGCAACAAGACCAACAGCGATCAGCGCCAGGGTCATTCCAGTCTCCTCCTCAACGTTTCCCGCCTGGCTGTTGCGCCGGTTCCGGAAACGGATGCTTAGCTTTGAACGCCACGCCGGATCAGTCTGCACTGCGCCCGTGGCGGCAGAAGCGACAGGAACTGTAAACCCTGTCGATTAATGAATTAAACCCAATCTAATCCCATTTACGCTTACGTCAACTCAATGACGATAACGGAATTTTGCGCGGTGACGTTACGCGCCGAGCCGCCGCCGCTCAAACAGTTCGGCAAGCATTTGACGCTAACGTAAAGCCATGGAATAAATTGTTGCCTGCGTTGCGGCGCACACAATCAGGGCGAATTGCCCGGGAGGACAGCGATGGACACCACCACCGACGCCACGGCGCCCCTGCGGCCCTGGACGGCAAGCTATCCCGAAGGCATTTCCTGGGACGTCAGGATTGATACCCGTCCCGTCCATGAACAGGTGCTGGCCGCCTGCGCCAAGGACCCGTTTGCGGTGGCGCTGGATTTTCTCGGCGGCACCACCAGCTTCGGCGATCTGGCCAAGAAGATCACCGCCTTTGCCGGTGCCCTGCAGCAGCAGTTCGGCATCAGGAAGGGCAGCCGCGTCGCGCTGATGCTCCCCAATACCCCGTTCTATCCCATCGCCTATTACGGCGTGCTGCGCGCCGGCGGCATCGTGGTCAATTGCAACCCGCTCTATACCGTCCACGAACTGACTCACATCACCAGGAACGCTGGCGCCGATCTGCTGATCACGCTCGATCTGAAGCAAATGTTCGAAAAGGCCGAGGCACTGGTCCAGGCCGGCTACGTCAAATCGGTGATCGCCTGCCACTTCCCGGATGCGCTGCCGCTGCCCAAGAAAATCCTCTATTCCATCGCCAAGCGCAAAGACCTGTCCAAGGTCTCCCGCTCGCCCATCGCCGCCCAGACCACCTATTTTTCCGAAATGCTGTCGCGCAACCAGACGCCGGACGCGGTGGTGATCGATCCGTTCAAGGACATCGCGGTGCAGCAATATACCGGCGGCACCACTGGCCTGCCCAAGGGCGCTTTGCTCACCCACGCCAATATCGCCGCCAATATGAGCCAGATCGACAAATGGGGGTGCGGCCTGTTCTACCCGCCGTCCAAGGTCGTGGCCGTGCTGCCGTTCTTCCATATCTTTGCCATGACCGTCTGCATGAACGTGCCACTCTGCAATGGCACCCCGGTGATCATGCTGCCGCGGTTCGAACTGAAGTCGCTGCTCAACCTGTTCATGCGCACCCAGCCCAACGTCCTGCCCACCGTGCCGACCCTTTTGGCAGCCCTGGCGCGGGACGCCACCGTCACCCGCGAGCAGCTTGCCAGCCTTGAAGTCGCCATCTCCGGCGGCGCCGCCCTCTCCGATAAAATCCGGGGTGAGTTCTCGACCAAGTCCGCCGCTATCCTTGCCGAAGGCTATGGCCTTACCGAAGCCTCGCCCGTCGTCTGCTGCGCCGCCTTGCGCGTGCCCAGCAAACCCATGTCCATCGGCCTGCCCCTGCCTGCCACCGATATCCGCTTTGTCGACGTCGAAACCGGCCGGGTCCTCGGCATCGGCGAGGATGGCGAATTGCAGGTCAAGGGTCCGCAGGTCATGCAGGGCTACTACAACAATGAGGAAGCCACCCGCGACGCCTTCATGGATGGCTGGCTGCGCACCGGCGATGTCGGCCACATGGATGAGGACGGTTATGTGTTCATCGTCGATCGCATCAAGGACTTGATCATCTGCTCGGGCTTTAACGTCTATCCCCGCACCATCGAGGAAGCCCTGCTCGAGCACCCTGCCGTCGAAGAAGTCAACGCCATCGGCGTGCCCGACGACTATCGCGGCGAAGCCCCGGTCGCCTATGTCAAACTCAAGTCCGGTCAGAGTGCCAGCGAGACCGAACTTAAGCGCTTCCTTGCCGAAAAGCTCAACAAGATCGAGCTGCCCAAGGACATCATCTTCCGCGACAGCCTGCCCAAAACCCTGGTCGGCAAGCTCTCCAAAAAGGAACTGCGCGAAGATTACGCCGCGCTGAAAGGCAAAAAGCCATGAACCGTCCCGAACCCGAAAATCGCGACCTGTTCGCCATTGCCGATCTCGCCAGGGAATTCGACATCTCGACCCGCGCCATCCGCTTTTACGAGGCCAAGGGGCTGATCACCCCCGAGCGCGTCGGCTCCACCCGCGTCTTCCGCCGCCGCGACCGCGCCCGGCTGATCCTCATCCTGCGCGGCAAGCGCCTCGGCTTCTCGCTCCGCGATATTTCCGATTATCTGAGCCTTTACGACGCCGACCGCACCCAGCAAGTCAATCTGCTGGTCGACAAGGTCGACGAACGCCTGGCCTCGCTGGAGCGCCAAAAATCCGATCTCGAAACCACCATTGGCGAACTCAGGGAAATACGCAAATTGGCGGATGTCAGTTAGGGCAAGCAGTTTGATAAATTGCTTATCCCGAGAGACTTAGGTAGCGAAGAATCGCATCGAATCCCCCCTCGCCCCTTGTGGGACTTGGAGGTGGTGGCGCAGCCACAAACCGCTCCGGTGGAGCGGTTTGAACCGAACAAGGACAGATTTTCTGCGTTCAGCAGAAAATCTGGGTGAGGGGTTGCCGCCGCAAATATTGAGCCTCAAGAGACCCCTCATCCGCCCTTCGGGCACCTTCTCCCTCAAGGGGAGAAGGAAGTTAAAGTTGGCTACCGCCCGCCCGGCTTGACATTCTTCGTCATCAAATCCGGCTTCTTCGGCTTCACCCAGCCTTTGGGTGGTTGCCGCACCGGCACATTGGTGCCCAGCCCCATCGCCCCCGGCGGCGGCTGGCTGACGGTGGTCGTCAACGCATCCCCATCGTCCGTCGCCAGTTCGGGTCGCTCACCTCTGAGATGCGCAATCTCGTTGCGCAATCGCGCTGCGGCTTCGAAGTCCATGGCTTCCGCTGCCTTGGCCATCTCGCCTTCAAGCGCAACAATCTTCGCATGGATCGATCGTGTGGACATTGGGAGCCTCGATGCTGATTCAGGTCAGGCCGAGTCGAAAATGGTGATGGCCGAGAACCGGAGCGGAGCGTACTTCAGGTACGTGAGCACCGGAAGCGCAGGTCATTGCCATTTGCAGACCGGCCTCACCTGAATCAACTCGCTGCTACGAATACCGCCATATCCTCCAGCGTCCCCGCCTCCGCCGCCGGCTTGTCCCAGCGGATCCGGTTGATCCGTGGAAACCGCAGCGCCACCCCCGATTTATGCCGCGTGCTCTGCTGCGCGCTGTCGAACGCCACTTCGAAGACCAGTTCCTTGCGTACCTCACGCACCGGCCCGAACGATCCAATCGTATTGGCCCGGATCCACTTGTCGAGCTGTTTCAGTTCCTCATCGGTAAAGCCAAAATACGCCTTGCCGATCGGCACGATCTCGTTGCCCTTCCACACGCCAAACGTGTAGTCCGAGTAAAACGAGCTGCGCTTGCCGTGCCCGCGCTGCGCATACATCAGCACCGCATCGACCACATTCGGATCGCGCTTCCATTTGAACCAAAACCCCTTCGGCCGCCCGGGCACATAGGGCGAGGTCTTGAGCTTGAGCATCACTCCCTCATGCCCATGCTCGGCCGCGCCCTGCCGCCGCATTTCCGCCAGCGCCTCCCAGCCGGAAAACTGCAGCACCTCGGAAATATCCAGCCGCGTCTGCGGATTATTCACCAGCCACGCTTCCAGTCGCGCCCGCCGCTCTGTCCACGGCAGTGCGCGAATATCCTCGCGCGCGTCAAACAGGATGTCGTAAACCCGGATAAACGCCGGGCTGTCCTTCAGATGCCTGGCCGACGCCGTCTTCTTGTTCAACCGCTGCTGCAGGTCATTGAACGATCCCGGCTCGAAATCCTTGCCCACCAGCAATTCGCCGTCCAGTACCGCCTGGCCTTGCACGTTCTCGACGATATCGGGAAATGCATTGGCGATATCGTCGCCAGTGCGCGAAAACAGCGACGCCGTCCCCTCGCCCAGCACCAGCTGCACACGGATGCCGTCCCACTTCCACTCCGCTGAAAAATCTTCCGGCGCCAGTTTGCCGAGGTCTTTTTCCGCATCGATCGGATTGCTCAGCATCAACGGATGAAACCGCGCCGCATGATCGATATCGGGCCGCTCTGCCTTCCCGTCGAGCCACGCGAACAGGTCGGTATAGGGCAGCGTCAACCCGTGCCAGACCTCCTCGATCTCCTGCAAATCCTTGCCGCTCATATCGGCTAGAGCCGTCTTGGCCAACCGCGCCGAAACCCCGATCCGCAGCGCCCCGGTCGCCAGCTTCACCACGGCCCAGCGCTCGTTGATCTCGGCGCGCGTCAGCAGTGAACCGATGAGCTTGGGCAGTTGCGACTTCGCGGTGATATTGAACAGTTCGATCAACTCGGTCAGCGACGGCAGCGGCTCGGTGCCACCATGATGCGGCCAGATCAGCGCAATGGTCTCGCCCAGATCGCCGACATAATCATAACTCAGCGCAAACAGATGCGGATCGACCTCGGCTAGCACCGTCTCCTTGAGCAGCGCCGGCTTGACGTTGCGAAAGCTCAGCGCGCCGGTCAACACCGCCAGCGCAAAACCCCGGTCGGGGTCCGGCGTCTCGCGGAAATACAGCGTCAGCGCCGCCAATTTGCGGTTGCGCGATGGCGTCAACGCCAGCAGTTCGAGCAATTGGGCAAAGCGTTTCATTCCTCGCCCTCCCCGCCATTGTCTTCATAGCCCTGGATATTGAGCGGCTCGGCAGTCAACCCCTGCTGTCAGCACCAATAAACCAGCGCATCCTCGCGCCCATGCGTCACCCAGATGGTCTGCGCCCTGGTGTCACCGATAGTCTGGCGCAGTTCGCCCCAGTCGCAATGGTCCGAAATCACCAGCGGCAGTTCCACCAGCGCCTGCCGCGCCCGCTGCTTGACGCTCATCCAGCCCGACGCCTGACACGTCACCGGATCGGGAAACCGCCGGCTCCAGCGGTCGCGAATGGCCGACGGCGGCGCGATCACGATCTGGCCTTCCATTGCAGCCTTTGGCACATCCAGCGCCGGCCGCAGATCGCCCAGCGGCACCCCCAGTTCCTCATAAAGCGCACACAGCCGCAACATCGCGCCATGCAGGTAAATCGGCGCATCATACCCCGCATCGCGCAACAGGCCGATCACCCGCTGCGCCTTGCCCAGCGCGTAACACCCAATCAGATGCGCCCGCTCCGGCTGATTGCGCACCGAGGCCAGCAGCCGCGCAATTTCATGCTGCGGCAGCGGATGCTGAAATACCGGCAGGCCAAAGGTCGCCTCGGTCACCAGCAGGTCGCACTCCACCAGCTCGAACGGCTGAGACGTCCGGTCCGGCAGCCGCTTGTAATCCCCGGTCACCACCGCGCGTTGGCCTTTGTACTCGATCAAAACCTGCGCCGATCCCAGCACATGCCCGGCTGGAAAAAATGTGATGATCACATCATCGATCGGCAGCGGTACGCCAAAATCCAGCGCCTGAAATTGCCCCGCGCAATCCTCGCCATACCGCGTTTTCATGATGGCAATGGTGTCCGGCGTCGCCAGCACCGCCCCATGCCCACTTCGCGCATGATCCGCATGCCCATGGGTAATGATCGCCCGCGCCTTCGGGCTCACCGGATCGATGAACGCATCGATCGCCTTGATATGCAGATGCCGGTCGAGGATGGGTGCCATGGTTACAATAACGTCAGACCGAACGAAGTGGTTCAGAATCCGAACCCTCAGTCATCACCCTCGCCCCTTGTGGGAGAGGGACAGCAATTCTGCGTCCAGCAGAATTGCAGGGTGAGGGCGGCCTCTCCTCCGCAACGATCAAGTAAAAGCCCCCTCATCCGCCCTTCTGCGCTCCCTTCTCCCACAAGGGGAGACCGAAACGGATTAGAATACAGAGAACTGATACCAAGGATATTTGATGGCAGTAGCGGAGTTCGTCAACGCCCCTCTCCATTAAGCCTTTGAATTTAATTCTTTTTCAGTTCTCAGTATGTTTCTTTTGGCATAAGTCCACCAGCTAAATCAATGTTTTGCGCGCTACAAACGGCCTTGAGATAGGTCCGTTTGTCCACCATAGTGCATAACATGGATGATCCGATGAAGCTGCCTCCCTATGTGATCCGGCGCGGCAAGGTCTTGCAATACGTGCGCAGGATCCCCGGCGATGTCGCCCATGCTTTTCCGGTGATCCGCATCCAGCGAACCCTGGCGACCGTGAATGTCTCGGAAGCCTATGCAGCCGCCGGCCGCATCACCACCGAATTGGATGCCCAGTTTGCCGGCATCCGCCGCGAACGTGGGTTTACCATTGGCGTGATCCATGTCGATAGCTGGACCTGGCCGGATTGGGAGCAACTGGCTGACTGGTTCAAGGCAACATTGGTCGAAGACGATCTTAAAAGCCTGATCATGGGACGGAGGGGAAGGGCGCTTGCTGCTGGAGCAGCGCAAACCGTTGATCTGCAGGCCGAGCATCCTGATGCCTTGGACTTGAGCCAACACGACCATCGGCTCAAAGAGATGACCGTCGGCGAATACGCAGCTGAACGCGTCGCCTTTGTCCAATCCGTCGTGCGCCGGCTTGGCATCCCGATCTCGCAGGCCAATCCATACTTTGCGCGTTTCATGGCTGCCGCCCTGGCTGCAGAAATCGGCTTTCTGGACATCGCCCTGCGCTATCGCATGGGCCAGAAGGTTGGCTACTGCCATCCCGATACTATTGCCGGTCCGTGGAAGGCCGCGATTGCCGACAAGGCCGAACAACAGGTTGCCAAGATTGTTGGTCCTGCCAATGTCAGCCACCGCGCGGTGGGCAAGTCACTGAACGACTGTCGCGCCGCCTATGCGGCCGAACGGATCCGGGCCAACAAGCCAGCAACGCTCAAACAGCTCAACGACATGGATATCACCATTGGCCGCTTCCAGAGCCATTCTGGCATCAAGGATGTGGGTCTGGTGCAGCGCAGTCATATCATCGCCTTCAGGGACCAACTGTATGATGGCGGCGATTACGCTACGGCCTCGGTGAACAAGCGCACTGGCTACATCACCACTTTGGTCAAGACTGCCGCCAACAAGGGCTGGATCGATCAAGCAATCCGCGGCGATATTCGCTTAACGGTGCCAGAGGGAGAGGATGCGCGTGAACCCTATTCCACTGATGACCTGGCGCTCATTTTTGGCCATCCAATGTTCACCGAGCGCAAAATCACTTCCGGAACAGCGGCGGCGTCATTGGGTGTATTACCGTTCTGGCTCCCCTTGATCTCGTGCCTGCATGGCATGATCTCCAGCGAAATCCTGCAACTTGGCCCAGACACCGTTCGGATCCATCCTGACACGGACATTTGGTGCTTTGCTGTTACCACTAGCGGGGGACGACATATCAAAACCGAGGCCAGGCGGCGCTGGATGCCCATCCGCCATGAAATGATCGATCTGGGCCTATTGGACCTGGTCAAAGAGGCCGAGGCCCAAGGCTGGAAAACCTTGTGGCAGCCGGTAGAGGCCAAACATGGCGACATCGACGCTGTCTCCCAGCAGGTCTCAGCCTTCTGGGCCGACTTTGCCCGCAAGGACCTCAAAATCACCGATCCGCAAAAGACCCTGTATTCGTTCCGGCATAGTTTCAAAGATGCCATCGGCGCACTGGGTGCCAGCGATGACGAGAAAAAGCAGTTGCTCGGTCACGCAGAAACCGGCGCAACTAAGGGCTATGGGACCAAGAAGGCACCCAGGCCGGTTGATATCAAGCGTCTGGATGAAATTGTTCAGGCTGTCTCATGGCCGTTCCTGGCGGGTCTGTAAGACGAGGTGACTTCGGTGACGCCCATGATTGCCGATCGGGCGGCGACTGCCCACCATGACGGTTGTGGCACATCCGGCCAGTCAAACTATTCAGCAACGTATGGGCGTTGGCTATTAAGAAAAAGCAAAGCGTTCTGTGGCTGATCGAAAAACCAGCAGACCCCATGCATGCCTACCCGGCACCCGGGCAATAAACCAGCGTTGAACTCCAGTGCTGCCCTGAACCTACGCCCGGCATAATACAATTTTGTACGGAAGTCGTAAGGCCTGCCGCATTTGCCGCATTCTGCGAAAGCACCTATTGGTTCTAAGTCATTGTTGATGAAAATCAAAAGGCATTTATCTTGGTATTAGTTGATATCACCGTTGGACAAAGGTGTGATCTTTCAGTGGAGAACAATGTCGTTTGCTAGACGGCGGCGCAAAACTGCACGCCGGAAACTCCCATTGGCACCTTAAAGCCTCGACATGCTGCATGCGGACCTAAAAAAGGAGATCCAAATGCTGAAAAATACTTTTGTGGCGCTTGCTTTCATCGGCCTAATTGCTGCTGCACCGGCCGTTGCCATGGCAAGTTCAAACTCATCGGTCATTACTGCGACTGAACTGGCCACTTACTGCGATCAGGGCAACGCCACCGGCGACGTCAATCTGGATATGGGCAACGGCAAGATCGTCGCGATAACCGTTCACTGCGACGGCCCAGGAATGAAAGTCAGCTCAAATTCTGACAACGAGTCGGAACAAGGAGCCTCTGAAGCAGCTGAAAACGGCCAGGAAGACTAACGTTGACGCCGGCCCATTGAAATTTTCGTGGGCCGGCCGGGCTCGGCGGCAATACAACAAGATAATACTGCGCTCCCATGATCGGCTTACCCTTCGCCAAGCATTCATTCGCCTGCGGCTGTTTGGCGTTAGCTTGCCACGGCACTGGGCTCCAGCCGCCTGCGTCTCCTCGGAGCCACACGTTGGTCTGAAACGATGACGACAGCTATGTCGCCCATTTTGGCAAGATGACCGCAAGCTTCTTATTGTGAACCCTTATTTCCAGCGGGAGCCCTCCCGTGACCTCGCCGTCGATCTGCACCGCAGTCCGTGGGTCGCCGGTTATCTTAACCCAGCGTACCGCTTCGACCGTCAAGCCTGGGACATTCCTAAACAGCCCTATTCCGAGAGCCGCGAGCTGAACTACCCGAGCGAAATATTTCCCGTTCGTATGAAGAACGTAAAACTGCTCCTGTAGTGGGTTCGCGTCTGGAGCCAACATCCGCCCGGCGGCATAGCGCTTCGTTCTGGTTGCGATAATCCACCGTGCGTCGGAGTTTCCGTTTTCGGTTTCCAATTTCAGCTGCTGGTACTGTGACATGAAAATGGCTTCTATCGCTGACCACGCGAGGCCAGTTCTGCCCAATACCCTATGGCCTCGCGCTTCGAACAGGCTTGCGGCCTCGGCGTCGAATCCCACGCCAACGACAAATAGGAAAAGTCGGCCGTCTATCTCACCTACCGGTATTTCTCTCTGACGACCTTGCAGGAGGACCTGGGCAAGTGCCGCGGGATTACGGGGCATTCCGAGTTCCCGTGCGTATACATCTGCGGTGCCGGTGGGAATAATGCCAAGCGGGGTGGGTCGCCCCAGTATCCCTGTAGCGACTGAACGAACTGTCCCATCACCCCCTGCCGCAACTATGGTGTCAAAGCTTTCTGTGAGTGCTGCAGCTGCAGCGACCTCAACGCCATTATCAAAGGTGACAGTTTCCACAATATCGATGCTGGCACCGGCCCTGTACAAATTCGCGAGTACCGCGTCGTAGCGAACGCGAGCGTTTCGGCCAGCCCTAGAATTATGGACAATAAAGAAGCGGCTGCGCTGCACGGTGGGGACCCCTGTCAATCAGATCGTGATCCTGCAGAGGTTAATTGTTGAAGAGGCAAAAGACGTTTTGCATCGCAGATGTTCTGGAACAAAAGACGAACAATAATTAGGCCTACACATGATTTGCAGGTGGCTACGACGGGACCACAACTGCTTGGAACACATCTGTGCCGACGATCCTGCCACGGGCGAAGACTTACAAATCTGTATACCCGGCGACAGGTCGCCGCCAACCCGACGGGTTAGATTGGTGTTCGGAACTCAAAACAGGGCCTTAAAAAAATGCACAAACCTACACGGATACTCGGTGCGATAGCGACTGCAATCATCATTGCTATGGCAACCGCTGCGCTGCCCCAGCTCACTGCGGCCTATGCCGTCGAACAGCCAGTCACGCCCGAACATAATCCGCCGGGCGATATTCCTGATAGCCAAGTTTTCATCGCTTACAGTGCTCCAGGGTTTACACTGCAAGTCCCCGAGGGGTGGTCTCGAACAGATATCGCGGGCGGCGCGAGCTTTTCTGACAAGTTCAATTCGATGTCGGTGACCGAGATTGATAGTGCAATCGGTCCCACCATCGCTTCGGTGCAAAATTCAATCGCTACTGACCTGGTTGCCAATGGCCACGTGGTAACCGTGAGGAGCATTGGGCAGGTCAAACTCAACGGCGGGCAAGCCATCCGCGTTGAATACCAGGCAAACTCCATGCCGAACGCCGTGACCGGCAAGCAGATCCGGCTCGAATGCGTGCGCTACCTTTATGCGATGGCCGGCAAGCTGCTTACCCTTGATATGGCGGCGCCGGCTGGCGCCGACAACGTTGATCAGTGGCTGCTAATGGCCAATTCGGTCGAGCTAAAGTGACGCCGGTTTTGTCCGTTCGCGAATTGTATCGTTTCTATCACTCGGCGGGCGAGGAAACGGTCGCCTTGCGTGGAGCGGGTCTGCACGTCGAAGCCGGAGAAATGGTAGCACTTATGGGGCCATCTGGCAGTGGCAAATCCACACTTCTTGCCTGTATTGCCGGGCTCGACGAGCCGGACGGTGGAGTAGTCGAAATTGGCGGCGAGAGGATGAGCCGCCGCCCGGAAAGGGACCGTGCGAAGCTGCGCGCCCGGTCAGTCGGTATGCTAATGCAATCGGGCAATCTGCTCGAGCATCTTACAGTTTCGGCAAATATGCAGGTCCAGCGCCAACTCGCCGGCCGCGGCAACTCTGACGGGGTAGACGCACTTTTACAAACACTCGGACTATCCCAGCGCTCGAATGCATACCCCTCGACGCTTTCGGGCGGTGAAGCGTCCCGAGCGGGTCTTGCCGTGGCGCTGTCAGCGGCACCGCCGCTGCTGATTTGCGATGAGCCGACCGCAGAGGTCGATCGCGAGACTGAAAAGGCGATCGTGCAATTGCTGCAAAACCAGGCCCGTTCCGGAGTAGCGGTTCTGGTCGCCACCCACAGTGAGGCGTTGGCTGCGGCCGCCGACCGAATCGTCCGGCTCGACAACGGGAAAGTCATCACAAATGTCGCGTGAACTCCTTGTGAGAGTTGAGAACCTAAGGAAATCTTATGTTGCTAACGGCAATGCCTATGATGCGCTTCGGCATGCCAGCGGCACTGTCCTTGCAGGGGATCGAGTGGCCGTGGTCGGCCGCACAGGCAGCGGCAAGTCTACACTCTTGCACCTGCTGGCGGGGCTCGATGCTCCGTCCTCGGGCTCGATTTCCTGGCCGGGGCTTGGCCCACAACGCGACCTGAGACCCGGCAAGATCGGCGTCGTCTTTCAATCGCCGAGTTTGGTGCCGTGGCTCGACGTCACGGAAAACCTCATTTTGCCGCTACTCCTGTGCAACAGGCCCGACAATGTAAGTATCCTTGCTGCAGCGGCGCTTGATCGCTTCGAGCTTGGCCATCTGGCCACTCGACTGCCGGAGGAACTGTCAGGTGGACAAGCCCAAAGAGTTTCGATGGCCCGCGCAACCATGACGGGACCGTCCCTGGTGCTGGCAGATGAGCCGACCGGGCAACTCGACCTTGAGACAGGCACTCATTTGATGGACGCGCTGTTTGAGTGGGCCGACCACACCGGTGCCGCCCTCGTCGTTGCCACCCATGATCCGGGCATTGCGGCGCGCTTCACCACCAAATGGCAGGTCGATCAAGGCTCGCTGATCACTCCTACGGAACTTTTGTCATGATCATTGCTTGGCTGAGTGGACTGTTGCGCACCCGTTCGGGCCGCATCATTGGCATCGTTGCCGGGATTGTGGTGGCGGTGGCGCTTCTTGCCGACCTTGGAACCTTTATCCAAGGCAGCGCCGCAACGATGACCAGCCGCGCAGTGGCGACGGCCCCTATTGACTGGCAAGTGCAGGTACTACCCGGATCGGATAAGGCAGCTATCCGCCAGGCGATTACTGACGCGGCGCCGACATCATCGATCTTTGAAGTCGGTTATGCAGATGTCGCCAGCTTTGAATTCAAAAGCGATACCTGCATCCAGGTGACGGGGGCGGGTAAGGCGTTGGGGCTCGACGCAACCTACATTGCCACTCTACCATCGGGTTTCCGAATTTTGGCAGGCGATACAAGCGGCGCAGTGTTGCTCCAGCAAACGGCTGCAAATCTACACGCAGCACCCGGCGATACGGTGGTCGTCCACAAAGATAGTGGCGATGTTTCGATCCTTATCACCGGTATCGTTGACCTGCTCACTGCCGACACGATCTTTCAACCCATCGGCGTACCGGTTGGTTCCGCCCCACAGGCACCGCCTGACAATGCGGTTATTGTACCTTTGGACCAATGGCAGAAACTGTTTGGCAGCGTCGGCACCGCAGCTGTGGCCAGCGCCCACCTGCAGCTTCACACCGTGCTGGACCACGCATCCTTGCCCGCCGATCCCAGTGCCGCCTTTATTTCTGTCACTAACGCTGGACATAATTTGGAGGCGCGGGTCGCCGGCACGGCGCTTTTGGCCAACAATCTGGCGGTACAACTCGACGCGGCGCGCGGCGACGCGATTTATGCCCGGGTACTGTTTCTGTTTCTGGGAGCGCCCGGAATTGTGCTGGCCTGCCTCTTGACCATGGCGCTTGCGGCCTCGGGGGAACAGCGGCGTCGGCGCGACCAGTCGCTGCTCCGTCTTCGCGGTGCAACCGCCTCCGCCATCCTGACCATCGCTCTGGTTGAAGCCCTCGCCATCGGCGGGACCGGTGCATTGACTGGCGCCATAGCCGCGGCGTTAAGTGGCCCTCTGTTTGGGCTGCCGGTACAGGGTAGAGGCCGCCTGCTTTGGTCAGCTCTGGCCATATTTGCCGGTATCGGACTTGCGGTTCTGGCCCTACTCGTTCCCAGCGTCTCATCATTGTTTCGGCAGAGTGTTGCATCAGCACGGCAAACTTTGGGCGGCAATCGGATACCGCTCTGGGAACGTCTTTTTCTTGACATTATCTGCCTGGGCTTGGCCGCTCTCGTGTTTTGGCAGACCGCAGCGTCTGGTTATCAGGTGGTGCTTGCCACCGAAGGCGTAACGGCAGTCTCAATCGACTACACCGCATTTTTGGCGCCCGTCTTGCTCTGGATCGGCTCGGCTCTGTTGGGCATGCGGATTGTCAGAGCTCTGCTGACCTATGGACGTCAAACGGTAGAGGCCGCAGTCATGCCGTTGTCCGGCGCCTTGGCGCCGATCATCGCATCCTCCTTGAAAAGACAGCGCGGACGCCTGGCACGGAGCACAGCGTTCGTTGCTCTTGCCGTTGGCTTTGCAGTCTCCACGGGCGTGTTCAACACCACCTATCAGGGCCAAGCACGCGTCGATGCGCTGCTGACCAACGGTGCCGACGTCACGGTGACCGGGACACGCTTGGCACCTGCCGATCTGATCAAGGACCAGTTAGCGGCACTCCCCGGCGTCACAGCCGCGCAATTCATGCAGCATCGCTTCGCCTATGTCGGAACCGACTTGCAGGACATCTATGGCATTGACCCGAAAACCATCGGCAGCGCCACCGCCATGGCCAATGCCTATTTCGGCAACGGCAACGCTCAAGCCACCCTGGCTACTCTGGCAGCAACGCCATCGGCCGTTCTGGTGTCTGATGAGACGGTGACAGATTTCCAACTCAATCTGGGCGACCCGATCAACCTGCGTCTACAGGGACCTGATGGCGCGTACCAAAGCGTTCCCTTCATCTTTTCCGGCATCGTCCGCGAGTTTCCAACGGCGCCCCGCGACAGTTTTCTCATCGCCAACGCATCGTACATCGCCGCAATGACGGGTGTCCCTGGGGCCGAGGTCGGGCTGCTCAAGACCAAAGGCGACGCAAAGTCGGTCAAGCTGGCCGCCGCCGAACTCGCCAAGGCATACCCCGGAATGCGGGTATCCGAACTGGGTGATGCTGCCCATATCATCGGCTCTAGTCTGACTGCCATCGACTTGGCAGGGCTCACCTCGCTGGAGCTGACCTTCGCGGTAATTCTGGCATTGGGCGCGACGGGTCTGATGCTGGCGCTCGGCCTGGCGGATCGCCGGCGTGGTTTTGCCATTCTGACGGCCATCGGTGCCAAACCCCGACAGGTCGCCGCATTCATTGCTTCCGAAACCGCCGTGGTGCTTGGGCTCGGTACCTTGATCGGTATTGTCGTCGGCGGCCTTGTTGCTCAAGTTCTCGTTGTTATCCTGCAGGGTGTGTTCGATCCGCCGCCGGAGCAATTGGCGGTTCCATGGCCCTATCTTGCAGCGGTTGGCACCGCAATCCTGGTGGTAACCGGTATCACCCTCGCCAACGGGGTCCGCCAGGCGTCCGAGAAGCCCATGCAGCACATGCGCGAACTAACCTGAAACTTGAGTCCTCGCCCAGCCCGTGGCGATGTGACAATGTCTGCCCATGCGCCTGCTCATCGTCGAAGACAATCTCAAACTAAGTGCTTGGCTCGCCAAACTTCTGCGGGCCGAACGCTACATAGTGGATTGCGTAAATGACGGCGACGACGGCGCTCATGCGCTGCAAACACAGCCCTACGATGTTGCGATCATTGACCTTGGACTGCCCAAGATGGGTGGGATAGATCTGATCAGGGCCACCCGAGATCGCGGAGTGACGGTACCCATCCTGATCCTGACTGCCAATGACAGCCTTAGTCATCGCGTTAAGGGCCTTGATGCTGGCGCGGATGATTACTTGTCCAAACCATTCGAAATTTCCGAACTCGAGGCCAGACTGCGGGCATTGTCCCGACGAACCGCGACTTCTAAACGGGCGCAGCTAAGCTTCGGACCTCTGGTTTTGGACCAGAACACGCGCCTATTCGAACTTGCTGGCAAGCAATTACATCTCTCACCGCGCGAATATGCCCTGCTCGAGACCCTGTTTCGAAAGGCAGGAACGACCGTAAGCAAAGCTTGGCTGATGGAAAGCATTTTCGGCTTCGAAGACGAGCCAAGCGACAGCGCGATCGAACTGTACGTTCATCGGCTGCGCAAAAAATTGGAGGGCTCTACCGTCTCTATCGCCACTTTGCGGGGCCTTGGCTATCTACTCCGGACCCTGGAAAATTGACAGAGCAGGCCCGAAGCATCCGAATGGGATTGACCATTCGCGTCACACTTCCTCTGCTAGCGATCCTGGCTATTGGTATTTGGATTAGCGTCAATGGGTCTTGGCAGCAGGCGCAACAGGTGACGGATCGTTTGCTCGTCGCTTCCGCCCGGGTGATAGCGGAGGATTTGACATATTCTGACGGGCAGATATCAGCGCCAATTCCGCCGGCCGCGCTGGAGATGTTCGCTTCGGAGAGTCGTGACCGCGTCGTCTATCGTGTCGTTGCCGCCGATGGCCGACTGATCGCCGGATATATGGATCTTGATGGCCCTCCTGCCATCTTGACTACCTCCGACGGACCGAAAGCATACGATATCACCTTCCGCGCAGCGCCAATGCGGGCAGTGTCCTTCCCGCAAATAGTGATCACCCCGACCGGGGTAGTGCCTGTCACCGTGCTGGTGGCGCAAACGGTCAATGCCCGTCTGACACTGTTCCAATCGCTACTGGTCGGACAAGTGATCCAACAGGGCGTGTTAGTCACTGTCGCCGCACTTTTCATCTGGTTCGGCATCAACCGGGAGCTGCGACCGTTGCTAGCATTAGCCGCAACTGTGCGGCAGCGTGGCCCTGACCAACTGAGCCCTCTGCCCCATGACAAAGTGCAGACTGAGCTGCAGCCGATGGTGCTGGCCCTGAACGACTTCATGGCGCGACTAAAGCTTCAGCTCACCCGGCAGCGCGACTTTCTCGATACTGCGGCGCACCAATTGCGCACCCCATTGTCCGTCCTAAAGACTCAGGTCGGTTATGCACTACGCACCCCCCATGCTGGCGAAAAGGACGAAGCGCTCAAAGCGATCGACGAGGATCTGAGCGCGATGGCACGTTTGACTAACCAGCTCCTAGTGCTGGCACGGTCCGAACACGACCAACCCACCCTATCGACCGACCCGGTCGATCTGGCAGTCATCACCCGGGAGGTTGCAGCGGCCGCGGCGCCGCGGGCTCTGGACGCCGGTATCGAGGTGACCGTCGATGCGCCTGTATCTGCACTGATCCTGGGCAATGCCGTTTTACTGCGCGAACTAGTCGGCAACCTGGTCGAAAATTTTGTGCTTTACGCCGGCGAGGGCGTGATCGCGAATTTGACCGTTAGCAGCAGGGCCGATCAGGTTGGCTTACGGGTCGCCGACAACGGCGTTGGTATTGCCGCAGCGGACCGAGACCGCATCCTGCAACGCTTTGAACGGGGGGCAAACTCTCCCGGCTTCGGCAGTGGGCTGGGGCTGTCGATCGTCGTTGAAATCGTGAGCCTGTTTCACGGGTCCATTACTTTTACCCATCCTGAAACGGGATCTGGCTTTGTGGTCGATGTGCAGTTTCCCGCCCTAGCGACCGACCAAATCCCATTGCTAGGTTAGGACTGTTCGGACAAAGGAGCGGGGCGCCACTTGACGATGCGGTGTTCGATTGCAGTCATGATGTAGTCGGCGAGCATCGCCACTACGATCAACACCACCATGCCGCCAAACACGCCGGGGCTGTCGAACGATCCACGCGCAATGGCTATGATCTGGCCAATACCATGCTGGGACCCCAGCAATTCACCCACGACTGCGCCAACAATGGCGAACCCGAAGCTAACGTGCAGGCTGGCAAAAATCCAGCTGAGCGCTGATGGAACAACCACCGAGCGGGTAACATCCCACTTGGAGGCTCCCAGGATTTGCGCATTGGCAATCATTGCGCGATCGGCCTCGCGCACGCCCTGGAAGGCGTTGGCGAACACTACGAAGAAAACCATGACGAACGCGACGGCGACCTTGGAGGGCAAGCCCAGTCCGAACGCCATGATGAAAATCGGTGCCAACACGATGCGCGGGATGGCGTTGGCTATGCGGATATAGATCGAGAACACATCAGCTGCGAACTGGTTGCGCCCCAAGGCAATCCCAGCCAGGACGCCGGCAACGGCACCGGTCAGGAACCCGATGATCGCCTCTTCCATCGTGACCCAGACTTCGAACCACAGCGGACCCTGCGATGTCCCGTTGACGATCCAGGTCCACAGTCGTATGGCGATCTGCGACGGCATGGCAAAAAAGAAAGGATCGATAGCACCGGTACGGCCGGCGACTTCCCATCCTCCCAGCAGCAGTACCAATAGTGCTAGACGATAAACGACTACCTTGCGGCGGCGACTTGCGATGGCGATTTGGGCCGCCGCTTCGATTTGCTGATCAGATTTATAAGTCGCGGTATGCGCCATAGCGCTCGAATTTTGTACAATATCGATGGTCATGAGGATCTCCACCCAGCGCCTAAGCGGCGCGTTCCTTGCCATGGCTAATCATCACTTCGTCGCGCAGATCGTTCCAAATCATGCGTGAAAGTTCGATGAACCGTTGATCATAGCGGATTTCCGCGGTCAGCCTTGGCCGCGGCAGATCGATCTCATAGACCGATTTAACTGTGGCGGGCCCCGATGTTAGCACAAAGACCCGATCAGCAAGGGCGATGGCTTCGTCCAGATCATGGGTCACAAAAACCACCGATGCCTTGTCTTGTGACCAAAGCTTGAGCAATTCGTCTTGCATAAGGATGCGGGTCTGCACGTCTAAGGCTGAAAAGGGCTCATCCATCAATAAAATTTCAGGCTTGTTAATGAAGGTCTGTGCCAAGGCAACGCGCTTGCGCATGCCGCCAGAAAGCTGATGAGGGTAGTGATTTTCAAACCCATTCAGACCAACGCGCTTAATCCAGTCCATGGCCTGCTCCGTGGCAGAGTCCTTGCTCACCTTCCGAAACAACGGGCCGGCCATGACGTTGTTCAGGACAGATTTCCACGGAAATAGCGCGTCGCTTTGAAACACAAACCCGATGCGTGGGTCGATACCGTCGACCGGCTGCCCCATAACGTGCACTTCGCCGCCGCTGGGCTTGTTAAGGCCAGTGATGAGGTTCAACGTCGTAGATTTTCCACATCCGGTCGGGCCCACGACGGCAGCGAACTCGCCTGGAGCGACAGTCATTGAAAAGTCGCGTAGTGCGGTCAGTGAGCGCCCGTCTGGCGTTAGGAAACGGCGATTGACGTGCAGCAGCTCGATCGCCGGCACAGTAGAATTTTGGGCGAGCATAGGTCGGCTCCATCGATGGAGGGACAAACAGGCCGCCCCGGGAGGACGGGACGGCCCAACGAGACGACTACATCTTGTTCGCGATATCCACGAACTCGGTAGTAAACGTCTTGGACAGGTCAATCGTCTTGCCTTTGACGCTTTCCTTGAACTGGGACAGCACGGCTAGCACTGTCTCCGGTCCACCCTGCGGCATGACCCCGTCTGGCGTAAACATCTGCTTTCCAGCATCCAGAGCCGCGATATAACCAGCCTCGTCACCGACATAATAATCTGGCGGCATCTGAGCGGCAATTTCGGCCCCAGTGTGCGTATTGATGTATTTGAGAGTTTTAACAAAAGCGTTGGCCATTTTCTGAACCAGGTCTTTATGGGCGTTTACCCAGTCGGTCTGCATATAAAGCGAAGCAGCTGGATAGGTACCGCCGAGGGCTGCCTTGGTATTTTCCAAGGTCCGCATATCAATCAGGATCCGCGCATCACCGGTCTTGAGCATGCGCGAGATGGTGGGCTCAGTCGTCATTGCGCCTTGAATTTGATCCTGTTTCATAGCCACGATCAACGTGTCGCCGGCTCCCACCGGCACCGAGGTGATGTCGCTCAACTGAAGACCGCTCTTCACTGCAAGGTACTGGGTTAGGAAGTTGGTGGACGAGCCTAGGCCTGTCACACCCAAGTTCTTGCCCTTGAAATCAGCAAACGATTTTATGTCTGGGTATTTACTCGACGCCAGCTCGACTTCGCCGGGGGCCTGGCTGAACTGGACGACGGACTCGGCGTATTTGCCGAGCCCTTGCAAATCGACGGTGTGGTCATAAAAGCCGACAACGCCCTGAACTACCCCAGCAAGCATTTCATCGGTAGCATCGACGCCGGACGGCTCGCTCAGAATGTCGACAGTAATACCTTCATCTTTGAAATAGCCGAGTTGCTGGGCCAGCATTGCCGGAAGGTAAATCTGCTTCTCGACCCCACCTACCATGATTGTAATATCGGCGGCGGCCGCCAGACTCGGTACAGCTGACAGAATTGCAAGCGCGGCAGCTGCCAGCGTAATTGGACGCAGTTTCATTGGACTCTCCTCATGTGGCGATCCTGCTTCTTAGAGCGGGTCGACCGGTGGCCGCCCTGTTCAGATCGATCAACAAGTTCTAGCTAGGCAACCTTTCAACCAGCTTTCAGTCCTCGCCGAAGTGTTAGGAATGAAGCACACGGCGCATGCATGTTCGCTATGCCGCCAGATCAACCTTACAAATCTGTATAATAACGGCCAGACGGCTGTAAGCGCTCGTCGGCTATATGATGCCGCGCGTCAAATTTTGTTGCGGCCAGAACGCGCGGGACTTCGCTGTTTGTTGATTGGTTTATCCGCAACGTTTCGGCTTCTGCCACTCAATCTGGAAGGCCGCCAATGCGAATTCTGATTGTGGAGGACGACACCAGAACCTCAGACTATGTTGTCAAAGGCTTTTCAGAAGCTGGTCACCTTGCTGAAGTTTTGACTGACGGACGTGACGCTCTTAGCCACGCAACTCATACCCCATACGATGTGCTCATCGTTGACCGTATGTTGCCTGGGCTAGATGGACTGTCCGTGGTACGCGCGCTTCGGGCCTGTGGGATACAAACACCAACAATTTTTCTGACCGCTATTGGAGGAGTTGATGATCGCGTCGAGGGCTTTGAGGCCGGTGGCGACGACTATTTGGTCAAACCGTTCGCCTTCTCGGAATTGATGGCTCGAGTAACCGCTCTGGCCCGCCGTCCACCGGCACAAGCGGAAAAAACTATATTGCGCGTTGGCGACCTGGAACTTGACTTGACCAGGCGGACTGCCAAGCGAAACGATCAAAAGATCGAACTGCAGGCGCGAGAGTTCATGCTGCTTGAGTTCTTGATGCGTAACGCCGGACGGGTTGTCACCCGCAGTATGTTGTTGGAGCGCGTCTGGGATTTTCACTTTGATCCGAAGACAAGTGTCGTTGAGACACACATCAGCCGGCTGCGAGCCAAGATCGACAAACCGTTCAACGTTCAGTTACTGCATACCGTCCGCAGTACCGGATACAGCATCCATGATTCAAACTAAGATATTTCAAAGTTCCGCATTCAGGCTTGCAATCGTCTTTTCCGGACTATTCTTCGTTACCTTCATAATCGCCGGATTTCTGGCGTATCAAATTATACTAGGCGATCTGCGCGACCGGCTCGATGAGAGCCTAAAGCAAACTTTTGATCTTATATCGCGGTCATACGCCGGCAACGATCTAGAAGATTTGACGGCAACGGTGCAAAGTTATGCTGTTGCTGCCGAGGAACATGACAGGGTATTTTTTCTTGCCGATGCTGCTGGCCAAAAGCTTGCCGGCAATGTGGAAAAAGCTGACGTCAGCCCCGGGCTTGCTTCAGTTAGTGAGGCAGACTTTGGTTTTGGCTTGTCAGACAGCTATCGCAGCTTCCGGGGTACTTTCGACGGTCATTTGCTCGTGGTTGGTGCCAGTTTCTCCGAAATCGAGGAGCTAGGTGGGCTAGCGCTAACGAGTTTCCTGTGGGCGGGCGGCTTAGCGAGTCTCATCGCCATCATTGCCGGTGCCCTGCTCGCAACTGCTGTTCAAAAGCGAATGCAAGCAATAGCCTCCACCATGGCGCAGGTGGGACGCGGCGATCTAAATGCTCGCATTCCTTTACGACGCAACGGCGATGACGTCGACATTTTGGCTGGGCAGGTTAACGCCGCGCTCGACCGGCTAGCATCGCTGGTCGAGAGTGTGCGGCAGGTCAGCGTTGATATAGCCCACGATCTCAAGACACCCCTCAATCGGCTTGCGATTATAATAGAAGGAGCGCTTGAGCTTGCAGCAAACGGCGAAGACAATACGGTGGACCTGATGCAGGCCCAGGAAGAGGCCGTGCAGATCAACGCAACGTTCGAAGCGCTTTTGCGGATCGCACAGTTGGAGTCTGGCAGCCGCCGAGAACGCTTCGCGCCGGTGCAGTTAGCCGATATCCTAGAGGTACTCGTAGAGGCCTATGTCGACGTTGCGGCCGACAGTCAGCAGGTCCTGTCGCTCGTCAGGAGGGCTGTACCGATACCAATGATTCTGGGGGACAAGGATCTGCTCACCCAACTGTTCGCCAATCTGATTGAGAACGCTATTCGTCATGCTGGTGCTGGCAGCCGCATCGAACTCAGTCTAGTTAAGATGGGAGACAGTATTGCAGTTGGCGTGGGCGATGACGGTCCGGGAATTCCCGAAGCCGAGCGCACCAGAGTGTTCCAGCGGCTGTACCGCCTGAGCAAAAGCCGCACCACGCCCGGTAGTGGGCTCGGTTTAAGCATGGTCAAGGCCATCGCAGATCTGCATGGCGCAGGCATTGCGCTGGGTGACCGGAGCCCAGGCTTACAAGTCACCATCCTATTTGAACCGATGATCCTAGAGGCAAAATAATGAAGGCAATTTCACCGATGTACCTGACCGGCGGGGTGGCCGTGTTCTTGTTGGGTGGCTTCGGCCTGATCGCTGCCGAAGTGGTTGAAGGCGATACCATGAACGTGGACATGGGCGTGCTGATGGCGCTGCGCACGCCTGGCAATCTGGCAGCTCCTATTGGTCCAGCCTGGTTGCCGGAAGCGGCGCGCGATATCACCGGGCTGGGTAGTTTTTCGGTCCTCGGCATTGTGGTGATCGTCGTGGTGATCTTGCTCTTGCTCACCAAAAGGGCGCGTATCGCATGGTTTTTGGCGGCCTCGGTCATCGCCGGCACAATCGCGAGTACCGTTCTTAAAATCATGTTCGACCGTCCCCGCCCACAACTGGCGGGAGTTCCCAAAGTCTTTACGGCGAGCTTTCCCAGTGGCCATGCCACGCTTTCGGCGGTGGTTTATCTCACCTTGGGCACCCTTCTGGCGTTGTGGGTTCAGGAACGCCAGCTCAAGGTATTTTATCTAGTGGTGGCGGTGTTCATGACGATGATAGTTGGCATTAGTCGCATCTACCTTGGCGTGCATTACCCGACCGATGTTCTGGCAGGTTGGTCGCTTGGAGGCGCCTGGGCGTTGCTGACGGGAATGGGCGCTTACGCGTTGGGCATCCACTCAACAGCCAAAAACCTGCCGAACGGGGCACTTTCAAATGGCTGACCTCTCGACGATCCTGTCAACAGTGACGGCGGCATTTCTGGCCTCGGTGGTTGAGGTGGTTGAGGCTTTCACCATTATTCTGGCCGTTGGATTGACCCGTGGTTGGCGTCCCGCATTTTTCGGCAGCGGTCTTGCCTTGACGGTGCTGCTGATTCTGGTTCTGGTCTTTGGCCCGCTGCTGACCCTGGTACCAATCAATCTGGTCCAGTTCATCGTTGGGACTTTGCTCATCCTGTTCGGCATGCGCTGGCTGCGCAAAGCGATCCTTCGGTCAGCCGGGATCATCGCTCTGCATGATGAGGAAAAGGCCTTTGCTTCGGAAACAGCGCAACTCGCCCGGCAGAAGGACGAACGGCGTGCGGATTATCTGGCCGGATTGGCGGCCTTCAAAGCCGTGTTGCTGGAGGGGGTCGAAGTGATCTTCATCGTCATCGCGGTGGGGGCCACACGCGGGCTAACGGTTTATGCCGGCCTGGGTGCATTGGCAGCCTTGATCTTGGTGATCGCCGTCGGTTTGGTAGTGCATCGGCCGCTGTCGAGGGTTCCCGAGAACACGCTTAAATTTGTCGTCGGCATCATGCTCACCAGCTTTGGGATTTTTTGGACAGCGGAGGGGGTGGGTGCAGATTGGCCGGGCGCTGATTTGGCGCTTCTGGCAATCTTTGCCGTGGTCGCCGCAGCGGCCTGGGCGATCCTGGGCGCGATCCGGCGCCTGCAGGGCCAACCACAACTGGGAGCGAAGTCATGAGCCTGCTGAAGACCATTTGCGATGAAACTCTTGGCATGTTCATCGATGATGGCAGCCTGGCGCTGTGGGCCGTGATCCTGATTGCCATCGTGGCGCTGGCAGCCAAGCTGTTGGCGCTGCCAGGCCTGCTGGTCGGCGGCACGCTCCTTGTGGGATGCATCGCCATTCTGGCGTTCAGCGCAATCCGGGCTGCGCAACGTTAGCGTTTCAGCCGCGCCAGGCCCCAATAGCCAAGCGCAAAAAGAGCGCCCGTGGCAATGGGCCAGGGCCACCATCCGTGCACAAACAGGGCACTGCGCCAGGTTTCGACAACCAACCTGAACAGCACGCTGTTCGCGCCCAGCGTTGCAACCAGGGGCGCCAGCGAGCCTATTGTCGCGCCGGCGACAAAACACCCAAGTAAGGGAATGATCTGGCGTCTCATTGCCCGATATCGAAAGTGACGGACGAGCTTGCGCGCCGTCTGGTAAGCCAGACTGCGAGGGCCACGACAACGATAACCCCGCCGAGCGCCAGGCTCACCGGCCCGGTGCCCCAACCCAGCCCGCCGCGCTCCGGACCAACACCCATCCAGTCGGCAAACGAGGCCCCAACGGGCCGGGTCAGCACATAGGCACACCAGAATGGTGCAACGGCTGTGCCGCCAGATCGCCAATACAACGCCCCGGGGACAATGATGGCGCCGGAAAACAGCAGCGCGCTGGCGAGGAACCCCAGCCTGAAACTGCTGGCCACCAGATCACCGATGGCGGTGCCCAGCGCGAAGGTCACCACCACCAGCGCCCAGTAAAACAACTCCCTGCGCCGATTATCGATCGAGGTGATGTCCAGTGTCCCTTCGCGCCGATACCACGCGACGAAGATCGCCAAGACTGCCAGGGCGAACGCCATCGTAGAAACAAAGTACGGCACACCGGCAGCGACGTGGATCACATCGGCGACCATGGTGCCAAAGATGCTGACCAGGATGACGACGAGCCAGTAGAGCCAAGGACGCAAGCGTGCCGCGTTCAATTGCACGATCAAGGCGGCGGCAACCAGCGCCCCCATGGTGGCCACGATGAGCGGCGGATCAAATTGACGGGCCAAAAAGTCCGAGGTTGTTTCCCCCATGCCGGTGGTCAGCAGCTTGATGATCCAGAACGAGATCGTCACCTGGGGAACCTTGCCGACGATTGTCTGGTTCCAGAAGCCGTCCCGGTTGTGGGGCTTAAGCATTGTGGGTTTCATCCATGCAGGGGGGAAAGCGGATTTCGGCCAGCGCGCCCCGACGATCGCAGCGATTCAGCAAAACGATGCTGGCGCCGCACCGGCTTGCCATTGCCTGGGCGATGGACAATCCCAAGCCGCTGCCGTCGCCACCATTGGCCGATGATCGAAAAAACCGGTCAAAGACATGGGGCAAGTCCTTGGGTGGAATACCTGGCCCGTCGTCGAGTACCGACACGGTGGCAATGCCGCCATAAACGTCGATCGCTGCATCAACCTGTCCCCCAGGTTGGGTGTAACGTACCGCGTTGTCCAAAAGATTGCCTATCATCATCCGAACGTCGGCGTCGCTGCCATAAAACGGTGCCTCCCCGGATCGAACGATGCCTAGGTCAATGCGCCGGGCTTCGGCCAGAGGTATTGTGTCGGCCACGGCGTCCCGGAGCACTGCCGCAAGATCCAGTCTGACTTTTGCGGCCCGTGTCCCGGGTTGATCAGACCGCGCCAGCTGCAGCAATTGATCGGTCAGTTTCACCATGCGCATGATGCCGTTCTGAATGTCGATGATCATGTCGCCGAGTTCGTCCAAATCGTTGGCATTGCCCAGATTACGGGCCTGCAATCGCAGCGCTGTCAGCGGCGTGCGCAATTGGTGGGCAGCGTCAGAAATGAAGCGTTGCCGGGACTGCAGCAACTCGTGCTGACGCTCCAGCAGATCGTTCATTGCAAGAACCACCGGCAGCACTTCACCTGGCAAACGCCCAATGGGCAAGGGCTCAGATGCCCCTGCGGCCCGGAGCCTTACGGACTCGGCCAGCGCCGTGATCGGCCCAAGGATGCGCTTGATGACACTGCCCACCACCAGCCATGAGAGCGGTATCAGCAGCAGCACCGGCAAAAGCGTTCGCAGCGCACTGTCAGCCGCAAGCTCGGCCCGAACGCTTGAGCGCTGCGACACCTGAATGACTTCGTCGCTGGCGCGGAGCGTATAGGTTCGCCATGGCTCGCCACCTGCCACGCTATCGGAGAAACCCGAATGCCCTCGTGGCGACAGTTCTAAAGCGAGGTTTGTCTGGCGCACCAACGTACCGCGAGCATCCCAAACCTGGACCAGAATGGCATCCTCTGGATCAATCCCTGCGGCGGGGAGATCGTCCAAGGGTGGCTGCCTCACCTTGTCACCCACAAACAGCGCGATCTGCTTGAGCTGGTTGTCGAGGAAAGCGTCAGGCTCCTGCCGCGCGACAAAGTACGCACCAAGCCCGCCAGCAATGCCAACCGCTGTTAGCAAGACAATCAGGGACAAAAACAGCTGTCGCCGCAGGGTTGTCATGGGCTGCCTTTAGGCACCATCCAACCGGCACCACGGACATTGCGGACAATGTCCTTGTCGTAGCGGCGACGGACGTAGTGGATCAACACGTCGATCGCATTGCTTTCTACCTCTTCGCCCCAACCATACAGCTTGTCCTCCAGTTGGGCGCGCGACAGGATCATTCCCGGCCGCTCCATCAGCGCGTGCAACAGGGTGAATTCGCGTCCGGGCAGAACTTCGCTGGTGCCGCGATAGGTCACGGTGCGGGTGGCCAGATCGAGCGTCAGATCGCCTGCCGACAGCAGGGACGCCGCGTGGCCGGCATGACGGCGCATCACGGCTCGAATCCGGGCAGTCAATTCATTGAAGTCAAAGGGTTTGGCGATGTAATCGTCGGCGCCAAGATCAAGTCCGGCGATCCGTTCGTTGATGCCATCGCGGGCGGTCAGGATTATAACCGGGCGCTGATCTTTGCGTTGGCGGGCCGCACGCAGCACTTGTATGCCCGACATCTGCGGCAGTCCCAAATCTAGCAAAACCAGATCATGATCGGCTTGACCCATGGCCTGCAGCGCCGTTTCGCCATCTTCGACAAGGTCAACCGAAAAGCCGGCCTGGCGCAGGGCAAGCGCCAAGGACCGGCCGATCATTTTGTCATCTTCTACCAGAAGGATGCGCACGCTTGTCGTTCCGACGTCCCCGGGATCACCGCAGCGCGCCACAAACCAAAGAACCCGATCACCGCCGTACCAGTAAAGCGATGATCGGGTTTGCCATTCAGGCCTGGATGTCGACGACCTGACCCTGGCCAGCCGGCGCCGCGGCGGGGGCAGCGGAAGCGGCGGCCGGCAGATCGTCGGCGTCGTGATCATTCACCTTTGCTGGCTGGGCTTTGGCCAGCGGGGCGGGCGCAGGGGCAGATCGGGAGGCGCTGATACCGGCAGTACTCATGGTCAACTATCCTTGTTGTGGTGTGCTTCTAGCCCAATGAAATTACCTGCCTACAATTAGGCGACAATTAGAGGGTGACCGATCCGCCGTCTGCGCTCACCAAAATTCGGCAGGCTGCAGCTTACAAATCTGTAAGAAATCACCCGGGGCCAGGACCATAAACTGTCCTAAGACCGTTATGTTGCAGCCCTACCTACCCTCCGCCGGGCCATTCGAGGTCTCGACCGAAACGCTCCAGGAGGGCTCATGAAATCCGTCCGCCACATTTTGACAGCCGCGTTGCTGTCGACTGCCTTTTTCAGCTCGATAATCGGCAACAGTTATGCTGGCGCGCCTTACGCCCATGTCATGCTGATCAGCATCGATGGGATGCATGCGATCGATCTTGCCAACTACGTCGCAACGCACCAGACAAGCACCCTGGCCGCGCTGGCAAAAACCGCCGTGCAGTATCCAAACGCCCTGTCACCGGCGCCATCGGATTCGTTTCCGGGTATGCTGGCACTGGTCACTGGCGGCACGCCGCGCTCCACTGGCGTGTTTTATGATGACAGCTACGACCGCACCTACTTCGCACCAGGCTCCGACTGCTCCGGCGCACCGGGAGCGGAAGTCACTCTGGCCGAAAATATCGACGTCGACTCCACCAAGCTCAACGCTGGCGGCACACCGGGCCAATGGCGCACCCAGATCGATGTGGCGAAGCTGCCGATGACGCTTGTTGGCGGAAAATGCGTGGCGGTTTATCCGCACCAATTTTCGCGCGTCAACAATGCGTTTGAAATCGTCAAAGCCCATGGCGGGCGCACCGCCTGGTCGGACAAACATCCCGCCTATGAATTGCTCAACGGTCCATCCGGGACGGGTCTTGATGATTTCTATGCCCTTGAGCAGGATTCGCTGATCGACGGTTCGGATAAAGCCACGACCAAAAGCTTCAAGAGCGAACGCGATTTCGATGCGGCGCGGGTCAAAGTTCTGCTCAACCAAATTCAGGGTATGGACAGCACCGGGACATCAAAGGCTGCGGTACCGCAATTGTTCGGCATGAACTTCCAGGCCGTCAGCGTTGGCCAGAAACTGCCCAAATCCGGTCCTGGCGACGACGCCGGCTTGATCGGCGGCTACAGCGATGCCAGCGGCACCCCCAACAATGCTCTGGCGGCGCAACTCGACTATGTCGACGGCGCCTTGGGCGAACTGGTCGACGCTCTGAAGGCACAGAACCTGCTGGACAGCACATTGGTCATTGTCACTGCCAAGCATGGCCAGGCACCAATCGATCCGGCCAGCCTGCGATCGCTGGACGACGCCCCTTATGCCAAGATACCGGGCTATGCCTTCCACATCGCGGATGACGCTTCCCTGATCTGGTTGGACTCCACCACCCGTTCCGCCAATGTTCAAGCCGCCAGCGCCTATCTCGACGCCAATGCCGAAACCCTGGGCATCGGCAAAATCTGGACCCCCAATCAGATGGCGTTGGCCTATAACGATCCCGCCAACGACAGCCGGACGCCCGACTTCATGGTCACCGTCAATCCAGGTGTCGTCTACACCTCCGGCTCGAAGATCGCTGAGCATGGTGGCGCCAATCTTGATGACCGCAACGTCCTGCTATTGATCAGCAATCCGGGTATTACACGCAAGACCAGCACTGCACTAGTGCAAACCGCGCAGGTCGCGCCCACGATCCTGAATGCCCTTGGGCTCGATCCGAAGGAACTTCAGGCGGTCCAACAGGAAGGCACCACTGAACTGCCACTGCTGCCGTTCTAGCAAAAACGCTTTGGCTGGAGCAGGACGCGCTGTTACTCCGCTCCAGCCGATGATTTGAACGTTAGTGGCGCCGCAGCCTAAGCGTGCATCGTGTAGCCAGTCAGCCGGATGGTATGCAGCAATGCCCGGTCAAAGGGCTTGTCGATCTTGGCCCGCAACCGGCTGATATGAGTTTCCACGACGCTGGTCTTGGGATCGAAATGGAAATCCCAGACCTTTTCGAGCAACATGGTGCGCGTGACGATCCGATTTTCGTTGCGCATCAGATATTCCAGCAGGGTAAATTCGCGCGGCAGCAAGTCGATGGCGACAGTGCCGCGCTTGCAGCTGTGGCGAACCAGATCGAGTTCAAGATCCCACAGCCGCAGAGCGGTTTTCTCCCCGGGCACCGGCAAACGACGGGCAAGCGCGTTTATGCGCGCCAAAAGCTCGGAAAGAGCAAAGGGCTTGACGAGGTAATCGTCGCCCCCGGACTCCAGCCCTTCTACCCGGTCGTCGAGCCCGTTGATTGCGGTCAGGAACAGCACCGGCGTGGTGATGCCGGAAGCCCGCAGAGCTTTGACAACCGATAGCCCGTCCATTCCCGGCAGCAGGCGATCCATCAGGATCACGTCGAAACTGCCACTGCCAGCGCACGCAAGGGCCTGAGTGCCGTCGTCGAGGACTTCGACCAAATGTCCGACCTTGATCAATCCGTGGCGAATATAATCAGCGGTTCGGACGTCGTCCTCGACTACCAGAATGCGCATGGTCTTCGGGCCCTCTTTTACGCGAACATCTCTGGTTACCTACGGCGTGGTCACCAGTTCTTCGCCTTCGTGTCGAAGGGTCATGAACACCACCACCCCAGCAATAATCAACAGGAACACCAGGCTGGTCATGACCGTGCCAAGGCCAACGCCGCCATATTGATGCGGCTGCGACAGCAGATCGCCGAACGAGGCGCCCAGCGGCCGGGTCAGGATATAGACCAGCCAGAAGGCAAGGATGCTGTTCAGGCCCA
>NZ_JBDSUA010000043.1:0-60644 GCF_039927955.1 Devosia sp. | reverse complement strand
CATACCGGCAAGGGCCTGTTCCGGGGCCTTAACTCCGGCTTCGAGGCGACACGCTATCATTCGCTGATCGTGCAGCAGTCCACCCTGCCCGCCATGCTGGAAGTGACGGCGACCACCGATGACGGGCTGATCATGGGCATGCAGCACAGAAGCCTGCCGGTGCATGGCGTGCAGTTCCACCCCGAAAGCATCGCCTCGGAAAACGGGCATGCGCTGCTGCAGAACTTTTTGAACATCGCCCGCGACTTCAACACCAGGAAGGCCGCCTGATGGATATCAAGGCGGCTCTCAACAAGATCGCTTCTGGTCGCGATCTGACCGGCGAAGAAATGCGCGGCGTGATGGGAACCATCATGGAGGGCCAAGCCACGGCCAGCCAGATCGGCGCGTTCCTGATGGGCATGCGCGTCAAGGGTGAAACCGTGGTCGAGATCGCCGCTGCCGTTTCAATCCTGCGTGAAAAGATGGTGCCGGTCGACGCCCCGGAGCATGCCGTCGATATCGTCGGCACGGGGGGTGATGGCGGCGGCACGCTCAACATATCCACCACCAGCGCCATCGTTGTGGCTGCCACAGGCGTGCCCGTGGCCAAGCACGGCAACCGCGCCGTATCGTCCAAATCCGGGGCGTCGCAGGTGCTTGAGGCCCTCGGGGTCCAGCTGGATCTGACCCCGGCGCAGATCAGCCAGTGCATCAAAGAAGCCGGCATCGGTTTCATGTTCGCGCCATCGCACCATCCGGCAATGCGCCATGTTGGGCCCACACGCGGGGAACTGGGCGTTCGCACCATGTTCAACCTGCTGGGACCCCAATCCAATCCGGCCGGTGTGCGGCGCTACGTGCTTGGCGTGTATGCCGAGGAATGGGTGGAGCCGGTTGCCGCCGCGCTGCTGGCCAACCGGGCGATCAAGGCCTGGGTGGTGCATGGCAGCGACGGGCTGGATGAAATCACCACTACCGGTTCAACCCATATCGCGCAGATCGATGGGGGCAGCCTGACTACCTTTGAAATCACCCCCGAACAGTTCGGTCTCAAGCGCGCCGCGCCGGCTGACCTGCTTGGCGGTGATCCGGCCCATAATGCCCTGGCGATGAGGGCTTTGCTGGATGGTGCGCCGGGCGCTTATCGCGATATCGTGCTTTTGAACAGCGCTGCGGCGCTGTTCGTGGCCGACAAGGTCACAGATCTGAATGCCGGCGTGGCGCTGGCCGCCACGGTGATCGATAACGGCAAGGCCAAACAGACATTGGAACGGCTGATTGCCGTATCGAACGGGGCAGCGGCATGAGCGATATCCTGCAGCAGATCGAAGCCTACAAGCGCGAAGAAATCGCCGCCGCCAAGTCCATGCGGCCATGGGCCGAGGTGGTGGCGATGGCACATGACCAGCCACGCCCACGCGGCTTCGTTCGCGCCATCAAGGCCAAGCGCGCCGAAGGCAAATATGCCTTGATCGCCGAAGTCAAGAAGGCCAGCCCATCCAAAGGCCTGATCCGGGCCGACTTCAATCCTTCAGAAATTGCGCGGGCCTATGAACTGGGCGGCGCCGCCTGCCTGTCGGTGCTGACCGACCGGCCGTCGTTTCAGGGCTCGCCGAGCTATCTGATCGAGGCGCGTGCCGCGACCCAGTTGCCGGTGCTGCGCAAGGACTTCCTGTTTGAAACCTATCAGGTTGCGGAGGCCCGGGCCTGGGGTGCTGACTGCATCCTGATCATCCTCGCGGCCGTTGGCGACGATGTGGCGCGTTACCTGATCGACGCGGCCGAAGAGTGGCACATGGATGCGCTGGTGGAAGTGCACGACCAGTTGGAACTGGACCGGGCGCTGATGCTCGATGCCAAGCTCATCGGCATCAATAACCGCAATCTGCGCACGTTCGAGACCACGCTGCAGACCTCGATCGATCTGGCCATCGGCGTTCCTGACGGCACTCTGCTGGTCAGTGAAAGCGGCATCACCGGGCATGACGACGTGGTCAAGCTCGACCGTCAAGCCGGCATTGGCACGTTCCTGATCGGCGAAAGCCTGATGCGGCAGGACGATGTGGCCGCGGCGACGCGCACGCTGCTGATGGGTGCTCCCGTCGCCGCGCGATGAGCACGCCACTCACACACCTGAATGCCCAGGGCGAGGCGCATATCGTCGATATCGGCGATAAGCCTAGCACCAGACGTCGCGCGGTGGCGGAAGCGCGGATTGTGGCGCGGCCCGAGACAGTCGCTGCGATTGTTGGCGGCTCGCTGAAAAAAGGCGACGCCTTGGCTGTAGCCCGCATTGCCGGGATCATGGCGGCCAAGAAGACCTCGGACCTCATCCCGCTCTGCCATCCGATTGCGCTGACCAAGGTCAGCGTCGATATCGCGCCGGCGGATGATGGGTTGAGCCTGCATATCCTCGCTACTGCAGAAACCACCGGACCGACCGGCGTAGAGATGGAAGCGTTGGTCGCAGCCTCGACGGCGGCACTGACGCTCTACGACATGGCCAAGGCCATGGATCGCGGCATGACCATTACCGACATCGCGCTGGTGGAAAAATCCGGCGGCAAATCCGGCGATTATCGGAAATCCCCATGAGCCTGTTGCCGGTCGAGGACGCCATCGCGGCTATCCTGGCGCGCGTTCCAGCGCCAATCGCTGAAACCGTGCCGCTGGCGCAGGCCAATGGAAGGGTACTGGCGCAGCCGATCATCGCCACGCACAATCAGCCGCCCTTCAACGCCAGCGCCATGGACGGCTATGCGGTTCGCGCCGCCGACATCGCCGAGGGCAAGCCGATTGCCTTGATTGGAACGTCGCAGGCGGGCGCGGGCTTTGCCGGCACTGTGGGGGCCGACCAATGCGTGCGCATTTTTACCGGCGCTCCGGTGCCCGAGGGGGCGGATGCCATCATCATGCAGGAGCAGGCCAGCGCGACTGGCGACTCCGTGGTGTTTTCCGATCTGCCCAGGCCCGGCCGCAGCATAAGGCCGATCGGCAATGACTTTGCCCTGGGCGCCGAGCTGGTCAAGGCGGGTGTTCTGATCAATCCGTTCATTCTGGCTTTGGCGGCCACCGCCAATCAGGCCGAGTTGAGTATCACGCGCAGGCCGAGCGTCGGCGTGCTGGCAACGGGCGATGAACTGGTGCTGCCGGGGCAGCCACTGGCGCCGGACACGATTGTTGCGTCCAACACGTTCGGGCTGATGCCGTTGCTGGCCCCTTTTGCCAGCACGATCACCGATTTCGGTATCGCCAGGGATGACCGCGCGCAATTGCAGGCGGCGCTGGCCGGCGCCTTTGACGCCGGCATCGACGTGCTGGTCACCACTGGCGGCGCCAGCGTGGGTGACCACGACATTGTCCAGGAAATTCTCAAATCGCTGGGCGTTGAGCTGGACTTCTGGCGCATCAATATGCGGCCCGGAAAACCGCTGATGTTTGGCCGGCGCGGCAAGACACTGGTGTTCGGGCTGCCGGGAAATCCGGTGTCGGCCATGGTAACCGCCTCGGTGTTCATCAAGCCGGCGCTGCGGCAGTGGCAAGGCCTGGTCATGCCGGTGCCATCGCCACTCCGTTTGCCGCTGGCCGGACCGACGCCACCCAATAGCCCGCGCCGCCACTTCATGCGGGCAACCTTGCTGCATGGGCTGAACGGCACGGCCGTGCTGCCGATCAGCGAGACGGACAGCGGGCATACCTCGTCGCTGGCGCAGGCGGACATGCTGATCGTCCAACCCGAGAACGACCCCGGCCAGCCTATCGGCACACTGGTCGATTGCCTGCCTCTGGGCTCGTTCTAGCCAATATTGGCAAAACTAGTCGCGATTCAGATAGATATTGCAGAACATAATCAGAACACGTAATATCGTTCTGTCTCTGTTCTGATTCCGCCCGAGGGGCCCATGCTAACGCGCAAACAACACGAATTGCTGATGTTCATTCACGAGCGGATGAAGGAAAGCGGCATTCCGCCGTCATTCGACGAAATGAAGGATGCACTGGATCTGGCCTCAAAATCGGGTATCCATCGACTGATTACCGCTCTGGAAGAACGCGGTTTCATCCGCCGGCTGCCGAACCGGGCGCGCGCGCTGGAAGTGGTCAAGCTGCCGGATTCGATGAACCCGTCGCTGGGTGGGCGCAAGGCGCGATTTGAGCCGAGCGTGATCGAGGGCAATCTGGGCAAGGTGGCGTCACCCCCTGCCCGCGCGACTGCTTCCAATGGCGATGACTATGCGCGGCCGATCGCTGTCCCGGTCATGGGCCGTATCGCGGCCGGTACGCCGATCGAGGCGATCCAGTCCAATTCCCACACCATCATGGTGCCGCCGGAAATGCTGGGCGCTGGCGAGCATTATGCGCTCGAGGTACGCGGCGACTCGATGATCGAGGCGGGGATATTCGACGGCGACACGGTGTTGATCAAGAAGCAGGATACTGCCGGCACCGGCGAGATTGTCGTGGCTTTGGTCGATGATATCGAAGCAACGCTGAAGCGCCTGCGCCGCAAGGGCAATACCATTGCGCTCGAGGCCGCCAATCCGGCCTATGAGACCCGCATCTTCGGGCCGGACCGGGTCAAGGTGCAGGGGCGTCTGGTCGGGTTGCTGAGGAAGTATTGATGCGTGCTGTCCTGCTTGTCGCGGTCGGACTTCTGTCCGTCATGTCTGGCCCGAGCCTGGCCCAGGAGGCGAGCGCAAGCGTGAAGGAAACGCGCTGCTGGGTGGGTAACGTGACCTTTTCGGCCGGAGTCGGCATCAATGCCGGCGGTGGTGTTGCGGTTTGCAATGCCGGAAGCGGCTGGGGGGCCGGGAAGGCGGATACTCCGATCGCTGGTTGCCTGCTCGAAGGTAAGTTGTCGTCGGCTGGGGCTATTGTGGGCATCCGCAACAGCGACACCATGCTGCTGCAGTGCGATCCCAGCGGTCGGTGGGTGACAATCGAAACGGCGGGCAAGCAATAGCGCGGTACTGGGGCTGATGGCGGAGCGGCTGGCCGAGAAGGTTTGTGCAGTCGTTGTGCGCGGCGTTGCTGACGCGCTGGAGGTTTTGGTGTTTCGCCATCCTCTGGCCGGGGTGCAAATTGTCAAGGGAACGCGGGAGGCGCGCGAGGCAATCGTCGCCGGGGCGTTGCGCGAACTAGCGGAGGAGGCCGGGATTGTCGAGGGGGTGAGTGGGGCTTTGCTGTGCTCAAGCTCTGCAATTGTGCCGGGGCAACTTTGGCACTTTGTGCTGGCGGAAACTGCCAGCTTGCCGGAAAGCTGGACCTTCGACACCGCCGACGATGGCGGGCATCGTTTTGAATTTTTCTGGTGGCGGCTGGACGCAGAACCGGATTTCGAATGGCAGGCGGAGTTCGTGCGCGCGTTGCATTTGGTGCGCGAGGCAGTAGGCGCAATGCCGCCAAAATCGGACGCGGTGATGATGCTGTCACGGTACGCCGAGTGCATCAATACCCACTGTTTTGACGATGTCGCCGCCTTGATTGACCAAGATGCGGTGTTCTGGTTCGGAGACGGATCGCATGAGGGACTACCGGCAATCAGAGCCGGCTGCGAGACGACATGGCACAACCTGGTGGACGAAATCTATTGGCTCGAGGATGTTCGATGGATTGCGTCAAGCGTCGATGTCGCCAGTTGCATCTACCGTTTCCATTGGCAGGCGATCGTGGGCGGTGAGTGCCGGGCGGGATCGGGTCGCGGTACCAGCGTTCTTGCCTGGCGGCGTGGCAGATGGAAGATCATCCATGAGCATCTGAGTGCCCTGCCCGGCTGAGGCAGGAGGATGATGGCTGCGCGGCAAATGGCAGCGGCGTGTGACTGGGCGGCATGACCGTGATAAAAGAAAGGCCCGCCAGATTGGCGGGCCGCTGCATTGGTGGCTGCTAGTATTAGTGGTTGTCGCGCGGAATGCCGTTGGTCTGGGCGATGCGCTGATACTTCTCGGCTGGCTTCAGGATGGCGCCATCGCCAAGTTGGCCGACGATACCGCGCTGGATTTCCTGCCATGGGGTCTGGTGCTTGGGGTACTTGTAACCACCCATCGACTCCAGATCGGCGCGGCGCTTGGCGATCTCGTCGTCGGAAATCAGGATATTGGCCTGACCCTTGTTGAGATCAATCCGCACCTGATCGCCGGTGCGCAGGATGGCAAGATTGCCACCGGCTGCGGCTTCGGGGGAAGCATTGAGGATCGAGGGCGAGCCCGACGTGCCCGACTGGCGACCATCACCGATGCATGCCAGGGCAGTGATGCCCTTCTTGATCAGGTACGACGGCGGACGCATGTTGACGACTTCGGCAGCGCCCGGATAGCCGATCGGGCCAGCGCCGCGCATGAACAGCAGCGTGTGCTCATCGATGTTCAGCGACGGATCGTCGATGCGGTGGTGGTAGTCTTCCGGACCATCGAACACCACGGCCTTGCCTTCGAACATGCCGGGATGGGCCGGGTTGTTGAGGTAGCGGTCGCGGAACTCGGTGGAGATGACGCTGGTCTTCATGATCGCGTTGTCGAACAGATTGCCGCGCAGCACCAGGAAGCCCGCTTCGGTCTTGAGCGGGTTGTCGAAGTGGCGGATGACCTTGTCGTCCTGGATCGTGGTGTTGCGGCAGTTCTCGCCGATGGTCTTGCCGTTGACGGTGGGGGCATTCTCGCGAACGAGGCCCTGGCTCATCAACTCGTTGACCACGGCCGGGACGCCGCCGGCATGGTAGAAATCCTCGCCGAGATATTCGCCGGCAGGCTGCAGGTTGACCAGCAGCGGCACCTTGTGGCCGTAAGTCTGGAAATCCTGCAGTTCCAGTTCGACGCCGATATGCTTGGCGATGGCCTGGATGTGGATCGGGGCATTGGTCGAACCGCCGATGGCGGAATTGACCACGATGGTGTTGATGAAGTTGTCCTTGGTCAGGATGTCCGAGGGCTTGAGATCTTCATGGACCATGTCGACGATGCGCTTGCCGGTGCGGTAGGCCATTTCCTGGCGATCGCGGTACGGTGCGGGGATCGCAGCCGAGCCCGGAAGCTGCATGCCCAGCGATTCGGCCAGCGAGTTCATGGTCGACGCGGTGCCCATGGTGTTGCAATAGCCGGTCGACGGCGCCGACGACGCCACCAGTTCGATGAACTGGGCATAGTCGATTTCGCCGGCGGCCATCATCTGGCGGGCCTTCCACACGATGGTGCCGGAGCCGGTGCGTTCACCCTTGTGCCAGCCGTTCAGCATCGGGCCGACGGAAAGAGCGATGGCCGGAATATTGACGGTTGCGGCGCCCATCAGCATGGCGGGCGTGGTCTTGTCGCAGCCAATGGTCAGCACCACGCCATCAAGCGGGTAGCCGTACAGCACTTCGACGAGGCCGAGATAGGCGAGGTTACGGTCAAGGCCGGCGGTCGGGCGCTTGCCGGTTTCCTGGATCGGATGGACTGGAAATTCGATGGCTATGCCGCCCGCTTCGCGGATGCCTTCCCGCACGCGCTCAGCCAAAACGATATGATGGCGGTTGCACGGGGACAGGTCAGAACCGGTCTGGGCGATACCGATGATCGGCTTGTCGGACTGGAGTTCTTCGCGCGAGACACCGAAATTCATGTAGCGCTCAAGATAGAGCGCGGTCATGTCCGGATTGTCGGGGTTATCGAACCAGGCGCGCGAGCGCAATTTCTTGGGGGCGTCGCCCTTATTTGCCGTCATTTTATGAGTTCCTCAACCGCGCGACCGAGAGCTGGCCACGCCTCAACGATTTCATCCTGCTTCTAACATGCCAGTGCAAAGATTGAACGGAAATCTGATGCAAAATTGTAGGCAATTGGGCCAAGCCGAGGCGCAAATCTTACTCCGCGACCTGTCTGCCTGACCCTTTGCGCAATCGGGTCGATGCGGCAACAAAGCTGCCATTGCCAGCAATTTTACAGCCGATTTCTGCTGGATGAAACAAGCCGTTCCGATTAGGGTCGCGCGCGTTACGGCCATTGCGGCTGAATCGGATTTGCGAGGCATTTGTGACCACCAGAGCTGAATGGGTTGCGGTTGATTGGGGTACCTCCAACCTGCGCGCATGGGGAATCGATGCCAGCGGAAACACGGTATTCACCCGCTCGTCGCCCAAAGGCATGGGAAAGCTGACGCGGGAAGAGTTTCCGGGGGCGCTGACCGAATTGCTCGAGGGCGCCGAAACCGGCTCGGGCGCAGTTGACGTGCTGATTTGTGGGATGGCGGGCGCGCGTCAGGGCTGGCTTGAAGCGCCCTATCTTGACACGCCGGCTGATCTGCGCGGCCTGTTCGCCGGCGCAGTGCGCCCCGAAATGCCCGGTTCGCGCTACTTGCCGGCAATTTTGCCCGGCGTGTGCCAGAAGACCATCGGCGCAGAAAACGTCATGCGCGGGGAAGAAACCCAGTTGCTCGGCCTGCATGTTTTGATGCCGGAATTTTCGGGCGTCGTTTGCATGCCCGGCACCCATTCGAAGTGGGCAGCCCTGGAAGCTGCGCGGATCACCCGTTTTGCAACGGCGATGACCGGCGAAATGTATGAGGTGCTGCGCACCCATTCGGTGCTGCGCCATTCCCTTGCGGGCGATCTGGACGGCCCCGGACGAGCCGAGGGTTTCGATGCCGGCGTCGATGCCGGGCTGGCACGGCCGGATAATCTTTTGGGTCTGCTGTTCAGCGTGCGCGCCGGATCGCTGCTGTCGAACCGCCAGCCGGACTGGTGCGCGGGCTACCTTTCAGGCCTGCTGATCGGCTGCGAAATTGGCGCCCACCGCGACTGGATCGGCGATGCCGAAGTGCCGCTGATCGGTGCATCGGCGCTCTGTGCGCTCTATGTCAAAGCACTGGCCAAGGTCGGCGCCAAGGCGCGGCTGATCGATGCCACCGAAGCTGTTCTGGCAGGCCTGAAGGCCGCACGCCAATTTGCCGTTTAGTTTGGAGCTCTCCATGACGCACCGTCACCTCATTGCCATCCTGCGCGGCATCACGCCCAAGGAAACTGTTGCTGTTTGCGAAGCGCTGATCGCCGCCGGGATCGGCCGGATCGAAGTGCCGCTCAATTCACCCGAGGCCTTGACCAGCATCTCGCTGGCCTCCAACGCGCTGGGCGACCAGGCCGCAATTGGCGCGGGCACCGTGCTCAGCAAGAAGCAGGTCTGGGCCGTGGCCGATGCTGGCGGCACGTTCATTGTATCACCCGACACCAATAAGGCGGTGATCGAGGAGACGGTGCGGATCCAGCTGGAATCCTATCCCGGCGTGTTTACTCCGAGCGATGCCTTCAAGGCGATCAAGGCGGGCGCGACCGGCCTGAAGTTCTTCCCAGCCGAAGTGCTTGGCCCCAAGGGCATCAAGGCGATGAAGGCAGTGTTGCCGCCGGAAATTCCGCTTTATGCGGTAGGTGGCGCCAATCCGGATAACTTCAACGAGTACTTTGCCGCCGGTTGCGCCGGTTTTGGCCTGGGTACCTATATCTACAAGCCCGGCATGAGCGCCGACGAAGTTGCCGAGCGCGGTCGCATCGCCGTTGCCGCCTATGACGCAGGAAAGCCAGCATGAGCCGTACCGCCAAACTGCTGATCGACAGCCAGTGTTCGCTGGGCGAAGGCCCGATCTGGCACCCGCTGCGCAACCAGCTGTTCTATTTCGATATCAACAACAAGAAGTTGTTCGCTGCCGAGGCTGACGGCACGGCGGTCGATACCTGGTGGTTCGACGAGATCGTCGCCGCCGCTGCGGTGATCGACCGTGACACGTTGGCTATTGCCACTGAGACGGGCTTGAAGAAGCTCGATCTCAACACGCGCATGATCACGCTGATTGTCGATATCGAAGCCGACAATGCCGATACGCGCACCAATGACAGCCGGGTGGATCGCACTGGCGGCTTCTGGATTGGCACCATGCGCAAGGCCGAGGATGCGCCGGGCGGCTCGGTTTATCATTACCGGGCCGGCAAGCTGGCCAAGATCATCACCGACGTTTCGGTGCCGAACGCCACCTGTTTCTCGCCGGATGGCAAGATTGCCTATTTCACGGATTCCGGCACCAAGCGCATCCTCAAGAGCGCGACCGATCCTGAAACCGGCAAGCCGGTCGGCGAATGGAGCCTGTTCGCCGTCAGTGAGCGCGGCTATCCCGATGGTGCGGTGACCGATAGCGAAGGCTATCTGTGGAATGCACGCTGGGGCGGCGGTTGCGTCGTGCGCCACGCGCCGGACGGCTCGATCGACCAGATCATCGACGTGCCGGTGAGCCAGGTGAGTTGCCCTGCCCTTGGCGGACCCGATTTGAAGACGCTGTTCCTGACCACCGCCAACAAAAACCTGTCGGCGGCGCAATTGACCGCCGAGCGCGTGGCCGGTGGCGTATTCGCCATTGATGTCGATGTGCCCGGCCTGCCCGAAAACCTGATCAAGCTCTAGGCCTGTTGATGAACCCCACTCTTGGCGTCTGCTACTACCCCGAACACTGGCCCGAGGCGTGGTGGGACGGCGATGCGCGGCGGATGGCCGAAGTGGGCATCACATTCGTGCGCATCGGCGAATTTGCCTGGTCCAAGCTGGAGCCGACGCCGGGCAACCTGACTTTCGACTGGCTGATCCGCGCCATGGACGTGTTGGGCAGCCATGGGCTCAAGGTGATTTTCGGCACGCCCACAGCTACGCCGCCGCGCTGGATGATCGACAAGCATCCCGACATGCTGGCGGTCGACGCGCAGGGCCGGCAAAAGGGTTTTGGCTCGCGGCGGCACTACGACTTTTCGCATCTGGGCTATCGCGAAGAGTGCGCGCGTTTCGTCAAGCTGCTGGCCGACGCCATTGGGCAGCACCCTGCCCTTGCTGGCTGGCAGACCGACAACGAATATGGCTGCCATGGCACGACGTATTCCTATTCGCCGGCCGCGACCGCGGGATTCCGCGGCTGGCTCGAGAACAAGTATCATACCGTGGATGCGCTCAACGAGGCGTGGGGCAATGTATTCTGGTCGATGGAATACAACACTTTCGAGCAGATCGGCCTGCCTAACCTGATGGTGACCGAAGCCGCGCCCGCGCATAGCATGGATTTCCGCCGCTATTCGTCGGATCAGGTGGTGGCCTTCAATGGCTTGCAGGTCGATATCCTCAAGGCCGCGCGTCCTGACCTCCCGGTGATCCACAATTTCATGGGTCGGTTCAGCGAGTTCGACCACTACGACGTCGGCCAAAAGCTCGATATCGCCAGTTGGGATGCCTACCCGCTCGGCCATCTGTATCAGGGGCCAGAATCGGATGAGATGAAGGCGCAGTTCCTGCGTCAGGGCGATCCGGACTATCAGGGCCTGCACCACGATCTCTACCGCGCCGTGGGCCACGGCCGCTGGTGGGTGATGGAACAGCAGCCCGGCCCGGTGAACTGGGCGCATCACAATCCCGATCCGCTGCCCGGCATGGCAAGGCTGTGGGCCTGGGAGGCGTTCGCGCATGGGGCGGAGGTGGTGTCCTACTTCCGCTGGCGGCAAGCGCCGTTTGCGCAGGAGCAGATGCATGCCGGCCTGTTGCGGCCTGATAGCGAACCGGCGCCGGCCTATGCCGAAGCGGTGCAAGTGGCGCAGGAGCTGAAAAGCACCGGCATCGGTGGCACCACCGCCAAGGGTCGGGTGGCAATCGTTTATGACTATCAGAGCGAATGGGCCTGGCAGATCCAGCCGCAGTCGCAGGGCTTTACGCACTACGCGCACGTCAAGGCGATTTACGCCGCCTTCCGCAAGCGTGGCATCGATATCGATATTCTGCCGCCCAGCACGAAGAGTTTTGCCGGGTACGATATCGTCGCCATCCCAGCGCTGTTCGCCTGGAACGATGATCTGCGCGCTACCATTGCCGAGTTTGATGGCCATTTGCTGATCGGGCCGCGTAGCGGATCGAAGACGCAGAACTTTGCCATTCCGGCCACGCTGGCGCCGGACCTGCCCGCAAACATGCTCGACCTCAAGGTGTCGCGCGTCGACAGCACCGATCCACGCCATGGTGTGCTGGTGAAAGACGGCGGCGCGGTGCATCTGTGGCGCGAGCGCGTCGATACCCGCGCCGAAGTGGTCATGGAAGACGAGGAAAACTTCCCGGTGCTGCTGTCGCAGGGCAAGCTGTTCTACCTTGCCGCCAGCGGCGACAGGGCGCTGATGCAGCGTGTGGTGGATTATCTCATCGCCGAGGCCAACACACCGATACTGGCTCTGCCAGCCGGCGTACGATGCCGCGTCCGCGATGGCTTCCGGGTCTACTTCAACTATAGCGCCACAGCCGCCACGCTGACCAAGGCGGCCGACGAAACCGGCTATGTGGTGGGTGATGCCGAAATTCCGGCGGCCGGCGTCACCGTGGCGTCACTCGCCAAGGTCTAGTCAAATTGGGGATGGCAGCGCGAATTTCGAACGCCCGCCGTCCCTCATCCCAGCGCAGCCATTGGACACCGCCCCGCGCCAACGTGCCGGCATCGATCACCGTGGTTTGGGTGGCACAGAACGTCGGCGCGTAGAGCTTGGTCACGACCAGATCGTTGCGCGCGCAATCCTCGGCAAAGGCATCCGGCGTTTTAACCAGCGACATGGAAAACCCCTCGGCCTGATAGACGCAGCCGGAGCTATCGCAGCCAGCGCCATCCAGCGTTGGGGCAATTACCTGCTGAAATTGATCGCCCCATACTTCGACGGCAAAACTGCCTACTTTGCCGCCGAGTAGCCCCATGCCGTCTGCGGTGCGGACCGCGACCGCCTGAGTGGTGTCGGCCACCAGAATGTCGGGCCTTGGATCAAAGCCGAACAGCAGCACGGCGGGAATAGCCAAGATGGGTGCAGCATAGCGCCAGCGACCTTCGAGGAAGGCAAACCAGGCCAGCGCCGACAGCCCAATCATCAACGCCGTGGTGGTCAGCAGCGGGTTGCTGTCGAGACCCGCGCTCCAACCGGCGACGAGCCGCGCCACATCGAGCATCCGTTCGATGCCCCAGCCCATGACGGTGAGAAACACCCCGTCCAGCCCGAGTGGCATCACCAGCAGCGCCAACATGGCGGCGGGCATGATGACCAGACTGACTACCGGCAATGCCAGCAGATTGCCCAGCACCCCGAGCGGCGCCGTTTGCTGGAAGTGATAGGCCGAGAACAGCAGTGTCGCCGAACCGGCGATGAGGCTAGTCAAAGCGGTGGTCCAGAGCACATTGATGGTGTGGCCAATAAAGCCGCGCTTCCCCGTCAGTTTCCTGCGGGGTGCTTCATAGACGCCGATCAATCCGACAACGGCAGCAAAGGACAACTGGAAGCTGGCGCGGAAGATGCTGGCCGGATCGATCAGGATGATGGCAATGGCCGCCAGGGCGACATTGCGCATGGTCAGCGCCCGCCGACCGGCCAGCACCGCACCAAACACCAGTCCCAGCATCAGCGTCGAGCGCAGCGCCGGAACGTTGGCGATGCCGCCGGCCAACAGCAAATATCCGGCGACAGTAATGATGCCGCCGCCCGCCGCGATCTTCTTGACTGGCAGGGCAAGCGCGACCCCATAAATCGAGGCCAACAGCAGGCGCAGCAGCGCAAACATGCCGCCGGCCACAAGGGACATGTGCAGGCCCGAGATCGAATAGATATGTGCCAGCCCGGAGGCCGCCATGACGTCCCGCGTTTTGTCGGTGATGGTGCTCTGGTCCCCCACCACCATGGCCCAGCCGATGGACGCAGGATCGCCTTTGAGCACCATATCGATGCGGCGGCCGATGTCGCGACGCAGGGTGTCGATCCAGCGGGTGGGATTGAAACTGGTATCGGCGGTCGTCACCGTCAGAGCGCCGGTGACGTTGCCATAGGCGCCGACACCTTCGAAATAGGCATGAAACTGGCTGTCGAAACCACCGGGGATGACCGGACCGGCGACAGGCGCCAGCCGCAGGCTGGCATGGATATGGTCGCCGGGCGCCAATGGCGGCGTTGGCTTTAGAAATAGCCGGGCCCGCTTGATCGGCACCGTTTGCTCCGGATCGGCCGGGATCAGGTTTGAGACAATAATGCGCTGCTCAGTCGGACTCGCGGAGAGAATTTCATCGACCGTCGCGTCAAACTCGCCGTAAACCGGGTAAGCGAGCATGGGCGTGCCAAACAGGGCGGCATGAATCGGCAGCAGGCAAAAGCCGAGACAGGTCGCGCTGAGCAAAGTTAGTGAACGGGTTCGTACGAGGTGGCGTGTCGACAGGGCAAGACCCGTAGCCAGCACAATCGCTATAGCGATCAGCGCCCAGGTTTCGGGCTCGGTGGGCAGCGCGGCGTAGACCACCAACCCGGCGATCATCCCGAACGGAACCAGTACGATTACCCGGCGATGCTCGAACGCCCGAACAATTTGGCGCGGCAGGTCAAAGCCGCGGCGGATCGGCCTGGCCGTGTCCATCTGCGGCAGGCGCGCCGTGGGACGACGAGGCGCGACGCGGGCAATCACCCCCGCGTCCTGCCGTTCCGCCTCGATGGTGTCAGCCCCCTGCAACCGGCGCCCCCGCCCTTGCGCTCATGGCCTTCTATGGTACACACGGCTTTCAAACTCGTCCAACCGTTCCGGTCTTCATGTCTCAGGTCGTCACTCGTTTTGCTCCGTCTCCCACTGGTTATCTGCACATCGGCAGCGCCCGTACTGCACTGTTCAACTGGGCCTATGCGCGCCATACCGGCGGCAAGATGCTGCTGCGCATCGAAGATACCGACCGCGAACGCTCCACCGAACCGGCCATCCAGGCGATTTATGATGGCCTGAGCTGGCTGGGCCTGCAGTGGGACGGTGAGCCGACGCTGCAGTTCGGCCGTGCGGCGCGCCATGCCGAGGTCGCCGACGAACTGGTGGCGATGGGCCATGCCTATAAATGCTATTGTTCGCCTGAAGAACTGACCCAGATGCGCGAAGAGGCTCGCGCTGCCGGCAAGCCACCGCGCTACAATGGCTACTGGCGCGACCGCGACCCGTCTGAAGCGCCAGTCGGTGTTGCTCCGGTGGTCCGCATCAAGGCGCCGCTGAGCGGCGAGATCGTGGTCAATGACCACGTGCAGGGCAAGGTGGTGTTCAAGACCGAGAACCTGGATGATTTCATCATCCTGCGGTCGGACGGCACCCCGACCTATATGCACGCGGTGGTGGTGGACGACCATGATATGGGCGTCACGCACATCATTCGCGGTGATGACCACCTGACCAATGCCGCCCGCCAGATCATTATTTACAACGCGATGGGCTGGACCGTGCCGGAGATGACCCACATCCCGCTGATCCACGGCGCCGATGGCGCCAAACTGTCCAAGCGCCACGGCGCACTGGGCGTCAACGCCTATCGCGAGATGGGTTATCTGCCCGAAGCACTGCGGAATTATCTGGCTCGCCTCGGCTGGAGCCACAATGACGATGAAATCTTTTCGACCGAGCAGATGGTCGAATGGTTCAGCCTGGAAGCCCTCAACAAGGGCGCGGCGCGGTTCGATTTCGTCAAGCTCGAGAACATCAACGGCCACTATATCCGCGAGGCCAAGCCGGACTATCTGTATGGCGTGATGATTGCGACCGCCAAGGAAGTCGGCCGCGCCGTCGATCTCGATGGCCTGACTGCCAACAAGGATACCGTGCTGGCCGCCCTGCCCGAATTGCAGCCGCGTGCCAAGACCATCCTGGAGCTGATCGACCTGGCTCAATTCATCTATGCCGTCCGACCGCTGACCATCGATGCGGCGGCCTCGGCGCTGCTCACCGATGAGTCGCGAGCGGTGCTGGCAGAGATGCTGGACCTGCTGCGCGGGCTCAATGACTGGAGCGTTCCGGCCATCGATGCTGCCATGCGGACGCTTGCTGAAGCCAAAGGCCTGAAGTTGGGAAAGCTGGCGCAGCCCTTGCGCGCTGCGCTGACCGGGCGCACCGTGTCGCCGGGCATTTTCGAAGTCATGGTGCTGATAGGAAAGGACGCTAGCCTGGATCGGCTAGCAGACCAGGCCCGCGCTTAGTATTGCCCGATTGAGGGTAAGCCATGCTTACCCATCAGTTGCCTGGGTCGGACCAAAACTGCTACGCCAGAGGATAGGAATACGCCTGAACCAATTTGCTGGCCCCGCCTTTCGCACCATCCTGTTCGGCGGGCTGCGGGCCATCGAGGAGAGCTGAATGACCGATAAAGTCGCCAAACTCGTCATCGGGGAAAACACTTATGAGTTTCCCGTTCTTGAAGGTTCGATCGGCCCGGATGTGATCGATATCCGATCGCTGTATGCCAAGACCGGCTTGTTCACCTACGACCCCGGCTTCACCTCAACTGCAGCCTGCGACAGCTCGATCACCTATATCGATGGCGACAAGGGCGAACTGCTGTATCGCGGTTATCCGATCGATCAGCTGGCTGCCAAAAGCTCCTATATCGAAGTCTGCTACCTGCTGCTGTACGGCGAACTCCCCAATGCCGAGCAGCTCAAGGAATTTGAAGAGGTGGTGATCCACCACACCATGGTGCATGAGCAGATGCACTATTTCTACCGCGGTTTCCGTCGCGACGCGCATCCGATGGCGATCATGACCGGCGTGGTCGGCGCGATGGCCGCGTTCTACCATGACTCCACCGACATTTCCGATCCGCGCCAGCGCGAGATCGCCTCGATCCGCATGATCGCCAAGATGCCGACCATTGCAGCGATGGCCTACAAATATTCGGTCGGTCAGCCATTCGTGTACCCGCGCAACGATCTGGATTATTCGAGCAATTTCCTGCGCATGTGCTTCTCGGTTCCGGCCGAGGAATATGTGGTCAATCCGATCATCGCCAAGGCGATGGATCTGATTTTCACGCTGCATGCCGATCACGAACAGAACGCGTCGACCTCGACCGTGCGGCTGGCCGGTTCGTCCGATGCCAATCCGTTTGCCTGTATCGCTGCCGGCGTCGCCTGCCTCTGGGGCCCAGCTCATGGCGGCGCCAATGAAGCAGCGCTCAACATGCTCAAGGAAATCGGCACGGTTGACCGCATTCCGGAATTTGTGGCGCGCGCCAAGGACAAGAATGACAGCTTCAAGCTGATGGGTTTTGGTCACCGCGTGTACAAGAACTTCGACCCGCGCGCGACGGTGATGCAGGCGACAGCCAAGGAAGTGCTCGGCCTGCTCGGCGTCGAGAACAACCCGATCCTGCAGGTTGCGCAGGAACTGGAAAAGATCGCGCTCGAAGACCAGTACTTTATCGATCGCAAGCTGTACCCGAACGTAGACTTTTACTCCGGCATCATCCTGGAGGCCGTCGGCTTCCCGACCTCGATGTTCACCGTGCTGTTCGCCATGGCCCGTACCGTTGGCTGGATTGCGCAGTGGAAGGAAATGATCGGCGATCCGCAAAAGAAGATCGGCCGTCCCCGCCAGCTCTACAAGGGTTCGCCCGCTCGCGATTATGAAAGCCTGGCTTCGCGCTAAGCCTTACGCCAATGCGACAGCACCCGGTCGGCCGGGTTCTGTCGGGGCGCATCAGCTGTGCCGGTCTGCATTACCTTCACAAGCTCGCCAAAGGCCGTGATCTGGTCCTGGCGGGCTTGTTTGTTTTGAACCAGAGATTTTGCCTCGGCGGTCACCGCTGCGACGTCGGGCGTTGCAGTGACGAATTCCGGCACAACCTGCCGACCGCTGATAATATTGGCGAGGCCGACTTGCGGACGACCCAGCTTGTCGAACGTCCGGGCCTGCGGGCCATCCATAACGTAGGTCAGAATGGTCGGAACGCCGGCCAGTGCAAGCTCCAGCGTCGCCGTGCCAGCAACACTGATCGCCAGCAGCGACTGACCATAGAGTTCCTTGCGATCGTCGCGGTTGGCAGCAATCTGCACCGGCACCGGCCAGGACGCCGTTTCGCGTTGCAGCCGTTCTGACAGGCCAGGCAATGTCGGCATGAAGAAGCCGGTTACGTTAGGCTCGCTGATCAGCGCCGCCGCCAGTTCGCGCATCAATGGCAGGTGACGCCGCAGTTCTCCGTCCCGGCTCCCTGGCAGCAACGCGATCAGCCCGCTTTCGACGGGTGCCGACGGCAGGCTGACCTCACCGAGTGCCGGATGACCGACATAGCAGGTTGGCGGGCCACCAAGACGCTGCATGGCTTCCGGCTCGAACGGCAATACTGCCAGCACTTCATCAAACAACGGTTTGAGCTTGGCGGCGCGGTCCGGACGCCGGGCCCACACAGTGGGGGCCACATAAAGCAGCATGGCACCACGATAGCCCATTCGCCGGGCCCGTTTGGCAACGCGCTTGGAAAAGTCCTGCGCGTCGATCAGTACCACGATATCGGGTTGGGCATGGGCAATGGCGCGCGCGGTCTGCTCGATGCGCCAGAGCAACAGCGGCAGGCGCATCAGCACATCGGTAATGCCCATCACCGCCAGATCGTTCATCGGAAACAGTGACTTCAGCCCCTGCCCGACCAGTTCGTCGCCACCCACGCCGGCAAAGGCCAGCGGGACGCGCCGCTGTAGTTGGGCGATCAGGTCCGCGCCGATGCGATCGCCGGATGGCTCACCGGCAACCACGAATAGCTTCAACGGCTCAGCCATTGCCGAGGACCGCGCCATGAACGGCAATGCCAAGCTGGGCGGCGAGCACGACGAGGCGTTCTCGCTCGATCACCAGACTACGCCCGGCTTCAACGGCGATAATGCCGATGCCGGCCCTGGCGCAGTTGCTGACGGTGTCCGGCCCGATGGCAGGCAGATCCGCAAACAGCGGTTGCTGTGGCTTGACCGCTTTGGCCAGGATCAGCGGGCCGGAGCCATCGCCGGTGAGCCCGGCGCGAACCAGTTCACCGACGCGGGCAATCAGCGCATCGGTGCCGCCGATATCCTCAACCGCAATCACCCGTCTACCCAAAACGACGGCCGCCTGGCCGATATCAAGTGCGCCGATCGCCTGCGCGGTTTGCAGCGCGAAAGCAATCGAGCCGTCCAGCCCATGGGGGACGGCGGGGCCGCCAACGGTTCCCTGCTCCGCCAGCAGGTCCGGCGCGATTTCATGGACACCAACCAGATCGGCGCCGGTCATTTTCTTGAGTACCGAACCAAGCGCCGCCAATGTGGCGTCTCCGACCGAGGTTGCGGCGGCTTGTGCCGGTGTCTCGCCGCCATTGGCAAAGCGGATCAGTCCCTCACGCGCCTTGTCTGGCAGGTGAATGGCGCCGGCCATGACAATATGGGTGGTGCGAAAAATCTTCAGCGACCAGATGATGCCGAGCGGGTTGGCAAGATCGGCAGTGATGACCTTGACGTCAGTCAGGTCTGGGCGAGGGCTCAGCGCCAACACCTGCACCTTGTAGCCGGCGGCCTTGGCCGCTGCCACTGCATGAGGCACCAGGCCTCCCGTGCCGGCGAAAATCGATAGCCTGCCGGCCATGGCGGGGCTCCGTGTTATTCGGCGCTGGTCCCGTTTCGGGGCGTCATGATCGGCCGGTCAGATGCTGCCGCAATAAAGGCCACCACGTCCTGGACCAGGGCGTCGTTCTTGAACAGCTCCGACGCATCCTCGACGCGCTCGCGCAATGTGCCTTCGCTGGCAAAGATCAGCCGATAGGCGGCGCGCAGACGATGGATCGCTTCACGGTCAAACTTGCGGCGCTTCAGGCCGACCAGATTTAGCCCGGCGAGGCTGGCGCGATTACCGAGCGCCATGCCGTAGGGGATCACATCGGCATCGATCATCGATTGCGCGCCGATAAAGGCATGCGAGCCGATGCGGGTGAACTGGTGGACCACGCAGATGCCACCAAAAATGACATTGTCGCCAATGACGCAGTGGCCGGCGATGCCGACATAGTTGGCCATGATGACATTGTTGCCGATGATGCAATCATGGGCGACGTGGGCGTTGGCCATCACCAGGCAGTCATTGCCGATCTGGGTCAGCATGCCGCCGCCCTGCGTGCCCGGATTGATGGTCACGGCTTCACGGATGACGCAACGCTCGCCGATGACGAGGCGCGATGCTTCGCCCGCATATTTCAGATCCTGCGGCTGATGACCGATCGATGCGAATGGAAAAACCCGCGTGCCGGCACCCAACTCGGTGTGGCCATCGATAGAGACATGCGAGATCAGCTCTACACCGTCATGCAGGATGACATCGTCGCCGACGATGCAGAACGGGCCGATCTTGACGCCAGCGCCGAGTTTGGTCCGTGGCCCGACAATCGCCGTCGGGTGGATATTTGGTTGGCTCACAGCGGAGCCTCGACGATCATCGCGGTGATTTCGGCTTCGGCGATGATGTTGCCGTCAACGATGGCCTTGGCCTCGTAGCGCCCGACATTGCGGCGGCGCTGAATCTTGGAAATATGGAATTCGATGGTGTCGCCGGGCCCCGCCGGTTTACGGAACTTGGCCTTATCGACGCCCAGCATCAGCACGATGTTTTTCTTGCCGCTTCCGGCATCGTGCTTGATGACGATGGCACCAGCCGTCTGCGCCATGCCTTCGATGATCAACACGCCGGGGAAAATCGGATTATCGGGAAAATGGCCCTGGAAAATCGGCTCATTGAACGTGACGTTCTTGATGCCGACGGCGGTTTCATCGCCATTGATCTTGATGATCCGGTCGATCATCAGCATGGGGTAGCGATGGGGCAAGGCCTTGAGGATTTCGGCAATATTCATCGCAGTGAGCTCGGTGCTCCCAGTCGAGATTTCGTTCATTGCCCCTTGGCCCCCTTTAACAATTTCCGCATCGTCGCCATTTCGCGCCAGAACACTTTAAGGTCCTGAGCTGGCGCCCCAATCAAATTCGAGCCCGCAGGCCAGTCTTTGGTCACTGCCGCGCGGCCATGAACCACCGAACCGGCGCCGATGGTCATGTGGCCCGATGTGCCAACATTACCACCCATTAGCACGCCTTCGCCGAGTATTGTCGACCCTGACAGGCCCGACATCGCCGCAATCAGGCAGTTACGGCCAATCCGGCAATTGTGGCCGATCTGGACCAGGTTATCGATCTTGGTGCCTTCGCCGATCACCGTGTCGCCCAAGGCGCCGCGGTCGATGGTCGAATTGGCCCCAATTTCCACGCGGTCCTGGACGATGACACGACCAAGCTGCGGCACCTTGCGGTTGGTACGACCGAAATCGAGCCAGCCAAAGCCTTCAGTTCCAATCCGGACGCCGGAATGGATTACCACGTCGTTGCCAAGGTGGGCGCAGTCGATCGTGGTATTGGCGGCAATGGTGCAATTGCGACCAATGGTGACACCGGTGCCGATAACCGTATTGGCGCCGATGATGGTGCCGCGGCCGATTTCCACGTCCGCGCCGATCACCACTCCCGGGCCAATCAGCACGCCTTCTTCCAGCACCGGCGCATGGACCGCTGCACTGGATGCAGCCAGAATGGATCTGGTGTTGGACGGATAGAGGTAATCCAGAATATCGGCGAACACTTCGTGCGGCCGCGCCACTTCCACCGCGATGGTGCCAGCCGGCACCGCATCGCGCAGCGACGGCAGAATGATTGCTACGCCGGCATGGCTATCACGTAGGTGATCGGCATATTTTGCATTGGCGGCCAGCACGACATGACTTGGCCCAGCCAGATCAATCTCGGTGGCGCCATCAACAATATGGCTGGCCCCTGCAAGACCCTCGACCAGAGCCGATTGGCCAATGGCTGAAAGAATAGCGCCTAATGTGGCCGGTCCGGAAAAGCGGTGAAAGCGGGTATCGACCATAATGTCACTTAATAAAAGCAAGAGCCGCGGCGCTACCGCCCCGCGGCTCCATGAACTGTGGCACGCAGACTGCCCTAGAGCAAGGTCTGGATCGTGAGCTGGAACACCTGCGTCCGGTCGGACGTAGCCTTGTTGAGCACGTGAGCGAAGTCGCCACGCAGCGGCCCAAACGGCGAGTCCCAGATGATCGAAGCGCCGATCGATGTCCGCAACTGAGTGTTGGTGCTGCCCGCATCGATGGTATTGGCACCAAAGCTTGGCAGACCGTCAACCCAGGCCGCATCGGCCCAGATCGCACCGGTCAGGCCATAGCTTTCCGGCAGAACCGGGATCGGGAACTGGATTTCAGCGGAGACGCCAGCATACATCGTCGAACCAAGATATTCGCCAGTGGTCAGACGCGGCCCAAGACCACGACCCTCAAACCCACGGATAAGCTGGGAGCCGGGATTGAACGCCTCAGCCGAGTTTACCCCGTTGCCGCTCAGGTCGTTGATGACGCCAACCTGGCCCTTGATGCTGGCAATAACGCCACTGTCTTCCATCACGGGCACAAAGTAGCGTGCCTTGGCTTCCGACTTCACATAGCTGAAGTCCCACCCGACATATTGCTGAGTAAAGGTCGCATAGAGGCCTTCGGTCGGCTTTTTGGTATCGTCAAGCGTGTTCCAAGTCAGAGTGTAACCAGCGAAGGCCTTGTTATAAACCTTGCCATCGACCTGCAGCGTCGACTTCGGCGCGTCCTTGTCGACGATGGTCTTGTGCTCACCGCCAGCAAATACGGTTGCCGACAGGTCACGTGTGATCGGCAAGCCCATGCGCAGCTGGCCACCGGTGGCGGTGCTGCCATAGAAGCCCGACGAGGTCTCGTCGCTGATGCGATGATAGGCATCGACGCCAGCAGACACTTTCAGACCCGCAAAGCGAGGTTCGGTGAACGAGAAGTCAAAGGTGCGGCCCGATTGCGAGGCGCCGATAGCTGCACGCAGATACTGACCACGACCAAGGAAGTTGCGTTCAGTCAGCGAGATTTCGCCCAGCACACCTTCGGTGGTCGAGTAGCCTGCGGTCGCACCGTAATCGCCGGTCGACTGTTCGGTCACGGCAATGTTGAGCACGATCTTGTCCGACGACGAACCCTGTTCGGTGGTGATGTCGACAGCCGAGAAATAGCCCAGGTTCTGGATGGCAGTCCGGCCACGCACAACCATGGAACGGTTGAAGGGGTCGCCTTCGGCGAAAGACAGCTCACGACGGATCACGAAGTCGCGGGTCTTGGTATTGCCGGTGATGTTGATCCGCTCGACATAAACGCGCGGGCCTTCATCGACGAGATAAGTGATGTTGAACTTGTGGTTGGTAGCATCGCGATCCAGACGAGCACGCACGTCGGCGAAGGAGTAACCCTGCGTCGTGGCATCGTAGGACATGCCCTCGACCGACTTCTGCAGATCGCTGACCGAATAGCGCTGGTTCTGGCCGGTGCGGATCGAGCCCTTCAGGCCGTCTGCATTCAGGCCATCAATGCTGGTTTCAATGCCGACAGTGCCAAATTCATACTTCTCGCCTTCGTTCACCGTGAAATTGATGAAATAGGCGTTCTTGGCTTCGTCGTACTGACCAACCGAGGTCACCTGCGTGTCGGGGAAGCCGCGATTGGCGTAATACAGCCGGATGCGCTCGCGATCGACGGCAATTTTCTGCTCGTCATAGGTATCGTCCTTGAGCAACCAGCTCAGGAAGCCGCTTTCCTTGGTGCTGATGGCGCTTTTCAGCGAGCCGGCACCGATTGCATTATTGCCGGTGAAATTAATTGCAGCGATGCCAGCGCGCTTGCCTTCGTCAACCACGAAGGTGACGCGGACGCGACCATCGTCAACGGGTTCGGTCCTGGCCGTGACGGTCACCTTGGTAAAGCCATCCGCATCATAGGCCTGACGGATGCTTTCGGTGTCTGCCTGCAGACGCTGCTGCGTGAAAATGCCCGAAGAAGACAGGTCCACCATTTTGATGAGCTGCGCATCGGTGAAGCGATGGTTGCCATCGAACAGAACCGATGAAACCAGCTGTTCCGCTGCCTGGGTGACTTGCACACCAACCAGAGGAACCGCTGTACCAGCGAGAGGAGCGGCGCCCAGGATTGCGAGCGCGAGAATAGCGCCGCGCATCAACTTGGTGGGATCAATCATAACTTTTATTGCCTTCTGCGACCTGCCCGGGGAATCGCCATGCACAGCGCTCCCCCAAGCTAACTCCATTGAACCGTTTTACTGTATTTTTAACCAAGGGCAAGGCGGAAGCCGCCACGCGGTTAGCAAATGATTGGCGGCTGTGTATTCGTGCAACACATCACGAACAAAGGTTAATCAACCCTTACCAGTGCCGCGCAGATAGGCGAACAAAGTGTCGTTGAACAGCGTGAAAACCATCAGAGCCAGAACCAGCGCAAAGCCGAGTCGGAAACCGATTTCCTGCACGCGCTGACTGAGAGGACGCCCCCTGACCGCCTCGACGAGGTAATAGGCCAGGTGACCACCGTCGAGCATTGGTATCGGTAAAAGATTGAAAATTCCGATATTGAGCGACAGCAGCGCGGTGAGGTTGATCAGCGCGACGATGCCGAGAGTAGCGACCTCGCCGGAGACCTTGGCAACCTTGACCGGCCCGCCCAATTGCTCGACATCGCCCCGGCCGACGAAGAAGTCACCCAGGAATGCTCCGGTGCGGTTGACGATGAAATGGATTTCTTCAAACGTCATGCCGAAGGCCTCGATCGGGCCGGGCCGGTAAAGCGTCACATCGGTATTGCTGACATCGCGACTGACGCCAATACGGCCAATGCGCTGCGGATTGCCGAATTGATCCTTGGTGTCGATGGCTTCAGGCACCACCGAAAGGGTTTTCTCGGCCCCTGCCCGGTCCAACACTACCGTTACCGGTCGCGCGGGGCTGGTCGCCACGAAGCGCTGGAAATCCTCGAACCCACGAACTTCATAACCGTCTACCGAAACGATGCGGTCGCCAGCGACAAAGCCAGCCTGTTCCGCGACCGATTGCGCCACAACGGCGCCGATCACCGGGGGAATAGTGTAGCGGCCATAGCCGAGCAGCAGCACATAGAGGATGACGAAGGTCAGGATAACGTTGGCGACTGGGCCAGCCAACACCACAGAAATACGTTGCCAGACGTTCTTGTTGACGAACAATCGTGGTTGCAATGCCGGATCGATGGCTTCGATCGCCTCGGCATCAGGGACGCTTGCGGCGTTCATATCGCCGAGGAAGCGCACATAGCCGCCCAGCGGAACGGCCGACAGGCGCCAGCGTGTACCATGCTTGTCGTTCCAGCCGAACAGTTCCGGCCCGAAACCGAGTGAGAAGGTCTGGATGGCGATGCCGTTCCAGCGGGCGACCAGGTAGTGGCCCATTTCATGAACGAAAACGATGACGGTCAGCACCACCAGGAACGGGACGGCATACGACAAGATCCAGGGGACGAAACCGAGCATGAAAATCCCTTCGCGCCCTTCAGGGCAGCGGCATTACCAATGAAGCAGGCCCTGCGCGACGGCGCCAAAGCCGGCGTGGAGCGAGCCTAGCATAAGAACGAACAAGACGCCGAATGTGAGGCTATCCAGCCGGTCCATCAGCCCGCCATGACCGGGGATGATATCGCCGCTGTCCTTGACGCGAAAATGCCGTTTGATGGCGCTTTCGCAAAGGTCCCCGACCTGACCTAGAATGCTGATGGAAATAGACAAAACGAGGCCAATCCACCACGGCGAGTCATTGATGACCAGCCACACGATCAAGCCTGAAACCGAGCCCAAGGCCAGTCCGCCCAAGGCGCCCGACCAGGTCTTGGATGGCGAAATCTCCGGCGCCAGTTTTTCGCCGCCGATCTGCCGGCCGGTAAAGAACGCCGCCGAATCGGTCATCCAGATCACGGTGCTGAGAAACACACCGGCCAGGATGCCCGAGGTGTCGGTGCCGCGCATCGCCAGGGCCGCAACAATTACCAGACCGAAATAGATAACGCCGGCAGCGCGCCACCAGACGCCATCCCCGCCAAATGCCACGGCCACGCCACAGGCCAGCACGATGACGACAGCGGAGCCGATGACGCCAAAGGCTGGAAACGCCAGTGCCGAAACGGCTACCAACCCAATCAACACCATGCCGATCGGCTTAAGCGGCGCGCGCGTCACCATGGTTTCCCATTCGCGGTAGGCACCGGCGAACACCGCGCCAACGGCGGCGGCGAAAACATAGCTGCCGATGTAGAGCGCAAAGGCGGTAAAGGCGATCAACACCGCTGCCGACAACAAGCGGGGCCGCAGATCCTTCCAGAGATTGCGACTGGCCGCAGGTGACTCGGTGTTGGGTTCGCCCGGTGCGGTCAAGGTTTACGCGCCTCGACGCCACCAAAGCGGCGGTCGCGCCGCGTATAGGTCTGCAGGACCCGAACGAAGCTGGCCTCGTCAAAGTCGGGCCAATTCTCATCAACGAAAACAAATTCGGCATAGGCCGCCTGCCACAGCAGGAAATTGGAAATCCGCTGCTCGCCACTGGTGCGGATGATCAGATCGGGGTCCGGCAGGCCCGCCGTGTAGAGTTCGCGCTCGATGGTTGCCTCGGTGATGTCGTCGGGCGACAAGGTGCCGGCGGCGACGGCGCGAGCGATCTGGCGGGTGGCGTCGGTGATCTCCGCCTTGGCGCCATAGTTGAACGCGACAATCAGCGTCAGTCCGGTATTGGCCGCCGTCTTGGCCTCGACATCATCGATCAGGCGGATCAGCGAGGCTTCGAGCCCGGTGCGGGAGCCGATGATGCGCACCTTCACATTGTTGCGGATCAGCCGTTGCAGGTCCGATGCAACAAACCGGCGCAGCAGGTTAAAGATAAAGGCGATCTCGTCCTTTGGCCGCGTCCAGTTTTCCGAGGAAAAGCTGAACACAGTGAGGTTGGCGATGCCATAATTGATGCACAGCTCGACGACATTGCGCAGCGCCTTGACGCCCTCGATGTGACCCTCGGTGCGCAACTTGCCGCGCGCCTTGGCCCAGCGACCATTGCCGTCCATGATCACCCCGAGGTGAACTGGAATACGCAGGGCGGCGCCCGGTGCGTTTGCGGCAGTGACTGCAGGGTCCATCGACATCCACGCCCTCCCAGCGCAGCAGAACTAAGGCCTAGACCTGCAGGATTTCCTGCTCTTTGAGCGCCAGTAAGGTATCGATTTCCTGCACGGCGGTGTCAGTGGCCTTTTGCACCAGATCGCCCTGAACGCGGCTGTCGTCCTGCGCCATGTCGCCGTCTTTTTCGGCCTTCTTGAGCAGATCCATGCCATCACGGCGGATATGACGCACGGCTACCCGCGCCTGCTCGGCATAGTTATGGGCAACCTTGGCTAGTTCGCGGCGGCGCTCGGAATTGAGTTCCGGCAGCGGTACGCGGATCACCTGCCCCTCGCCCATCGGGTTCAAACCCAGGCCGCTATCGCGGATGGCCTTCTCGACGGCGTTGGACATCGAGCGGTCCCAGACCTGGACGCTGAGCATACGGGGTTCCGGCACGGTTACGGTGGCAACCTGGTTCAGCGGCATGCGCGAGCCATAGGCTTCCACCATCACTGGCTCCAGCAGGCTGGGGCTGGCACGACCGGTGCGCAGACCGGCCAGTTCGCCATGCAGCGACTCGATGGACTTGGCCATGCGGCCTTTGAGCTCGGTGAGGTTATAGGCAACAGCCATAACGTTAGTCCTTCTATTTACGCGGGTTGCCGACGCGAGTGCTGCGCACACGACCGGCAAGCACGCCCGACAGACCTTCTTTGTCGTCGAGCGAATATACAATTATCGGCATGTTATTGTCGCGGGCAAGGGCAAACGCCGCCGTATCCATGACCCGCAAATTCTGCGAAATCACGTCCTCATGGCTGATTTGTTCGTAGCGGGTCGCCTTGGGGTCCTTCTTCGGATCGGCCGAATAGACGCCATCGACATTGGTGCCCTTGAGCACGATGTCACATTCCAGCTCGATCGCGCGCAACGCCGCTGCGGTATCGGTGGTGAAAAACGGGTTGCCGATGCCGCCACCGAGCACGACGACATAACCATCTTCGAGCGCTGCCTTGGCGGCGCGAGCGGTGTATGTATCAGCCACTGACGGCATGGTCGTGGCGCTGAACACCTTGGATTTGATGCCGCGGGTGACCAGGGCTCCCGAAAGCGCGAGTGCGTTGATGACCGTGCCAAGCGTGCCCATCATGTCAGCGGTGACACGGTCACCGCCATTGGCTGCGACAGCCATGCCACGGAAGATATTGCCGCCACCGGTGACAATGGCGACCTGCACGCCCGAGCGCGCTACTTCGGCGATCTGCTCGGCCACACCGGCCAGAAATTCGGGCTGAATACCAAAGCTTTGGTCGCCAGACAGGGCTTCGCCCGAGACTTTGAGCAAAATCCGTTTGTACGCATTTGCCATCGGCAAGCCCCTAGCTGAAATGGATGGGGCGCCGAATCCGGCGACGCCAGCGCGACCGTAAAGCATTTGCCGCGAAAGTGGAAACCGGAACGACCCTGAACAGGTGTCCGTTTGAGCATTTTCAGCTCTATCCTCAACAGAGGAAAGGCGGACCTCGCGGCCCGCCTCAATGGCTTACTGCTTGACGCCCGACGTGGCGGCGACTTCGGCCGCGAAATCGGTGACGGTCTTTTCAATGCCTTCGCCGAGCGCGAAGCGCACGAACCCGGTCAGCTTGATCGGCGCGCCGACGTCTTTTTCAGCGTTCTTGATGGCGACGCCAACCTTGGTCTCGCCATCGATCACGAAAGTCTGCGCCAGAAGCGTGACGTCTTCGTAGTACTTGCGCATCCGGCCTTCGACCATCTTTTCAGCGATCTCGGCCGACTTGCCCGATTCCTTGACCTGCTCAAGAATGATGGCGCGCTCGCGCGCTACAACAGCCTGGTCGAGGTCCGCAGGATCGATCGACAGCGGGTTGGTGGCTGCAATGTGCATCGCCAGCTGCTTGCCGAGAGCCGAAAGAGCCGCCTTGTCGCCGGTCGATTCCAGACCGACGAGAATGCCGATCTTGCCCAGGCCGGTCTTGACCGCGGAGTGGACATAGCTTTCCACGACGCCATCGCTGACCGAAACAACGGCGGCGCGGCGCAGGTTCATGTTTTCGCCGATCTTGGCGATGGCTTCCGTCAATTCGGCCGAAACCGAATGGCCCGAGCCGGGGAACGGCATTTCGCCGAGCTTGACCACATCGCCGTCGCTGTCGAGCGCGAGCTTGGCAACATTGGCAACGATGGCCTGGAACTGGTCGTTACGGGCGACGAAGTCGGTCTCGGAATTGACTTCCACGACAGCGGCCAGCTTGCCGGTCGAGGCGATGCCAACCAGACCTTCGGCAGCAACGCGGTCAGCCTTCTTGGCGGCCTTGGCGAGGCCACGGGTGCGCAGCCAATCGACCGCTGCTTCCATGTCGCCGGCGGTTTCAGCCAGAGCCTTCTTGCAGTCCATCATCCCGACACCGGTCGAGTCGCGGAGCTGCTTGACCATACCTGCAGTGATTTCCATGATTCACCTTTCGGCGACCCCGAAACGGGGCCGCATGGTTCATATCAAATGTGAAACCGGGAAGACCCGATTAGTTGGCTTCAGCAGCCAGAGTGGGCTCGACCGGAGCCTGCTCGGAAGCGCCCAGATCAGCACCGAGAGCCGAGGACGAACGGCCGATACCGTCGATCGCAGCCTTGGAGATCAGCGACACATAGAGCTCGAGGGCGCGCGAAGCGTCGTCATTGCCGGGAATGGCGAAATCGACGGTGTCGGGATCGCAATTGGTGTCGACGATGGCGATGACCGGAATGCCCAGACGACGGGCTTCCTTGATCGCATTGGCTTCCTTGTTCGTGTCGATCACGAACAGCAGCGACGGCAGGTTGCCCATGTCCTTGATGCCGCCCAGGTCACGCTCAAGGCGTTCCTGCTCGCGGCTCATCATCAGGCGTTCCTTCTTGGTGCGGCCTTCGAGGCCTTCAGCACCCATCGATTCCAGCGTCCGCAAACGAGCGATGGAGTTCGAAATGGTCTGCCAGTTGGTCAGCGTGCCGCCGAGCCAACGCGAGTTGACGAAGTACTGCGCCGACGAACGGGCAGCTTCGGCAACCAGGGGAGCGGCCTGACGCTTGGTGCCAACGAACAGCACGCGGCCGCCATCGGCAACGGTGTCGGACACCAGCTGCAAAGCGCGGCTCAGCATCGGCACGGTCTGGCTCAGATCGAGAATGTGAATGTCGTTGCGCACGCCAAAGATGAAACGCTCCATCTTGGGGTTCCAACGGTGCTTCTGGTGACCAAAGTGGACGCCAGCTTCAAGCAATTGGCGCATAGAAAAATCGGGCATTGCCATGATGGCAGCTCCTTTACCGGTTGATGCCTCCACGAAACCTTGCGACGGTAAACCGCCACCGGATGGACAGCTGGGCTGGCCTGCTTCGTGTGTGAAATCGCGCTGACCGCAGCCAAACGCTGGCGCGGATATAGGGGAAGTCGAACGGGAACGCAAGGGTTGGCGGGGACTTGCTGTCACCGGCGGGTGCGCCGTTCCGTGCCGACAGGCCGCACGGGGTGACCCTGCGGGTTGAATGGTGGACGGGTCCCGAGGCGCATGGCGTCCCGATGATAATTTAGTAGTGAGACACCGTATGCCTCGGGACGCCGGGATTTATGGCGATGGCGCGCAGTGCCGGACTTTGCGCTGCCCGGCTCATGGCCCATACGCCCAAGGAAAGCACGGTCCTTTCCTCTCCCGGCAGTCGTCTTGTCATTGGCCGTTGCAACGCCGTCCGCAAGACTGATGCGGGCAGTATGGCATGGGGTGATGGGAGGGGGATTTGTTGCGGTTGATGCGCAACCTGATGAGAATGCCGATTGGAAGCCCCCCGCCCGTCAGTTCAGCCGAACGTCCGTCACGCCATCGAGCGCCTTGATGCCGCCGGCGATTTCGCTGGTCAGCCGGAAGCGGCCCGGCAGTTCGATTTCATATTCGCGGGCGCCGCCATCACGGATGACCACAAAGCTCACCGAGCCTTCGCCGCCGGGCTTGAGCTGGGTGCGGATCGGGCCGAGGCATTTGTCGCTGGCGGCAAATACAGTGAGCCGACGACCGACCTTTTCGGCGGCGCCATCGATCAATTCGGCGTCGAGCAGACGCACGCTCACCCCGTCGGGGCGCTCATCGGCGCCGACATGCAGGATCACCGATTTGCCCACCGTCAGCATGGCGCCGAATTCATTGATCTGCTCGGAGAAGGCGATGCACTCGTAACTGCCGCTCTGATCCGACAGCGTCAGGATCATCATCGGCGTACCCTTGCGGGTGCGGCGGTCCTGCCGACCGGAAATGGTGCCGGCCAGCCGGCCAGCCGAGGCGCCGTCTTTGACCGCGCGCTCGAAATCATTCCACTTCTGCACCCGCAGCTTGTCGAACACCTCGGAATAGGCATCGAGCGGGTGCGCCGACAGGTGGAAGCCGATGGCCGACAGTTCGCGGTCGGCGCGCTCCGTGGTGCTCCAGGCTGCAACGCCCTGCGGTAGCTTGATATCGTCCGGCTCAGCGGAGTCGAACATATTGCCCTGCCCCGCATTGCGCTCGGTGCTCAGGGCCTGGGCGGTGCCCATGACGGTTTCGATGGCAGCAAAGGCCTGTTCGCGGCGCGGCACGATATCGTCGAAGGCGCCGGCATTGGCCAGCGTTTCCAGCGTGCGTTTGGACAGGATACGCGGATCGACGCGGCGGGCGAAGTCGCCGAGGTCCTTGAACGGGTGATCGCCGCGCGCCTCCACGATATGCTCGGCAACCTGACGGCCCACGCCCTTGACGGCGCAGAGGCCATAATGAATGCGCTTGTCCTTGACCGAGAACACCGCCGCCGAGCGGTTGACGCAGGGCGGCACCAGTTCGATCTTGTGCTTTTTCGCTTCGCTGCGGAATTCGGCCAGCTTGTCGGTATTGCCCATGTCGAGCGTCATCGAAGCGGCAAGGAATTCGTGCGGGTAATGCGCCTTGAGATAGGCCGTCTGGTACGACACCAGCGCGTAGGTCGCGGCATGGCTCTTGTTGAAACCGTAATTGGCGAACTTGGCCAAAAGGTCGAAAATCGTATCCGCCAGGCTTTGCTTGAGCCCGAACTTCATGGCGCCTTCGCGGAAACGCTCGCGCTGCGCATCCATTTCGGCCTTGATCTTCTTGCCCATGGCGCGCCGCAGCATGTCGGCTTCGCCCAGCGAATAGCCGGACAGCAACTGGGCGATCTGCATCACCTGTTCCTGATAGACGATGATGCCGTAGGTTTCGTCGAGCACAACTTTGAGCGCGTCGTGCGGATATTCGATCTCTTCGTCGCCACGCTTGCGGGCGCAGAAGGACGGAATATTGTCCATCGGACCGGGACGATAGAGCGCCACCAGCGCGATGATGTCCTCGAAACGGTCAGGCTTCATGTCAACCAGAGCCCGGCGCATGCCGGCGCCTTCCACCTGGAACACGCCGAAGCTGTCGCCTTGTGAATAAAGCTTGTAGGTGGGCAGATCATCGATCGGGATGTCTTCGATGCGGAAGTCGCCACCATCAAGATTGATCATCTTGACCGCATAATCGATGGTGGTCAGCGTCTTGAGGCCGAGGAAGTCGAACTTCACCAGCCCCGCCGCTTCCGACCATTTCATATTGTACTGGCAGACCGGCATGTCCGAGCGCGGATCGCGATACAGCGGCGCCAGATCCTGCAAGGGACGGTCGCCGATAATGATGCCGGCGGCATGGGTCGAGGCGTGGCGGTAAAGCCCCTCAAGGTTCCTGGCGATAGCAATCAACTCGCCGACCGTTTCGTCATCTTCCGCCATCCGGCGGAACTCCGGCACGTCATTCATGGTGCGTTCGATCGACCACGGATCAGCTGGATTGGCCGGCACCAGCTTGCAGATCCGATCGACCTGACCATAGGGCATTTGCAGCACACGCCCGACGTCGCGCAGCACGGCGCGCGCCTGCAGCGTTCCGAAGGTGATGATCTGCGCCACCTGTTCGGTGCCGTATTTTCGCTGCACGTATTGAATGACTTCTTCGCGCCGATCCTGGCAGAAGTCGATGTCGAAATCCGGCATCGAGACGCGTTCAGGATTGAGCATGCGCTCGAACAGCAGGTTGTAACGCAGCGGATCAAGGTCGGTGATGGTGGTGGCATAGGCCACCAGCGAACCCGCACCCGAACCGCGCCCCGGACCAACCGGAATAGCCTGCGCCTTGGCCCAGCGGATGAAATCGGCCACGATCAGGAAGTAGCCCGGAAATTTCATCGACTGGATGATGCCCAGCTCGAACTCCAGCCGGTCGCGATAATCCTGTTCGGTCTTGCCTGGCGAAACACCGACGGTGCGCAGGCGCTCGTCCAGCCCCTCCTCCGCCATCTTGCGCAAGGCGGCTGCTTCGACGGCTACGGCTTCGTCATCGGTCAGATCAGGTGCTGCGGCGAACTTGGGCAGGATCGGGCTGCGGCTGCGGGGGCGATAGGAGATGCGCTGGGCGATCTCGACGGTCGACTCCAGCGCCTCAGGCAGATCGGCAAACAGTTCGACCATTTCGGCGCGGGTCTTGAAATAGTACTGGTCGTTGAGTTTGCGCCGTTCGGTCTGGGCCAGCACGGTGCCGCCAGCGATCGCCAGCAGCGCGTCATGCGCCTCGAATTCCTTGACCGATTTGAAGAATGGCTCATTGGTCGCCACCAGCGGCAGGCCCTGCCGATAGGCATAGTCGACCAGGCGCGGTTCCACATTGGCTTCGACCGGGCGGCCATGGCGCTGGATCTCGACATAGAGCCGGTCATCGAAGGTTTCGCGCAGCAGATTGAGCCGCTTGATGGCGTGGGCGTCCTGCCCCGCAGCAAAACAGGTGTCGATGGCCCCCTCCGGGCCGCCGGTCAGGCAGATGATGCCATCGAGCCCGTCGCGGCTCAGCCAATCGAGCCGCGCGCGCGCCAATCCCCCATCGCCTTCGAGATAGGCGCGACTGACCAGGCGCGACAGGTTGGCAAAACCAGTCTCGGTCTGCGCCATCAGCACGACGCTGCTCTTGGCCGAATGGCTGTGATTGCCGCGCTCGCTGGTGCGCTCTTCGGTGGCGGCAAAATCGATGGCGAACTCTACCCCAATCAGCGGCTGAATGCCCTTTTTGGCGGCTTTCTCGGAGAATTCCAGGGCCCCGAACAGATTGCCGGTATCGGATATGCCCAGCGCCGGCTGATGATCGGCCTTGGCCAGCTCCAGAATCTTTTCAAGCTGAATCGCGCCCTCGAGCAGCGAGTAAGCAGAATGGACGTGCAGATGGATGAAGCCGGGGCCGCTCATATGGGTCTTTCCTAGACCGCCTTTGTGACAGGCTCGGGGCGATCCGCAAACCGCCCCAGACGATCAATCCACATAAAGCGTCAGAGCAGACGCGTGACGCCGTCCATCCACGCCAGCGAGCCGACTGTGAAGGCGCACAGGGTAATGAACGCAGCGAAGTCCTTGAGGAAGATCAGCATGTTCGTGTCCTTTGTTTCGGTTATGTTCTTATATGTTCGTATTTTGTTCCTGTCCATCGCCAAAGCGGGTTTAGCGGGGATTGGGAAAGTTTGGTTAGGGATTCGTTAGCGAATGGACTGCGGCGCGTACCGGATGGGACGGGTGTTCCCGGGCGGATCGATCGCCAGAATGTGTCGGTGAGAGGTCCATGCGGCAGCCGAAAGGCCGCGCCGCAGCTGCGCTATTTGGATCATGATGGTCGTCGTCGCCCCCAGATATCCCTCTGGTAGCAAGCGGCATGCCAAGTGATTCGGGGGTGTGAGACCGCGCTTACGGGCGGTTTCGCATTTTGGCAGAGCAAGTTTTGCCGATGACGGCGGAAATTGCCGGTTCAGGCTGCCGTCACAGTGTGTGATCGACCACCAGGCCATCCCGCAGCGTCACGATGCGGTCAGCGCGGCGCGCCAGATCGTGGTTGTGGGTGGCGATGAGGGCGGCGGCGCCCACTTCCTTGATCAGCGTCTTGAGCGCTTCGAACACCAGGTCGCTGGTGGCGGGATCGAGGTTGCCGGTCGGCTCATCGGCCAGGATGACGCGCGGGCGGTTGGCGGCGGCGCGGGCGATGGCGATGCGTTGCTGTTCGCCGCCGGAGAGTTCGGCGGGTCGGTGGGTGGCGCGCGGCGCGACGCCGAGGATTTCCAGCAGTTCCATCGAGCGGACGTCCGCCTGCTTCTGCGACTTGCCGGCGATCAATTGCGGCATGGAGACGTTTTCGAGCGCGGTGAATTCGGGCAGCAGGTGGTGGAACTGATAGACATAGCCCACCGTGCTGCGGCGCAGCTGGGTGCGGCCACGGTCACCGAGCGTGCTGGTGGGAATGCCGGTGATTTCGACTTCGCCGCGCTGCGGGATTTCAAGCAGGCCGCACAGGTGCAGCAGCGTCGACTTGCCGGCTCCCGACGGGGCCACCAGGGCCACCAGTTCGCCGCTGGCCACTGTCAGGTTGGCGGCTTCGAGCACGCGCACCATCTTGTCGCCTTCGCCGTAGTGACGGTGGACGTCGCGCAGAACCAGATGCGGACTATTCATAGCGCAGTGCCTCAACCGGATCGTATTGGGCGGCGCGCCAGGCCGGATAGATGGTGGCAAGGAAGCTCAGGCCCAGCGACAGGGAAATGACCACGGTCACCTCCATCGGATCGATCTTGGACGGCAGCGACGACAGGAAGAACACTTCGGGCGGAAAGATCGCCACACCGAGCGTGTTGGACACCGCCGAGCGCAGCGCTTCGGCATTGGCGGCAACGATCAGGCCAAGCACCAGCCCGGTGCCGGTGCCGATCAGGCCGATGGCGGTGCCGGTCATCGAGAAGATGCGCATGATCGAGCCACGCGTGGCGCCCATGGTGCGGAGCACGGCGATATCGCCGCCCTTGTCCTTCACCAGCATGATCAGGCTGGAAATGATGTTGAACGCCGCCACCACGATGATCATCGAGAGGATGGTGAACATCACCACCCGCTCGACCTGCAGTGCCGAAAAGAAGGTTTCGTTGCGCTGCTGCCAATCGGTCAGGATCAGTGGCCGCGCCTTGGGATCGGCTTGCAGCCGCTGGCGCATGACAGCAGTGTTGTCGGGGTCGTCGATGAAGATTTCCGCGGCCGTGGCGCGATAGACGCGGGTATAGGCGGCGTCGATTTCTGCGTCGGTCGCCAGCGGATCAAGCGGCGGTTGGCCGGGCTTGAGCACGTCGTCGTAGAGCTTGAAATAGTTCTGCGCCAGTTGCAGCGGCATATACATGTAGAAGCTGTCGAACTCGACCATGCCGAGGTTGAAGATCACATCGACCTTGTACGAGCGGAACTGCGGCGTATTGCCGAACGGGGTCTTGGGACCATCCTGGCTGATCAGCGTCACGGAATCGCCGATACCGACGCCCAGGGTTTGCGCCAGCCGATAGCCGATGGCGACGCCCTTGGACTGGTCCCAGCTATCGAAGCCGCCTTGCTCGGCGCTGTGATAGAGCAGATCGAGTTTTTCGAGATTGGCTTCGTCCATGCCGCGCACGGTGACGCCGGTGGATTGGCCGGCGCCGGAGGCCAGCACCTGCCCTTCGGCGTAATAGACCGCAAATTTGACGCCGTTGACCTGCTGCAGGGCGTCGACGGTTTCCTTGTAGTCGGTGAACTTTTGTTCGATCGGGAAAGCGGTGAAGTGACCATTCAGCCCGAGGATTTTGCTGAGCAATTCCTCGCGAAAGCCGTTCATCACCGACATCACCACGATCAGCGTGGCCACGCCGATGGCGACACCGACCATGGTCAGGCTGGCGATCACCGAAATGAACGCCTCCTTGCGGCGCGCCCGCAGGTAGCGGCCGGCGATGATCCATTCAAAGCGCGAGAACGCGCGCGTACCGGTCGTCGGTGCAGCCGCTGCCTGTTCGGTCAAATGTCATTCCGCCTTTGCGGTTCAATCAGGCCCTTGAGCCGCGCGACCGCTGCCGCAATCGGCAGGGTTTCGCGTTCGCCGGTCTGGCGGTGCTTGATTTCGGCCTCGCCGGACTTGAGGCCGCGTGGCCCCAGGATCAGCTGGTAGGGAATGCCGATCAGATCGGCAGTGGTGAACTTGGCGCCGGCGCCCTGATCGCGGTCGTCATAGAGCATGTCGATGCCGGCAGCATTCAATTCGGCATAAAGCGCGCTACACGCAGCGTCGCATTCCGCGTCGCCAGCCTTGAGGTTGATCAGCACCGCCTCGAACGGGGCAACGCTGACTGGCCAGACAATGCCGGAGTCATCGTGGAATGCTTCAATGATGGCGGGCACCAACCGGGTCGGGCCGATGCCGTAAGAGCCCATATGCACGGTAATTTCCTTGCCGTCGGAACCGGTCACGGTTGCCTTCATCGGCTCTGAATACTTGGTCCCGAAGTAGAAAATATGGCCGACTTCGATGCCGCGCGCCGAAACCCGATGTTCCTCGGGTACGGCCGCCTCGTACTCGGCCATATCCACCATTTCTTCGGTGGCGGCATAGAGCGAGGTCCAGTCATCAAAGACCGGCTTCAGATCGCCACGGAAATCGGTATCCCTGGCGGGAATAGGCTTATCGAGCAGGCGACGATCGCAGAACACGGCGCTTTCGCCGGTATCGGCCAGGACGATCCACTCGTGGCTCAGGTCGCCACCAATGGGGCCGGTATCGGCGCGCATCGGAATGGCCGTAAGGCCCATGCGGCGATAGGTGCGCAGGTAAGAGGCGAAGACGCGTTCATAGGCCTTGACCGCATCTTCCTTGCTCAGGTCGAACGAGTAGCCGTCCTTCATCAGGAATTCGCGACTGCGCATGGTGCCGAAGCGGGGACGCACCTCATCACGGAACTTCCACTGGATGTGGTAGAGGTTCAGCGGCAAGTCCTTGTAGGACTTTACGTAAGTGCGGAAAATGTCGGTGATCATTTCCTCATTGGTCGGACCATAGAGGTATTCGCGCTCGTGCCGGTCTTCGATGCGCAGCATTTCCTTGCCATAAGCTTCGTAGCGGCCGCTTTCGCGCCATAGATCGGCCGACTGGATGGTGGGCATCAGCATTTCGATCGCACCGGAGCGGTTCTGCTCCTCCTCGATGATCTTCTGGACCTTCATCAAAACCTTGTAGCCGAGTGGCAACCAGGAATAGAGACCGGCGGCCTGCTGGCGGATCATGCCGGCGCGCAGCATGAGGCGATGCGAGACGATTTCGGCCTCTTTTGGAGTGTCGCGCAGCACCGGCAAAAAGTATTGGGAAAGGCGCATGGCAACTCCGGAAAGGCTTCGACTGTTGGTTTGATTCTTGGCTTTTGTTGATGCCCACTCAAATCGTACTCGTCCACCCGTTGCAAGCATGGATGCCATGCAGATTTTGCGTGACAGGGCCATTTCTTGTGATATGGTCCTCCTCAATAAAACAAAGGCGGCAAAAACCGCCGGACGTCGACAACGTCAAGGGAGGAGCGTTGGCCGCCACCTCGGTGTGCCTAAGACCAACGTATTGTCGAACAAACTCATCCAAGCAGGGCCTAGTGCCCTGCTTTTTTGTTTTTGCTCAATGGCTTAGTGAGAGACCCTGATGTTGCGGGTTAACGCAGTTTACAGCGTCAGTCAGGACGATTTTGCGGCGATTTGGAACGTTCCAGCGCCCAATTTTTGACAGGATCGGGCGTTTCTCGCCAGTTTTGACGGCGATGTAAAAATGCCCCACTCTGTTCAAAAAGAGCCCTGCAGAAATGGTTGATGACCGCGCGTTTCGAAGAGTTGCGATGGCGCTGGCCGACACCGTCGAAGCGCCCCATTTTGACCGCGCCGCCTTTCGGGTGAAGCGGATCTACACCACGCTCGCCGCGGATGGGCTGACGGCAAATTTGAAGCTGTTGCCAGACGAGCAGGAGTTCAAATGCCTGGTTGCGGCAGATGCCTTCGCGCCGGTGCCGAATGCCTGGGGCAAACAGGGCTGGACCACGCTGACGCTGGCCAATGTCGATGAGGCCGAATTGCACGCCGCATTGGAAATGGCGTGGCGCCATGCGCTACCGGCGGAGAAGAAGAGGCGGTAGGCGGACGAACCGCCTACCTGAAATATTCCTGCAGCCAAGGCGCCGATAGCGCCCAAAAGAGCAGCAGCGTCACCACGGCGGCAAGCCCTGTATTGATCAGCATCTTGGGGCCGATGCGGGACAGGGTTGGCGCCCCGGGATCGGTACCCGGGACGACGACGCCGTCCTCGATCTGGCTGCGCACCTTGAACGGCAGCACCATGAACAGGCAGATCCACCAAACGATAAAATAGACTGCGATATAGCTGCCGATAGGCATGATTGGTGTCCCTAAACGCGGTGGACGAAGACGGTGACGTTGGGCTTGCGGCCCCAATAGGCGTTCACTTCGTTGCGGATGGCCTTGAACAGCGCCGAATTCAATACCTCGGTGTCGCTGCGGCGCTTGGGCGGCACGCTTTTCAACACGCCACTGATCGTGGTTTCCAGCAGTTCGTTGAGCGATTCATCCTCGGTTTCCGGCAGGCCTTCGATGACGAAGTCCGGACCCGATACCACCTGGCCGCCGCCATTGACGGCGATAGAGACAACGATGTGGCCACCGAACGACAGCCGGCGACGGCCCTTGACGCCGCTTTCTTCCGGCGTGCAGAGCACGAGGCCATCGAGATACAGCTCGCCGGTGCGCACTTCGCCGGGATGCGACATTGGCTCCGGGAACAGGCGCACCATGTCACCATTGCGGGCCGAGATGACGTTCTCGATGCCTTCGCTGCGGCCGAGCTTGGCATGGGCCTCCAGATGCGCGGCCTCGCCGTGCACAGGCACCAGTACGTTGGGCTTCACCCAGCTATAGAGCCGGCGCAGTTCTTCGCGGCGCGGGTGGCCGGTGACATGGACCAGCGCATCATTCTGCGTGATCACGTCGATGCCGCGATCGATCAGCATGTTCTGGATGTCGATGACTTCGCGCTCATTGCCCGGAATGGCCCAGGACGAAAAGATCATCCGGTCGCCGGCATTGAGATCGATCACCGGATGTTCGCCACGGGCGATGCGGGCGATGGCCGCACGCGGCTCGCCCTGGCTGCCGGTGCAAATCAGCACGATCTTGTTGCGCGGCAGGCTGCGATACATGTCCTGGTCATGCATGATCGGCGCGCCTTCGAGCATGCCCAGTTCGCGGGCAATGCCGGTAATACGGTGCAGCGAGCGGCCCGACAGCACGACCTGGCGGCCGGCCTTTTCAGCGGCGCGGGCAATCGAGATCACCCGGCCAACGTTCGAAGCGAAGGTGGTGACGGCAACACGATGGGGCGCGTCGGCGATCATGGCCGCAAGATTGGCGCCGACTTCGGCCTCGCTCGGGCTTGAGCCGTCCTTCATCGCATTGGTTGAGTCACAAATCAGCGCCAGTGGCGTCGACGTGTCCTCGCCGATCTGCTGCAGGCGCGCGACGTCGGTGGGTGCATTGCCAACCGGGGTCGGGTCGAGCTTCCAGTCGCCGGTGTGCAGCACGCGGCCAATCGGCGTGGTAATCAGCAGACCGTTACTCTCGGGAATCGAGTGGGCAACGTTGATCGCCTCGATGGTGAACGGGCCGACGGTGAACGGCTTGCCCGGGCGCATGATCTTGACGTCGACATTGTCGACAATGCCATCCCCTGCCCGCTTGGCGGCCAGCATGGCGGAGGTGAACGGGGTAGCATAGACCGGCTTGTCGAAGCTGGGCCACAGGTCCAGCACGGCGCCGTAATGGTCTTCGTGGCTGTGGGTGAGGATCAGCGCCAAAACGTCATCGGCGCGCTCCTCCAGAAATTCCGGATTGGCCATGATCAGCTCGATGCCTGGCAGGCTCGGATCGCCGAACGACACGCCGCAATCGACCACGATCCACTTGCGGGTCTTTTCCGGGCCGAAGCCGTAAGCGGCCATGTTCATGCCGATTTCGCCAACGCCGCCGAGCGGTACGAAGACGAGTTCGTCCCTTTGGTTTTTAGCCATGGGTTGTATTAGTCCTTATAAAATGCGCCGGTCCGGGCAATGGGACCTTTCGCCCAGCCTGTCGCGTACGCCGTAATGTGTGGTCAGCTTCGGGCGCTGGCCGTTGCCCCAAAATGGACATCGCCGGCTGTGATGGCGATGCGTTGATCGTTGTCGGCGCGGACGATCAGCCGTCCTGCGTCGTCGATGGTTTCAAAAATGCCGCGCACGATCTCGCCGTTCTGATTGACGGCGACCGGCGCGCCGATACCAGCTGCGGACCGGCGCCAATGGGTCAGAACGTCGGCAATCCCGCGACCATCGGCCCAGATGCCGAACATCTCGACCCAGGCGTCGCTGAGCGCTTCAAATACCTGCTGTGCCGAACGGGGGGTGCCCAACTCGGCCAGACTGGTGGCGGGATACGGCAATCCGGTGGGCGCTGCAACCACATTGACACCAATGCCGACGGCAATTGCGTGACGGCCATCGTCGAGTTTTTGCGCTTCCAGCCCGATGCCGGCCAGTTTGGCACCGTCAGCCAGCACGTCATTGGGCCATTTGAGCGCGATGCGGGCTGGTTTACCATCGGCGCCGTCGATACCGACACGCACCGTGCCCTCGGGCAGGATGGATGACAGCGCCAGGTTCAAGGCAACGCCCGCAACGAAGCCGACCGTTGCAACCGAAGATGGGTCGGCATCGGGAACAATCAAGAGCGTAGCTGCCAGATTGCCTGGTGGGCTGACCCAGACGCGGCCACGACGGCCCCGGCCTGCGGTCTGTTGCGGCGTGACAAACCAGATACCACCTGGGTCGCCGGCAGCGGCTGCCGCCAGCGCTTCTGTATTGGTCGAGCCTATGGCTTCAAAGCTACGCAGGCGATAGCCGGCCGCGCGAGCTTTGGGCCCAAGGGTAAAGCCGGTCACCTAGAACAGGCTTCCCGCGGCTATGTGCGCCACGCTGGCAAGCGGTCCGCCCACGGTGAAGTAGTAGGTGATGACCAGGAAACCCGAAACCGCCATGATGATGGTGAGTTCGTTGGGAACCGCAGCGAACTTGGCCTTGGGCTCATCGAAATACATCGTCTTGACGACGCGCAGGTAATAGAACGCGCTGACCGCCGAGGCGAGCACGCCGATCACCGCCAGCACATAGAGCTGGGCCTGGATAGCAGCGAGGAAGACGTGCCACTTGGCAAAGAACCCCGCCAGCGGCGGCATGCCGATCAGCGAGAACATCAGCACCGCCATGATGGCAGCAACAAACGGACGGGTCTGGGCAACGCCTGCCAGATCGTCGATGTTTTCCACCTGGCCGTCTTCGGTGCGCAGCGACAGCAGGCAGGCGAACAGGCCAACCGTCATGGTCACATAGATCGCCATATAGATGGCCACGCCTTCAACGCCGCCTACGTTGGCAGCCGACAGGCCGACAAGCGCGAAGCCGACATGGCCAATGGACGAATAGGCGATCAGTCGCTTGATCGACTTCTGGCCGATGGCGGCGAACGCGGCGAGCACCATCGAGGCAATCGACAGGAAGATGATGATCTGCTGCCAATCATGGGCGATCGGCGAGAAAGTGTTGGCGGTCAGCCGCACCATCAGCGCCATGGCCGCAACCTTGGGTGCGGTGGCAAAGAAAGCCGTCACCGGGGTCGGAGCACCTTCGTACACGTCGGGCGTCCACATATGGAACGGTACGGCCGAAATCTTGAAGGCGACGCCGGCCAGCAGGAAGACGATGCCGAACACCAGGCCGATGGAACGGCCTTCGGCCGCGATCTGCGCCAGGATGGCCGGCAGATTGGTGGTGCCGGTAAAGCCATAGACCAGCGATGCACCGTAAAGCAGCATGCCGGACGACAGCGCGCCCAGCACGAAATACTTCAGGCCGGCTTCGGTCGCCTTGCTGTCGTCGCGCTTGATCGCGGCGACGACATAGAGCGCCAGGGACTGCAGCTCGACGCCGACGTAGAGGGTCATGAGATCGTTGGCCGAAACCATCATCATCATGCCCAGCGTGGCCAGCAGCGCCAGCACCGCATATTCGAACTTGTGGACGCCGTTTTCCTCGGCATGCGGCAAAGCCAGCATCAGCGAGAAGGCCGAACCGCCCAGCACCAGGGTTTTCATGTAGCGCGAGAAGCCGTCGGCGATGAAGGTGCCAGAGAACAGCACGCCATCAGCGGGCTGCACCAGCACCAGTACGGCAACGGCCAGCAGCAGGACGATGGCCAGATAGTTGACGCTGATCGACTTTTCCTTGTTCAGGACAATGCCGAGCAGCAGCAGGATGACGGCGCCAATCGCGACGGCGATCTCCGGATAGACCGGAGCCAGGCTGGCGAAGGACGTGATTTCGGAACCCATTGGTCCCCTCCTAATGCGCTACGGCGGCTTCGGCAGGCGCGGGTGCGTCCAGCGAAGCTGTGTAATGGGATACGAGCGCATCGACCGAAGCCGCGGTGGCATCGAGAATAGGCGCGGGATAGAAGCCGAACACGATGGTCAGCACGATCAGCGGGTACAAAATGATCTTTTCGCGCAGGTCCAGATCGAGGATGCCCTTGAGGGCTTCCTTGGTCAGTGCGCCAAAGATCACCCGGCGGTAGAGCCAAAGCGCGTAGCACGCCGAGAAGATCACGCCGAAGGCGGCAAAGAACGCCACCCAGGTATTGACCTGGAACACGCCGAGCATGGTCAGGAACTCGCCGACAAAGCCGGACGTGCCGGGAAGCCCGACATTGGCCATGGTGAAGATCATGAAGGCCACGGCGTAATGCGGCATCCGCTCGACCAGGCCGCCATAGGCGGCGATATCGCGGGTGTGCATACGGTCGTAGATCACGCCGACGCAGAGGAACAGCGCACCGGAGACGAAGCCGTGCGAGATCATCTGGAACATCGCACCCTGGATGCCCAGGTTGTTCGCAGCGAAGATGCCCATGGTCACAAAGCCCATATGGGCAACGGACGAATAGGCGATCAGCTTCTTGACGTCGGTCTGCACCAGCGCGATCAGGGAGGTGATAATGATGGCCGCGACCGACAGGGTGAACACGAACGGCGCGAAGTAATGCGACGCATCGGGGAACATCGGCAGCGAGAAGCGCAGGAAGCCGTAGCCGCCCAATTTGAGCAGAATGGCGGCCAGGATCACCGAGCCAGCCGTTGGCGCTTCAACGTGCGCCTCCGGCAACCAGCGGTGGAACGGCCACATCGGCATCTTGACGGCCAGCGAGGCAAAGAACGCCACCCAGAGCCAGCCCTGCATCTGGGCCGGGAATTCATGGGTCAGGAGCTTGGAAATGTCGGTGGTGCCGGCATTCCAATACATGGCCATGATAGCCAGCAGCATCAGCACCGAACCGGTGAAGGTATAAAAGAAGAACTTGTAGCTGGCCTGGATACGGCGCTTGCCGCCCCAGATACCAATGATCAGGAACATCGGCAGCAGCGTGCCTTCGAAGAACACGTAGAACATCGCCAGATCGAGCGTGGTGAACACCCCGATCATCAGTGTTTCCAGGATCAGGAAGACGATCATGTATTCGCGCAGGCGCACTTCGACCGAGCGCCAGCTGGCCAGTACACAGAACGGCATCAGCAGCGCCGAGAGCACCACGAACAGCATCGAGATACCGTCGACGCCGACACGATAGCCGATACTGTCGCCGATCCATGGCACGTTGACCACGAACTGGAAGCCAGCATTGGAGGCGTCGAAGGCGCGCCACATCAGCAGGGACAGCGCGAACACCACCAGCGAGGTCGCCAGGGCGATCCAGCGGATCGCATCGAGCGCCGTCTTGGGCGTCAGCAGCAGGATAACGACCCCGGCCAGCGGCAGATAGGTCAGGAGCGTCAGGATGGAATTGTCGAAGGTCATCAGATCAGTCCCCCGGCCGCGATGGCCCAGGTCAGGAGAGCCGCGATGCCGATCAGCATGGCGAAGGCATAGTGGTAAAGGTAGCCCGACTGCAGCTTGACCACCCATGAGGTGACGTTCTGCACGCGGCGGCCTGCCCCTTCGGTCAGCGTCTGGTCGATGATCTTGTCATCGAACTGCTGCCACAGCTGACGACCGATAAACAGCGCCGGCTTGACGAAGATGAAGTCGTATAGCTCGTCGAAGTACCACTTGTTGAGCAGGAACTTGTAGAGGCCCGGATTGGTATCGGCGAGGCGCTTGGGCATCTGCGGATCGCGGATGTACATGTACCAGGCGGCAACAAAACCCAGGATCATGGCAATGGTCGCCGACCACTTCACCGGCCACGGCACTTCGTGTACCGACTCGATGAATTCCTTGTTGACCACCACGGCACCCTTGAAGAAGTGGTCGATGTGCTCAACGTCGTGGAAGAACATGCCGTAGAAGACCACACCGGCCAGAACGGCGCCGGCAGCCAGCGCATAAAGCGGCACCAGCATGACATTGGGCGATTCATGGGCGTGGTCATAAGCACTGCCGTGATCCGCGTGGTCATGGGCCACGTGATCGTCTGGCTCTTCGGCGGCGTGATCATGCCCGACAGCCGGACGCGGCGTGCCGTGGAAGGTCAGGTGGATCAGGCGCCAGGAGTAGAAGCTGGTGAACAGCGCCGCCACGACCAAAGACCAGAACGCGAACGTCCCGGCATTGCCACCGACGGCGTAGGCAGTTTCGATGATCGAGTCCTTGGAGAAGAACCCGGCAAAACCGAAATCGGTGCCCGGAATGCCGACACCGGTCAGCGCCAAGGTGCCGATAAGCATCATGGCGTAGGTGATCGGGATCTTGTGGCGGAGGCCGCCCATGTTGCGCATGTCCTGCTCGTGGTGCATGGCGTGGATCACCGCGCCGGCGCCCAAAAACAGCAGCGCCTTGAAGAAGGCGTGCGTAAAAAGGTGGAACACGCCCGCCGAATACGCCCCTGCCCCCAAAGCCACGAACATGTAGCCGAGCTGCGAGCAGGTCGAATAGGCGATGACGCGCTTGATGTCGTTCTGCACCAGACCGACGGTGGCGGCAAAGAACGCAGTGATGGCACCGATGACCAAAACGAAGGTCAGCGCGGTCGGCGAGGTTTCAAACAGTGGCGACAGGCGCGCCACCATGAACACCCCGGCGGTGACCATGGTTGCGGCATGGATCAGCGCCGACACCGGGGTCGGGCCTTCCATGGCGTCCGGCAGCCAGGTGTGCAGCAGGAACTGCGCCGACTTGCCCATGGCGCCCATGAACAGCAGCAGGCACACCACGGTCATGGCATCGAGATTCCATGACAGGAAGTGCATGACCGGCATGGCGTCCTTGTTGAGTCCTTCGGCCGCATGGAACGCCCCATCGAAATCAATGTGGCCCAGCACCATGAAGGCAGCAAAGATGCCAAGCGCGAAGCCGAAGTCGCCGACGCGGTTGACGATGAACGCCTTCATCGCCGCCGCGGTAGCCGACGGCTTGGTGTACCAGAAACCGATCAGCAGATAGGACGCGAGGCCCACGCCTTCCCAGCCAAAGAACATCTGCAGGAAGTTGTCGGCAGTCACCAGCATCAGCATGGCGAAGGTGAACAGCGACAGGTAAGCAAAGAAACGCGAGCGATGCGGGTCTTCGTGCATGTAGCCGATGGAATAGACGTGAACCAGGCTCGACACCGTGTTGACCACGACCAGCATGATGGCAGTCAGCGTATCGATGCGCAGCACCCAGCGCAAATCCATGTCACCGACCTGGATCCAGCGGGCGACCGGCACCTTGAGTACCTCGGCATGGCCTTCGGCCACGGCACCCACTAACCCGCTGCCGAATGCGACAGGCAGGAAGACAACCCAGCTCAGCACGGCCGACACGATCAGCAGACCGGTGGTGATGTATTCAGAGTTACGATGGCCGAGGCGGCTGCCGAGCAGGCCAACCACCAGCGCGCCGATCAGGGGCAAAAAAACAATCGCTTGGATCATGGCGAGCCTTTAGCCCTTCATCATGTTGATGTCGTCGACCGCGATGGAGCCGCGGTTACGGTAGAAAATAACCAGAATGGCGAGGCCGATGGCGGCTTCCGCCGCTGCGACCGTCAGGATCAGCAGCGCGAACACCTGGCCCTGCAGATCGTTGAGCGCGGCCGAAAAGGCCACGAAGTTGAGGTTGACCGCTAGAAGGATCAGTTCGATCGACATCAGGATGATGATGACGTTCTTGCGGTTCAAAAAGATGCCGAACACGCCCAGCGTGAACAGGATTGCCGCTACGGTCAGGTAATGACCGAGCCCGATTTCCAAGCCCATGTTCTGTCCCCTACAACCCTTGACCGCTTTTGACTTTGACAACTTTCATCGCATCGGCTGGCTTGCGCGCCGCCTGGCGCACCGGGTCCTGCCGCTTGATGTTGACCTTGTGGCGCAGCGTCAGAACGATGGCGCCGATCATGGCCACCAGCAGCACCGCACCAGCGCCCTGGAACAGGAAGACGTAGCGTGTGTAAATCACCAGGCCCAGCGCCTTGGTATTCTGGACGCCCATGTCGATGGGCAAAGCCGCAGCACCCGTCAGTTGCGGCGCCACCACGAAGCTGCCCGCGACCAGCACCAGTTCAAGCAGCAGGATGACCCCGATGACCACGCCGATCGGCATGTATTGCAGAATGCCCTGCCGCATCGAGCCGAAATCGACATCGAGCATCATGACCACGAACAGGAACAGCACCATGACCGCGCCGACATAGACCACGATCAGCAGCAGCGCCAGGAACTCCGCCCCCGCCAGCAGGAACAGGCCCGAGGCGTTGAGGAATACCAGGATCAGGAACAACACCGAATGGACCGGGTTGCGCGAGGAAATGACCATCAGCGCCGAGATTACGGCGATGGTCGAGAACACGTAGAAGAAGAACTGCGGAAGGCTCATCGTCTTCCCTCTCAGCGATACGGAGCGTCGGCGGACAGGTTGTGCGCAATTTCGCGCTCCCACCGGTCGCCGTTCGCCAAGAGCCGCTCTTTGGAAAAGTAGAGCTCTTCGCGGGTTTCTGTTGCAAATTCGAAGTTCGGGCCTTCGACGATGGCATCCACCGGGCAGGCTTCCTGGCAGAAGCCGCAATAGATGCACTTCACCATGTCGATGTCGTAGCGCACGGTGCGGCGGGTGCCGTCGTTCTGACGCGGGCCAGCTTCGATGGTGATGGCCTGGGCCGGGCAGATCGCTTCACACAGCTTGCAGGCGATGCAGCGCTCTTCCCCGTTGGGATAACGGCGCAGCGCATGTTCGCCGCGGAAGCGCGGGCTGACATGGCCCTTTTCGAAGGGGTAGTTGATCGTCGGCTTGGGCTTGAAGAAATACTTCATCGCCAGGAAAAACGTCGAAACGAATTCCCGCAGCAGCAGCGAATTGAGAAAGCGGACGGCTCCCATCAGGCAACCCCTCCATGCCAGCCCCAGCCCGTGAGCTGAAGAATGAAAGCGACGACGATGACCGAAAACAGCGACAGCGGCAGGAACACTTTCCAGCCCAGACGCATCAACTGGTCATAGCGATAACGGGGTACGAAGGCCTTGACCATGGCGATCATGAAGAACACGAACGAGGTCTTGCCGATGAACCAGATAGCGCCCGGAATCCAGGTGAAGGGCGGTATATCGAGCGGCGACGCCCAGCCACCCAGGAACAGGATGGTGGTCAGCGCGCACATCATGATGATCGAGATATACTCGCCCAGCATGAACAGCAGGTATGGCGTCGACGAGTATTCCACCATGAAGCCGGCCACGAGTTCGGATTCCGCCTCGGGCAGATCGAATGGCGGACGGTTGGTTTCCGCCAGGGCCGAGATGAAGAACACCACGAACATCGGGAACAGCGGAATGAAGAACCAGTTGAGGAACGTCAGTTGTGGCAGGCCGATCAGGTGGGCGAGGCCCATTTCCTTCTGCGCCACCACGATGTCGGTCAGGTTCAGCGAACCGACGCAGAGCAGCACGGTGATAATGACGAGGCCGATGGAGACTTCATAGGACACCATTTGCGCCGCCGACCGGAGCGAACCGAGGAACGGATACTTCGAGTTCGAGGCCCAGCCGCCCATGATGATGCCATAGACACCCAGTGAGGAGATCGCCAGCAGGTAAAGGATGCCGACATTCATGTCGGACAGCGCCCAGCCCTGGTCGATCGGCACCACCACCCAGGCGGCAAGCGCCAGCATGGCCAAAACGAAGGGGGCGAGCAGGAACACCACCTTGTCGGAGCCAGCAGGGATCACCGGCTCCTTGAGCACGAACTTGAGCAGGTCGGCGAACGACTGCAAAAGGCCAAACGGACCAACGACGTTGGGTCCGCGACGGATCTGCACTGCGGCCCAGATCTTGCGGTCGGCGAGCAGGATATAAGCGGTAAAGATCAGCAGCGCGACGAGCAGCAGCAGAACCTTATAGACAAAGCCAATCTGCGTGCCGCCGAGGCCGGGGACACCAAGCAGGTAATCGAGCGCTTGAAGAATGAAGTCCATAACGCTCCCCTACTCCGCTGCCTGCCGCACGCCGGCGGCAATAGCGGCGCATTCGCCCATAGTGGCCGAGGCCCGCGCAATCGGATTGCTCAGGTAGAAATCGGCAACCGGCAGGTTGAATTTGGCTGACTTGGTCTTGACTGCGGCCTTGCCCAGCTTGGCGACATCGGCAACCGATCCGGCAGCGATGGTGTCGATGCGGGCAAGGTGTGGATACTGAGCGTATATAGCGGCGCGCAACTGGTTCAGCGAATTGAACGGCAGCGGCTTGCCCATCACGCCGGACAGGGCGCGGATGATGGCCCAGTCTTCCTTGGCTTCGCCCGGCGCGAACACCGCGCGGGTGGTCATCTGCACGCGGCCCTCGGTATTGATATAGGTGGCCGACTTTTCGGTGTAGGTCGCCGCCGGCAGGATGACGTCGGCGCGGTGGGCGCCCTTGTCACCATGAGTGCCGATATAGACCACCAGTGCCTTGCCCATCGCCGTCATATCGTATTCGTCGGCGCCGAGCAGGAACAGCACGTCGAGTTCGCCCTTGCCGGCCAGACCGATCTGGTCGGCCGAGCAGACACCACCATCATGGGGCACGAAGCCGATGTCGATGCCGCCGACGCGGCTGGCGGCGTTGTGCAGCAGCGCAAAACCGTTCCAGCCTTCGGCGACATTGGCGCCGGAGGCAAGCTTGGCAGCCAGCGCGATGGTGTCGCGGCCGATCTGCTTGCTGCCGGCAGCGCCATGCGAGACAGCGCCTTCGCCAACGATGACCAGCGGGTTCTTGGCATTGGCCAGCGTCTCGGCAAATTCGCCCCTGCCCGCAGCCAGATCGGCCAGGGTTTCGAAGCCTTCGCCGAGATAGGCGTAATTATAGGTCAGGTCAGCGCGTTCGCCGATCACGGCAATCGGCAGGCCCTTGGCGCGCCAGGTCTTGCGGATGCGGGCATTGATCAGCGCCGCTTCCTTGCGCGGATTGGTGCCGATGATCAGGATGGCGTCGGCCTGTTCGATCCCGGCAATGGTGGGATTGAAGATATAGGCCGAACGCGGCATCGACGGATCGATCCCCGACATGGCCGGACGAACGTCGGTCATGCCCGAGCCGATCGAGGCCAGCAGCGCCTTGAGCGCGAACATTTCCTCGACGCCGGCCAGATCGCCAGCGATGGCGCCGACCTTGCTGCCGGCCTTCTTGATGGCGGCGGCGACGGTCGACAGCGCCTCGTCCCAGCTGGCGGGCTTGAGCTTGCCGCCCTTGCGGACATAGGGGCGATCAAGACGCTGGTTCTTGAGACCGTCCCAGATGAAGCGGGTCTTGTCGGAAATCCATTCCTCGTTGATCGCTTCGTTGACGCGCGGCAGCACGCGCATCACTTCACGACCACGGCTATCGACGCGAATGTTGGAACCAACGGCATCCATCACGTCGATGGACTCGGTCTTGTTCAGTTCCCACGGACGGGCTTGGAAGGCATAAGGCTTGGAGGTCAGTGCGCCAACCGGGCACAGATCGATGACGTTGCCCTGCAGCTCGCTGGTCAGCGCCTTTTCGAGATAGGTGGTGATCTCGGCGTCTTCGCCGCGACCGAGCAGGCCCATTTCGGCAATGCCGGCGACTTCGGTGGTGAAGCGGACGCAACGCGTGCAATGGATGCAGCGGTTCATCGAGGTCTTGACCAGCGGGCCAATGTATTTGTCTTCGACGGCGCGCTTGTTTTCGGCAAAGCGGTTCTTGTCCACGCCATAGGCCATGGCCTGGTCTTGCAGATCGCATTCGCCGCCCTGATCGCAGATCGGGCAATCGAGCGGATGGTTGATCAGCAGGAATTCCATCACGCCTTCGCGGGCCTTCTTGACCATCGGCGTGTTGGTGAACATTTCTGGCGGTTCGCCGTTCGGGCCCGGACGCAAGTCCTTGACGCCCATGGCGCAGGACGCCTGCGGCTTGGGTGGGCCACCTTTGACTTCGACCAGGCACATGCGGCAATTGCCGGCGACCGACAGACGCTCATGATAGCAGAAACGCGGGATTTCCGCGCCTGCGGCTTCCGCCGCCTGCATCAGCGTGTAGTAATCGGGGACCTCGACGAGTTTCCCGTCGACCTTGATATTTGCCATGGTCTCTGCCGCTACCTAAAACAAGTTCAACACTGCCAACACCCCATGCAGGATGTAGCCGGGCACCCGAAGATAGCCCGAAAATTTATCCTTGCCCCAGATCGACCAAGCGGAACCGCCCAGGCCAATCACGGCAAATAAAGCCAACCCAATCCCGCCGCCGGCAATACCCGCCACCAGAAGGCCGACGCCGACCCAGAATACTGTCGCCGTTGCACGGACAATGATCATGTCCGTCTTGGTGTAGGCGCTATCTGTTTTGGCTGGAGCGGTTTCGGGTTGCGCCATCGCCTACTCCGCCGCAATCGACGGCACGGCGCCATCGGACGTCGAGGAATAGGTATACTGATCGATGCGCTCTTCGATGACGTGACGGAAGTTACGGATCAGGCCCTGGATCGGCCAGGCAGCAGCATCGCCGAGCGCACAGATAGTGTGGCCTTCGATCTGCTTGGTCACTTCGAACAGCATGTCGATTTCGCGCTTCTGGGCGCGACCTTCGACCATGCGTTCCATGACGCGCATCATCCAGCCGGTGCCTTCACGGCACGGCGTACACTGGCCGCAGCTTTCGTGCTTGTAGAAAGCCGAGAGGCGCCAGATGGCCTTGATGATGTCGGTCTGCTTGTCCATGACGATCACGGCAGCAGTGCCGAGGGACGACCCCACTTCACGCAGACCGTCAAAATCCATTACCGCGTTGCGGATCTTGTGGCCCGGCACGCACGGCACCGAAGCGCCGCCGGGGATCACGGCCAGCAGGTTATCCCAGCCGCCACGGATACCGCCGCAATGCTTTTCGATGATCTCTTCGAAGGTGACGCCCATGGCTTCTTCGAAGGTCGCCGGCTTGTTCACATGGCCCGACACGCACATCAGCTTGGTGCCGGTATTGTTGGCGCGGCCGATGGAGGCAAACCAGGCACCGGAGCGGCGCAGAATTTCGGGGACGACGGCAATCGATTCCACGTTGTTTACGGTGGTCGGGTTGCCATAGACGCCCATGCCGGCCGGGAATGGCGGCTTGAGGCGCGGCTGGCCCTTCTTGCCTTCCAGCGATTCCATCAATGCGGTTTCTTCGCCGCAGATATAGGCACCGGCGCCGTGGTGGACGATGATGTCCAGGTCCCAGCCGTGGATATTGTCCTTGCCGATCAGCTTGGCGTCATAGGCTTCCTGAACGGCGTGTTCGAGGTGCTGGCGTTCGCGGATGAATTCGCCGCGCACATAGATGAAGGCCAGGTGCGCATCCATGGCGCGGGCGGCCAGCAGGCAGCCTTCGACCAGATGGTGCGGATCGTGGCGCAGGATATCGCGGTCCTTGCAGGTGCCAGGCTCGGATTCGTCGGCATTGACCAGCAGGTAATGCGGGCGACCGTCATTGACCTTGGGCATGAAGGTCCATTTCAGCGCGGTCGGGAAACCGGCGCCGCCACGGCCACGCAGGCCCGAGGCCTTGACTTCATTGGTGATCCAGTCACGGCCGGAATCCATGAATTCCCTGGTGCCAACCCAGGCGCCGCGTTCGCGCGCGCCAGCCAGCGTCCAGTCGTGCTGGCCGTAGAGATTGGTGAAAATGCGGTCTTTATCAGCGAGCATCGTTCACTCCTACCGCGGCTTCTTGCCGAAGACGCGGACATATTCGGCCTCGCCACCGCGCGCCAGCGCGTCGGCCTGTGCCAGCCAGTTGTCGCGGGCGATCCGGCCCTTGAATCCCAGGCTGCTTTCAACGGCAACAATATTTTCAGGGGTCAGGGCGGCGACTTGCAGCCACTTGGTGATGCCAAGGCTGTTCATCCGCGCTTCGAGCGCCGGGCCGACGCCGGAGATCAGCTTGAGATCATCCGCCGGACCCTCGGGAGCCGGGAACAGCGAAGCAGCACCACCCTTTTCAGCCACCGGATTAACTTCCGTAGGTGAAGCCTTAGGGGCGATAATCGGTGCCGCGGTGGCAGTGCCGCCGGCGATGGCGCCATCGGCTGGCGCGGAACGCACCTTCTTGCCGGGGGCCTTGCCGCCGTCAATCTTGCCGGCGGGCGACTCGGCGCCGACCGCGGTTTCGCGCATCGCCTTGTTGGGTTTGCCATTGGCATTGGCGGCAGCGTTGGCGGCGAGACGTTCGCTATCGGCCTTGGCACTGGACACCTTGGCAGCAGCGGGCGTGCCCTTGAGCGCGGGGGCCGATTCTTCGGTCACGTCGCGTGGCTTGGCAGCGCTGGTTGCGGCCTGTGCGGTTACTGGCGCGGCAGCTGGCGGCGGCGTCACCGACGGTGCTGCAGGAGCAGCTGCAGCAGGCGCAGCACCTGGCGGAGCCGGAGGTGGTGCGGGCGGAATGAACTTTTCGCGGGTGGCTGTCGGCTTGATCAGCAGCGTGGTCTGGCCCTGTTCGGCAGCCGAGGTCACGCGGTCGATCTGGGTGCCGGTCTTGACTGCGTCGCCGCGCCCTGAACGAAACTCTTCGACGATTTCCTCGAACCGCTCCGCGGTCAGGTCTTCATAGGTATCGTGATAGATCGCAACCATTGGCGCGTTCACACAGGTGCCCATGCACTCGACTTCTTCCCAGCTCAAAGTGCCATCGGCACTGAGGTGGTGCGGGTCGCGGTGGATCTTGGATTTGCAGACGTCGATCAGCGCTTCAGCGCCGCGCAACATGCAGGGCGTCGTGCCACAGACCTGGATATGGGCCTTGGAGCCAACCGGCTGCAGCTGGAACTGGGTATAGAACGTCGCCACTTCCAGCACGCGGATATAGGCCATACCGAGCATGTCGGCGATGGTTTCGATCGTGGCGCGGCTAATCCAGCCGTCCTGATCCTGAGCACGCATCAGCAGGGGGATAACAGCCGACTGCTGGCGTCCAGCCGGATACAGGCCGATCTTCCATTCCGCCCACTTGGCGTTGTCATTGCTAAAGGCGAAGGAAGCCGGCTGAACCGAATCTTCCGCTAGGCGACGCGCAACCATCAGCGATCAACCTCTCCGAACACGATATCAAGTGAGCCAAGGATGGCCGCAACGTCAGCCAGCATGTGGCCGCGACAGAGGAAATCCATGGCTTGCAAATGGGCAAAGCCCGGCGCGCGAATCTTGCAGCGATACGGCTTGTTGGTGCCGTCGGAAACCACATAGACCCCGAATTCGCCCTTGGGGGCTTCCACGGCGGCGTACACTTCGCCGGCCGGAACCTTGTAGCCCTCGGTGTAAAGCTTGAAGTGATGGATCAGCGCTTCCATCGACTGCTTCATCTCGCTCCGTTTGGGCGGAACCACCTTGCCGTCGGTCGAGGCCACGGGACCCTTGCCTTCGGGCTTGTTCAGCTTGTCGATGCATTGCTGCATGATGCGCACCGACTGCCGCATTTCTTCCATGCGGATCAGGTAGCGATCGTAGCAATCGCCATTGGTGCCGACCGGAATGTCGAATTCCATATCGGCATAGCAATCGTAAGGCTGGCTCTTGCGCAGATCCCAGGCAGCGCCCGAACCACGCACCATGACGCCCGAAAAACCCCAGGCCCAGGCCTGGTCCAGCGTCACGACGCCGATATCGACATTGCGCTGCTTGAAGATGCGGCCTTCGGTAATCAGGCCATCAATATCCTTGAGGGCCTGCGGGAAGCTCTTGCAGAAGCCGTCAATGTCATCGACCAGATCCTGCGGCAGATCCTGATGCACGCCACCGGGCCGGAAATAGGCGGCATGCATGCGGGCACCCGAAGCGCGCTCATAATAGCCCATCAGAATTTCGCGCTGCTCGTAACCCCACAGCGGCGGGGTCAGCGCGCCAACGTCCATGGCCTGCGAGGTGACGTTGAGCAGATGCGACAGCAGGCGGCCGATTTCGGCATAGAGCACGCGGATCAACTGGCCGCGCATCGGCACGGTGATGCCAAGCAGCCGCTCGACGCCCAGGGCAAAAGCATGCTCCTGGTTCATCGGCGCCACGTAATCGAGGCGATTGAAATACGGCACGGCCTGCAGATAGGTCTTCTGCTCGATCAGCTTTTCCGTGCCGCGATGCAGCAGGCCGATATGGGGATCGACGCGATCGACGATTTCACCATCCAGCTCCAGCACCAGGCGCAAAACACCATGCGCAGAAGGGTGCTGCGGGCCAAAGTTAATGTTGAACGTGCGGACGTCAGCTTCGGTACTCATTGCTTGGCCTTCTCGTCGCCGGGCAGCACGTAATCCGTACCCTCCCAAGGTGACAGATAGTCAAAGGAGCGGAATTCCTGCGCCAGTTTCACCGGCTCATAGACCACGCGCTTGCGTTCTTCGTCGTAGCGGGTTTCAACAAACCCGGTGAGCGGGAAGTCCTTGCGCAGCGGATGGCCGTCAAAGCCATAATCCGACAGGATGCGGCGCAGATCGGGGTGTCCCGAGAACAGGATGCCGTAGAGGTCATAGGCTTCGCGTTCGAACCATTCGGCGCCAACAAACACGCCGGTAATACTGGGTACCGGTACGGTGTCGTCAGCAGCCAGCTTGATGCGGATACGGGTATTCTTGTGCGGGCTGAGGAAGTGATAGACCACCTCGAAACGCTCATCGCGCTCCGGGAAATCGACGCCGCAAATGTCGACAAAGCTGATGAACCGGCACTGCGCATCGTCGCGCAGGAAGGTCGCCACATCCACGATCGACTCGCGGGTGACGGTCAGCGTCAATTCGCCGAAGCTGAGCTGCTGGCCAAGCACCACATCGCCGAGCGCGGTGGCGATATGATCGCCAAGCGCTACGAGCGGATGCACGGGAGTCTCCGGCAAGGGATCGACCTGGGGTTCGTCTGCCATGGTCCGCAGTCCTAACGTTCGATGGTGCCGGTGCGCCTGATCTTCTTTTGCAGAAGCAGCACACCATAAAGCAGAGCTTCCGCCGTTGGCGGGCAGCCAGGCACATAGATATCGACGGGCACGATCCGATCGCAGCCGCGCACCACCGAATAGGAATAGTGATAGTAGCCGCCGCCATTGGCGCAGCTGCCCATCGAGATGACGTAGCGCGGCTCCGGCATCTGGTCGTAAACCTTGCGCAGCGCCGGGGCCATCTTGTTGGTCAAGGTGCCTGCCACGATCATCACGTCCGACTGGCGTGGTGAGGCGCGCGGGGCAAAACCGAAGCGTTCCGCGTCATAGCGCGGCATCGACATCTGGATCATCTCGACGGCGCAGCAGGCCAGGCCAAAGGTCATCCACATCAGCGAGCCAGTACGGGCCCAGTTGATCAGATCGTCGGTGGCGGTGACGAGGAAGCCCTTGTCGGCCAGTTCGTCATTGATGTCGGTGAAAAACGGGTCGTCCGATCCGAAAGGCTTATTGGTACGCGGATCCAGAATGCCCTTGGGCTGCGGTGCGACCAGCGTGCCGGTGTTCTCGCTCAATCCCATTCCAGGGCTCCTTTGCTCCACTCGTAGATAAACCCGACGGTTAGAACGCCGAGGAAGATGATCATCGACCAGAAGCCGAACCAGCCGACATCCTTGAAGGCCACGGCCCAGGGAAACAGGAAGGCCACTTCCAGATCGAAGATAATGAACAGGATCGACACCAGGTAAAACCGCACGTCGAACTTCATGCGCGCGTCGTCGAATGCGTCAAAGCCGCATTCGTAGGCCGAGACCTTTTCCGGGTCCGGGTTCTTCACCGCCAGAACGAATGGCGCGACGAGCAGAGCCAGAGAAATCACACCCGCGAGGGCAAGGAAGATGACAATCGGCAGATAGTCGCTGAGCAAATCAGTCATGCGGCAGCCTGTGTGTTCTAGCCGGTCTGGCGACCGGGCACGTGAGTGACGCGAGCAATTTGGGCAAGCGTACCGACGCGGTAACGGATGGCTAGGGCTTAGACCTTCCCCAAGCCCGTTTCAAGGGAAAGAAAATATGAACCGAAACATCATGTTTCTTGGCATTTTGAGCGTGGCAATTTATTCCAAAATGCTGCCCAACCGCCTGCTTCTGCGCGACTAAATTCCCGGAATAGCGCAAGCCGACGCAAAACCGCAAACCTCGCTGTGGGGCAAAATTACCGGCTAAACGGCCAGGATGAACCGCAAGGCCCAAAACCAAAAAGGCCCCGCCGGAGCGAAGCCATTTATCGTGTCAACCTTGGACCAATCGCGATGCGATTCGTCAGTCTCAGGCAAAACCAAACTTGCCATGATCGACTAGAGTCGGCACCACCGAGGCCAAAGCTCGCCGGGGTGCCGAACGTAACCGCATAACTTCAGCTGTATCTTCGCTGCCTTGGGAAGCGGCGATGCTGGAGGCGCCTGCAACGGGTGCTTCCGGACAGGTCGATCGAGCACAAAATAGAAAAGGCCCCGCCATGGCGGAGCCTTTTGTCGCTAAACAACATCGGCGAACCGCTTTGCGATTCGCCGACTGGTGTTTGCAAGACATCTTGGTCTTGGCTCAGGCGAGGTCGCCGGAACCAGATTTGCAGTGTCGCAAATTAGAAGTGGTAGAACACGCCGACGGTTGCCTTGGCGGATTCGAAGAAGTTGTCGGCAGCGCCGTCAAAATCACCGAGGCCGAGGACTTCACCACGAACCGAAACGTTGTCGGTGACGGCAACGTCAACGCCAGCGCCCAGAGCATAGACGCCGGTCGAAACGCCAGCAGTGCTCGAACCGCCAACGCCGCCTGCTGCGTAAACCAGAACGTTGTCAGTTGCGACAACGCCAACGTGAGCCAGCGCGAGGAACAGACCGGAGTCCTTGCCCGAACCGAACACGTAGTCACCCTGCAGTTCCAGGCCAACGACGACCGGAGCAGCAACGGTGAAGTTCACACCGACGACGCCGCCGATGACGCCCTGGGTCGAACCAGCAGCCAGACCAGCAACAGCTGGGGTACCGTTGAATACGCCGCCAGCTTCAACACCAGCGTAGAGGCCATCCCACGAGAAGCCCGAGGCTTCAACGATTGGCTGCGGGGTGGTCGGGATCATCAGGTCGGCTGCATAAGCACCCGAAGCCATCAGTGCTGCGGCGACAACGCCGAGCGAGAGAGAACGTACAAACATATCTTGCACTCCATAGAATTAGCCGTAGTCGAGACGTTAAATGACTCACCCGCGGGGGCGTGACAACCCCACAATAGATCAAATTGGTCAGCGCGGATAATGTTCGATGACCATTTGGGGGCAGGTGTTGCGTGAAAGGGACTAATTAGGCCCAATTTGAGACACATTTTACCAATTTGCAAGCGGGGCATCCCTGCCCTGCGGCGACGGGATGCCGCATTTGTGTTCGGTTGTGGACGCTTGAAATTCAGACTCAGGCAGCAACTTACAAACGCCAAGGGCTCCGCCTTGGCGGAGCCCTTGTTAAAGCAGAATCACGAGCGGATCAGAAGTGATAATTTGCGCCTACGGTAAACTGATCCTTCTGATTGCCCCCGGTGATCGGGAAGCCATGCAGGTATTGCGCCCGCACTGAGACAGCATCCGTCACCGCAAGCTCGACACCGCCACCAAGCAGGAAATCGCTCTCTGCCGGCACACCAAGATCGATGCCATAACCAGCAGCGCCATAAGCGACCACATCGTCAGTAACGATCAGCCCGGCCCGGCCCAGGATTTGACCATAGCTGGTATTGCCAACGCCACCGGTCAGGCCGTGAACGGCCACTTCAGCGCCCAGCAGGTAGAAATCGAATGTGGTGTTGACACCAGCGTCCACACCCAACCCATACTGCTGTCCGCCAACAGGGCTGCCCTGCAAGCCGCCATAAACGCCGGCGTAAAAGCCATTCCAATCGAACCCGGCCGGTTCGGCGACAGGCATCTCGACGGGCGTGGATGTCGGCACGGTGATGATATCGGCGGCAAAAGCGCCGGTGGTGGCAGAGGCCGCCAGCGCGGCGATCGCGAAAGTCTTGAACATGCGCATCGCTGTTCTCCTGGTTCGGACTGTCCTCACGGAGCAACGTAGCGAGACCCGCAAATGTTCCGTCCGTGCTGTTCCGGCGACCTCTGGCTAAAATTGCGGAATTGAAACCGCAGCCAAAACGCCGGTCGATCCAGATTTGCCGAGGGATGCGGGCAAAGTTGGTCTGTCAGCCGGCCAAAACAAGGCACGCCCCGAGCGTGGCCCATCTGCAACAGAAGGGGGTTGGGCGCCGGCTTCAGCCCTTGATCGGCACGACCCTGGCGGCCACGCCTTCGCTTCGATGGTCGCGGGCAAGCGAGGCGACGCCCGAATCGACCAGTGCCGCGCATTGGGTCGCCGCCAGTTCGATGCGCGCCAGCAGGTCAGGCTCTGCCGGCTGGCCATCTTCGAAACTGGCGTCATCGGCATAGATCGCCGTCGGGATGGTCAGGGCCGAGAAAAAGCCGAACAATGGCCGCATCTGGTGCTCGACCACCAGCGCATGGCGCTGGCCACCGCCGCTGGCCGACAGGATCACCGGCCGCCCGGTCAGGGCCTGCATGTCGATGAAATCGAAGGCATGCTTGAACAGGCCGGTATAGGAGCCCTTGTAGACCGGGCTGGTCACCACCAGGATATCGGCCTGCTCGATGGCCTCGATCACGGCCAGCGCCTGACGGTCCAACTGGCTGCGCAGATAGGCCGCGCCCAGGCCGGGGCCGGCATCGACGATATCGAGATGGGTCACATCGGCGTCGAGGTGAGACTGCACGCGGCGCGCGATCAGTTCAGCCAAATTCCACGATCTGGACGGGCGATGGGTGTTGCCGCTGAAGGCCAGGATATTCAGCCGGGCCGATGCCGCCATCTCAGATCAACTCCATGCGCGGGCCAAACCGCCCTGCCCCTGCATAATATATGTGGCGCGCTGCGCCAACCAGACAAACCGAACCCGGCCGCGCGATCCACGCAGCCGGGTTCGGGTATTCAATCGCGATCGGTGCCTAGAGCTGGCCAACCAGAACCGGGGTATCCGCGTATTCCTTGGGGAACAGCGCCTTGAGGTTCTCGACCTTGGGAATATCGTTGTAGGCAATGTAGGGATAGGTCGGGTTCAGGGTCAAAAAGTCCTGGTGGTACTGTTCGGCCGGGTAAAACGCCTTGCCGGTTTCAATCGTGGTGACGATTGGTCCGGGGAAGATGTTGGCGGCAGCGAGCTGGTCGATATAGGCCTTGGCGACCTTGGCCTGCTCGTCATTGCTGGCAAAGACGGTCGAGCGGTACTGGGTGCCGTGATCCGGACCCTGATAGTTCAGCTGGGTGGGGTTGTGCGCCACCGAGAAATACACCTGCAGCA
>NZ_JBDSUA010000042.1:0-35805 GCF_039927955.1 Devosia sp. | reverse complement strand
ATTCTTGGGATTCATCGCAGCAACGTCCAGCACGGCTGGGTTCTGCGCTTCATGGGGATGCTCGGCGCCCGAATAGACGCGGAAGTTCTTGAGCTGCGCACGGGTCAGCGGACCACCCGGCATCATGCGGCGAACAGCGTTTTCGAGAACGCGCTCAGGGAAACGGCCTTCCAGCAGTTCACGAGCGGTACGGTCCTTGATGCCGCCGGGGAAACCGGTGTGCCAATAGAACTTGTGCTGGTCCAGCTTACGGCCGGTCAGCTTCACCTTGTCGGCATTGATGACAACGATGTTGTCGCCCATGTCCATATGCGGGGTGAAGGTCGGCAGGTGCTTGCCGCGCAGACGCGAAGCGATGACCGAGGCGAGGCGGCCGACAACGAGGCCCTCTGCGTCGATCAGGATCCACTTCTTGTCGATCTCGCTCGGTTTGGCCGAGTAAGTGCTCATGTTGGAATTCCTTAGATTTCAGTGTCTTGCCGCCCTCCCCCATAGGGAGAACAGCCAGTTTCGCGGGCCATTTAGAGGGACCGGCAAAATCCGTCAAGCACTATTATAAAGTCCATATATTTCAATGGCTTATAATTGCGGTATTATAATACCACGCGATTTAACGCCCGATTCCGGACCAGATCGGCGATATAAAGCGTCACCGTGCCGGCCAGCATGAATGCCATGGCCTGATGCCCCACAGCCAGGGCCAGTGGCACGGCGTTGAGCAGCGTGGCAATGCCCAGCGCCGCCTGGACCAGCACCAGCAACCCAAGGCGCGGCAGCCAGCCCTGCACTCCAGCAAAGCCACCTGCCCTGCTCTGTCGCCAGATCAGCAGCGCCAGATAGAGGACGATAACATAGGCAATGCAGCGGTGGATAAATTGGACGGTCAGGGCGTTTTCGAACAGATTGCGCCAGAATGGATCAAGCACTGCCAGACCATTGGGGATCAGCGCTCCATCCATCAGCGGCCAGGTGTTGTAACTCATGCCCGCATCGAGCCCGGCCACGAACGCTCCTGCCCCGATCTGCAAAAACACCAGCACCAGCAACACGATGGCGCTCCAGAAGTCCCGACTGCGGGCTTTGCCCGGCACCACGCCCGACTCCAGCCAGCGCGGCACGAACATCAAAGCCATGAACAAAAGGCACGCCGCGCACAGGTGCGCCGCCAGCCGATATTGGGAAACCGAGGTCAGTTGCGTCAGCCCGGACGACACCATCCACCAGCCCAAAAGACCCTGAAATCCGCCGAGAATGAACAGTCCGAACAATGGCATAGCCAATTGGCGAGACAGGCGTTTCTGAAACAGGAACACGATGAACGGGACCAGGAACACAAAGCCCAGCAGGCGCCCCAGCAACCTGTGCAGGAATTCCCAGAAGAATATGCCTTTGAAGTCGTTGAGGGTCATCCACTGGTTGAGCACCTGATATTGCGGAATGGCCTTGTAGGCGTCGAATTCGGCCTGCCATTGCGCGTCGGTCAACGGTGGAATGGTGCCCGAAATCGGCTTCCATTCGGTTATCGAAAGACCCGATTCCGTTAGCCGAGTGATACCCCCGACAACCACCATAAGCAGGATAAAGGCCGCCATGAGGTAAAGCCAGATGCGCACGGGCCGCAACCGGTCGGCGGGAAAACTGATTTTGCTGACTGCGGCATCTTGGGCGATGGTCACGGCATTATCCCGGTATCGGAGAATGGTGCGGAGTGGTAATCCCGCTGCTGTTCCCCCGCAATAGCCGCGATGACGCACCGATGAGCCAATCCAACCGCAAGCTGATCGGCACCGTTTTGATCCTGGTCTCGATTGCGCTCTGGCTCGGCCTGGGCACCTGGGTCTATCTCAGCCTGCTGCAAGGGCTGCCGTGGTGGGTCCACATTCCATATTTCTGCGTCGCGGGCATGGGCTGGCTGTATCCGGCTATGGTGATCATCCGCTGGATGGCCAAGCCGAACGTGGCTTGAGGTCAGATACCTCTCTTCCTTCTCCCCTTGAGGGAGAAGGTGCCCCAAAGGGGCGGATGAGGGGTCTCTTGCTTACTCAGCGTATGCGGCAACAACCCCTCACCCAGATTCCTCAAGGGGGTTAAGAATACAAAGAATTAGCCCGCGCCGACCTTGCCCAGCCAGGTGAACAGCGCGCCGGTGGCGAACACGTCGACATAACGCTGCTGCTGGAACAATCCATTGAGCGATACGCGCGGCAGCGCCTGCAAGGTCTTGGCATGCCTGGGATAAAGCCCGCCGGGGCGCGTGGTGACCGCCGACTTCAGGCCAATCTCCCGCGCCAGATCAAACTCCCGCTGGCCAGCCGAAAGCGGTCCGCCCACCGGGTAGGACAGATGCCGGGGCGCCCTGCCGAACTGCGATTGCAGGATGTCGACTGACTGCACGACTTCCGCCCGCGCCTGGTCGATCGGCAGTTTGGCCAGTTCATAGTGATGCACGGTGTGAGCGCCGATGGTGCAGAGCGGGTCATGGGCGAAGGTGCGTAATTCCTGCCAATCCATGATCAAGCTGCGGCAATGTTGATCAAGATCGAGCCCATAGTCGCGAGCGAGATCGCGGATCAACTTGACGCGATCCGGCTCCGGCATCTTGCGCATGCGCCAGTACAGCGCCGCGTAAGCGGCCTGCTTTTCGCCCAGCGTGGCGCAGTCAAAGATTTCCGACTCGCCGTCGCCGGCGATAGCCACACCCTGCTGCCGGGCGATGATGTCTTCCAGCGCTTGCCACCAGACCTCGCCGACGCCATCGACCAGCTTGGTGGGAACATAGAGCGTGAACGGACATTCCTGCCTGCGCAGGATCGGCAGCGCGTATTTCAGGTTGTCACGATAGGCGTCGTCGAAAGTGAAGACGACGAAGGCCCTGCCCTTCTGTGGTGCCTGCAAGCGCGCAATGGCTTCATCGAGTGAAACGATATCAACGTCGAGCGCTCGCACACGCTCGATGACGAATTCTAAAAAATCCGGGCGGATCTGCAAAATCGCATTGGGCGAAAAGTCCGCCGGCAGATCGGGAAGCACCCGGTGCAGCGTGAAGATCACCCCGCGCGATTGCGACAATTGCCGCACCAGCCCGGGCAGACGAGACAGCCACAGCGCCTCGAACATGGCGCCGATCACAGCATATTTGAGCGCCCCCATGATCCGGCCCGGATCAGGCGGCAGCACGGCGCGGGGTCAGCACCACGTCGGCCTCGCCATACCCGGCTTCAGCCAACTGTTCGCGTGCATCCTCGATCTGCTCGGGGTCATAGTTTTCGCCCGCCACCAACACCAGCCGGCCGGACAGTTCGGCGAACAATGGCAGGGTGGAGGTCATGCCGATCCGGCCAGTCATCAGGATCACCACCTCATAAATGTCGCTGAGCGCTTCGATCAGCGTCAATGGTTTGGCGGAGCGGCGGTCGATAGCCTTGGCATGGCCCCACGGAATTTCGGCAAATCCCTCTTCGGCGGACTTGTGAACCACGTCGCCAAAGCTGGCTTTTTCGACGCTCAGATCCGCAATGCCCGGCTCGATCGACGGACGACCGCTGCCGGCGTCAACGAGGGCGACGCTCAGCCCGCGATCCAGCGCATCGGCCGCCAGAACCATTGCCAAAGTGGCGCAATCCTTGTGGGACAGATTCCCGGCCAGCAGCACGATACGGGTGCGGCCCAGCACCAGGTCAGATGACAGCGCGGCGTAATTGAGCGGCTTCACGCGGGGTTTCGTGCTCTGCATCGGCGCTGGGGCCACAAAGGGTGCGGCGGCACGTGGATTAGTGGTTCGGGCCGGAGCGATCTCGGAGGCCGCGGCAGCGTAGGCAGAACGGGAGGCGGCGGCCTGTGGAGACCGGCGCCGTACTGTCTCGCTGTTTTCCGATGCCGGCCCAGCTTCAGGTTCTGCGGCAACTGCAGCGACGGCTTCGACATGGAATGGTTCGGCAGATTCCTGTTCGGCTTCGTCCTCGTCCTCGAACGCCTCCACATGCCCGGCGGCAAGTTCCGCCTCGGCTTCGAAATGCGGTTCAGCGTCAATGCTGCGATCCATCAGCGGCTCGTAGTTCCGCCGCACGATGGCGCGGCCCGACATCAGTTCGCCGAAGATCACCAGGCCGATCTGGCCGATCAGGGTGACAATGCCGACGGCCAACAGAATAAGCGGCGTCTTGGGCGATGCAGGCTGCACCGAGGGGGCGGCCAGCGTCACCACCCGAACGTCTGGCAGCGCCGATTGCGCGTCAGTCCGCGACGAGGCTTCGCTGTAGCGCTGCAGATAGCCTTCGAGCAGGTCGCGCTGGGCCTTGGCCTCGCGCTGCAAGCTATCCAACGTCACGGTTTCCTTGGTCGCGGCAGAGGCGGAGCCCTTCATACTATCCAGATCGGCGCGCATCTTGGTCTCGATGCCATCTTCGATCTGGGCTTCGGCTTCCAGCGCGTCGGCGACACGGCCGCCCTCGACGCCGATCTGCTTGACCAGTTCGGCGATCTGGGCATCGAGTGCCCGAATGACTGGATGGCTACCCAACAGTGTTGCGGCCTTCTGGGCCCGCTCACCCTGCAGCTTGGCCTTTTCCTGGCTCAACTGCTGAATGACCACGCTGTCGCGGACATCTGGAACGCCTTCCAGCGGCTGACCGCGATCGATCAGGCCACGAATGAGCGTCGCGCGCGACAGCGCGGTATTCTTGCGCTCCTGCGCCGCGCTCATCTGGGTGGCCAGCGACGAAAGCTGCTGATCGAGCAGGGTCGAATTGTTGGAGGCGGTATAAAGGTCGTTATCGACCTTGAAATTGGCGACGGCATTTTCGGCCTGCGTCACCGAGGTGCGCAGCTTGTCGATTTCATCCTTGAGCCAGCCGGATGCCTCGGCGGTATCCGACAGCGACAGCTCGGCGCGGCGGGCGACGTGCGCCTTGGCGACAGCATTGGCCAGACGGGCAGCGAGTTGCGGATCGGTCGAACGCACCAGCACGGTGATGATGCGCGAGTCGCGTTCCTGGATCACCGTCATCCGATCATAGAGATTTCCCAGCGCGATTTCCTCCGGGCTGACTGGTGTGCCCTTGCGCCCAATCAGCTGGAAGATCATGCCGAGCGGGGAAAAGCCGCCGCTGGCACCGTTAAATTCTGGAATATCGGCGAGCTTTTCGGAGTTGACGACTTTGAGCAGGGTATCGCGCGACTTCAGCAACTCGATCTGACTGGAGACCACGCCGGCTTCGCCGCCGGTGAGCTGGGGAGCCGACTCGTTGGGCGAGCGAATATAGACGTTGCTGCGCGGCTCCACGAGGATGCTGGCAGAGCTTTCGTAAAGCTTGGGCATAAAGCTCAAGACGACGAAAGTCGCCGCCAGAATAACCAGCAAAACCATGAGAATACGAGGCATGCGCGACCAAACCGCGGCCGCAATTGCCGCAGTGTCAATTCTGGCGTCTCGCGCCGCCTGAGACTCAATGGTCATCATCTACCTCGTCGTGTTGCCATCACTTATCGAGGGAGCGTAGTAAGCAATCCGTTAAAGCTGTTGCAGATCGCAATCACACTTAGCGGCTCTAAGGACATTTTTAACCATAGAGAGCCGAGAGTGACGCCATTGAACTCGGCGAGATTCCCGATGCGTTGGCTGCATATTGTTTTCATTGCTTTGCTGCTGCCTTTGTCAGCCTGCGCGGGCATGCGCCCAGCCACCTATCTCGTTGATGTCAAAGGACCATACCAGCTCGATACCGGCGACGCAGTTCGCGTCACGGTTTACGGCGATGCTGAACTCACCACCAATTACCGCGTCGATGACAGCGGCTCGATTGCGTTCCCGCTGGTTGGACCAGTGCCGGTGCGCGGCCAGACCACGCAGGTTGCTGCCGCACGCATCGCCGCAGCACTGGCCAACGGCTATATGCGCAATCCTGACGTTGCTGTTGAAATCGCCGAATACCGTCCGTTCTTCATCCAGGGCGAAGTCAAGAATGCCGGGCAGTTCACCTATGTCTATGGAATGACCATCCGCTCGGCGATCAGCACGGCCGGCGGCTTCAGCGACACCGCCGACCGCAACCGTGCCACCGTCTATCGGCGCCAGGGCAGCCAGATGGCCAAGGGCAATGTCGATCTGGATTATCCGATCTATCCGGGCGACACCGTCGTCATCGGCGAACGCTGGTTCTGAAAATCTCCGCGCCCCGCAAGCTGCGCATTCTCCAGGTCATGCGGGCGCCGGTCGGAGGCCTGTTCCGCCACGTCGCCGATCTGTCGCGCGCGCTGGCGGCCGAAGGGCATGCGGTTGGCCTGGTGGTCGACAGCATTGCCAATGACAGCCAGACCGAAGCCAGGCTGACCGCGCTGCTGCCGCATGCTCAACTGGGCATTCACAGGTTTCCGATGCCACGCGTGCTGGGGGCGGGCGATTTTTCCGCGCCGCTCGCCGTGCGCAAACTGGCGCGTCAGCTCGACATTGACGTTCTGCACGGGCACGGCGCCAAGGGCGGGTTTTATGCCCGGCTGGCGCGGCTCGGTGGCGGCAAGGCGGTGGCGCTCTATACGCCCCACGGCGGCGTGCTGCATTACCCACCCTCCTCGCCAACCGGCCGGATTTTCCATTTTCTGGAACGCGCGCTGATGCGCCAGACCGGCGCGATCATTTTCGAGAGCGCTTATGCCCGCAAAACCTATGCCGCCGTCATCGGCGAGCCGACCTGCAAAAGCGCCATCATTCACAACGGTTTGATGCCGGACGAATTCATCCCGGTACCGCCCGATGCAGATGCTGCGGATTTTGTCTTCGTTGGTGAGTTGCGGAGCCTCAAGGGCATTTTCACGCTGGTTGAAGCGCTGGATGGCGCCATCAGGCCGGACGGCACTCCGGCAACGCTGATGCTGGCCGGCGACGGGACCGAGCGTGACGTACTGGTTGCCGCTATCGCTGCGCACGGCCTGACGGATCGCATCACCATGCCCGGCGCCCAGCCGGCCCGCGCCATGTTCGCCCGCGGGCGGTGCGCAGTGGTGCCCTCGCTGGCGGAATCCCTGCCTTATGTGGTGCTGGAAGCCGCGGCGGCGAACCTGCCGGTGATCTCCACCCAGGTTGGCGGCATCGGCGAAATCTTCGGACCCACGGCGTCGAGCCTGGTGCCCCCCAATAATGCAGTGGCTTTGCGCGCCGCCATGCAACGGTTTCTGGACGACCCTGCGGTGGCCAGAACCGAGATGCAGATGCGGCTCGCCCATGTCAGCGCCGAGTTTTCGGTGGCGCGGATGGCGGGCAGCATCGAGGCGCTGTATTACGGGTTGCTCCCATAAGCTGACCCACAAATTTCACCGAGTTTTCATTCCTTGAGTGGATGATGCAGCGAAGAAATTCCTGCGTGGTAGCGTCAAATGTACCGTGTCGACCCCAAGCAAGCAGTGATGGAGCATGCATCCAAGCGCGCCGCCAGCGGAGGCGCTACCCGCGTTCTGTCCAAGGCAGCCGAGGCGATCATCGCGGCGCCGATCGAAGCGACCTATTCCGGCGCGGTCATCGTTGGCGTGGCGCAGGTCATCGAAGCCCTGCTGCTGAGCGTGCTCGGCTACGCGATCTTTGAAGTCTATGTGATCAGCGAACAGCGCGGCTTTTACATCGCCGTGATCGCGGCATCGGTGCTGCTGGCCAACGTGCTGTTCAATGCCGCCCGCACCCACCGCATCGCCGCGTATCGCACCATGTTCAACCAGATCAGCCGTGTGATCATGGGCTGGGCGATCATCATGGTGCTGCTCTCGGTCGGCGCCTTCATGTTCAAGGCGTCCGATCTGGTCTCCCGCGTCTGGCTGATCAGCTGGTTCCTCGGCGGCTCGGTTTTGCTCGTCACCTATCGGATGATCCTGCGCGCCTTCGTGATGCGCTGGACCCGCGCCGGGCGCCTGAAGCGCCGTACCGTCATCGTCGGCGGCGGCAAGGATGCGGAAGTGCTGATCGAACAGATCCGCAAGGGCGCCGATAACGACATTCGCCTGTTCGGCCTGTTCGACGATCGCATCGATGATCGATCGCCAGAGCTGGTCGCCGGTTGCCCGAAGCTGGGCACCGTTGCCGATCTGGTGGAATTTGCCCGTCGCACCCCGGTTGATCTGGTGATCGTGTCGATGCCGCTATCGGCGGAAAAGCGCGTGCTGGAAATGCTGACCCAGCTCTGGGTGCTGCCGGTGGATATCCGCCTCTCGGCCCATATGAGCAAGCTCAAGTTCACCAACAAGGCCTATTCCTATGTTGGCGACCTGGCCGTGTTCGACATGGCCGACCGGCCGATTTCGGACTGGAACCTGATTTTCAAGTGGGTGTTCGACAAGCTGGTCGCCATCACCGCGCTGATCGTGTTCTCCCCGGTGATGCTGGCCACCGCCATTGCGATCAAGCTCGAAAGCCGTGGGCCGGTGTTCTTCATGCAGAACCGGCACGGCTTCAACAATGAGCTGATCAAGATCTACAAATTCCGCTCGATGCGCACCGATATGCTCGACGCCACCGCCTCCAGGCTGGTGACCAAGGACGATCCGCGCGTTACCCGCGTCGGCAAGTTCATCCGCAAGACCTCGATCGATGAGCTGCCGCAGCTGTTCAACGTGCTCAAGGGCCAGCTGTCCATCGTCGGCCCACGACCGCATGCACTGCAGGCCAAGGCCGACAACCAGCTCTATTACGAAGCCGTGGAGGGCTATTTTGCCCGCCATCGCGTCAAACCCGGCATGACCGGCTGGGCGCAGGTCAACGGCTGGCGTGGCGAAACCGACACCATCGACAAGATCATGCAGCGGGTGAACCACGACCTCTATTATATCGAGCACTGGTCGATCCTGCTCGATCTCTACATCGTCCTGCTCACGCCCTACTCGCTGGTCAGCAAGAACGAGAATGCCTATTAGCACCGTCGGCACTGCAGACGGCCCGCGTTTCGATGCCGGGCAAAAAGCGCTCGGCCTGGCGTTCATGCGCGAGCGGGCGCGGCGGATGCTCGATGGGCTGGTGGCCTTCTGGGTGTTTTGCGGCGGGCTGGTTATCGTGCAGCCGTCGCCTTATGAATTTGCGTTCGTGCTGGTGCTGCCGGTGGCGTTGTTTGCCGGCATCGGGCTGTACCGTTCGTCGCTGGGGATTCTGGCGTTGCTGGTGGGCTTCCTGCCGTTTGCACTGATCGCGGCGTTCCAGGTGACGTTTTCCAGTATCAGCGACTCGCTGATTTTCACCATCATTACGGCGTTCCTGTTCACCACCGCCTATTTCCTTGCCAATTATGTGGCCGAGGAGACCATTGTCCGCGTGCGGCTGATCATCAATGCCTATACCGCGATTGCCGTTATTACCGCGCTGATCGGCGCCGGTGCCTATCTCGGCGTGATCCCGGGCGGTGAGGATCTGTTCCTGCGCTATGGCCGCGCCAAGGCGCTGTTCGAAGACCCCAACGTTTATGGCCCATTCCTGATCCTGCCGGCGGCCTTTGCACTGCAGCGGATACTGCTGGCGCGCGGCAGGCGCTCGTTCTGGGCGGCAGTGGTTTACCTGATCCTGTTCGTGGGCGTGTTTGCCAGCTTTTCACGCGCCGCGTGGGGACATCTGGCGTTCACCTCGGTCATGGTGCTGGTGCTGGTGTTCTGGCTGGAAGCGCTGGCGCATGACAAGGTGCGGATCATGATCCTGTCGCTGGTTGGCATCGCGGGACTGGCGATTGCCATGGGCGGGTTGCTGAGCATTCCGGCGGTTGGCAAGCTGTTTGAAACCCGCGCCGCTTCGCAGGAGTATGACAGCGGCGAAACCGGGCGGTTTGGCCGGCAAGGCTATGCGTTCGATCTGGCGCTGGATCATCCGTGGGGCATCGGCCCCGGCGAATTTCACAATATGCGCATCATCGAAGAGCCGCACGACACCTATGTCAGCACCATCCACGTCTATGGCTGGGGCGGCGGCGCCATGTATTACATGTTCGCCGCACTGACGCTGTGGAAGGGGTTTTCATCGCTGACCCGCCCGTCTCCGTTCCGGCCGTTGATGATCCCGCTGATTTCGACTTTTGCCATGCTGGCGGGTGAGGCCGCCATCATCGATATCGACCACTGGCGGCACTATTATCTGCTGGCCGGGCTGATCTGGGGCGTTTCCGCCGCCATTCGCAACAGTAAGCGCACGTCACTCTATCGCAACGCCGCGGTCATCTAGAAAGGCCCGTGCCAGCCGCACGGTGCCCTCGGCAAAGCCGGACATATGGGTTTGGGCCAAAGCGGTTTCGGCGTGCGAACCGATCCAGGCCAGCAGCGCCATGCGCCGCAGCAGAACCATGGTGTCCATAGCAGCAATATCCGCCGCCGCGAGGGGCCGAACCGGCAGATAGCCGCGCAGCCACGCAGCCTTCAGCATCGGCGCCGATGCATCGGTTTCGTGGAACGAGATGGCGGCGGCAAAATCATAGGCAAACCAGCAGAACCCGCAGTCGTCAAAATCGATCAGCGAGATCGCCGCGCCATCGACCAGCAGATTGCCCAGCCGCATATCGGCGTGGATCAATCCGAACCGTTCCGGCCCACTGTCGTACTCGTCCAACTCCGTGCGAAGGACTGTGTCGAGCCTGTTTAACACCCGTCGCGCCGACTCATCGACGCCCGGCGCAATCCGCCAGTCGCCCCACAGGCCATCCGCATCCAGAATTTTCCCGGCACTCCAGAGCTGTCGCTCGAACCCCTGTGGCGGCTGCCACATCGCGGCGTGTCGGTGCATGGTTGCGGCGAACTCACCGAGGCGCTCAAAGATCGGCTCCAGATCATCGGCCAGTGTCGGTTCGGTGCCGGCAATAAACTCGAAGAGCACGGCGAAACGCGGAGCCTGCTCGCCCAGGTTGATGGTTTGCAGCAATTGCCCATCGCGCCCGGCGACCGGCCGCGCCAGTGGCAAATCCGTGCTGGCGCCCAAGGCGGCCAGCCAGGCCAGTTCACTGTTGATCGACGCCGCGGACTGGTAGCCCGGCCGGTGTACCCGCAAGGTGAATCGCGGGCCGTCTGCGGCGGTCAGCAAAAAGGTGTGGTTCTCGGAATGGTTGAGCAGCCGAATGGCCATGCAGTCGGTTTCCGGCCAGGCGCTGAGCGCCTCCAGAACAGCGTTCTCGTCGAGGCAATGACTGTGTTCGGCCATAACCAATCCTGCGGCCAGCCTTGGGCTGCCGGGCAACTCGAACTCTTGGGAGGGAATTTGGTCGGAGCGACAGGATTTGAACCTGCGACCCTTTGTCCCCCAGACAAATGCGCTACCAGGCTGCGCTACGCCCCGACTGCGCGGAGACATAGAGAAGCCGAGGTTTTGAGGCAACCCCAAATCGAGCGGCAGGCTGCTAGCTTTTGCTGAAATTGCGAATAACGTTGCGGATGGCAAAGTTGGACTGGATGCGTGTGACGCTGGGCAGCTTTGACAGGATTTCAGAGTGTATGCGCTCATAGTCGGCGATACTCTGAGCTTCGACGCGCAGCAGATAGTCGGTCAATCCGGCCATCAGGTAACATTCGCGAATCTCGACGCATTTTCGTGCCGCCGCCTCAAATCGCTTCATGTGCTCGTCGGTTTGATGATCGAGGGTAATCTGCACGATGACGACAGTGGACTGGGTCGCAGCACCGTCTTCGATGATCGCGGTATATCCGCGAATGACCCCGCTCGCCTCCAGCAGATGCAGCCGCCGCAGGCAAGCCGATGGTGAAAGCCCTACAGCTTCGGCCAGCCTGGCATTGCTCATCCGCCCATCGGCGCGCAGCAGCGACAGGATAGCGCGATCGATCTTGTCTACCATTTTCGCATTTCCTTGCAATGGACGGCGATATTCACTGCAAGACACGCCAGATTGCAACTTTGAACGGCTGAAACGCGAGAAATTCGACGAAACCACCATTAGGATGACTGAAACAGTCATTCTTGGGAGGCTTGAGTGGAGCGGCAGACCCTGACGATGCAACCGGCTTCGGCGGTTCTGACCATCGATCTCGAGGCTATCGTGAGCAACTATCGCACGCTGGCACACCGCGCTGCGCCGACGGAATGTTCTGCGGTGGTCAAAGCGGACGGTTATGGACTGGGAGCGACGACAGTCGGCGCAGCCCTGCTCGCAGCCGGATGCCAGACGTTTTTCGTTGCGGCACTTTCCGAGGGACTCGACCTGCGAAGCGCACTAGGCCCTGCCCCCAGGATTTTTGTGCTCAACGGCCTTCCGCCTGGCGGCGAAGCGCTGTGCCTTTCCGCCACGCTGCTGCCCGTCCTGAGTTCGGTCTCTCAGGTCAAAGCCTGGAGCGAGCATGGCAATGGCGCCCCGGCGGCACTGCAGGTCGATACCGGCATGTCGCGCTTCGGGCTTTCAGTGACCGAGCAGGTCGATCTTGCCGGCGACCTGGCGCGGCTCAATCTGGTGCTGCTGATGAGCCACCTGGCCAATGCGGATGAGCCGGAGCATCGGGGCAATGCTGCGCAGCTTGAAGCATTCCGGGCGGCCAAAGGGCGTTTCCCCACCCTGCCCGCGTCGCTGGCCAATTCGGCTGGCACGTTCCTTGGCGCGGATTACCGGTTCGATCTCTGCCGTCCCGGTGCGGCTCTTTACGGGATCGAGGCTGGTCCGCGAGTCGAGGGTATTGTTCCAACAGTGCAGCTTACGGCGCAGATCGCGCAGATTCGCACCGTCGCTCCTGGCACTCATATTGGCTACGGCTATACCTTCGAGGCCGACCGACCGATGCGGATCGCCACCATTGCGGTGGGCTATGGCGATGGCTGGCCGCGCCATCTGTCCAATGGCGGCGCGGTGTGGTTTGGCGATTATCGCCTGCCGATTGTTGGGCGCGTGTCGATGGACAGCTTCATGGCAGACATCAGCGCAGTTCCGCCCGAGCAGATTGCCGAGGGCGTTGCGGTCGAACTGATCGGGCCACATCAAACCGCCGATGATGTGGGCCGCCTGTCCGGCACTATCGGCTACGAAATTCTCACCCGGCTGGGCCGCCGCTATGCCCGCACCTATAGAGCAGCGAAAGAGTAGAGCCATGAAAGTCATCATTCTGGGCGGCGGCGTGATCGGGGTGACCTCGGCCTATTATCTGGCCAAGGCAGGGCACGAGGTCGAGGTAATCGAGCGCCAACCCGGCGTGGCGCTGGAAACCAGCTTTGCCAATGCCGGCGAGGTATCGCCTGGCTATGCCTCGCCCTGGGCGGCGCCCGGCATTCCGCAAAAGGCGGTCAAATGGCTGATGATGAAACATCCGCCCCTGATCGTGAAAGCCATGGTCGACCCCTATATGGTGCGTTGGGTGCTGCAGATGCTGACCAATTGCACGGCAGGCCGCTACGCCACCAACAAGGCCCGCATGGTGCGCGTGGCCGAATATAGCCGCGATGTGCTCAAGCAGTTGCGGGCCGATACCGGCATCACCTACGACGAGCGCATGCAGGGCACTGTGCAACTGTTTCGCACGCAGAAGCAGGTTGATGGCGCCTACAAGGACATCGAGGTGCTCAAGCAATATGGCGTAGCGTATGAAGAGCTGGACCGGGCCGGCTGCATCGCCGCCGAGCCGGGGCTTGGTGCCTCCAGCGCCGATATTGCCGGCGGGCTGCGCCTGCCCGGCGACGAAACCGGCGATTGCCACGTCTTCACCACCAAGCTCGCGGCCATGGCGATCGAGCTGGGCGTGAAATTTCATTTCGGCACGACGATCAGCGGCATTGAAACCAACGGAGGCAAGGTTTCGAGCCTACAGACCAGCGCCGGGCCGATGAGTGGCGACGCCTATATCATGGCCATGGGCAGTTTTTCGCCCAAGCTGGCGCGCACCATCGGCATCGATCTGCCGATTTATCCGATCAAGGGCTACTCGATCACTGCGCCGCTGATCAATGAAGCGACCGCGCCGGTTTCCACCGTGCTGGACGAAACCTACAAGATTGCCATCACCCGCCTTGGCGACCGCATCCGCGTTGGCGGCATGGCCGAGCTGTCAGGTTACAATTCCGACCTGCCGCCACGCCGGCGCGAAACGCTGGCCTATTGCGTCAATGAGCTATTCCCGGGCGCGGGCGATACCGTGGCAGCCAGCTATTGGACCGGTATGCGCCCGATGACGCCGGACAGCACGCCAATCATTGGGGCCAGCAAATTGGCAAACCTGTTCATCAATAGCGGCCATGGCACGCTGGGTTGGACCATGTCGTGCGGCTCGGCCCGGGTGATCGCCGATCTGGTTGGTGGCAAGACGCCAGATATCGATACGTCGGATCTGGGTGTGTCACGGTATTAGAGCGCTTGCGGCCCAGTCGACACCCTCCCCCTTGCGGGGAGGGATCAAGGGTGGGGGTGGTTTGGCCCCGATATCGGAGCTCTCACACCCCCTCCTGGCCTCCCCCATCAAGGGGGAGGTGCCGTCCGATGCATGGGCCGGATGGCGCTGCAATCTATATGCGATAACTCTGTCCCTAAGGCCGCATAATGGCTTCCTATCCGCACCTGATGTCGCCGCTGACGATCAACAAGCTCACGCTGCGCAACCGCGTGGTCTCCACCGCGCATGCGGAAGTCTATGCCGAAGCCGGCGGCCTGCCGGGGGATCGCTATATTCGTTACTACGAAGAAAAGGCCAAAGGCGGCCTCGGCCTTGCCATCTGTGGCGGCTCCAGCCCGGTCTCGGTCGATAGCCCGCAAGGCTGGTGGAAATCGGTCAATCTCTCCACCGATCGCGTCATCGATCCCTTGGCCCGCTTGGCCGAAACCATGCACAAGCATGGCACCAAGATCATGATCCAGGCCACCCATATGGGCCGCCGCAATGCCTTCCACGGCGAAAACTGGCCGCACCTGATGACGCCGTCAGGCATCCGTGAGCCGGTCCATCGCGGCAATGCCAAGATCATCGAAATCCAGGAAATCAAACGCATCATCAAGGACTTCGGTGTCGCTGCAAAACGTGTGCAGGATGCCGGCCTTGATGGCATCGAAATCTCCGCCGCCCATCAGCACCTGATTGACCAGTTCTGGAGCCCGCGCTCCAATTTCCGCTCCGACGAATGGGGCGGCTCGCTTGCCAACCGCATGCGCTTCGGCATCGAGGTACTGACCTCGGTCCGCGAGGCCGTCGGCAAGGATTTCGTCGTCGGCCTGCGCATGTGCGGCGACGAGTTTCACGAGGACGGCCTCGATCACGAAACCCTCAAGGAAATCGCCCACGCAATGGGCGAAACCAGGCTGATCGACTATCTCAGCGTCATTGGCTCCGGTGCCGATACCCACAACACGCTGGCCAATTGCATGCCACCTATGGCGCTGCCGCCTGAGCCCTTCGTTCATCTCGCCGCTGGCATCAAATCGGTCGTGGATCTGCCGGTCATGCACGCCCAGTCGATCCGCGATGCCGGGCAGGCCGAGCGCATCCTGGCCGCCGGCATGGTCGATCTGGTGGGCATGACCCGGGCCCAGATCGCCGATCCGCACATGGTCGAAAAAATCCGCGATGGCCGCGAAGACGAGATAAAACAATGCGTTGGCGCCAATTATTGCATCGATCGGCAATATAACGGTCTCGACGTGCTCTGCGTGCAGAACGCCGCGACGTCGCGCGAAGCCACCATGCCGCACATCGTCACCAAGTCGACCGGCCCAAAGCGCAAGGTCGTCGTGGTCGGCGGTGGTCCCGGTGGCCTCGAAGCCGCCCGCGTCGCCCGCTCGCGCGGACACGATGTGGTGCTGTTTGAAAAAAGCGACGCCGTCGGTGGCCAGATCAATCTCGCCGCCAAGGCGCCGCAGCGCGAACAGATGGCCGGCATCGTCCGCTGGTTCGATATGGAAACCAGACGCCTCGGCGTCGATCGCCGCATGGGCACGCAAGCCACCTCCGAGATGATCCTGGCCGAACAGCCCGATATCGTCGTGCTGGCCACCGGCGGCAATTCCAACATGGGCCAGGTGGCCGGCTGGGGCGCCGATGATGGCCTGTCGGTCAGTTCGTGGGACATCCTCTCCGGCAAGGTCGCTCCGGCCAAAAACGTTTTGGTCTATGACGTGATGAGCGCCCATACCGGCTCCGGCACCGCCGATTTCCTCGCCACCCGCGGCAGCCAGGTTGAAATCGTCACCCCCGACGTCAAGGTGGCCGACGACGTTGGCGGCACCACTTTCCCGATCTTTTATCGGCGCCTCTACGCCATGGACGTGGTGATGACGCCAAACTACTGGCTCGACCGGGTCTATCGCGAAGGCGACAAGCTGATCGCCGTGATCCGCAACGAATATACCGAGGCGCTGGAAGAACGCGCCGTCGATCAGGTCGTGGTCGAAAACGGCATTCTCCCCAATGACGGCCTCTATTGGGACCTCAAGGAAAAGTCGGTCAATTACGGCCAGACCGATATCGCCACCCTGTTCGCCAGCCAGCCGCAGCCCGGCCTGTCCGAAGACCTGTCAGGCGATAAATTCCTGCTCTATCGCGTCGGCGATTGCATCTCGCAGCACAATATCCACGGCGCCATCTACGATGCGCTCCGCCTCTGCAAGGATTTTTGAGCGTGCTCTGGGTCCAGATCGCTATCACCTGCATATTCTGGCTTGCGGTCCTCACCCTGGCCGTCGGCCTGTTCCGCCGCATGGCGCTATGGCGCAATGGTCGTGACGCCCCCGTCGACTGGGCCGGGCTGCTGTCCATCCCCAAGCGATATCTGGTGGACGTGCACCATGTCGTGGCGCGAGACCCGTACATATCGATAACCCACGTCGCAGTCGCTGGCGGCGCCGTTGGCGCATTGGCTCTCATCGGGCTCAACTACGGTTTTGCCCTCTACAGTGTTTGGCTGGACTGGCTGATCATCTTGGCGAGTGCGGTCATGTTCGGTGGTGCCATTCGTGTCTGGCGGCGCCGCATCGATCCGCCCACCCGCCTGTCACGTGGACCGTGGACCCGGCTGCCCTATACTTTGGCGGCATTCGCCCTTGGCGCCGTGTTACTCATGGCCATCACTACCAGCACCATCGCGGCAACACTGCTGACCTCCACACTGGCCGCAGCAGCGCTGCTGCTGCTCATCGCCGGCTTCGCCGAACTGGCCTTGGGAATCAGCACCGGCGGACCGATGAAACACGCGGTGGCCGGGCTGCTGCATCTGGGCTTTCATCCGCGCAAACAGCGCTTCACCGAGCGCTCGGTCGGCCTGCGTCCGCTCGATCTCGACGCCGGTGATTTCGGCGTCGAAAAACCCTCGGATTTCCGCTGGAATCAACTGCTGTCGTTCGATGCCTGCGTGCAATGCGGCAAGTGTGAAGCCGCCTGTCCTGCCGCCGCCGCCGGCCAGCCGCTCAACCCTAAAAAGCTCATCCAGGACATGGTGGTTGGCCTCGCCGGCGGCAGCGACGCCGCCTATTTCGGCAGCCCGTCCCCCGGTCTTGAAATCGGCACCCATGCCGGCGCGCCGGATCAGCCCATCGTGCCATTCCTGATCGAACCCGAAACCCTGTGGTCCTGCACCACCTGCCGCGCCTGCGTGCAGGAATGCCCGATGCTGATCGAGCATGTCGATGCCATCGTCGACCTGCGCCGCAACGTTACGCTGACCACCGGCGATCTCCCCGGCACCGCCCCGGAAACCCTCGCCAACCTGCGCGAAACCAGCACGGCTGGCGGCCACGATCTGGCCTCGCGCTACAATTGGGCCGTCGATCTCGACGTGCCAGTTGCCCGGCCCGGCGTCGCCTTCGACGTGCTGCTGGTCGCCGGCGAAGGCGCCTTCGACATGCGCTACCAGCGCAGCCTGCGCGCCCTGGTCAAATCGCTCCAAGCCGCCAAGGTGGACTTCGCCGTACTCGGCGCCCTCGAACTCGATACCGGCGACACTGCTCGCCGTCTCGGCGACGAAGCCACCTTCCAGTCACTGGCGCAGCGCAATATTGCCCTGCTGGCGGGCTTTTCGTTTCAGCGCATCGTCACCGCCGACCCGCACGTGCTCAACAGCCTGAAAAACGACTACCCGGCGCTGGGCGGCCATTACAAAGTGCTGCACCACACCACGTTCCTTGCCCAACTCGCCAATGCCGGCCAGCTCAAGCTGACCCAGATGCTCGATCAGCGCCCGGTCACCTATCATGACCCGTGCTATCTCGGTCGCTACAATGGCGAGATCGATGCCCCCCGCGACCTGCTCAAATCCATTGGCATCGAAGTGCGCGAAATGGAGCGCTCCGGTCTGCGCGGCCGCTGCTGCGGCGGGGGCGGCGGCGCGCCGCTCACCGACATTCCCGGCAAGCAGCGCATCCCTGATATCCGCATGGAAGATGCTCGCGCTACCGGCGCCGGCATCGTCGCTGTTGCCTGTCCACAATGCACCGCCATGCTCGAAGGCGTCGTCGGAGACCGCCCCGAAGTGCTCGACGTCGCCGAACTCATCGCCGCCGCGCTGGAGGTCACCGCATGACCAGTCCAGCCAAACGCCTCAATACCCGCCGCCCGTTCCACGTCACGCCACAGGGCCTCAAGCGCATCATCCTCGGCGAAATCGGCGCGGCGGGCACGCTTCAGCATTTTGCCGCCCACCACGAAACGGCACCCAAACCGCTGCGTCTGACTCAAGCGCCGACAAACCACATCCTTGTCATCGCCCACACCGATCGCGGTGGCTTTGACGCACAGGCCCAGCAGGCCATCGCTGCCGCCGCACTGCTGGCCCGCGCCGATGCGGCGGTCGCCGTGCTCGTGCTCGGCAGTCTCACTGATGATCTGACAACTCTGGGCGCCGACAGTATCTTCGTCGCGCCGGACTGCGAAAGCGGCCTGTTCAATCCCGATCTGGAACTGGCCATCGCCACTGACATCATCGGCAAACTCAATCCGCTCCATATCCTGCTCCCCGACAACGCCATCGGCGATGGTGATCTCGGCCGCCGCCTGGCCGCAAGGCTTGGCGCGGACGCAGCCGCTCATGTGGTCGAACTGAAAGCCGACGCGCTGGCTACACATTGGCAGGGCGGCGCCACGCTTGCCCGTCGAACCTTGCCGCGCATCCTGCTGCTCGATCCGGAAACCACGGACACCGCACTGGCGTTCCGCGGCGTCGGAGAGACGCTCGACTATGCAGCGGCCGAAACTCCAGCCAGCGCCTATGCCCATCTCGGCACCCCCGCCATCGACACGGCCAAACTGGCGCTGGAAGAAGCCGATTTCATCGTCTCCGCCGGCAATGGAGTCACTGACGTGCCGACCCTGCAGGCCGTCGCCGATGCCTTCGGCGCGGCAGTCGGCGCCAGCCGGGTGGCCGTCGATGATGGCAAGTTCGCCCGCGACAAGCAGATCGGCGCCACCGGCAAGACCGTCACCGCCAATGTCTATCTGGCCATCGGCATTTCCGGCGCCGTCCAGCACCTGCAGGGCATTCGCGCCTGCCGTCACGTCATCGCCATCAATACCGATGCCAGCGCCCCGATCGCCAAGCGCGCCGATCTGACCATCGTCGACGATGCCCAGCAGATCATGGAGCAATTGCTGCACGCCACGCGCGGCCGCAATTTCACCGCTGCCGATCAGGAGGCCTAGCTGATGCTGGACCAGCCCCGTCTGCGCATCGCCGTCCTCGCCGCCCTCGGTCGCAACCCGGTCAGCGGGGCCGCCCGGCCAAACCCCGATGACCTGCTGGCGCTCGATATCGCCCTCCAGCTCAGCTCCGATGTGACGCTGCTCCACGTCGGCACCGACACCGAAACCGCCCTTGGCGACTACTTCGCCTACGGTGCCATCAACCTCCTCGTCGTCCCTGCCGGCCCCGATATCGCCGCCCAGCTGGCCGAACGTCTGTCCGGCTACGACCTGATTCTCACCGGCACCCGCAGCGAAGGCGGGCAGGGCAGCGGCATGGTGCCATATCTGGTCGCCGAACAGCGCGGCCTACCTATCGTCGCTCAGGCCTTAGACCTGTCGATTGCCAACGGCCACGTCGAAATCACCCAGTCGCTCCCCAAAGGCCAGCGCCGCCACGTCCGCGTCAGCCTGCCTGCAGTGGTAGCGATCCACCCCAAGGCCCCGGCCAAGCCACGCTATGCCTTCGCCCGCCGCGCCCATGGCCGGCTGCTGCAGGTCCCATCATCCGGCGCGGCGCCCGCGACGGTCTCGGCCTGGCGCACCGAACCCGCCATCAAACGTCCGGTCAAATTCAAGGCTGCCGAAACCAAGTCCGGCCACGCCCGCATGCTGTCGGCGGTGGCTACCGACGCCAAGGGCGGCGCGGTGATCAGTTCCGGCACGCCAGCCGAAAAGGCCCAGGCCATTCTCTTCTACCTCCGCGAACATAAGCTGATCGACTGGTGAGCCCGACGCCAGCCAAACGCGCCGTAGCCAACCCAGCCGCCCCGGCCCGCCTGCGCGTCGGTTTCATCCTCGCCAATCACTTCACGCTGACGGCCTTTTCCACCTTCGTCGATACGCTGCGCCTCGCCGCCGACGAAGGCGATGGCTCCCGCCAGATTCTATGCAACTGGACCGTCATGTCCGCCTCCGGCCATCCCGTCCGCTCCAGTTGCGGCATCGAAGTGCTGCCGCAGGCAGGCCTGAGCAATCCGGCCAAGTTCGATTACATCGCGGTGATCGGCGGCCTGCTGCACAAGGGTCCGCAGATCGATGCGACCACCGAAAGCTATCTGCGTGAAGCCGCCGCTGCTGGCGTTCCGCTGATCGGGGTCTGCACCGGCTCGTTCGTATTGGCTCGTGCCAGGCTGATGTCCGGCCGCCGCTGCTGCGTCAGCTGGTATCACCACCGCGATCTGATCGACGAATTTGGCGATATCGAGCCGATTTCCGACCGCATCTTTCTGGTCGATGGCGACCGCATCACCTGTTCGGGCGGCGCCGGAGCTGCCGATCTGGCGGCCATGCTGGTCAGCCGCCATGTCGGCGAACAAAGCGCCCGCAAGAGCCTTAATGTGTTGCTGTTTGATGCGCCGCGCCCCGCCAGTTCTACCCAGCCGGCGCCGCCCTATGTGCTGCAGGGCGCCAGTGAGCGCGTTCGTCGCGCCAGCCTGCTGATGGAACAAAGCCTTGCCGAACCGCTGGCCATCGAAGCCATTGCCCGCCGCCTCGTTATGAGCGCCCGCCAGCTCGACCGCCTGTTTCAGGCCGAACTCGGCGTTGGCCCGGCCGCGGTCTATCGCGCCATGCGGGTCGAACACGGTCGCTGGATGTTGCAGGGTACGACGCGGCCGATTGCCGATGTGGCCTCGCTCACTGGCTTTGCCGATAGCGCCCATTTCAGCCGCGCCTTCCGCAAGCAGTTCGGCATGACGCCATCGCAATGGCGGCAGCGGCTTGCGCAAGGGCCGACAGAACTGGTCCCATCGGACGATACGGCGTCGTCGGAACGGCGCATTTTCTAGCACGGGCCCATTCGACGTCGTGTCCGAAATCTTCTATCGCTATGTCGCAATTGTTCTCGTGTCTGCCCGGACAATAGGCGCACACTGCGCCACGCTATCGAGGGTCGAGCCATGCGCTTTTCATTCCCAAATCTGCTGCGCCAGGCCTTTGCCGGCAATACCGGCTGGCCCGAGCAGTGGCGGTCGCCCGAACCCAAGGCCAGCTATGACGCGGTCATCGTCGGTGCCGGTGGCCACGGGCTGGCCACGGCCTATTACATGGCCAAAGAACATGGCATGCGCAATATCGCGGTGCTGGAAAAAGGCTGGCTCGGCGGCGGCAATACCGGGCGCAACACGACCATCATCCGCTCCAACTATTTGTGGGAAGAATCCGAAGCGCTCTACGAGCATGCGCTCAAGCTCTGGGAAGGGCTGAGCCTCGATCTCAATTACAACGTCATGTACTCGCCGCGCGGCGTCATGATGCTGGCCCATAATATTCACGACATCCAGGTGTTCAAGCGCCACGTCCATGCCAATCGCCTCGCCGGCATCGACAACGAATGGCTGACCCCCGAACAGGCCAAGGATTTCTGCCCGATCCTCAATATCGACCGCGATGTGCGCTACCCTATCGTCGGCGCAGCTTTGCAGCGGCGCGGCGGCACGGCTCGCCATGATGCCGTCGCTTGGGGCTATGCTCGCGCCGCCTCGGCGCTCGGCGTCGACATCATCCAGAACTGCGAAGTCAAAGGCATTCTGCGCGGCATCAATGGCGCCGTCACCGGCCTCGAAACTACGCGCGGCGTGGTCAACACCAAACGCGTCGGCGTCGTCGCTGCCGGCCATTCCAGCGTCCTGATGTCGATGGCTGGCGTCAACATGCCGCTTGAGAGCTATCCGCTGCAGGCGCTGGTGTCCGAGCCGATCAAGCCGATAATGCCCTGCGTGGTGATGTCCAACACCATCCACGCCTATATGTCGCAATCCGACAAGGGCGAACTGGTGATCGGGGCAGGCACCGACGCTTACACCTCCTATTCGCAGACCGGCGGCCTGCACATTGCCACCCACACGCTCGAAGCCATCTGCGAACTGTTCCCCGCCGTGCGCCGCCTGCGCATGCTGCGCAACTGGGGCGGCATTGTCGACGTGACGCCCGATCGGTCTCCGATCATCGGCAAGACCCCGGTGCCCGGCCTGTTCGTCAATTGTGGCTGGGGCACTGGCGGCTTCAAGGCCACGCCCGGCTCGGGGCACATCTTTGCCCACACTGTCGCTACCGGCGAACCGCACAAGATCGCCGCGCCGTTCACGCTCGACCGGTTCCGCACCGGTCGGCTGATCGACGAAGCCGCCGCCGCTGCCGTTGCGCACTGAGGATTTTAGATGCTGCTCATTCATTGCCCCTATTGCGAAATGGACCGGCCCGAACTCGAATTCCGCTATGCCGGCGAAGCCCATGTGGCGCGACCGCTCGATCCCGATCCGCTGACCGATGAGGATTGGGGCCAGTTCCTCTATCTGCGCAAGAACCCCAAGGGCCTGCACGCCGAACGCTGGCGCCACACCAATGGCTGCGGTCGCTTCTTCAATTGCCTGCGCGACACCGTCAGCGACAGGATTTTTGCCACCTACAAGGCCGGCCAGCCTCGCCCGGAGATTGCCCAATGAGCGGCCTGATGCGCACTCCCGCCGGCGGCCGCGTCGATCGCGCCAAACCGCTCAATTTCACTTTCGATGGTCGCCCTTACATCGGCTTGGCCGGCGATACGCTGGCCTCGGCGCTGATCGCCAATGGCGTGCATCTGGTCGGTCGCTCGTTCAAGTATCACCGTCCGCGCGGCTTCCTCGCTGCTGGCTCCGAAGAACCCAATGCGTTGGTCAATATCGAGCGCACCGGTGGCCGCAGCGCGCCAAACCTGCGCGCCACCCAGGTCGAGCTTTACCAGGGCCTCGTGGCCCACAGCCAGAACCGTTGGCCGTCCCTGGCTTTCGATCTGCTGGCGCTCAACGATCTGGCGCCCGCCGGCCTGTTTGGTGCCGGGTTCTACTACAAGACCTTCATGGCCCCCAAGGGCGCGTGGCACCGGCTTTATGAGCCGTTCATCCGGCGCACTGCCGGTCTTGGCGTCGCCCCAAAAGCGGCCGATCCGGATCACTATGCCCATCGTTACGCCTTCGCCGATGTGCTGGTCGTCGGGGCCGGGGCCGCTGGCCTTGCCGCTGCACTTGCCGCTGCCGAAACCGGCGTCTCGGTCATGCTCTGCGACGAACAACCCGAAATGGGCGGTGGCCTGCTCGATGAGCGGAACACTATCATCGACGGCGTCTCCGCTTCGGCCTGGGTCGCCTCGGCGCTGGCCCGCCTGCGCACCATGTCCAATGTCACGCTGCTGCCCCGCACGCAGGCCTTTGGCTATTACGCCCAGAACTTCCTCGGCCTCTCCGAACGCTTGGTCGATCACTTGGCCGCACCCGACGCCAAGGTCCCGCGCGAACGCCTGTGGAAGGTCCGCGCCAAACAAGTCGTGCTCGCCACTGGCGCCATCGAGCGCCCGCTGGTGTTTCCCGATAACGACCGTCCCGGAGTTATGCTCGCCTCTGCCGCGCGGACGTATGCTAACCGGCATGGCGTCAAACCCGGCCAACGCGCCGTGGTCTTTACCGCCGATGATACCGGTTATGCCGCAGCGCTCGACCTGCACGCCGCCGGCACCGAGATCGCCATGATCGCCGACCTGCGCCCCATCGCCGCCGGTCCCGGTTACGAAGCTGCCAAATCCGCTGGACTGCCGATGGCGAACGCCATGGTGATCAATGCTGTTTCGGGCCGCACGCGAGTCAAAAGGGTACAGTTGGGGACACTCAACGTTAACGGAATGCTAACCGATTTGCACTGGATCGACTGCGATGTTATCGCGATGACAGGCGGCTGGACCCCCGCCGTCCACCTGTTCTCCCAGTCCCGTGGCAAACTGACCTACGACGCCAACCGGCAGATTTATCTCCCCGGCACCTCGCCCCAGGCCTTGCAATCGGTCGGCGCCTGCAACGGCACCTTCGATCTTGCCACGGCTCTTGCCGAAGGCCATGCCGCCGGTGGCGGAAGTGCTCACCACTACACCGCCTCCGGTGCCATCGCACCGTCAGGCGGCTTCCATGGCGCCGTCCCCACCGCCGGAAACCCCCAGAAAATCAAGGCCTTCGTCGATTTCCAGAACGACGTCACCGCCAAGGACATCAGGCTGGCGGTGCGCGAAGGCATGCACTCGATCGAGCATATCAAGCGCTACACCACCACCGGCATGGCCACCGATCAGGGCAAGACCTCCAACATGAACGGCCTCGCCATCGCCTCGGCGGCACTCGATAAGCCGATCCCCGATATCGGCCTCACCACGTTCCGCCCGCCCTTCACCCCGGTCACCTTCGGCACGCTGGCCGGCCACGCCCGCGGCGACCTGTTCGACCCCATCCGCCGCACTGCCATCCATGGCTGGGCCGAAGCCCAGGGCGCCGCCTTCGAAGACGTCGGCCAGTGGAAGCGCGCCTGGTATTTCCCCAAGGAAAACGAGGACTTACACGCCGCAGTCAACCGCGAATGCAAGGCCGCTCGCAGTGCCGCCGGCCTGTTCGACGCCTCGACGCTCGGCAAGATCGAAGTCGTCGGCCCCGACGCCGCCGAGTTCATGGAACGGCTCTACACTAACCCCTGGCACAAGCTCGGCGTCGGCCGCTGCCGCTATGGCCTGATGCTCAACGAAGCCGGCTTCGTCATGGACGACGGCGTCATTGGCCGCCTGGCGCTCGATCGCTTCCACGTCACCACCACCACTGGCGGCGCCCCTAGAGTGCTGGCGCATATGGAAGATTACCTGCAGACCGAATTTCCCGAGCTCAAGGTGTGGCTGACTTCGACCACCGAACAATGGTCGGTCATTGCCGTCCAAGGCCCCAAAGCCCGCGAAATCCTGGCCCCACTGGTCGAAGGCATCGACCTGTCACCCGACGCCATGCCCCACATGAGCCTGCGCGAAGGCAAAATCTGTGGCGTCCCCACACGGCTGTTCCGCGTCAGTTTCACCGGCGAGTTGGGCTTCGAAGTCAACGTACCCGCCGATTACGGCCGCGTCGTCTGGGAAGCCATCTACGCCGCCGGCGCGCCACATGGCTTGACGCCCTATGGTACTGAAACCATGCACGTTTTGCGCGCTGAAAAGGGCTACATCATCATCGGTCAGGAAACCGACGGCACGGTCACCCCGTCCGATCTGAGCCTTGATTGGGCCATCGGCAAGACCAAGAAGGACTTCGTCGGCAAGCGCTCGCTGCGTCGCCCCGATCTGCTCAAGACCGACCGCAAGCAACTGGTCGGCCTGCTCACCGTCGATCCCAAGGTCGTGCTGGAGGAGGGGGCGCAGATCACTGTCGAAGCCTCGCCGGCAACCGGCACACCGGCACTGGGCCATGTGACGTCGTCCTATTGGAGCGAAACGCTGGGCCGTTCGATTGCATTGGCTTTGGTCGCCGAGGGCAAGGCCCGCATCGGCCAAACCCTGCACGTCCCGATGCCCGGAATTGCCGTCGCCATCCAAGTCACCGAACCCATCTTCTTCGACAAGCCAGGAGTGCGGCTCGATGCTTGACCTGTCCACCAAACGCGCCGCCCCGCTGGCCGAAGCCATCCAGATGGCTGGGGATGCTACGCTTGTTCCGGCGCCAGCGGCGACACGGTTCATCCTGCGCGGCGCGGCTGCCGTCGACGCCGTCGGCAAGGCCTTTGGCGTGGCTCTGCCCACCAGGCCGTGCCGTGCTGAAAGCAGCGGTGATCATGCGGCGCTTTGGCTCGGGCCCGACGAATGGTTGCTGCTCGCCCCCGTCGCGGAAACTGAAACCCTGCAGGCCACGCTGAACCAGGCGGTCGCCGGCATTGCCTGCGCAGTCGTCGACATATCGCATCGCCAGACTGCCGTTCTGCTCCAAGGCGCCGGCGCCACTGCGATCCTCAACGCCGGTACCCCGCTTGACCTTTCGCTGACCGCATTTCCTGTCGGCATGGCCGTCCGCACTATTTTCGAAAAAGCCGAAATCGTGTTGTGGCGCAACGGCGAAACCAGTTTCCACATCGAAGTCTGGCGTTCATTCGCGCCCTATGTGGTGGCCCTGCTCAAAGCTGCCAGGGATGATGAAGCGGCAGCCTCGGCCTTGAACTAGCGGCCTCGGCCGCCCGGACGTTTGGGCGCCTGCGCGGGCGCATTGCCGCGGTTTTCGCTCGATAGCTTGCGCCAGCGCGCCAGCCGGTCGGCATCGAGCGTTCCGGCTTTCACCGCCGCCTGCACGGCACATCCCGGTTCATGATCATGCGTGCAATCGCGAAACTTGCAGAGTGGCGCGAGGTCGGTGATGTCGCTGAACAGCCGGTCGATGCCCGCATCCACGTCGCTGACATGCAGCGTCCGCATGCCGGGCGTATCGATCACCCAACCGCCACTAGCCATGGCGTGTAGCGAGCGCGAGGTCGTGGTGTGGCGGCCCTTACCGTCCTGCTCACGAATGCCGCCAGTCTGTTGCGAAGCGCCCGACAGGGTATTGACCAGCGTCGATTTGCCAACGCCGGACGATCCAGCCAATGCCACGGTCTGCCCGCTGCCGCACCACGGCGCCAGCGCCGCTGCCGCGTCCGGCTTTTTGGCATTCAAAACGACAACAGCCAACCCGCTTTGCAGCGCCGCCGCCTGTTTTTCAAAGCTGCGCGCATCGCTGGCCATATCGGCCTTGGTGAGCACGATCACCGGTGTGGTGCCCGCTTCATTGGCCAGCGCCAGATAGCGCTCCAGCCGGCTCGGGTTGAAATCGGCATTGCACGAGGTGACAAGGAACAGCGTATCGACATTGGCGCCCAGCAATTGCGGTGGCCCCTTGCCCTCCGGACGGCGCTGCAACAGGGTGCGCCGCTCCAGGCGTCGCCGCAGCATCAGGCTGTCCGGATCGGCCAGCACCCAGTCGCCTACGGCAAAATCCGCCGTGGTCACCCGCGCAGCCAGTGACAGGTCGGTCGAGCCGGTCTCCCCCACCACCGTCAGGCGGGCGCGATGCACATTGCTGACGCGACCGGGTATCAAACCCGCGTCGCCGCGCTCCACCTGCTCGCTGAAAAACGCGGTCCAGCCGAGACTATCCAGCAGGCGCCCCGCGCCGAAACCAGTCACTGCGGCCGACTATTCATCAGTCTTGTCGTCGGGCACAGCCTCGGAAGGCGTCTCGGTTGCCTCTTCGGTGCCCTTGGCCTTGGCCTCGGCCCGTGCGGCCACTTTCAGGCTTTTCAGCCGTTCGCGCTCACGGCGTTCAAAGTCATAATTCGGCTTGCGTGCCATTGGAAATTTCTCCGCATCTGAGTGCTGTATCTGGTCCCCGCCAACCATAAACGCAAGCGAAGTTGCGCTCTGCTGCTTTTTTCCCGGCAACCAAACCCCATTTGCGCTATGGAAGCGCCTGATCCGCCCGGTGATAGTCGGGCGAAAACGGAATGGATAAACGTGCCGGACAAACTCGACCATACCCCGCTGGAAACCGCCCGCCGCTTTTCCGTAGCGCCGATGATGGACTGGACGGATCGGCACTGCCGCTTCCTGCATCGCGTTCTGTCGCGTCATGCGCTGCTGTTCACCGAAATGGTCACCAGCGCCGCACTGGTCCACGGCGATGCGCAACGCCTGCTGCGCTTTGATCCGGCTGAACAGCCGGTCGCGCTGCAACTGGGTGGCTCCGATCCGGCCGAACTGGCCCGCGCCACGGCGATGGGCGCAGCCTTTGGCTATGCCGAAATCAATCTCAATGTCGGTTGCCCGTCCGACCGGGTGCAGTCCGGTCGGTTCGGCGCCTGCCTGATGGCAGAGCCCGATCTGGTGGCCGAATGCGTCCGCGCCATGCGCGATGCCACCGATCTGCCGGTTACCGTCAAATGCCGCATCGGCATCGACGATCAGGACACCGAGCAAAGCCTGGATCGGTTTGCCGACGCCATGGTCGGGGCAGGGGTCGCGGCGCTTTATGTCCATGCCCGCAAGGCCTGGCTCAAAGGTCTGTCGCCCAAGGAAAACCGTACCATTCCCCCGCTGGATTATGATCGGGTGCGTCGCCTGCGCGCCCGGCTGTCGCCGCTGCCGGTCATGATCAATGGTGGTCTGGACACCCTCGACACCGCCGTTGCCGAATTGGAGCATATGGATGGCGTCATGCTTGGTCGCGCCGCCTACCACAGCCCGATGCTGCTGGCAGAAATCGACGCCCTTGTGTTTGGCGATACCGCCGCGCCGGTGACCCTCGATGCCGTGATGCTCGCCATGGCCGATTACGCCGAGGCGCAGATCGCCGATGGCGCGAGGGTCAACCAGATCACTCGCCACATGCTGGGTCTGGCCAATGGCTTGCCCGGCGCCCGCCACTTCCGCCAGATTCTCAGCGTCGAGGCTGTCCGCCCCGGCGTCGGGCCGGAGGTTATCCATCAGGCTTTGGCCGCTGTGGCTCGCCCAGCTCTGGCCCAAGCCAGCTAGCGCTTGGCCCAGTAGTCGGCCTGAATGGCGGCAGACTCTGCCTCCAGCAGCGGCCCGACGATTTCGGTGGGGCGCTGGCCGGCATCGAACACCACATGGCAGGGCAGATCGAGCGTCGGGTTTTCCTCGTGGTCGCCGGTCTGCGCTTTCAAATCTTTTTCGGTCTGCCCAAACACCACCCGCCCGATCCCGGCCCAATAGATGGCGCCTGAACACATCGCGCAGGGCTCGGCCGAGGTATAAAGCGTTGCTTCAGCCAGTACCGCGAGGCTGTAAGTCTTGGCAGCGCGGCTCGCCAGCAGCTTTTCGGCATGCGCAGTGCGGTCGTGCCCCTCGCTGGTATAGCCATTGCCCTGCTCCATCAGGACGTTTCCATCGGCGTCAGCCAGGATCGAGCCAAATGGATGATCGCCCGCATCGCGCGACCGGATCGCCACCGCAAAGGATTTACGCAGCAGCTCTTCATCATAGGGGCGTTGCGGCATGATCATTCCGTCTGGGTGGGGTGATGCCGTGACGTTATCGCGCCAGCGCTTGAGTCGAAAGCCGATTGCGACGAAATGCTGCTTCTATGCGCGTATGCGCGCAGCATCGTTCCGTCCAAAACATTGACTTTCGCTTATTTTCGTTTCAGCTTCGATTTCTAACATGTTAGGTTCGCTTGAGGACTTGGCACGCGAAAGCTGAGTCCCTATGGCCCGCAAACAGGGGCCAGTCTTGGGGAGCCTTTGAAAATGAAGCATAATTCTCGCCTGTTCCATCTGGGATGGGTCATCATATTGATCGGCGCGGTGATCGCGCATTTTGTCCAGACCTCCGGTGGCATCACCATCAAGGACGTCCGCTTTTCCGGCCCTGGCGGCCAGACCATGAGCGCCTTGCTCTATGTGCCGGCCGGCGTTACCGCCCAGGCCAAGGCACCCGGCATTCTTGCCGTCCACGGCTATATCAACAGCCGCGAAACTCAGGATGGCTTTGCCATCGAATATGCCCGCCGCGGCTATGTGGTACTGGCGCTCGACCAGACCGGCCATGGCTATTCCGATGCTCCGGCTTTCTCGAATGGCTTTGGTGGCCCCGCTGGCCTGACCTATCTGCGCGGTCTCGACATCGTTGACGTCAACAATATTGGCCTCGAAGGCCATTCCATGGGTGGCTGGACCATTCTTGCGGCCGCCATCACCATGCCCGACGCCTACAAGGCCATGGTGCTGGAAGGCTCCAGCACCGGTGCGCCCTTCGCTGCCGAAGGCACCACCACCTGGCCGAAGAATCTCGCCGTCGTGTTCTCCAAATACGACGAATTCTCGCAACTGATGTGGGGCGTCGAGCGTGCGCAGGACGTGGCGACCAGCCCGAAACTGCAAGCTGTGTTTGGCACCACTGCCGCCATCGAGCCGGGCAAGGTCTATGGCGATATCGCCGCCGGCACCGCCCGGTTGCTGCAGCAGCCCAATACCATCCATCCGGGCGATCACATCTCCAATGAGGCCATTGGCTATTCGATCGACTGGTTTGCTCAGACCCTGAGCGGCGGCAAGGCCTTGCCCGCATCGGACCAGATCTGGTTCGGCAAGGAAATCGGCACGCTGATCGCGCTGGCCGGCTTCGTCGTCCTGCTTGCGGGCAGCTTCAGCTGGCTGCTGTCGGGCAGCTATTTCGGTCAACTCGCCGAAGCCCCAACCAGCTTCGCCCACGAAAAGCGCAACCTTGTCTGGTGGCTTACCTTCGTGCTTGGCGCCGCCATTCCAGTGCTGACTTATTACGCATTCTTCTACTGGGGAGGCCTGGTCCTCCCGGCCTCCGCCTGGCTGCCCCAGACCATCACCAGCCAGATTGCGTTCTGGGCGGTGCTCAACGGCTTGATCACACTGGCGCTGGGTTTCGTGCTCAAGGGCAGCCCGGTCAGCACCAGCAAGAAGATCATCCCGTCGATCCTGATCGCACTGTCCACTGTCGGCATCGGCTACGTCGCGCTGCTGGCGGCGGACTTCTTCTTCAAGGTCGATTTCCGCTACTGGGTCGTTGCGCTCAAACCCTTGAGCCCGCTGCAATTCCGCATCGGACTGGTCTATCTGCTGCCGTTTCTGGTTTATTTCCTGCTGGCCCACCGTGGTCTGCACAAGGGCCTTTCGGTGGCCACCGATGGGCGCGTTGCCCAGTATGTCAGCAATATCGGCGCCCTGACGCTTGGCTTTGTCGGGTTCCTGGCGCTGCAGTATGGCACACTGTGGATGGCCGGACATCTGTTCTCGGCCAATGAACCGCTCAACACCGTGGTGGCGATGCAGTTCCTGCCACTGATGGGGATTATCGCGTTCATCGCGACCTATACCTATCGCCGCACCAACAGCTATCTGCCCGGCGCATTCATCAATGCGCTGTTCGTTACCTGGTACATCGTGGCCGGCCAGGCCACCCAGTTCGCGGTGTCGTAAGGTCTGCTGAAACGAAGCAGCCGGGGCGTTCGCGTCCCGGCTTTTTTGCGGCTAGTCCGCGAGCTCAAGCGAATTGCTGCTCACCGTATAGCGGCTCAGCGTTTCCAGAAACGTCATTCCCAGCAGGCTCATCTCGAGCGCATCATCGGCCGCGACAAAGGCAGGGATATTGGTGCGCACAATGCCTCCGACCTCGAGCCGGTCGAGCGTTACTCGCGCCGCCTGACCAGTGCCATTGGCGGTTGAAACCGGAATGTTGAAGGTCAGCTTCCTGGTATTGATCCCCGCCTTTTCGGCGTCAGAGGCGTTCAGCACCACAGCGCTGGCGCCGGTATCAAAAATCAGCGGTGTGCTGTGCCCGTTAATGCTGGCCTGCACTTCGAAATGCCCGCCCAGCCCACGCGAAAAAGTCGCCGTGCCGCGCTCGGCATCCACCACCGCCACGCCCGGACGAAACTGTCCCATCACCCGCCATGCCACATCGCGCAGATCGTCGCGATAGACATAGCCAACACCGGAGACAGCAAAGATCGCCACCCAAAGCACCAGGCTGCCAATCAACTGCGAAGCGCGATGGCGTTTGGAAAACGCCCCGCCGGCAAACACGATCAGGATCAACAACAGGGGGAGCAATTGCGCCGTCTGGTCCTGCGTCAGTCCCACCAGGCTCCCGGCACCCGTGGCCACCACCAACGCCAATCCGCCCGCAATCAGCAGCGCGATCCCGATAAACAACATGCGTGGTCCGTTCCGATCTGCGCTCTACCGCACGTGATAAAGGAATATGTCATGGCTTTTTCAAGCCGCTGGCTTGGTTCCGGCGTGACAAATTTTGTCCGACCAGCGCGACAGCTTGGCACGCAATTGCTTTCGCAAGCAGGTTACCAATGGTAACTTGCCAGCCGATTAATGACTGGAACCGAACATGTCCAAACTGACGCTGATCAGCTTCGCCCTCTGCCCCTTCGTTCAGCGCGCCGTTATCGCGCTCAAGGAAAAGAACGTGCCGTTCGATGTGGTTTACATCGATCTGGCCAACAAACCGCAATGGTTCCTCGACATCTCGCCGCTCGGCAAGGTGCCGGTGCTCAAGGTGCCGCGTGACCGCCAGGAAGACGCGGTGGTGTTTGAAAGCGCCGTCATCTTGGAATATCTCGAAGAAACCGCGCCCGGCGTCAAACTGCATCCAGCCGATCCACTCGAACGCGCCCAGCACCGCGCCTGGATCGAATATGGCTCGGCAGTTCTGGGCGATCTCTACCGGTTCGGTTCGGCCAAAACCGCAACCGATCTCGATGGCGCTCGCCAGACCCTGCTGCAAAAATTCACCCGCCTGGAACAGACCGTGGTCGGTCCATTCTTCGCCGGTGAAAAATTCAGCTATGTCGATGCGGTTTTCGCCCCGGCATTCCGCCAGCTCGATGCGGTCGAAACCGTCACCGACACTGGCCTGCTCGACGCCTTCCCCAAGGTCTCGGATTGGCGCAAGGCCCTCGCCGCGCGCCCAAGCGTCAAGGAAGCGGTCCCTGCCGATTTCGTCGATCTCTATCTGCTGCGCCTCCGTGGCCACGAAGCACTGGTGCTTAAAGCCGCAGCTTAAAGGCCTGCCAGCATCCCCGTCAGTACGGCGATCTCGGTCAACGCCACCAGCGCGCCGATCAGATCGCCGGTCTGCCCGCCCACCATGCGGCGGCACAACTCGGTCCACCCGGCAATGGTCAGCACCGCAAGGCACAGCCCCAGGCCAAGTCCCAGAATGCCGGCAAATGGCGCCGCCAGCAGAAACCCGATCACCAGCGCAAACGCCAGGCCAATGGCAAAAGCCCGCCGGGGCAATTGTCCTGCCGTTGCCGAAGCGCCGTCTGTCCGTGCCGGTCCCAATATCATCGCCAGCCATAAGGCGCCCGATCGGGCCAGCACCGAACTTCCGAGCCACACTCCTGCCGCCGCCAGTGGATTGCTGGCCGCAACGCTGCCAAACGCCGCGATACGCAGCAACATGAACAGGCATAGAGCCGCCACCCCGTAGGTGCCGTGGCGGCTGTCCTTCATGATTTCCAGCCGCCGATAAATCGTCTGCCCGCCGAACAACCCATCGGCACTGTCGGCAATCGCATCTTCGGCCATCGCTCCAGTCACCACGGTCGCCGCGCCCACCGCCAAAGCCGCGGCAAAATACACTGGCAGCCCCAGCCACACGCCACCCATCAGCAGCAGCGCCGGTCCGATTCCGATCACCACGCTGGCAAACGGCAAGGCCAAGGCGATTCGCCCGAGGTCAGGTGTTTCATGCTCGCCATCGCCGGTTGGCAGCCGCGAGAAAAACCGCAACGCCATCAGAAAATCGGCTTGCAAACCGGGCGTTGGCTGCTTTTCCAGCGGAACGGTTGGCTGGCGGGGCTCGTCGATTTTCGGGACCACAGGTTCATCGGCGCTCAATTGCTTTTCCACCCCGAATGCGTACAACACCTGAGTTCCTAGCACCCCCACGTCGGACCTGCCATGCCCGCTCCACTTAACGCTGCCTACGCCGATGTCCTCGATCTTTTGACCATCATGCCGGAAGGCGATGAGGCAGCGGTGGCTGCCATCCGCGCCCATGACGCCAAGCTGACCAAGCCTGCCGGTTCGCTCGGCCAGTTGGAAAAGCTGGTGGAATTCCTGGGTCGCTGGCAGGGCAAGGCCAAGCCGACGCTCGACAACCCGATGGTCACCATTTTCGCCGGCAATCACGGCGTTACCGATCAGGGCGTATCGGCCTTTCCTCGTGAAGTGACGGCCCAGATGGTCGCCAATTTCACTGCCGGCGGCGCGGCGATCTCGCAGATCTGCGCGCTGCACGAAATCAACCTGCGCGTGTTCGAACTGGCGCTGGAATTGCCCACCGGCGACATCACCAGGGAAGCGGCGCTCGATGACCGCATGTGCGCAGCGACCATCGCTTACGGCATGGAAGCCATCGCCGGAAAGCCCGACCTGATCTGCATCGGCGAAATGGGGATCGGCAACACCACCATCGCCTCGGCCATCTACGCCGCGCTGTTCGGTGGCACCGGAGCCGACTGGGTGGGTCGTGGCACTGGCGTCGATGATGCCGGGCTTGCCCGCAAGGCCGATGCAGTCGATCGCGCTTTGGCCTTCCACGGCGACGAATTGCACCATCCGCTGGCCATCCTCGCCCGCGTCGGCGGCCGGGAAATCGCCGCCATGCTCGGCGCCATCATCGCCACCCGCCAGCAGAAGGTGCCGGTGATCATCGATGGCTTCGTCGCCACCTCGGCCGCCGCCATCGCCTTTGCCGTCAATCCGGCCGCCATCGATCATTGCATCTTCGCCCACGTCTCCGCCGAAGGCGGCCACGCCAAGGTGCTGCAAGCCATGGGCGTGCACGGCCTGCTTAATCTGGGCATGCGGCTGGGTGAAGGCAGCGGCGCAGCCCTTGCCGCCGTCCTCGCCAAAACTGCGCTGCATTTACACAACAACATGGCAACGTTTGATGGGGCGGGGGTCAGTACAAGCGAGGGGTAGGCATGCAGGAGATCGATGCGGCGCTGGGGCCATTTCTGGGTGAAGTCATCACCCGCGACCCAACGCTGCTCATCGGTTTCCACCTTGTCGGCTCAATCGCTCAAGGTGATTTCCATCTACATGCCAGCGACATCGACTTCGTCGCCGTGCTGTCTCGAACGCCCAGCCGGGCGGATTTGGACGGGCTGGCCGCAGCGCACCGGACCTATTCAGCGCGCCCAAACGTGCCGCTGCTCGATGGCATCTGGGTGACGGCGCCGGATTTGACCGGCGGGCCAGACGGCCTGCCGGATGGTCCGACCACCCAAGACAGCCATTTCATCGCTGCGGGGCAGGGCAACCGCAATCCTGTGACCTGGTTGATGCTCCGCGATCAATCCCGGTCGATGCTCGGAACGATAGATCGCGACTCCCTTTGGAACGATCCGGCTCGGCTCACCGACTGGCTCAGGCAAAACGCCGATACCTATTGGCGTAGTTGGTATGTCCGATCGTCCAATCTGCTGTCACGGTCCGGTCTGGCAATGCTCGGCTCTAGGGCACCTATGTGGGGTGTTCTCGGCATCAGCCGGCAGCACTACACGCTGGCAACTGGTCAGATCACGTCGAAGTCTGGTGCCGGACGATATGCCCGCGATGCCTTCGACCAGCAGTGGCGGCCAATCATCGATGAATGTCTGGCGGCCCGGGCAGGGGCGAGCGGATCGCTGTATCGCAATCCCTTCGCCCGGCGGCGCGATGCGCTTGCCTTCATGGCGACGGCCGTTGAAGCCGTAGTGAATTATCCCGCGCGTGTGGCTCACCCGACGTCCGAGTAAATCTCCAGCCGGTTCTTCTTTTCCACCACGGGCGCCAGTGCATCCATGACGCGGGCGCGGGGGAAGGTGGCGATCACTTCGGTGCCGAAGCGCAGCTTGGAAAACA
>NZ_JBDSUA010000041.1:0-41921 GCF_039927955.1 Devosia sp. | reverse complement strand
ATGAGCTCGACGTGGATGAGACGTTGTCGCAGCTGTTGGTTGCCGAAGGCTTCACCAGCCTTGAGGAAGTGGCTTATGTTCAGGTCGACGAGATCGCCTCGATCGAGGGTCTCGACGACGATATCGCGGCCGAACTGCAGAACCGCGCCGCCGAAGCGCTCGAGCGGCGCGAAGCCGCCTCGCGCGAGGTGCGCCGCACACTCGGTGTCGACGATGCGCTGGCCGAAATGCCCCATCTCAACGAGCAGATGCTGGTCACTTTGGGCAAGGCGGGGATCAAGACGCTCGACGATCTCGCCGACCTCGCCACCGACGAGCTGGTGCAGAAGAAGCGCGTCGAGCCGCGACGCCGTGAGCCGAGCACCCGGCCCGAGGACAAGGGTGGCCTACTCGCTGAGTACGGGCTCTCCGAAGAGCAGGGCAATGAGATCATTATGGCCGCCCGCGCCCATTGGTTCGAGGACGAGGACGCCGCTCAAGGTAAGGCAGAGCCTGCAACCGGGGAGGACGCGGTTGCGGAAAACGAGCAATGATCCGGTAGCGACTCCCTCTTCCCGCTTGCGGGAGGGGGGGTTGCTCCGGCACTCGTCCTGCTCGGCATTTTCATGATTTACCCGATCGCCTGGTCGCTCTGGATGAGCTTTCAGGTCGGCAAGGGCATGAACTTCAGCTTCGGCGGCTTCGCCAATATCATCCGCCTGACCAAGGACCCGGTGTTCATCCGCGCGCTGGTCAACACCTGCATCTTCTTCGTGTTCCAGGTGCCGATCATGATCGTTTTGGCGCTGCTGTTTGCAGTGGCGCTCAATGATCCCAAGCTGCGCTTCCGGGGCCTGTTCCGTACTGCGATCTTTTTGCCCTGCGTGACCTCGCTGATCGCCTATTCGACCCTGTTCAAGTCGATGTTTTCGGCTGACGGCGTCGTCAACAAATTCCTGACGGCCATCCATGTGGTCAGCGGCCCGATCTTGTGGCTGCAGGACCCGTTCTGGGCCAAGGTGCTGATCATCATTGCCATCACCTGGCGCTGGACCGGCTACAACATGATCTTTTATCTGGCCGCGCTGCAAAATATCGATCGCTCGATTTATGAAGTAGCGCGCATCGATGGCGTCCCCGCCTGGGCCCGGTTCACCCAGATCACCATTCCGATGCTCAAACCGGTGATCCTGTTCACCACCATCATCTCCACCATTGGCACGCTGCAGCTGTTCGATGAGGTCAACAACATCACCGTCGGCGGTCCGTCGGATTCAACGCTGACCCTGTCGATGTATATCTACAACCTGACCTTCAAGTTCATGCCCAGCTTTGGCTATTCGGCAACTGTCTCGTGGGTGATCGTGCTGATCGTGGGCATCCTGAGCTTTATCCAGTTCCTCATCGCGCGTGACCGGAAGGCGCCCACAATATGACCTTGTCCAATCTGCGTCGTGGCCTGGTCTATCTGTTGCTCAGCATCGCCACTTTCCTTTCGGTTTTTCCATTCTATTGGATGATCGTTGGCGCCACCAACAAGTCGGCCGATATCGTGGTAGGTAAAGCTACGTTCGGTGCTGAGCTGTTCAACAACGTCGCCACGTTCTTTGCAACCATCGACGTGGCGCGCGTGTTCTGGAATTCGGCGCTGATCGCCTTGATTGGCACGGTGCTGACATTGTTGATCTCGTCGCTCGCCGGTTACGGCTTCGAGATGTTCCGGTCGCGCTTCCGCGAACGCATTTTCGGCTTCATGCTGCTGTTGCTGTCCATCCCGTTTGCCGCGCTGATGGTGCCGCTGTTTGTCATGATGTCGTCGATGAAGCTGACCAATACCTACGCGGCGGTCATCCTGCCTGGCATCGCCTCGATCTTCATCATCTTCTACTTCCGCCAGGCCACCAAGGCGTTCCCGACCGAGCTGCGCGATGCCGCCCGCATCGACGGCCTCAAGGAATGGCAGATTTTCCTCTATGTCTATCTACCGGTCATGCGTTCCACTTACGCGGCGGCGACGATCATCGTGTTCATGGGCAACTGGAACAATTACCTCTGGCCGCTGATCGTGCTGCAGACCGCCGATAACAAGACGGCCACGCTGGTGATCTCGGCCCTGACTTCGGCCTACACGCCCGATTACGGCATGATCCTGTTTGGCACCGTGCTGGCGACATTGCCCACTCTCATCATTTTCTTCCTGCTGCAGCGCCGCTTCGTCGAGGGCCTGACGGGGTCGGTTAAGTAAGGTTTTCTATGCGTTCGGTTACTTCCTTCAACGAAGCCTGGGTTTTTCACCACGGCTTCACGCCTGCGCTGACCACGGCGCTCGCCACCGGCGAAGCCGTCAGCCTGCCGCACAACGCGGTTGAGCTGCCGTTCAGCTATTTTGACGAAACCGTTTATCAACGCGCCTTTACCTACCAGAAGGTCATCCACGCCGATGCCGCCTGGGCCGGCAAGGAAGTCGCGCTGGTGTTCGATGGCGCCATGGCTGACTCGGTGGTCTATCTCAATGGCCAACAGCTCACGGCCCATGGCGATGGCTACACGCCGTTCGAAGCGCGCCTCACCGGACTGCTCAAGGCCGGCGACAACCTGATCACGGTCAAGATCGACGGCAGCGAAAATCCGGCCATTCCGCCCTTCGGCGCGATGATCGATTACCTGACCTATGCCGGCATCTATCGCGATGCCTGGCTGCGCGTCACGCCGCCGGTGTCGATCGGCAATGCCAAGATCGAAACCCCCAACGCCCTGGCTGCCGCCAAGACCGTCACCATTCGGGCTGACCTGTCCAACCCGCAGGCCTTGGCGCTGGCCGGCACCCTGACCGCCAACCTGCGCGATGGCGCCGGCAAGATCGTCGCCACGGCCTCTGCCTCCGTGTCTGGCGCTTCGGTCAGCCTGACGCTGGAAAACCTTGCCGGCCTGTCGCTCTGGCAACTCAACGATCCCAAGCTCTATACCGTCGAGCTGCTGCTCGAAACGCCGCACGGCAAGGACGTAACCAACCACAGCTTTGGTTTCCGTACCGCCGAGTTCACCCCCGACGGCTTCCTGCTCAACGGCAAGCCGATCAAGCTGCGCGGCCTCAATCGGCATCAGGCTTTCCCCTATGCCGGCTACGCCATGGGCCGTTCGGCACAGGAAGCCGACGCGGAAATCCTCAAGCGCGACCTCAAGGTCAATCTGGTCCGCACCTCGCACTACCCCCAGTCCAAATGGTTCCTCGATCACTGCGATCGCATCGGCCTCTTGGTGTTCGAGGAAATCCCGGGCTGGCAACATATCGGCGACAAGGCCTGGCAGGCGGAATCGATCGAAAACGTCCGCCGCATGATTACCCGCGACTGGAACCATCCCTCGATCATCATCTGGGGCGTGCGCATCAACGAGTCCCAGGACAGCCACGACTTTTACGTCGCCACCAACAAGCTGGCCCATGAACTCGACACCACCCGCCAGACTGGCGGCGTGCGCTACATCACCGAGAGCGAAATGCTCGAAGACGTTTACACCATGAACGATTTCGTCCTCGGCAATGAAGAATTGCCGGGCGCCAATCAGGGCCGCGTTGCCCTGCGCGATCAGCAGCAGGTGACCGGTCTAACCAAGAAGGTCCCGTACATGATCACCGAGTTTGGTGGCCACATGTACCCCACCAAAAGCTACGATCAGGAACAGCGCCAGGCCGAGCACGTCACCCGCCACCTGCAGGTGCTCAACGCCGCTTACGGCGATCCGTCGATTTCCGGCGCAGTCGGCTGGTGCATGTTCGATTACAATACCCACAAGGATTTCGGCTCGGGCGACCGCATCTGCCATCATGGCGTGATGGACATGTTCCGCGAGCCCAAATTTGCCGCCTACGCCTATGCCAGCCAGGCCGAGCCCGAAGAAGGCGTCGTCATGCAGCCGGTGACCTTCTGGGCCCGCGGCGAGCGCAATATCGGCGGCACGTTGCCGCTGATGGTGCTGACCAATTGCGACGAGATCGAGCTGCGCTACGGCAACCAGCCAGCCAAGGTCATCAAGCCCGATACCGAACGCTTCCCCAACCTGCCGCACCCGCCGGTGATCATCGATCACAAGCACTTCACCAAGGAAGAGCTGGGCCTGTGGGGCATGAAGTGGGAAGACGCCGTTGTCACCGGCTATCTCAACGGCAAAGCCGTCAAGACCATGCATTTCCACGCCAACCCGCTGCCGGCCAAGCTCGATGTCAAAGCCGATAGTGCAACGCTCAAAGCCGCTGGCCGCGACACCGTGCGCGTCATCATCCGGGCACTGGATCAGGGCGGCAACAAGCTGCCATTCCTGCAGGAAGCCGCGACCATCGAGGTCGCCGGCCCCGCCAGGCTGATTGGTCCTTCGGTGTCGCCATTGCGCGGCGGCTCGACCGGCTTCTGGCTGGAAACCACCGGCAAGCCGGGCAAGATTTCGGTTAAAGTGAGCCACGAGCGCTTTGCCACCACCACCATTGAACTGACTGCCGAATGACCAACACTCAGGGAAATTTGCGATGAGCGGATTGAAACTACGCAACGTGCGGAAGGCCTTCGGCAGCATCGAGGTCATCAAGGGTGTTGATCTTGATATCGAATCCAAGGAGTTCGTGGTGTTTGTCGGCCCCTCGGGCTGTGGCAAGTCCACGCTGCTGCGCATGATTGCCGGGCTGGAGGAAATCTCCGGCGGCGATCTCGAAATCGGCGGCAAGCGGATGAACGACGTCGATCCGTCCAAGCGCGGCATCGCTATGGTATTCCAATCCTATGCGCTTTATCCGCACATGACCGTGCGCGAGAACATGGGCTTTGCGCTCAAGTTCGCTGGCGTCGCCAAGGATGAAATCGCCCGTCAGGTCGACGAAGCAGCCCGCATTCTCGAACTCGGGCCCTTGATGGACCGGTTCCCCAAGCAGCTCTCGGGCGGCCAGCGCCAGCGCGTTGCCATCGGCCGCGCCATCGTGCGCCACCCCGAAGTGTTCCTGTTCGACGAACCGCTGTCCAACCTCGATGCCGAGCTGCGCGTCCACATGCGCATCGAAATCGCGCGCCTGCACAAGGAACTGCAGACCACCATCATCTACGTGACCCACGATCAGGTCGAAGCGATGACCCTGGCCGACAAGATCGTGGTGCTGCGCGATGGCAAGATCAGTCAGGTCGGCAGCCCGCTCGATCTCTATGACAATCCGGACAACCTGTTCGTGGCCGGCTTTATCGGCTCGCCCAAGATGAACTTCCTCAATGGCGTGGTCGACAACGCCGACGCCAGCGGCGTCACCGTCCGCCTGCCGGACTACGACAATCAGGCCGTAACCTTCCCCGCCGCCAGCAATGCACCCGCCAAGGGCGCGACCGTCACGCTGGGCATTCGCCCCGAACATTTCAGCGAAACCGGTTCAGCCAAGCTCAGCCTCAACATCGACATCATCGAGCACCTGGGCGGCGAAAGCTTTGCCTATGCCCGCGCCGGTGTCAGCGACGTGGTGACCGTGGCGCTGCGCAATGGCCGCGATGTCAAGGCCGGCCAAGCGCTCGATGCCCGCTTTGATCCATCCTCAGCCCTGCTGTTCAACGCCGAAGGTCAGCGCGTCCGCTGACCTGATCACGCGGGCGGCTGCGTCGACCCGCGGATCACCAGATCGCAATCGAGCGTCACCGTGTCGTGGTTGCGATCATTGGGGGCAGCCAGCCGCGCCGTTAGCAGGTTGGTGATCGCCTCGGCAATCTGCGCAATCGGCTGGGCGATGGCGGTGATCCCCTCCTCGTGCAACCGGAACAGCGGCACGTCGTCAAAGCTCACAATCGACACATCGCGCGGAACCTTGAAGCCGTGCTCCTTGAGCCAGCTCATGAAACCCGTAGTCATGCCATAGTTGGAGGCGTAGACTGCAGTTGGCGGTTCATCCAGTGTCATCAGCCGGCGGGCTGCGGTATAGCCGCCGTGAAAGAACCAGCCGCCATTGACGATGTAACGCGGATCGATAGCAATCCCGCGCTGCTTGAGCGCTGCCTCGTAGCCGTCCAGCCGCTGCCGGCCGGAGGAGTGGGCCATCTCGCCCGTCAGCGCCGCAATGCGCTTGTGGCCGATATCGAGCAGGTAGTTTACTGCCCTAAACCCCGCCTTGTAGTTTTCCACAAACACCCGGTCCGCTGCCAGTCCCGGCACGTCATTGTTGTAGAAAATGATCGGCGTGCCGGCCTTGATCAACCGGTCGATATGTCCAAATAGCGGATTGGCGCCATCCATGATGATGGCGTCGACGCGCTGTTCCTCGAAAAAATCCAGCCCTCTGGCGATCATCTCCATTTCGCCGGAATGGCAATAGGTCAACAGCGCTCGCCCCGTAGGGCGTACCGAGCGCGCCAGATGTTCCAGCATCGGGCTATGGAAATCATCGAAAGTCGGCACCATCAGCCCAATGATATGCGTCCGGTCGGTTTTCATCGATGCCGCAGCGGCGTTGCGCCTGTAGGAAAGCTGGCGGATCGCCTGTTCGATTTGATCGCGATTGGCGCGACGGATGTCAAAGCCGTTGAGATAGCGCGATACGGTGCCGATGGCGACGCCGGCGGCCTCCGCCACGTCGGCAATCGTTGCCTTGCCCCGGCCAGCAGATTTGTCGCCAGTATTATCGGCCATCGGCGCAGGGCTCCTCTACGCACGCCGGAACGGCCCCGGTGTGCGGGTCATGCGATTGTCATATAGCCCGCCAGAAGGCGCCGCGTCAGCAGGACGCTGCGCCTTCTGCCCGGATTTCTGCCGGTTTCAGGCGCCGCCGTCGATAACCACGGCGCGATGGATATGCAGGCTCGGAACCGTCAGTGTCACGCCGCCATCCGCTCCCGTTGAATACGCGATATCCTGTCCACTGGCGGCGTCGTAAACCCGACGTGGTTTGGATTTGAGCCGCACTGTCGCCGTCACCGGACCCAGCGCGGGCACGTCCTCGATCATTTCCATCTGGCGCACGCTGCCATCAAGACTGGGGATGCCCTTGCCGCGCACCTGAGGCGCGCCATAGAGCAGATGCAGCACATGACGGTCTTGATCGGCCTGGTAGGTGACGGTCGCCCGACCACCCGAGGGCAGATCGGTGGTGAAGGCCTGGTCTGGCACAAGCCGCGCCAGCAGGCCTCGCACCAGGTACTTGTACAGCGGCTGTCCGCCGCCGTGGTACATCGAAAAGATCGGGTAGGCGATATAGCCAATACCATTGAACTCGGTGGCCACCACGCCCAGCGGCTTGGCCGCCGGGTTATCGGGCGCGTGCTGGTGCGACGAAAAGTGCTTGTAGGAGCGCTGGAAATACGGCGGCAAGATTTCCCCGAACCCGACTGCTCCTGCCAGTGAAACCGTCTCCGCTGTGCCATAGGCAATGAACGGTGCTTCAGGCAGGCTGGCATCGAGCCCGTGATCCGTCATCCGGATATAGGATGGCGTATAGCCCACCTGCTGGTCCTGGCGGATTATCCCCAGATCGAGCGCCAGTATCTTGCCTGCCGGATCAAGGCCCGACCGCCCCGACAGCAGCAGCTTGCCACCCTTGGAGCGATAGGCTTCCAGCTTGGTGCGCAGTTCGGGTCCCACCGGAACGTCGTCGGGCAGGATGATCAGCCGATACGGGCTGAAGTCCGAAAAGCCATCGAGCACGTCAAACGGGCGCTTCAGTTCCAGCAGCATCTGTGCCGCGCCATCGTCGCTGGCATGGTTACGGCTGGTGCCCGGATGAAAATGCTCGGCCGCCAGAATGGCAATGTCCGAAATCTGCTTGGCGCCCCTCAGGAACGGCTCCATCTGCTCCAGCCGCGCATAGGCCGGGGCGATGGATTTATAGGTATCGTGATTGATCGCGCCATTGGCGTGCAACTGATCGCCCACCAGGCATTTGGCGCCCAGCGAGGCCATTTGCATAACCTCGTATTCCAGCGCCTGTGGCTGCTTGAAGCCGCCGAACTCGCCCCACGAGGTGTGAAACTTGCCGGTCTGCCCGAGAAAATCGAAGCCCATCGGCGCGGCATAGCGGGCGCTGGAGGGGAAGTGGTCATAACCCCACCCGCCCGTCGGCAGGCTTTCAAGTTCCAGATGGGTATAGGTCGAGAACCGCTGCTTGCCCTGCTTGTGGATGTGCCCGACATTATAGAACACCCGCAGGCCCGGGAATTCGGCAAACAGCGCGGTGCTGATTTCCTGGCGGAACTGCTCGTTGACCGCTTCATCATTGATCAGCCGGTCGCTGGCCAGTTCCGGATCTAGCCCCTTGGCTTCCATGCTCTTGAGGCACTGGCTGCACACGCAACCCCAGGTGCCGACGATGTCGAAGAACAGCCCCTGTGTTGGGTAACGCTGGGCGACTTCGCGCGCCTGCGCCAGCACATAGTCGCGGTATTCCTTGTGGTTGAGGCAGATGGTGTGCCACAGCGGGCTCAACTGCTTGAGATCGGAAACGTCCGATACGGGTGCATTGTGAATACTGCCGCGATCGGCGCTGACCAACCGCCATTCCGGCCGCTCGCGGGCCGAACGCTCGTCCCATTGCACGGTAATATAGATCGGCGTTTCGATGTCGGCGGCAGCGCAGGCCTTGACCATTTCGCCCATCAGGTCGGGGCGGGCAAGCTGCGGATGCGGAAAGCCGATAGTGGTGGGGTAATACGACCAGCCATGGTGGCACTTGGCAAAAATGGTGATCGAATCCACATGCGCGGCCTTGAGCGTGGCGACGAAATCCGCTGCGTCGAACTCGGCGCCGATCCCGGGAATGTGCTCGGAGGTGTGGAAATCGAGATGGATCTGGCGGTAGCGCAGTGGCTTGATCGGCTGATGGGTAGGCATGACTATTCCTTGCTGCCGCTGCGGTTCATCGAACCCGTGGCGAATTGACGTTGGAAGATAATGAAGATGGCCAGAGGGACGGCCGTGGTGACGATGGCCGCCACGGCCTGCAGGTGAAAATTCATGTCGCGCGTGCCGGCGATGCTGACAAACAGCACCGGCAATGGCGTCTGCGTCCGCAGGAACAGCAGCGGCAACAGCAGGGCGTTCCAGCAGAACAGAAACTGCAGGATGCCCACCGCAAAGATCGGGCTGAGCGAATTCGGCAGCACGATGCGGAAGAAGGTGGAGAGCGCTCCGCAGCCGTCGATCCGCGCCGCTTCGATCAGGTCCTTTGGGAAATCCTCAAGGAAGTTTTTCACCAGAAATACCGACCAGGCAAAGCTCAGCCCGATATAGGGGATCAGCACCGCAAGGATATTGTCGATCATCCCGGTCGAGCGCCACAGCTGGAACAGCGGGATGATGATCACCTGCTGCGGCAGCACAAACGCATTGATGATGATCACCAGCAGCGTCCGCCGGAACGGGAACTTCAGGAACTGGAAGGCGAAGGCGGCGGCGGGAGACAGCAACATGGTGCCCAGGGTCGCCAGGCCCGCCAGCTCGGCAGACACCAGGATGCCTTTGGCCAACGGATACTTGGTCCAGATCGTGGTCCAGGCTTCCAGGGTGAAGCTGATTTTTGCCGTCGACCACCAGCCGAACACCACTTCAACGGGCGGGCGGACCGAGGTGATAAGAATGCCCAGGATTGGTATGGCCCAGAACAGGCAGCCGACCCAGGCGACGATAGCAATCCAGGCGGGGGGGCGGCCGATCATCGGACTGTCGCCGTACGCTGGATGATGGCGGGGATCGAAACCACCAGCACGGCTGCCAAGAGGATCATCGTGGCGGCCGCGCCGTAGCCCAGTTTGAACTGGGTGAACGACTCTCGATACATGAAATAGCCCACTGTCTCGGTGGAGCGCACCGGCCCGCCTGCCGTCAACACGAAGATCATGTCAAAGGCGCGCAGGCTCCCCAGCAGATTGATGAAAATGGCGACGCGCACGCCCGACATCGACAGCGGCGCGATGATGTGGCGCATGATGGAGAGTGGACGCGCCCCGTCGATATAGGCCGCCTCGATCGTCGAGGTCGGCACCGCCTGTGCGGCGGCAAAGATCACGATCAGCGGCAGTCCGACCTGTGCCCAGGAATAGGCAACGATCAGCGCCCAAAGCGCGGTCGAGGACGTGCCAAGCCAGGGCTGCGGAGCAAGGCCCACGGTATGAATGATGGAATTGAGCATGCCGCCGGCATCGGGCCGGAAGATACCGGCCCAGATATAGCCAGTCACTGCTTCGGAAATGCCGAACGCGGAAAACACGATGATGCGCGGGATCAGCGTGGCGCGTGGCGAGAATGAGCAGATCAGCGCGAAGGCCCAGCCGATGCCCACCGACAAGGTCGTCGTCGCCAGTGTCCAGATCACCGTGGTTGAGATCACCTGCCGGAAATTGGGGTCGGCAAACAGTGCCAGGTAATTGCCCACTCCGATAAATTTGGGTTTCCCCAGGCCCTTGATGTCGAACAGGCTGAGCCGGATCGTGTCGATCAGCGGATAAAGCACCGAGAAGGCGAACAGGATCAGGACCGGTGCCAGGAGCAGATAAGCGGATGGGACATCGCCAAGGCTGAACTTCCAAGCAGCGGCCAGCTTGCGCTGGCCACTGCCCTGGGAGGTGCCGGAGGCAATATCCCCCGCGCCCGGCTGGGCGGGGGAGAGGTTGGTCATCAGTATGCCGTTGCCGCTTTTGCTTCGATGGCGGCGGTCACTGCGTCGATGCCGGCATCGCTTGGATCAAGCAGGAACTTCTGCAACTGCACGCGGTACTCGTCGACCAGATCACCCGGCAGCAGATCACCAAGCACAAACTGCAATTTGGACTTGGCGACATTTTCGACGGCAACCTGGAGCACAGGGCCGTAGAGCGAGGTATCGACCTTGTTGCTCGGCGAGGCCTTGCCGGATTTGGCAATCAGATTGGCTGCATCAGCGGTGGTCAGCCAGGCAAGGAACGCGTCTGCGGCTTCCGGATTGGCGCCTGAGCTCAGGCCCAGGAACTCGTTGGTGTCGATGCTCGACGTGTCGTCGTGGCCGTCGCCCATCGCCGGGAACTGGTAGATCGAATAATCCACGCCTTCCTTCAGGCCCAAGGTCGCCTTGGCATAGGCATTGGTCCATGGCCCGATCAGGTGCGAGCCATAGGTGCCTGCCTTGAGCACGTTGTCGGTCATCATGCCGTCATCGCTGGCCAGGGCCACGCTCATGTCGCCGAACGCTCCGGCATCGATCAGTTCGCGCCACTTGCGCAGCGTCGCCTTCACCGCATCGTCGGTCCAGGCGATTTCGTGCTTCGCCAGTTTGGCAGCAACTTCGGTCCCCGCCGTGCGCAGCAGCAGCGTTTCAAAGAATTCGCCATGCGACCAGACTTTTGCGCCCAGCCCGATCGGGGTGACGTTGATCGCCTTGAGCTTGGCAAAGCTGGCGAGGAACTCGTCCCAGGTGGTGGGCGGGGTGATGCCGGCCTGATCGAAATCCTTCTTGTTGTAATACAGCGCCGAACGGTCGCCATAGGTGTGGGTAATGCCATAAAGCACGCCGTCCGAAGTGCCCTGGGCCTTCCACGTATCGGCCAGGTTGTCGCTGAGCTTGTTAGCGTCCCACATCGGGCCCAGATCGCGTAGCAGGCCGGCGTCGGCCAGTTCCTTGCGGAAAGCCGGCCAGGCGTTGATCAAAAGGTCAGCGGTCTGGCCGCCGAGCAGCCCGGTGCGGATAGCGCCGCGCATATCGCCGGTCCCGGTCACGGTGACGTTCTTGAAAGTCACGCCGGGATTGGCCGCGACGAAGGCGTCTTCCATCTGCACGATCAGATCGAGATCCGAACCGCCATTCCAGTTGAGCAGCACCAGCTCGCCCGTTGGGGCGGCCATGGCACTCGACGCAAAGCCCAGCAGCGCAGTCGCAGCCGCAGCGGCCAGCAGCGCACGGCGGCTGATGCCGCCCAGATTGAATTCCATAGACATTCGTAGTCCTCCCTCCTTGAGCCTCCATTGCGGAGTGCATAATCAAGTAAGATGAAACGTTATCATGTAAATTGACGATTGCAATCCGGCTTGCGGTTTTTCTGAGTAAAAAACATTTCTATCGCTGCCGCAGGTAAAAAACCTTTTGGAATCAAGCGCCACGCTGTGAGTTGCGGCACCATCGTTTGCAAAAACCATCCCTGCACTGTCGAAACCCGCACTGCTGACACGACATGTCAGCAGCGGTGACATTTGATGACTGGGTCGAAGATGCCGGCTTGAATGTCAGCGCGCCGCTTGCGAACCTGCCACTTCCCCTCCAGCAGATGAGGCCTCATGTACGGCTCGATCCACATCCGCGGCGCTCGCGAAAACAACCTCAAGGATGTTTCGCTCGACATCCCCAAGCGCAAGATCACGGTGTTCACCGGCGTTTCGGGGTCGGGAAAATCCTCGCTGGTGTTCGGCACTATCGCGGCGGAAAGCCAGCGCCTGATCAACGAGACCTATCCGGCTTTCGTGCAGCAATTCATGCCGCATTACGGCCAGCCCGATGCGGATAGCCTCGAAAACATCTCTGCGGCCATCATCGTCGATCAGCAGCGGTTGGGTGGCAATTCGCGCTCCACGGTTGCCACAGTGACCGATGCGGCGCAGATGCTGCGCGTGCTGTTTTCTCGGCTGGCCGAACCCCGGCTCGGCTCGCCCGGCCTCTATTCCTACAACGATCCGCGCGGCATGTGCCCCGATTGCGAAGGCATCGGGCAGGTCGCCGCCATGAACATGGCCGCCGTGATCGATGAAACCAGATCGCTCAACAACGGCGCCTTGCTGCCCAAGGATTACGCCGTCGATACCTGGTACTGGGAAATCTACAAGAATTCTGGCCTGTTCGACATGGACAAGCCGATCGGCAAATTCACTGCCGAAGAACGCCAGAACCTGCTCCACCTCGATGATGGCCGCAAGATCAAGGTCGGCAAGATCGGCCTGACCTATGAGGGTATCGTCGCCAAGCTCAAGAAGGGGCTGGGCAGCAAGGACCCGGAATCGTTGCAGCCTCATGTGCGGCTCGAATACGAGCGCATCTTCACCCGTGCCTCCTGTCCGGCGTGCAAAGGTGCGCGCCTCAATCAAGCAGCGCTGAACAGCAGGATCGAGGGCCACAACATCGCCGAACTCTCGGCCATGCAGGTCAGCGATCTGGCGGACCTGGTCCGCACCATCAAGGCGCCACAGGTTGGGCCAATGCTCGACGCGCTGGCGCTGCGGCTCAAAAATCTGGTGACCATCGGTCTGGGCTATCTGAGCCTGGATCGCGAAAGCTCGACCCTGTCCGGCGGCGAAAGCCAGCGCGTCAAGATGGTGCGGCATCTTGGTTCGTCGCTGACCGACATCACCTATGTGTTCGATGAACCCTCGGTCGGCCTGCATCCCCATGACGTCGGTCGCCTTGCCGGGCTGATGCAGCAACTCCGCGACAAGGGCAACACCGTGCTGATCGTTGAGCACAAGCCCGACATGATTGCCATTGCCGACCATGTGGTGGACATTGGTCCGTTTGCTGGCTCCAAGGGCGGTGAAATCGTCTACCAGGGCGATTTCGCGGGCCTGCTCAAATCCGGCACCTTGACCGGCAATCACATGCGCCAGCACCAGGCGACCAAGACCGCCGTGCGCAAACCCGATGGCACGCTCAAGATCGCCAATGCCAGCATCAACAACCTCAAGAATGTCAGTGTGGATATTCCGCGCGGTGTGCTGACGGCCGTAACCGGCGTGGCCGGCTCGGGCAAAACCTCGCTGATCCAGACCTACCTGCCGCAGAATTATCCCGACACGGTGGTCATTGATCAGAACCTGGCGCGCGGTTCGCGCCGCTCCAACACCGCCACCTATACCGGCATTCTCGACAATGTCCGCAAGGCCTTCGCCAAGGCTAACGGCGTCGATGCCGCCCTGTTCAGCGCCAATTCCAAAGGGGCCTGCCCGGACTGCAATGGCTTGGGCGTCACCTATACCGATCTGGCCCATCTCGACCCCATCGTCACGGTTTGCGAAACCTGCGATGGCAAACGCTTCACCGACGTGGTGCTGGAGCACAAGCTGCGCGGCAAGGATATTTCGCAGGTCTACGACCTCGCGGTCGCCGACGCCGCCGAGTTTTTCAGCGAGCCCGCCATCGCCAAAATCTTGCGAGGGCTCGTCGATGTCGGTCTGGGCTATCTCACCCTTGGTCAGCCGCTCTCGACGCTCTCCGGTGGTGAACGCCAGCGCCTGAAACTGGCCGCCGAACTCGGAAAATCCGGCAATATCTATGTGCTCGATGAACCCACCACCGGCCTTCACATGCACGATGTCGATACCCTGATCGGCCTGTTCGATCGGCTGGTCGATGCCGGCTCCTCGGTCATCGTCATCGAGCACAATCTCGATGTCATCGCCCGCGCCGATTGGGTCATCGATCTTGGCCCCGGGGCCGGGCAGGATGGCGGCAGGGTGGTGTTCGAAGGCACGCCCACTCAACTTGCCGCCGCCAAGGGTTCGTTGACCGGCCAATACTTTGCCAGGCGCCAGTTGGAATAAACGACCGAAAAATCTGACTGCGCAGGTGGACGGCGGCGGCGAAATGGCATTGACTGCCCGTGTCGCCATCCGCCGCTTCGCCTGAAGCGCGACCCACCTGCGGCCATTTCAAATGTTGGATTTTCCATGACCTATCGCGCGGCCCCGGGCCGATACGAAACCATGCAATACCGCAATGCGGGCGCTTCGGGTCTGAAGCTGCCGGTGCTCAGCCTCGGCCTCTGGCAGAATTTCGGCGGTGCCCGCGACTATCCCGGCGCCTTCGAAATCCTCGGAGCCGCCTTTGATGCCGGCATCACCCATTTCGACCTCGCCAACAATTACGGCCCCCCTCCGGGTTCGGCCGAAGAACTGTTCGGCCAGGTGCTGGCCCGCGATTTCCGCCCCTACCGCGATGAACTGATCGTCTCGTCCAAGGCCGGCTACAACATGTGGTCCGGCCCCTATGGCGAATGGGGAAGCCGCAAGAGCCTCATCGCCTCGGCCGATCAGTCGCTCAAGCGCCTCGGCCTCGACTATGTCGACATTTTCTACTCGCACCGCTTCGATCCCAAGACCCCGCTGGAAGAAACCATGGGCGCGCTGGCAACCTTGGTTGCGCAGGGCAAGACGCTCTATGTCGGCATTTCCAATTACCCGCGCGAAGAAACCAGGCAGGCCCACGCCATCCTCAAATCGCTCGGCGTGCCCTGCATTATCCATCAGCCCAGCTATTCCATCCTCAATCGCTGGATCGAGGACGACAAGACCATCGACGCTGCCGCTGATCTTGGCATCGGCATGATCGCCTTCTCGCCGCTGGCGCAGGGCATCCTCAGCGGCAAGTACAATACCGGCGACACCAAGGGTGCGCGCGGCACCTCGAACAATCCGTTCCTCAAGGCCGACAACATCAAGCCGGAAACCCTGGCTGCCGTCGCGCCACTGGGGGCAATCGCCAAGGCCCGCGGCCAGACCATGCCCCAGCTGGCTCTGGCCTGGGTACTGCGCCGCAAGGAAATGACCTCGGCGCTGATCGGCGTGCGCACGCTCGAACAGCTCAAGGACAATCTCGGCGTTCTGAACAATATGGACTTCGCCGCCGACGAACTCGCGGCCATCGACGCGGCCACCAAGGGCGGCTTGATGGATCATAAACCGCGCTGGTAAGTTTAAGGGAAGGGCGCTCGTCGCCCTTCCGCTTTCCCTGGTCAGGAGAATATGCCGTGCCGCGTTTCTTCTTCCACTATCGCACCGACGACGATTTCATCATCGATCCGCTGGGCACCGAATTGCCGGATCTGGAAGCGGCCCAGGAACAGGCCGCTGAAGTGGGCAAGGTCATGCTGGCCAAGGCGGTGGAAGCCGGCGAAAGCCCGCAGGCCTCGCGCTGCATCGAGATTGTCGATGAGGAGGGCGTCGAAGTGCTCTACATCGTCTTTTGGGCGTCAGCGTCCAAGCCCGGCACAGTGCAGGCCGAAGAACTGCTCAAGCCACCAACGCTGCACTGATCAGAACAGCGTCGTCATGATCGTTGCCGCTACCGCGACAATGGTCAGCGATGCCAGGCCGGCGGCATAGAGCATGATGTGAGCGCGCTGGACATGATCGCTGGTTCGGGCGTGCCTGCGCACCGCTTCGATATCAACATTGGCCATCAGATCCCTCCATCTGAGGGCGAGCCTGCGCCGCTCCGCGCCTGCCTACGCCGGGACTAACCACGGGTCAGCAACCGAAAAACGCCGGAAACTGTCTCGATAGCTCTAGAGTACGCCCGTCGATGAAAAGCCCCGCCAGCTTCCCGCAATTGCAGTTAATTTACATTAAATGTGCGGCGCCATAATCTTGTATGGAAGATGTTGACCGGACTGCTTTGACCGTGGCAAACTCCGTCCATGACCCAGTTCCTGCACGCCGATCGGCTCTTTCCCGCCGCTGAACCAGCCCGCTCCATTGCCCGCGATCTCTACCCGGCGGTCAAGGATTTGCCGCTTGTCAGCCCCCATGGCCACACCGATCCGTCCTGGTTCGCCAATAACCAGCGTTTCGCAGATCCGGCAGCGCTGTTCCTGACGCCGGACCATTATGTGCTGCGCATGCTGCGCAGTCGCGGCCTCAGCTATGATGACCTCGGCGTACCTCGCAAGGACGGCAAGCCGGTTGCCGATCCGCGGACGGCCTGGCGCCTGTTCGCGGCAAACTATCACCTGTTTGCCGGCACGCCATCGAGGCTCTGGGTCGATCACTCGCTGCAGTTCGCCTTCGGCATCGACACCCAATTGAGCTCCGCCACTGCCGACGCGATCTATGACCAGATCGCCGCGCGTCTGGGTGATCCCGACCTGCTGCCGCGCGCCATTCTCGATCGCGCCAATGTCGAAGTCATCGCCACCACCGAATTCGCGCTCGATCCGCTGACCCATCATCAATCCATGCTGGGGCAGGGGCTGATCGGCCGGGTGCGCACCACCTATCGTCCGGACGATGTGACCGACCCCAGCCGCGCCGCCATCGTCCAGAACCTGCAAAAACTCGGCGAACTCACCGGCGAAGACACAGCCAATTGGGCCGGTCTGATCAACGCCCACCGCCAGCGCCGGCAAACTTTCCGCCGCTTCGGTGCTGTCGCTACGGACCATGGCGTGCCCACGGCAATGACCGCCGATCTGCCCCTGGTCGAAAAGCAGGCGTTGCTCGACAAGGTTCTGGCCGGCAAGCATGACGCCGCCGAAGCCGAACTGTTCCGCGCCCAGATGCTCACTGAAATGGCGTTGCTTTCGGTCGAGGATGGCATGGTGATGCAGATCCACGCCGGCTCGCGCCGCAATACCGATCCGCTCACCTTCGGCGAACGCGGGCCGGATATGGGCGCCGATATTCCCGGCCCGACCGACTATGTCGGCGGCCTGCGCGCGCTGCTCGGCCGCTGCGGCAACGAGCCAAACCTGCGCATCATCATGTTCGTGCTCGATGAAACTAACTATGCCCGCGAACTGGCCCCGATGGCCGGCTATTGGCCCTCGCTGCTGGTTGGGCCGCCGTGGTGGTTCCACGATAGCCCGCAGGGCATTCGGCGCTATCTGGATCAGGTGTTGGAAACGGCGGGGTTCTACAACCTGGCCGGCTTCAACGACGACACCCGGGCGCTGCTGTCGATTCCGGCCCGGCACGATGTGTGGCGGCGCGAGGTCTGTGGGTTCCTTGCCCACTGGGTGGGCGAACATCGGCTGTCAAAAAGCTCGGCGCTCGAAATCGCCAGGCACCTCAGCTATCAGGCCGCCAAGGACGCCTACAAAATCGCCTAGGGCGCCTTCCACAGCACCACGACCAGAATGACCAGGCCCCCGAGCAGCAGGATCACCGCCCCGCTCAAGCCGTTGAATATCTTGCGCGAAAATGGCGTGGGACGTTCATCGCTGGCGATGATGTCCTCGATCTTGTTGGCGTCGTAGCCATGCATATTCACTTGCGACATCGTCAGTTCCTCCGACTGCCGGGGCGCGATACTGCCTCGAATATCAGGATGTCACGGGCGGTCTTTAACAAGGGTTTGCCAGCCCGGATATGTTGACTTTACGGTTGCCGGATTGGCAAGCGGCAGCCCTACCGGAGCGTTAAGATCGAGCGTCCGCCACTGCGGCATGTTCGGTTTTCGTCGCGAAATATCGAACGAATCCGGTGATTCTGCTTTAATGCCAGCATGATGAATCAGTCGCCCGCCGAAACCGCGCTCAGCCGCGCCATGATCCGCTGGTCCCTGACCCGCTCAACGCCGGTCGCCGAGACCGCGACCAGCTGGATTTTCAAGGTCGAGCAGAACGGGCGCAACTTTGCGGCCCTCAAGATTCTCAAGCCCTTGGGGGCAGTCGATGAGCGCCGGGGCAGCGCGCTGATGGCTTGGTATAGCGGGGAGGGCGCCGCGACCATCTTCGATAGCCACGGCGACACAATTTTCATGGAATGGCTCGATGGCGTGCCGCTGGGCGATGCTTCTCGTGGCGGCCGTGATGACGAGGCGACCATCGCCATCGCCAGCATCGTCACCGGCCTGCACCGCTCCCGCCCCGAACCCTATCCCGAGCTGATGCCGCTGCGCGATCGCTTTCAGGCCCTGTTTGACACCGATATGCGCGTATGGCCCCATACCGCGCGCGACCTTTATGCCCGAGCCACCGGCGTTGCCATCAAACTCTTTGATCGGCCCACCGCGATGATCCCGCTGCACGGCGATCTGCATCACGACAACATCCTGTCGTCGGACCGCGGCTGGCTGGCCATCGATCCCAAGGGGCTGCTGGGCGATCCGTGCTACGAAGTCGCCAATGTCTTTATCAATCCCGAGCGTGGCCAAGCCATCGCTGCCGATCCCCGGCGCATTGCCGCGCGCGCCGATATCCTGTCGCAACGTCTCGGCTATCCGCGCAAGCGCATCCTCGGCTGGGCTGCCGCCCACGCCGCGCTCTCGGCCTGCTGGAGCTTGGCCGATGGCAATTCCATTTTGGCGCAGATGGCCTGCCTGCCGCATCTGCTGAGTGCCTACGATCAGGCTTAGGCCTGTCGATACGCCGATGGCGCCGTGCCGGTCAGTGCTTGGAACGTGTGGGTAAAATGGGCTTGATCGAAAAAGCCCAGCCGGTGGGCGAGTTCAGTCAGGCTCAGCGCCTCGCCCCGGTTCAATGCCTCCACCGCCTCGATCATCCGGTAGCGGTCGATCACCCATTTCGGGCTGACGCCAATATAGGTATCGAACAACCGCTGCAGGCTGCGGGTGGTGATGGCAAATTCTGCTGCAACCTGCGCCACCGAATACACATCCGGCTGTGCAGCAATTGCCTCCACGATCTGTCTTGCTCGCGCCGCCTTGGGGTCCAATTCCGGCAGCCGCTCCAGCAGCAAATCCTCGATCCGCTCGGCCATCCCTAGCGGATTGTTGAGTTGCACAAATTCGCGGTCAAGCTCGGCGCCACCGCGGCCAAACACGGCCTCGACCGGCACGAACGTGTCGGTCAACGCACTGACCGGTCTGCCGAAAAATCCGCGAAAGGCCCCGGGCCGGAACTTGGTGCCCAGCACTCGGCCCGAGCCTTCCAGCCGATAGTTGAAGGTGCCGCTCGATACCCCAAAAATCCCGGTCTGGCCTTGCGGATCGAGCACCAGATGCTGGCTGGGGTGGGACAGGTTCTGCTGGTCATACGCTGGCCTGCCGGTCAGGTCCCACAGGATCATCCAGTAGTTCTCGACATAGGGCGCCAGTGCTTCAGATGGTTCGAACCGGGTCAGCTCGAAGTGTTCGAAACTGCGCTGCTGATGCAGCAAGCCGCGGGCAGGGCGCGTCAGCCGATCGAGCTTCTGCGGATCATTTGGTCGCAAAGTTACAAGCCCCGTGCAAGCGGTTTGCCTAGTGTCGATCCGAAACCCATCCAACGGAGCCGACCATGACGACGGCCAAAGGCACGATCAAGCATAACAATTGGGATGAACAACCCTACCACGATTCCAAGGTGCAAAAGGGCACCATCGCCAGGATCGACATCGTCTTTTCCGGCGATCTGACCGGCGACGCCAGGACCGCCTATGCCATGGCCTATAACGAAGGTGGCGCCACCTGCCACTATGCCGGCCACCTGCTGTTTGAGGGCAAGCTCGGCGCCAAAAGCGGCAGTTTCACTATTTTCGAGCAGGGCGTTTATGAGGGCGGCACCGCCACCTCCTCATGGGACATCGTCGCCGGGTCGGGCACCGGTGATTTTGCGGGGATCATCGGCAGCGGCAGCTATGCCGCAACCCACGATAACACTGTGCACTACACGCTGAATTGCAATTTGAAATAGGCCCGAGCGGCGTTAGTTTACGCCATTCGGTTGCTTGCTGATTTGCCCTATGCAATCCGGACCATGTCATTCGGATTGCTTCCATGCTCGATTTGTCTCGCCGCAGCTTCATCGTCCTCGGCGCTGCCGGGGTGCTCAGCGCCTGTTCGGGCACCATCCCCAGGTTCATCCCCCAGCCGGACAACCGCCCCGAGGCGCTGACCCGCGACCAGATCCTGCTGGAAATCAATGCTGTGCGCCAAGCCAATGGCGCGCCGCCCTGGACCTACAATGTGGCGCTGGAAGCTGCCGCCCGCTCGCAGGCCAACCTGATGGCCCGCAAGGATGAACTCAGCCACAATCTGGGTGTCACCTTGCGGCAGCGCGTCACCGATGCCGGCTATATCGGCGCGGTGGGCGAAAATCTGGCCGGCGGCCAGAAGACGCTGGAGCAGGCCATCGACGGGTGGATGCACTCGTCCGGCCATCGCTCCACCTTGCTCAGCCCCAAATTCGTCGAATTCGGCCTCGCGGTGGCCCGCGTCGGCCACAAAAGCCGCTATGGCATCTACTGGGCGATGATCGCCGGCGGCAGCTTCGAAGCCTGGAAGGTCTGAGCGGATCCCGCTCAGACCACCTTGCCGATATAAGCCTCCAGCGGCCCCAGCTTGATCACGCCGTCAGTCGGCACCGCCGTAACACCCGGCGCATCCACCCCACTCAGCACCATCCCAGCCGGCACTGAAAACACCGCCTCCGATACGTCCATGTTGAATACGCACAGCAATATCTCCCCGGCATCGGCGCGGGTGAACGCCAATACGGTTTCTGGCGCCTCGATCAGCCTCAGGTCGCCCTTGCTCAGTGCGGGATGGTTTTTGCGGAAAGCCAGATTGGCACGGTAATAATGCAGCACGCTGTCATTGGCCGCTTCCTGCTGATCAACGGCCTTGAGCACATGATCGGCCGGTACTGGCAGCCAGGATTTGGTGGCGGCCGAGAACCCCGCCAGATGCGCCTGCGCCTGCCAGACCATTGGTGTACGGCAGCCGTCGCGGCCCTTGAACTCGGGCCAGAACTCGATGCCATAGGGATCGACCAGGTCTTCGAACGCCAGTTGCGCCTCAGTCAGGCCCAGCTCTTCGCCCTGATACAGACACACTGAACCCTGCATCGACAGCAGCAGCGTCGCCGCCAGCCGTGTAAACGCCGCTTCCTGTCCATGCTGGGACCAGCGGCTGACATGGCGGACCACATCGTGATTGGAAAATGCCAGGCAAATCCAGCCGTCCGGCGCTTTGGCCTGCGTGGTCTGGATCGCTTGCTTGAAGTGGCTGGCCGAGAATTCGCCGCCCAGATAATCGAAGGTATAGGCCATGTGCAGCCGTTTTTCGCCCGACGTGTACTGCGCCATGATCTCCAGCTGGTGCTGGCTGTCGCCGATCTCACCCACCGTCGTGGTGCCGGGAAACTCATCCATCAGCGCCCGGATGCGTTCGAGAAACACCAGGTTTTCCGGGCGCGATTTGTCGTAGATATGCTCCTGGAAATTATACGGGTTCACCGCCGGCGCCGTCGAAGCATTGAAATCCTCGGCCTTCACCACCGGGTTGGATTCAAGCCCCAGCGAACAGAAATAAAAGTTCACCGTATCGAGCCGGAAACCGTCCACTCCACGTCCCAGCCAGAACCGCATATCGTCCAGCAGCGCATCCTGCACATCGCGATTGTGAAAGTTCAGGTCCGGCTGCGACACCAGGAAATTGTGCATGTAATACTGCATCCGCCGGCCATCCCAGCTCCAGGCCGAGCCGCCAAAGATCGACAGCCAGTTATTGGGCGGCGTGCCATCGGGATTGGGATCGGCCCACACATACCAGTCGTTCTTCGCATTGGTGCGGTTCTGCCGGCTTTCGGCAAACCAGGCATGCTTGTCGGAGGAATGGGAAATCACCTGATCGATGATCACCTTGAGACCCAGCGAATGGGCCTTTTTCAGCAGATTGTCGAAGTCTTCCAGCGTGCCGAACGACGGATCGATATTGCGGTAGTCCGACACGTCATAGCCAAAATCCTTCATCGGCGAGGTGAACACCGGCGACAGCCAGATCGCGTCCACGCCGAGATCTGCCACATAGTCCAGCCGGCTGACAATCCCCGCCAGATCGCCAACGCCGTCGCCGTTCTGATCCTGATAGGAGCGGGGATAGATCTGGTAAATCACCGCCCCGCGCCACCAATCCTTGTCCATCGGGGCATCAGGGCTGGTCTTGGCTTGGGTCATCATTGCAGAGGTCATGAGCAGCTCCAGTGCGGGTCACTGCACATACCATTGCCCGCGCCGGGCGACAAAGCCAATGGCGCGTGACGACTGCGGATTTTTCGCAGGAACCCAAGCAACAGTCAGGTCTCCCTCCCCCTTGTGGGGAGGGGACAGGGGTGGGGGTGAGTTGGCCCCACCAGACCCACGAGAAGTCCGAACTAAACAGTCTCCCCCAGGAGGGAGAAAAAACACAACAGCCTACTTCGAATTATGCAGCATGCCCTGAAACGCCCGATAGCTCGATTTCGGCGTGCGTTCCTGCGTGTTGTAGTCGACATGCACGATACCGAAGCGCTTGGCATAGCCCTCGGCCCATTCGAAATTGTCGAGCAGCGACCACGCGAAATAGCCGCGCACGTCTGCCTCCTGCGCCCGCGCATTCAACACGGCCTTGAGGTGTTCCTCATAATAGGACACGCGGCGCGGATCATTGTCGCCTTCCACTTCCGCCATGCCGTTCTCGGTCACGTAGATCGGCAGCTTGGTGTATTCCCTGGAGACGCGCACCAGCAGTTCTTCCAGCCCCTTGGGATAGATTTCCCAGCCGCTTTCGGTCTTTTCCAGCGGGCCCTTGACCTGGCTGATCGGAAAGCCGTTGACCGACGCGTCGTGCTGATAAAGCCCGCGCGTGTAATAGTTGATCCCGACCCAGTCGAGCGGTCGAGACACGGTTTCCATGTCGCGCTGCCAGTTGTCGGGCATATGCGGACCGAGCACCTTGATCAGCTCTTCGGGATATTCGCCCTTGAACACCCCGCCCAGATACCAGCGGTTGAACAGCGCATCCCCGATATTGGCCGCTGCAATGTCTTCCGGCTTGTCGGTGGCTGCTTCAGACTTCTCGAGGTTGAGCACGATCCCGAGGTTCTTCACCCCTTCGGCGCGCAGCGCGTCGATAGCGGTGCCATGCGCGAACAACACATGATGCATGGCGCGCGCGGCAGCGCGGATATCGCGATAGCCCGGCGCGTGCACGCCAAGGAAATGGCTGAGGAACGCCACGCACCACGGCTCGTTGATCGTTGCCGTTGCAGCAAGCCGGTCGCCGAACTTCTTGCCAACCAGCGACGCATAATCGCCCAGCCAGCCGGCGATATCGCGGTTCATCCAGCCGCCCTGATCCTGCAATGCCGAGGGCAGGTCCCAGTGGTAAAGCGTGCCATAAGGCTTGATGCCGCGCTCCAGCATGCCGTCGATCAGCCGATCATAATAATCGACGCCTGCCTGGTTGACTGCACCAGTGCCGCCGGGGATCAGCCGTGGCCAGGCAAATGAAAACCGGTACGCGTCAAAGCCTCCATCGCGGATCAGGTCCAGATCCTGCGGCCAGCGATTGTAATGATCGCAGGCCACCGAGCCCTCATCGGCGTTGATGACATTGCCCGGCGTCTTGGCGAAGCTGTCCCAGATGCAGGGGCCGCGGCCATCTGTCTGTCCACCCTCGATCTGGTAGGCGGCCGTGGCCACGCCAAAGGTGAAATCCGGACCGAAGTCCTTGCGCTCGATGGAAAACATTGCCCCTCCGCAATCCCGGCAGATTTGTGCCTGGGTAAACTGACTGGCAAGGCAAATAGCTGATCCGATGCATTTATGCAATCGATTGCATAAATGCCGATAACGTTCACGGGCCGAGCATTGGCTAGTCGCGCAGTCCCGGCGTTGAGGCCAAAATCTTTCGGACGATAGCGCGGAATGCCTCCGCTTCGGCGCCTGATGGATTGGAGGCCATTACCGGTCTGCCGCTGTCGGAGGTTTCGCGGATCGCCATCACCAGTGGCACGGCGCCCAGGAATTCCATCTTCAACGCCGCTGCTGCCGCTTCTGCGCCGCCATGACCGAAGATATCGTAGCGCTTGCCGGTATCGGGGGCGATGAAATAGCTCATGTTCTCGACCAGCCCCAGCAGCGGCACATTGAGCCGGCGCAGCATGTCGATGGCCTTCTTGGCATCGATCAGCGCCAGGTCCTGCGGCGTCGAGACGATCACCACGCCATCCACTTCCGCCTGCTGGAACAGCGAAATATGGATATCGCCGGTGCCCGGGGGCAGATCGATGACCAGCACGTCCAGCCCGCCCCAGTCGGTCTCGCGCAGCAATTGCCGCAGCGCCGAGGTTGCCATCGGCCCGCGCCAGACCACTGCCTGGTCCGGCGTCAGCATCGAGCCGATCGACATCGCCTTCAGCCCAAAGGCCTCATGTGGCGAAAAAATCCCGTCATCGCGGATCGCCGGCTTCCCCTCGATGCCCAGCAGCTTGGGAATCGACGGCCCGTAAAGATCGGCATCAAGAACACCGACCCGCAATCCCTCGGCCTGCAACGCCAGCGCGATATTGACTGCCGTGGTCGATTTCCCCACGCCGCCCTTGCCCGAACCAACAGCGATAATGTGCTTGACGCCGGCCACGGTCGTCTTGCCGGCCGGAACCGGTTTGCCATGCGAAAAGGTTGGAGCAGCCTGCGCCGGCGCTTTGCCACCGGTCAGCGATACCATCACCTTGCGCGCGCCCGCCACCCGCTGGGTCGCCTGTTGTGCCGCGTCCCGGGCCGGGCCAAAAGCGGCCTCCATGCCGGGCGCCACCGCAATGGCAAATGCCACCGCAGAGGGCGTCACAATGATTTCGGAAAGGCCAGCATACCCTGACAGGTCCCCGCCGCCGGGAATCTCAACGGCAGCCAGCGCAGCTTTGATCGCAGCAGCAAGTTCGGTATCGGCCATGGTAGCGCCTCTCAAGTTGCGCCGGTGGCACGGTCTTCCCTCTCCCCTTGAGGGAGAGGGACAGAAATTCTGCGTTCAGCAGAATTTCAGGGTGAGGGGTTTTCTCCGCATGCACGACGGCACGCAAGAGACCCTTCATCCGCCCTTCGGGCACCTTCTCCCGCAAGGGGAGAAGGAAGAAAGCTCTACAGGATCGACTGACCCGTAGCTTTCCAGTCCTTCACGAAGCCTTCGATGCCCGCATTGGTCAACGGATGGTTGGCCAGCTTGCGGATCACGTCAGGCGGAATGGTCGCGACGTCCGAACCGGCCAGTGCAACCTGGGTCACGTGGTTCGGCGAACGGATCGAGGCCGACAGGATCTGGGTTTCGAAATTGTAGTTGTCATAGATCTGGCGGATGTTTTCGATCAGCTCGACGCCATCGAGGTTGATGTCATCCAGGCGCCCGAGGAACGGCGAGATATAGGTCGCGCCGACCTTGGCAGCGAGCAGCGCCTGATTGGCCGAAAAGCACAGCGTGACGTTGGTCTTGATGCCTTTGTCGAAGAAGTACTTGGTGGCCTTGAGGCCATTCAGCGTCAGCGGCAGCTTGATCACGACGTTGGAGGCGATCTTGGCGAGATGCTCGCCTTCGGCAACCATGCCTTCATATTCCAGCGACGCCACTTCGGCCGAAACCGGGCCGGGCACCAGCGCGCAGATCTCGGCGATGACTTCCTTGAAGTCGCGGCCGGATTTGGCGATCAGCGATGGGTTGGTGGTCACCCCGTCGAGCAGGCCGGTTGCATAGAGCTCACGGATATCCTTGATTTCCGCCGTATCCACGAAGAACTTCATCACTTCCTCCAATAATTCTGTGTCGCCCGTTTGGGCAAATGTGTCACACGCCGGCGCTGTGCCGCAAGCGCGTTAGGACCGCTTTAGCCGATTGCCGCAATGAACGCGTCAGCCAGGTCGCCCACCCGATCTTCCGGGATACCCGCGACATTGATGCGACTGTCACCAATCATATAGATGCCGTTGGCGGCTTTTACATGTTCCACGAAGCTGTTTGGCAGCCCGAGCAGGGAAAACATGCCGCGATGGGCGGCGATGAAGTCGAAATTCTTCGAATTTGACTTCGCCCGGATCGCATCCGCCAGCTTTTCGCGCAGCCGGATCATCCGGTTCCGCATAGCGTTCAGCTCGGTTTCCCACTCGGCGCGCAGGTCCTTGTCCTCAAGGATGACGCGGATGATTTCCGCACCATGATCGGGTGGCTGCGAATAGCTGGAGCGGATGACGTTGAGCAACTGGCTCTGGGCGATATCGGCCTGCGCCGCATCGCGCGCGATCAGGATCGCCGCGCCGATGCGTTCGCGATACAGCCCGAAATTCTTCGAGCCGGAAAACGCCACCAGCGCTTCGGGAACCGCAGCCACGATCTTGCGGGTGCCATAGGCATCTTCCAGCAGCCCATCGCCAAAGCCCAGATAGGCCAGGTCGATGAACGGCAGCGCCCCGGTTTTGGCAAGGCTTGCCGCCACCTGGTCCCACTGCGCATTGGTCAGGTTGGCGCCGGTCGGGTTGTGGCAACACCCATGCAGCAGCACCACGTCGTCCTTGGTCAGCTTGTCGAGCGCCGCCAGCATTTCGGCGAACTTCACGCCCCGCGTGGTGGTGTCGAAATAGGGGTAGGTCGCAACCTTCAGCCCGGCGTTTTCAGCGATCGGCTTGTGGTTCGGCCAGGTCGGATCGGACACCCAGATCGTCGCCCCCGGACGCGCCCGGTTGACGAGCTGCATCAACACCCACAGCGATCCCGTGCCGCCCGGCGCCTGTGCCACGCGCACCCGGCTGCGGTCAACCGCGTCAGCCAGCGACAGGTCGAGAATGGCGCTGCCAAACCCCTTGTTGCCGCCAATGCCCAGATAGGTCTTGGTCTTGCCGGCAGCCAGAATCCGCGCCTCGGCTTTTTTCACCGATGACATGATCGGGGTGGTGCCCGCCTCGTCCTTATAGACGCCGACGCCAAGGTCGATCTTGTCAGTGCGGGTATCGGCAGCAAATTCGCCCATCAGGGCCAGAATCTTGTCGCCAGGAGCCTGGGTCAGCGTCTCGAACAATTTGGTGGTTCCGAGGTGAGTTTGGGATGCGCCGCCCTTATAGGCGAGATGGCCGAATTTGCAATTGGTAGAAGGCGTGATGCCCGCTTACAGCGTCACCCCAACCCTATCCAGCTCGGCAATCAGCGCCGGAATCGTCGTAAACAGATCGCCGATCAGCGCCACGTCCGCCAGCTTGACCAGCGGCGCCTCCGCATCGGTATTGATCGCCACGATCTTCTTGGCGCCCTGGATGCCAGCCAGATGCTGCAGCGCTCCGGAAATGCCGATAGCGATATAGAGGTCCGGCGCAATGATCTTGCCGGTCTGCCCCACCTGCCAGTCATTGGGCGCATAACCGGCATCAACCGCAGCCCGGGTCGCTCCGACCGCCGCATTCAGCCGCCGCGCCAACTGCTCGATCAGCGTGAAGCCCTCGGACGAACCGACCGCGATACCGCCACCAACCACGATCTGCGCCGTCGCCAGGTCCGGCACGTCGCTTTGCGTCCGATGCGCCGCCACCAGCTGTGCCACCTGCGTCACCGTACCGTGGGTCAACGGCTCAACACTTGCCGAACCGCCACTCGCCACCGGCTTGAACGCCGACGCCCGTATGGTCAAAACCTGTCGGACCTGGTTCGACGTCACCGTCTCAATCGCATTGCCGGCATAGATCGGTCGGTCGAACCGGTTGGCGCCACGCACCGCCACCACGTCGGTAATCGGCTGGATATCGAGCTTTGCCGCCAGCCGCGGAAACACATCGCGGCCAACCGTTCCCGCCGAGGTCACGATATGGCTGTAGCAACTCGCAAGACCCACCAGCACCGGCACCAGTGCCTCTGCGGACTGGCTGTTGAAGCCCACGTCCTGCGCAACGATCACCTTGGCAATGCCGTTCAGCGCCGCCGCCTGTGTCACAACCTGATCGACCCCTTCACCCAGCACCAGCACGTCAACCGCACCAAGTCCTGCAATAGCATTCACCACCCGCGCCGTTGCCGGCGACAGCGTCCCCAGATCGTGATCGGCAAGCACCAGAACAGCCATCACAACGCTTCCATGCCGGAAATCTCTGCTGCGATGGCACCGGCCAGTTCACTAACGCTGCCTACGGTCCGACCAGCGACCCGCTCAGGTGGCGGGCTGACTTTTTCGACCACCAGACGCGGCGTCAGATCGACGCCAAACTCTGCGGCAGAGCGCACCGCCAGCGGCTTCTGCCGCGCCTTCATTACCATCGGCAGCGCCGCATTGCGCGGCGTGTTCAACCGCAAGTCCGCCGTGACAATCGCGGGCAGGGGAATGGCAATCGTCGCCCGGCCGTAATCCACTTCTCGCGTTACCGACAGTGTGCCACCCTCCAGCTTGATCTCCGAGGCAAACGTCGCCTGCGGCAGATCGGTCAACCCCGCCAGCATCTGGCCGACATGGTTGCTGTCATCGTCCACCGCCTGCTTGCCCAGCAGCACCAGATCGGGCGCCTCTTCCGCCACCACTTTGGCCAGCAGCTTGGCAATGGTCAGCGTTTCCAGCGCCGCGTCCGTTTCGATCAAAATCCCGCGATGCGCGCCCATCGCCAATGCGGTCAGGATCACATCATTTGCCGCCTTCGGCCCGATCGAAACCACGACGATTTCGTCTGCCTGTCCGGCCTCGGCCAGTTGCACGGCAGCTTCCACCGCATGCTTGCAGAACGGGTTCATCGACATCCGTACGCCGGTGGTTTCCACGCCCGTCCCGTCGGGCCGCACCCGGATGCGCACATTGTGGTCGACGACCCGCTTGACGGCGACGAGGATTTTCATGGGCTGGAACTCTCCGGCAAACTGTGCCGGTGGTTTGGCAAATCCCGCTCGCAATCACAAGGCAAGCTATTAAAAATTTGGCCTTCGCAAAGCGGCTTTGAGAGAAAACCCTGCCGCAGCGCTGTTGACGCGGGCGGCCATGGCGGCGACATTGCAGCCAAGCCTAGGCAATTCCGGAAGTTTTATGCCCGTATTGAACCGCATCGCCGATTTTCACGCCGAAATCGCTGGCTGGCGACAGGATTTCCACGCCCATCCTGAAATCCTGTTCGCGGTGGAACGCACCGCCACGCAGGTGGCCATGCTGCTGGAATCCTTTGGCTGCGACGAGATCGTTACCGGCATCGGCCGCACCGGCGTTGTTGCCATCATCAATGGCAAGACCAATACCAGTGGCCGTACCATCGGCCTGCGCGCCGATATGGACGCGCTGCCGATGAGTGAAAAAACCGGCCTGCCTTACGCCAGCACCAAAGCCGGCATGATGCACGCCTGCGGCCATGACGGGCACATGTCGATGCTGCTGGGCGCCGCCAAATACCTTGCCGAAACCCGCAATTTCGATGGCCGCATCGCGCTGATCTTCCAGCCCGCCGAAGAGGGCGGCGGCGGCGGCCGCGAGATGGTGCAGGATGGGCTGATGGAGCGGTTCGGCATTGCCGAGGTCTATGGCATGCACAACTGGCCCGGCATGCCGATTGGCCAATTCGGCATTCGCGATGGCGGCATCATGGCCGCGACCGATCGTTTCGCCATCGATATCGAAGGCATTGGTGGGCACGCGGCGCGGCCGCAGCAGACCATCGATCCCGTCGTAGTCGCCGCCCATTTGATCGTCGCCCTGCAGACCATCGTCTCACGCAACATCGATCCGCTCAAAAGCGCTGTGCTGTCGGTAACCATCGTCGAAGCCGGCGAGGCCGACAACGTCATCGCCCGCACCGCGCGCCTGCAGGGCACCGTGCGCACGCTCGATGAAGCCGTGCAGGATCAGATCATCGCCCGGATGGAGCAATTTATCCCTGCCTTTGCCGCCAGCTTCGGCGCCAGGGCGACGCTCAACTACATGCGCGGCTACCCGGTGACGCGCAACACCCCGGATCAGGCAGCGTTTGCCGCCAAAGTTGCCGGCGAAATCGTCGGTGACGATCGAGTGGACGCCGATGTGCCGCCATCGATGGGTGGCGAGGATTTCTCCTTCATGCTGATCGAACGGCCGGGCGCCTATATTTTCATCGGCAATGGCAATTCGTCCGAACTGCACACCGACGATTACGATTTCAACGACGAGAACCTGACGATCGGCGCCAGTTACTGGGTGCGGCTGGCCGAGCGCGCGCTGCCGTCCCGGTGAGCCCCGCTCGGGCAACATTGGCGACGCTGCTGACGCTTTTGCTGTCGGCGGCGGGCGGCTTCCTCGGCAATGCACTAGGCATTCCCGCCGGCTGGATCATGGGTGGCGCGCTGGCCACCAGCATTGGCGCCATGGCCGGCATTCCTGTCCTGGTCCCCACCTGGCTGCGCGACGTCGGCTTCGTCATGGTCGGCATGGCCATGGGCGCCACCGTGGCGCGCGACAGCCTGATGTTGATCCCGCGCTGGCCGGTGAGCCTGTTGGCGCTGGCGCTCGAACTGGTGATCATCATCGCCACCACCGGCTGGATGCTGCAGCGCTTCTTCAGGCTCGATCCCGGCACGGCCTATCTCAGCTCGTTTCCCGGCCACCTGTCCTTCGTCATGGGCATTGCGTCGGCCGGTGTCGGCAATGCCCGCCAGATCGCCATCATCCAGGTCATCCGCATCCTGATGCTGATCATCGTGGTACCCGTCGGCGCGCTGTTCCTGCCGATCCAGCACTTCACCCAGCCGACCGGCGTTGAACTCATCGCCCCCTGGCAATTGCTGCTGCTCGCCGCGGTCTGCACCGCGGCCGGTTTCGTCTTTCTGCGCCTCAAGGTGCCCGCCGCCTTCGTGCTCGGCGCCATGGCCGCCGCAACCCTTGCCAAACTGGGCGGCGTTTTCACCGGTGCGCTGCCCCCGCCGCTGACCATTGCCACTTATGTGATGACCGGCGCCCTCACCGGTTCACGTTTCGCCGGCATCAGCCGCAGCGAATTCGCCAAGGCGGCCCTGGGCGGCATCATCGCCACCGGCATGACCGTGTGTATCGTTACCGCCATTGCCTACGCCGTGAGCCAGTTGGTCGCCATGCCCTTCGGCCAGATCTGGCTCGGCCTGTCCCCCGGCGCCCTCGAAGGCATGGGCGCCCTCGGCGTCGCCATGGGCTACGACACGGCGTTCATTGCGGCGCATCACGTTATCAGGTTGCTGATGTTGAGCTTGGCGATCCCGGCGGTTGTTGTGGCAATCCGGCGGCGAGAATTGCGCTTGGACTTAGACCGATAGAACCCCTCATCAGCCCGGAGCCTGCCCTCGGGCGCGACCACCAGCCCACCCTCGCCCCTTGTGGGACTTGGAGGTGGTGGCGTAGCCACAAAACGCTCCAGTGGAGCGGTTTGAACCGAACAAGGACAGATTTTCTGCGTTCAGCAGAAAATCAGGGTGAGGGGTTCCCTCCGCACCCACTGCCTCAAAGGCCAGCGCCTAAAACTTGACCCGCGCCTTGCTCCCCGCCGGTATGGCGAAAAACGCATAGCCATTGGCCCCCAGCGACAGAGTCTTGCCATCCAGCGCCGCATTCCCAGACACCGTCTCCAGCGCCGCGTCCTTCAACCCGCTGAGCGCAACATCGAGATTGTCCGCCGACAGGTTGAACACGCACAGCATATCGCGGTTAGCGCCCGTACGGCGGAACGCCAGCACCGGCTCGGCGGTCTTGATGAACTCGATATCGCCATCGAGCAGTACCGAATGGTCTTTGCGCCACGCCAGAATGGTGCGGTAAAACGCCAGCGTCGAATTGGCATCGGCATTCTGGCTGGCGACGTTGAGCGCCGATTGCGGCGGCTTCACCGGCAGCCATGGACGGCCGGTGGTGAAACCATTGGGCGCGGCCCCCTCATCCCACGGAATTGGCGTCCGGCAACCGTCACGCCCCTTGTCCTCGGGCCAGAAGCGGATGCCACGCGGATCGGTCAATTCCTCGAACAACAGGTCGGTTTCAGGCAGCCCGAGTTCTTCGCCCTGATACAGGCAAACCGAACCCTTGAGCGACAGCACCAATGCCGCCGCCTGCCGCGCCAGATCGCCTTGCGACAGGCTGTGCGGCGTCCAGCGCGTCATGTGGCGCGGCACGTCGTGGTTGGAAAAACTCCAGCATGGCCAGCCATCCGGCCCAACCTTGAAGAACTGCTCGATCCGGCTGCGGAAATGCTTGGCGGTGAAATCCATCCCCAGGAAATCAAAGCCGTAACACATATGCAGCGTGTCGCCGCCCGAGGTGTACTCGGCCATCAACTGCACGGATTTATGGCTGTCGCCCACCTCACCCACCGAGGTTGTGCCCGGATATTCATTGAGCAGGCTGCGCACGCGCTTGAGGAAATCCAGGTTCTCCGGCTGGCTCTTGGAGAATTTGTGCTCCTGCATGTCATAGGGGTTCACCGCATAGGCCAGGTGCTCGCTCTTGACCTTGTTGGGCGGGTTGGAGCGCAGCTTCTTGTCGTGGAAATAGTAGTTCACGGTATCGAGCCGGAACCCGTCGATGCCGCGCTCCAGCCAGAAGCGCATCACATCGAGCACCGCCTGCTGCACTTCGCCATTGTGGAAGTTCAGGTCCGGCTGGCTGGCGAGGAAATTGTGCATGTAATACTGGCCGCGCGTCGGGTTCCATTCCCAGGCGCGTCCACCGAATACCGCCGGCCAGTTATTGGGCGGCGAGCCATCGGGCAGCGGATTGGCCCAGATATACCAATCGGCCTTGGCATTGGTGCGGTTAAGCCGCGATTCCTGGAACCACGGATGCAGGTCCGAAGTATGGCTGACCACCTGGTCCATGATCACCTTGAGGCCCCGCGCATGGGCGCGCTCCACCAGGCTGTCGAAATCATGGAGCGAGCCGAACAGCGGATCGACATCGCGATAATCGGACACGTCATAGCCCATGTCGGCCTGCGGCGAACGGGTTATAGGCGACAGCCAGATGCAATCGACCCCGAGGCTGGCAATATGGTCGAGCCGGTCGATAATGCCAGGCAGATCGCCCACGCCATCACCATTGCTGTCCTGAAACGAGCGCGGATAAACCTGATAGATAACTCCGCCGCGCCACCATTCCGTCATGTCGATCTCCTCGATTCGCTGCCCTGAGCTAACAGCACAAGTGTGACGAAGTTCCAGCGGAATAAGTGCGGAGGGGTTATGCGACACCAAACTTTCAGTCGTCCCCCCTCGCCCCTTGCGGGAGAGGGACAGACTTTTCGCGTTCAGCGAAAAGTCAGGGTGAGGGGCCGCTTCCGCATATTCGAAACCAAGGCCTCCTCCGTGAGTGAGAGTGAGGGCGTTACATTTGCTCACTCCCCTGCAAGGAGGAGGGTGCAGACTGCAATAACCCGGCGGAACCTCTACTCCGCCACGTCCACCGTCACCGCGCCCAGCTTGACGCCATCACCGGCCGGCACGCCCCGTAGCGACGTCGCATAAACCGCATCCAGCCCCACTGCCAGCCGCACATGCTGTTCGGTCGGGCAAACCTGCAACAGGCAGTCAAACCCGATCCAGCCTAGATGCTCGTCAAACGCTTCGGCCCAGGCATGAAACCCCGGCTCGTTTTCATCGGAACCCGCAACGTAGCCGGTCACATAACGCGCCGGAATATCCAGCGCCCGCGCTGCCCCGATAAAGCTGTGCGTCAGGTCCATGGCGGTGGCTGCAACAGCCTTGGCCGCACCCTGCGACTGGCTCTGCCCAGCCGCACCCTGGGTCTGCATCTGCACTGGCGCTTCTGGTGCAGCATATTGCTCGGCGACGCGCGCCATCAGCGCATGCAAAACATCGAGCCGGCTGTCCTTGGAGCCACGGAATTTGCTGTACAGCGTCACCGGCGCCTTTGTAAGTGCCGTCAAGCGCTTGTAGAGCGCCGGCACGGGTTCACCGGCAGGCCGGCCCAGCACGCCATGCCGGTCAAAAGTCTTGACCACGCCGGTAACGCTGACGCTCCATTCGCCTTCCGGCCGGGCCTGGTTGACCAGATGCACGGTATTGCCGAACGCATCGGCAAACCGCGCCGCATTGCCAATCCCGGCAGCCGAAACGCTCCAGCTTTCCACCGTCTGCGTCACCCCGCTCTGCGGCGTCAGCAACAGGTGCAGCACCGCATTGGTCGAACCGGCAGGTGGAGTGATCGAAAGCTGGTGGGTAATCGCAATACGCATGGTCAGGTCTTTATCACGCGGGCTGAGGGGGAGCGCTAGGGTGTGGTCAGATTTACGTCAGGGTGAGTCGAAAACGGTGGTTTTCGAGAACCGGAGCGGAGCGTACGTTCGTACGTGAGCACCGGAAGCGCAGAAAATCGCCGTTTGCAGACCGCCCTCACTAAATCTCACCATAGCCTAGTAGAAGTTGTAATTCTCCGAGAGGGTCTCGGTCACCTTGTTATTGCGGGCGATAAACTCGGTCAGGAAGCCGTGCAGCCCCTGGGCAAACACCTTGTCCATCGTCGTGTCCGAAACCATGGCCGAGAGCTGTACCGCCGCCTCGTGGCATTCGCCCGATGTGCCGTAGATCGCCGTCAGGTTGCCCAGCGTTTCCTCGATCATCTTGGCGCAAAAGATCAGCGAGCGCGGCATTTCCGGCCGCAGCATCAGGAAATCGGCAATGTCATGGGCCTTGTAGCGGTCGTGATAGACATGCTTGTAGCTCAGATGCGCCGACGCCGCCCGCAGGATCAGCGTCCATTGCTGGATGTCGAGATCTCCGCCCACCATCTTGGCGCGCGGCAGCAGCACATAATATTTCATGTCCAGAATGCGCGCCGTATTGTCGGCCCGCTCGACGAAATTGCCCACCTGCGAAAACGCAAACCCGTCATCGCGCAAAATGGTGCCCAGCAACGCCCCGCGGAATTCGTGGCTCAGGTGCTTCACCCATTCCAGCAGTTCCAGCAGCTTGGCCCCGCGCACGTCGCGCGGCTTGATCTGCGAAAATTCCAGCCACGCCGCGTTCAGCGTTTCCCACATATCGGTGGTGATCGCCGTGCGCACCGAGCGCGCATTGGTGCGCCCCGCCATCAGGCAGGAATACACCGAACTCGGATTGCTCGGATCGAACATCATGAAATGGGCGACCGTATCGAGGTCGGCCTGCTTGTGCTTGGCGGCGAATTCCTCGTCCACCTCGGCGGCCTTCATCATCGAAATCAGATGTTCCGAATTGCCGCCCTCGCGCCGCGAGGTCAGGCTCATCCGGTAGCCCACTTCGAGCAGCCGGGCCATGTTCTCGGCCCGCTCCACATAGCGCGACAGCCAGAACAGATTTTGTGCGGTGCGACCGAGCATTCTCACTGTTCCTGCACCATGTCAGACCGAATCCCCACCCCGGCCATCCCCACAAGGGGGAGGGAGGCTGACTTGAATCTTCCGACAAAGCTGAACTGATCGATCAGTCGACACCCTCCCCCTTGTGGGGAGGGATCAAGGGAGGGGGTGGTGCCCAGATTGAGCGAGATGGCTGTGTATGTCATCAATCTTCCAGCACCCAGGTATCTTTCGTGCCGCCGCCCTGGCTGGAATTGACCACCAGCGAACCCTTTTTCAGCGCCACGCGGGTCAGCCCGCCGGGGGTGATCCGCACTTCGTCGCCGATCAGCACATAGGGCCGCAGATCGACATGGCGCGGCACGATGCCGGCATTGACATAGGTGGGGCAGGTGGACAGCGCCAAGGTCGGCTGCACGATGTAATTGTCTGGTCGCGCGTCGATCTTCTTCTTGAACTCTTCGCGCTGCGCCTTGGTCGAGGTCGGCCCGATCAGCATGCCATAGCCACCCGATCCATGCACTTCCTTGACCACCAGTTCGTGGATATTGTCGAATACCCAGGCCCGCTGGTCGGTGTCGACACAATTATACGTCGGCACGTTCTGCAGCAGCGCCTTTTCACCGAGATAGAATTCGATGATTTCGGGCACATAGGTATAGACCGCCTTGTCGTCGGCAATCCCGGTGCCCGGCGCATTGACCAAGGTCACATTGCCGGCGCGATAGGCATCGAACAGCCCCGGTACGCCCAGCATCGAATCCGGCCTGAACGTCAGCGGATCGAGATAGTCATCATCGATCCGGCGATAGATCACATCGATCCGCTCCGGTCCCGTGGTGGTGCGGGCATAAACCTTGCCGCCATCGACAAACAGATCGGGCCCCTCGCACAGTTGGGCGCCCATCTGGTCGGCGAGGAACGAATGCTCGAAATACGCCGAGTTATAAATCCCCGGCGTCAGCACCGCGATATTGGGCGACGACTTGGAATTGGCCGGCGCCACGCTTTCCAGCGTCCGGCGCAGGTTTTCCGGATAGTTTTCAACCGGGGCAACCTTGCAGCGCTGGAACAGGTCCGGCGCCAGCTGCATCATCGCCTCGCGGTCTTCCAGCATGTAGGAAACACCCGACGGCGTGCGCAAATTGTCTTCCAGCACATAAAATTCGTCCGGCCCGACCCGCACGATGTCGACGCCGATAATGTGGGCGTAAACCCCCTTGGCCGGTTCGATGCCCATCATTTCCGGGCAAAACGCCGAATTCTGCAGGATCAGTTTTTCCGGCACCCGCCCGGCCTTCAAAATCTCTTGCCGATGGTAGATGTCATACAAAAAGGCATTGAGCGCCCGCACCCGCTGCTCGATACCCTTGGACAGCTTGCGCCATTCCATCGCTGAAATGATGCGCGGGATGACATCGAACGGAATGACCTTTTCGGTGCCTTCCTCCGAACCGTAAACCGCGAAGGTGATGCCCAGCCGGCGGAAAATCGCTTCGGCGTCCGACGACATCAGGCTCAGGGCCCGGTCAGGTTGCTCGTCCAGCCATTGGGCCAAAGCGCGATAGGGTTCACGGACAGTGCCGTCCGCATTATGCATTTCGTCAAACGGCGTTTTGTCGGCCATTATGCTCCGAAGGGTAATAGTGTTCGTCCCATCGCCCTTGCATTGCTACACGTTTGCGCGGCCACGTCCAGCCGGTCCAAAGCACAAAAGCCTGCTTTTTGTGCAGGGCTGATCGACTTGCCTAAGGGCTAGCGTTATCAGATTGAGCTGATTGACTGATTTGTTCGGGGAGACGCCGCATGCCCATCGAAATCCTGCAGACCGGCAAATTGCTGGCCTCCTGCGAAGCGGCATTGGCCGAACGCTACACCGTCCACAAGCTGCACGAAGCGGCGGACAAGGATGCGCTCATCGCCAGCGTCGCGCCCAATATCCGCGGCGTTGCCGGCGGTTCCATGCAGGCCGACCTGATGGACAAGCTGCCCAAACTCGAAATCATCGCCAATTTCGGCGTCGGCTACGACTCCATCGATACTGCCGCCGCGAAGGCCCGCAATATCCGCGTCACCAATACGCCCAATGTGCTCAATGATGCCGTGGCCGAACTTACCATCGGCCTGATGATCGCGCTGGCCCGTCGCATTCCACAGGGCGATCAGTTCGTCCGTCAGGGCAAATGGCCCGGCGCCCAGTTCGGTCTTTTCACCGAACTCACCGGCAAGACCGTCGGCATCCTCGGCCTTGGCCGCATCGGCAAGGAAATCGCCGTCCGGGCCCAGGCGATGAAAATGCGCGTCGTTTATTACGGCCGCAAGCGGCAGGTCAGGGAGCCCTTTATCTATTATTCTGACCTCACCGAAATGGCCCGCGACAGCGACTGGCTGGTCATCATCGCCCCCGGCGGCGCCGGCACCGATGGTATCGTCTCGCGTCAGGTGCTCGAAGCGCTCGGCCCCAGGGGCATGCTGGTCAACGTCGCCCGCGGCACCCTGATCGATGAACCCGCCATGGTCGAAATGCTGGCCTCCGGCGCCCTCGGCGGTGCGGCCCTCGACGTCTTCGAAAAAGAACCCCAAGTCCCCGCCGGCCTGCTTGGCCTCGACAATGTCGTGCTCTCCCCCCACCAGGGCAGCGCCACAAACCAGACCCGCGACGCCATGGGCGCTTTGGTCGTGGCTAATCTGGATGCGCATTTCGCGGGTGAACCGCTGATCAGCGCGGTGGTTTAGTTTCGACGTTTGCGCTGAGCCACTCAAAAACGCGATGTCATCCCGGCGTAGGCCGGGATCCATCTTGAAATCTCGGGATGGGCCCCGGCCTGCGCCGGGGTGACACCGAGATTGGGGCTGTTTAGGTTGCCAAATGCAGCGGTTTACCCGCTCAACTCCGGCAGGCGCGCCGCCACCAGTTCGCGGGTCAGCTTCTGCTGCGGATTGGCAAAAATCTCGCCCGGCTTGCCCTCTTCGATGATCCGTCCGGCCTCCATCACCATCACCCGGTCGGCAATGGCGCGCACCATATCGAGGTCATGGCTGATGATCAGGTAGGTCAGCCCGAAATCGGCCTGCAACCGCGCCAGCAGCGCCAGCACGTCGCCCCGCACCGACATATCCAGCGCCGATACCGGTTCATCCAGCACCAAAAGCCGTGGCTTTGTAATCAGCGCCCGGGCAATCGCCAGCCGCTGCCGTTGCCCGCCAGAAAATTCATGCGGATGCCGGCGCAGCATTGCCGCATCCAGCCCCACGGTTTCCACCGCTTCGATCAACCGATCGATACGCTGGTCCGGCGTCAGCCCCTTTTCCAGCCGCAGCGGTTCAGCGATCGATTGCTCGATGGTCAATTGCGGATCAAAGCTGCCGAACGGGTCCTGAAACACCAGCGACACATCGCGCCGCAGGCCATTGGGCAAGTCCGAGCCGTGATAGACCTGTCCCGCCAGCGTGATCTGGCCCGACGTGGCCCGGTCCAACCCGACAATGATCCGCGCCAGCGTGGTCTTGCCACAACCGGACGGGCCAACCAGCGCCAGTGATTCGGCGCTGTTGATGGCAAAGCTGACCGCATCGACGGCCCGCAATGCCTTGGCCGGAAAGAACGGTAAACCACCCTGGCGGTAGTCGCGGGTAATCCCTTCAACGCTCAGCAACGGCGACCCGATCGGCGGTCGGGCCAGCGGCCGCACCTTGAACTGCGTCGCCGCCACCAGCCTGCGCGTATAGTTCTGTCGCGGCGCTCCGAATACGCTTTGCGCCTTGCCGGTTTCCACCAGCACGCCGTCATGCATCACCGCCACCCGCGAACACAGTGTCGCCACCGCCTTCAGATCATGGCTGATGAACAGCAACGCCATCTGCCGCCGCGTACACAGCTCGGCAATCAGATCGAGCACGCGCCGCTGGGTGATCAGGTCCAGCGCCGAGGTCGGCTCATCGGCAATCAGAATGTCAGGCTTGCTGGCCAGCGCCATGGCGATCATGGCGCGCTGCCGCTGCCCGCCCGAAAGCTGGTGCGCAAAACGCCCTGCGTGCCGCGCCTCCAGCCCCACTTCCTTGAGCAGTGGCGGCACTTCGATATGGGCAACGCTGGCGGTCTGGCTCAGCTCGATGGCTTCGGCAATCTGGTCGCCGATCGGCATCAGCGGGTTGAGCGCCGTCATCGGCTCCTGAAACACCATGCCGATGCGCTTGCCGCGTAGCCGGGCCATGGCCTTTTCATTGGTTGGCAGCGGCACGCCGTCGATGCTGATGCTGCCGTCCATCGCCGCGCCTTCGGGTAATAGGCCCGTGATCGACAGCGCCGTCAGCGTCTTGCCCGAGCCGCTCTCCCCGATAATGCCGAAGCGTTCGCCGCGCTCCAGCGCAAAGCTGATATCGGCCACGGCGACATGGGGACCAAACGCCACCGACAGGTTTTTCACCTCAAGCAGTGGCATGCGGCGATCCTCGTCGTTTCAGGCGCGGATCGATCGCGTCGCGCAGCCCGTCGCCGGCAAGATTGAGAGCGATCACGATCAAAACGATGCACAGCCCCGGCACCAGGGTCAGCCACGGATGCAGTAGAAACAGGCTCTGCGCGTCGCGCAGCATCAGCCCCAGGCTGGTGGCCGGCGGCTGCGTGCCCAGCCCGATATAGCTCAGCCCGGCCTCGGCCAGAATGCCCTGCGAGAGCTGAATGGTACTCTGCACGATGATCAGGCTGGCAATATTGGGCAGCAGGTGGCGGAAGGCGACGGCCCAGTTGCCCAGCCCCGCCAGCCGGGCCGCTGCCACATAGTCCAGTGTCTTGATGCTCAGCGCGCCACCGCGCGCCACCCGCGCAAATACCGGGATGTTGAAAATCCCGATCGCCAGCACCGCATTCATCGCCCCCGGCCCGAACAGCGTTGCCGCCAGGATCGCCACCACCACCGCCGGAAAGGCAAACACGAAATCCGCCATCCGCAGCACCAGCCATTCAACCGGCCCGCCCCATGCCGCTGCCGCCAACCCCAGCGGCACGCCGATGCCGGCGCCGATCGCCACAGCCAGCGCCGCCACCACGAAACTGGTCAGCGTGCCCGCCATGATCAGCGAAACCATGTCGCGGCCCAACTGGTCGGTGCCCAGCCAGTGCGCGGCACTTGGCCATTGAAACCGCACAGCGATGTCGATACCGGCGATCGGGTAGGGCGTCCACACGATCGATGTCAGCGCCAGCACCGCAAAGGCCAGCGTGGCGCCAAGACCGATCCACAGGCTAGGGTGGCGGAACAGAATCATGGCCCGCTCCGATCCCGCAATCGCGGATCGACCAGCGCATAAAGCAGGTCCACCACCAGCATGGTCGTGGTCACCGCCACCACCAGCGCAATCACCGCGCCGCGCACCAGAATCAGGTCACGCTGCAGGATGGCAGTGAAGATCAGCTTGCCCAGGCCCGGCAGGAAAAACACGTTCTCGATAATGATCGTCCCGGCAATCATATAGGCGAACTGCAGCCCCAGAATGGTCAGCACCGGCAGCAGCGCATTGCGCACCCCATGGCGCCACACCGCCTCGCTCATGGTCATGCCCTTGGCCCGCGCGGTGCGGATAAAGTCCTGCCCCTGTACGTCCACCAGCGCCGTCCGCATCACCCGCGCCAGGATCGAGGCTTCGGGCAGGGCCAGCGCAACGCTGGGCAGGATCAGGCTGCGCAGCGCCCCGCTCGGGTCTTCGCTCCAGGCGGTAAACCCGCCCGATGGCAACCAGTGCAGCCCCACGGAAAATGCCAGCACCAGCAACATGCCGACCCAGAAATTCGGCACCGCAATGCCGGTCTGCGCCAGAACCATCAGCCCGGTATCGAGCAGCTTTCCCCGGCGCCGCGCCGCCACGATGCCAAGCGGCAGCCCCACCGCCACCGATAGCGCCATGGCAAATCCCGCCAGCGGCAGCGTCACCCGCAGCCGTTCGCCGATCAACTGCGCCACCGGCGCGTTCTGCGTATACGAAATGCCGAAGTCACCCTGCAGCATGCCGCCGATCCAGATGAACAGCCGCTGCACCGAAGGCCCATCGAGCCCCAGTTGCACGCGCAGCTTGGCCACCGCCTGCGGCGTGCCATTCACGCCCAGAATGAACTGCGCCGGATCGCCGGGCAGCAGGTCCAGCACAAAAAAGATAATCGCTGCCGCAACGAACAACGTCACGGCAAAGCCGAGCAAACGACGGAGCAGGTATCCGGTCATGCAGACAGCGCCGAAGCCAGAGCGCGCGGCTTACTCCCTCCCCACAAGGGGGAGGGAGAC
>NZ_JBDSUA010000040.1:0-36195 GCF_039927955.1 Devosia sp. | reverse complement strand
TGATGGGGAGGGATCGAGGGTGGGGTGGGGCCAAGCCAACAACACTGACCCGCCCCATTTGCTCGTCTAAGGGTTTCGGGCTAGAGACGGACAAAATCGGGGGGTCGGGCTATCGCTACCATCGTTGTTATCGTCTGCGCCTGCCTGCTCGCCTTTGGGCTGACCCTTTTGATCGAGCGCCGGGCGGCGGCGATCGGGCTGGTGCAATCTCCCAATGCGCGCTCGTCCCATACCAGGCCAACGCCCAGCGGCGGCGGGGCGGCGATCGCAGTAGCCGGCGCACTGGTTGGGCTCTATCTGTCGCTGTCCGGCGGTTGGGTGCTGCTGGCGATTACCGTGGTGGCGGCCGGCATTGCGCTGCTTGGGTTTCTCGACGATCTGTTTGATCTGTCTCCCGCCATCCGGTTTCCAGTACAGGCGGTTCTGGTTGCGGTTCTGGTGGTGACTGCCTCGCCGCTACCGGGCATTGCCTTGCCGTTTAGCCTGACATTGGGCGGCTTCGCCCTCGGCGTCCTCGTCGTGCTGGCAGGCATCTGGTGGATCAACCTGTTCAATTTCATGGATGGGATCGACGGTATTGCCGCCAGCCAGGCGATTATCATTCTACTCGGCGCAGCGGCGTTGTGGCTGGCGCAGGACAGTACGGCACTGGCCTTACCGCTGTTGGTGCTGCTGTTTGCGGTGGTGGCTGCTGCGTTCGGCTTCATGGTGCGCAATTGGCCGCCGGCGAAGATTTTCATGGGCGATGCCGGCTCGAATTTTTTGGCAATGGTCATCCTGGCCGTGGCCGCGCTCACCATTGCCAATGGAGCGCTGGGCTATGCTGGCTGGATCATTCTGGTGTCGGTGTTTCTGGTGGATGCTACCGTGACGCTGGTGCGCCGGCTGTCGCGAGGGGAGAGGCCGTGGATTGCCCACCGCCGCCATGCCTATCAGCAGCTGTCGCGCCGGTTTGGTCACCGCAACATCACGCTGCTCTATGCCGGGCTGAGCCTGTTGTGGGCGCTGCCGCTGGCGTGGTGTGCGCAAGCGCGGCCGGATCTGCAATGGTGGCTGGTGATCATATGCATCGTGCCGCTGGCGGGGTTCACGCTCTGGGCAGGGGGCGGGGCGGCAACGGAATAGACACGCGCCTCCCGTGCGGAAGGCGCGTGCATTTGCTGGCTAGACCAGCGGCTTGAGATTGGCTTCGATACTGGCGCGGCGGCCTTCGAGGAAGGGCGGCAGCGACAGGGTTTCGCCGAGATGTTCCAGCGGCTCATCCGTGGCAAAGCCGGGGCCGTCGGTGGCGATTTCGAACAGGATGCCGTTGGGCTCGCGGAAGTAGAGCGAGGTGAAGTAGTAGCGTTCGACTTCGCCGCTGGAGCGCAGGCCCATATCGGTGACCCGGCGCACCCATTGGCGCAAGGAATCCTGATCCTCGGTGCGGAAGGCCACGTGGTGGACGCCACCGGCGCCGGGCTGGGTGGCCTTCAACTCGGGCTGCACGGCGACATGCAGTTCTGCAGACGGACCACCTTCGCCCATTTCAAAGACATGGGTTTCCGGCTGGCCGTCCCTGGCACTGTATTCACGCACCTTGCGCATGTTCATCACCTGGGTCAGCACCGCTTCGGTGCGGTCCAGCCGGGGCACGCTCATGGTGATCGGGCCGAGGCCGATGATCTGCCGATTGGCGGGCACCGGGCTTTTCTCCCAGGGCTTCACTGTGTTGGCGGCATCAATGACCATGCGGAAGCGCTGGCCTTCGAAGTCCTCGAAATCGAGCGACAGGTGGCCGGCGCGATCCTTGATGGCGCTGGTGCCGACATCGTGGCTCTGCAGGTGATCCTTCCACCAGTTGAGCGCGTCCTCGCTATCGACGCGCAGGCCGGTGCGGGTGACCGCATGGGTGCCGCGGCGTTCGCGGCCGGTTTCAAAATCAAAAAAGGTCAGATCGGCGCCGGGCGACGCTACGCCATCGCCATAGAACAGGTGATAGGCCTCGGTCTGGTCCTGATTGACGGTTTTTTTGATCAGCCGCATGCCCAGCGTTTCGGTATAGAACTTGAGGTTCTTGCCGGCCTCGGCGGTGACGGCGGTCAGATGGTGGATGCCTTTGAGTTCGAGGGTCATCGAATGTCTCCTGTGGGCGCTCCTCATAGCCGCGCCGTGTTGAACTTTAGATAGAGCGTTCCGGCCGGCAGGGTGAGATGGACAATAGCAACAGGCTGTTGTCGATTTTTGAACAAACTCGTGGCGCATTTGCGATGCGCGGCATCGTCGCCGGATGCGTTAAGTCCGATGTGAACATATCAGAAACAAAATGGCTCAACAGCGGGCGCAGGCGGCCATCGAGCACCGGCGGTTCGAGGATGATCTGGAACGGTGCGTGCATTTGCCAGTAAACATGGGTCGACGCGCGTGCTTGCGACTTGACAGCGGCAGGGTGTAAAACTAATACCTCGCCTTGTTCTTCGGAACGCTGCCATGCGGGCTTTGCCGCATGCTGGCACCTTGGAGCGGAGTAGCTCAGTTGGTTAGAGCAGCGGAATCATAATCCGTGTGTCCCCAGTTCAAATCTGGGCTTCGCTACCAAATTTCATAATGAAATCAAGGCCCCAATAAAATGAGGCCTTGATCGTTTTGAGATTAGGACGCGTTTAGGACGCCGATACGGTGTTGTCGTCTAATACGTGGCCCGGTCGCGGCGGTTAAGGATTGAGCAGCGTCATCGCCCGTTCCCGAATCGTTGTGTGCAGCGCGGCGAGCCCTTCACCGTTGTTGAGATAGTGAATGGCACGCAGGTGGCGCAGGTCGAAGGGGATGTCGTTCATCGACTGCGTAATCAGAATGACTTCGCGGCCGATCGCGTGGGCGATGCCGATCTCATAGAAGACGTTGGCGTTTTTGCCGGTGCAGTCAGCCACTATGATCCGCGACCTTGAGATCAGCGTCGCGATATCCTGGATGATATGGGTGTGGAGCCAGATGTCGTCAGCTCGATTGACCATCATCCCTACGGCGGCACCAGCAGCCTGGATAGTGGCGTAGACGTTCGCGAAGCCCGCATCGAAGGGCATCATCGCTGACATCTGGCGCGGATCGATGGCAGTCCGATCCCCCAGTTGGAAAACCGTTGCCTGGTTTATGTTGGGGCTGATGGCACGGATGACCAGACGGTAAAGATCGACGTCCTTAATCGCCCAATGCGTCCTGCTGAACTCGAAGCCGTTCATCTGGAGCTCGTCCGAGATAGTGCTGAGCCAGTCGACATCTATGGGCGGGATCGAGTTGTCGTAAGAATATTCGATCGTAACGTCGCCGCCATTGCGCGCGGACACGTTGATGATGCGGCCGACCCGCGCAAGATTGTCGCCACTGTTCTGCTCGGGCATGAAAAGGGCGGGATAGTTCCGCAGCCTGGCGAAATCGATCGTGGCGCCGTTGCGATGCGCCGCGATGATGTGGTCTTCGGTGTACTCGAAGATGCGCGAGCCGGTGAAGCTGCTCTGGTGCGAGGGCCACCCGCCGGACATGACTAACAGATTGAACAAGGCGATTCCTCGAAGACGACGCTTCCGTTCATATTTCACGCCAGCCCCTAGAAGGACAAGCGGTCGATCGACCGTCTCCGTCAATCACGCGAAAGCGCCAGCATCCAACCTGAGCGCTGCCAGGCTTGAGGCGCCGGGCAGGTTCGTCTCCTGCCGCCGGTAAACAATGCCGTTCCGGGCCGGGCTAATGACGGCTGTTGGTTCAAAGCCAACGTCAACACCTCGATAGCTGATGGACAGCGTGCCATCCCAACTAGCCGCGATGACGACCCGTCTCGCTCCAGCACGGTCGGGAAGTGGATAGAGCTCTCGCTGAAAATAGCGGGCCGGCTCCGCAGGCATGTCGCGTTTTCGAAATCCGATATCTAAAGGTAGGCGCGTGCATGGGCCGATGAATTCTTGACAGGGTTTCACCGACATGCGTGTCGATACGATTTATCCATGGCAGTATCGGTTCAGACTTTTGCGCGAAAGCGCAATTGACCTAGGTGTTTGCGAATATATGCAGGCTCCAGCGTCAAACAGCGAGTAGACGGACGCTGCAAATTTAAATGAGGTTAAGACAGACCACAGTCAAAACTAGTATCAAAATTTTTAGTAACCATGACAAACGAATATTCAATATTTATCAGATACTATCGATTCTCAATGATCTTTCCTCATCTGTTTCAAACTTGGTTAGCTGGGAAATCCTTGACTCCATGCTCGTAAGATTTGGTTTATAGTTATCTATTATCAAATTTTGAATTTTCTCTCGGTTCTTCTCTACTCCTTTATATATTAGTTTCGATAATTTGATCGAAATAGATAAGGCTCCTGCGTCCACAGAAATTACGGGAATATATCTCTCACAAATTCTATCTATTGGAGATATATAGACGCGATGACCATAAAATTCGTCACTCGCGCTCTTTTGGAATATATCGCTAAGTTGAAGAACAACGATTGATCCAGGCTCCAGTCTTTTTGAAAGGTCACGAAGAACTGTTCGTTTCTCTATATCTTCTTCAAAGTAGATATCTTCAAACCATGGGTCGTCAGCGGACATCGGCTTTCCTGATCTGTATGACCCCCCGAGATCCATCGCATTCAATCTCTCAAGTTCGGTCCTAAAGCGTTGAATTTCAGCCACGGCCTTCTTGTTCCAGGCAGTATTTTCTCTGCCATACGAGACACCTTTGTTGGGGACATATCCCCGAAACGGCAGAATCAGACCCATCAAACTCTCCGTTAACCACAAACATTCCGACCTGGGGTGCTTTGCAATCTGACTCGGTTCCAAGTTTAGTGTCTGCAGATTTCGAGTGGCGGCCGCAACGGTCGTCAACGTAGTCTTTCGACACGGAGTATTAGTATGCGGAAAACTATTAACGGGAAGATACTCGACACCGCCACGGCTGAGTATATGTGCGGGGTCGCCTGCAATTTCTACGGTGGCGACTTTGCCTGGCATGACACGGACCTCTACCGCTCAAAAAAGGGGCAATGGTTCTTGGCAGGAGAGGGCAACTGTTACTCCATGTGGGGCCGCGAAACCGCTGGTGGCTTTATCCCCGGTGAGGGCATTCGCATTCTGTCCGACAGCGAAGCGCTTCGCATCCTCGAAGCCGAAAATGCGGACCACCTGATCGAAGAATACTTCAAGATCACCGAGGGCTAATCGCACTTTTACGCTTCGGCACTGTCCGAGCGTAAGGCGAGCAATTTTCTTAACAGATCAGCACGGCGCTAGCGACGGTCGATTGACCGCCGTCCGGCCTGCTATTCGTAAAAACAAGGAACATTCAAATGCACATTGGTGTCAAAGTCGTACTGAACTTGGTCTTAGTGGCAGCGACTGTTGCCGCGATGGCAGTCTTTCTGATCGGTTTGCCCGAATTGGTCTATGTGGCCGATAGCGGCGACGCATGGCCCGGCGAACATTCCATCCGGCTCCTAGAGATTGTTTTTTCTTCTGGGGAGCTCGACCCAATTGTATGCTTTGAGTTTGCGGTTGACCCAGCTTGTTTGCGTGACGAATTGCTGGACGGGACGCTATTCAACAGACTCTCGGACGAAAGCGGAGCCATGTTAATCCGTAACTTCGGATGGCTGTTGTATTGCGGGCTCGTTTACGTAGTTCTTCGTGCCGCCAGCTTTTCCCGTACCTGGCTTGGCCTGATGAGCGAGGTGGCTGAAGCTTTCCTTTGGTGGGTGCCGACAATACACGTCTTCTGGCTAAGCATTGCGCTGGCCGGGGCATACGTCGTCAGCCTTCTCTGAAGGCTTCGATAATTCGATAATTCGATAATTCGAAAAACCGAAAACGGCGAGGTGTGAGATGGCGTACGATCGTGCCGATATCGGCAAACGCATTACGGAGATTGAGCAGAAGCTAATAAGCGAGGGTAAAGACCCCTCGGTCAGCGAGGTCGTAGACGCAGCGGTTGCTGCGGGTATTTGCGGGCGCGGCGTTGCTCAGCAGGTTCTGGCTGAGTTGCGTAACGCCCGCAAGCAGAAGGAGTCTGAAGTGGCGGTGACGGTGGACAGCGGCCCGCTCCCCGACGAGGTCGGCAGACTGGTATTCCATATTGATGAACTTCATCAGGTGGTCGACAGGATAAAGCGTGCGGTTGGGCTGGCGGCAGCGGCCAGCTTGGAGGATGTGAAATCCACGTTCGGTGCCATCATCGCGGACCAGGGCATGGCTCTTAAGCGCATCGAGGAGGACCGGAGCATTCAGGCTGAAATAATGAAGCGTCCCTCGCTCATGCCCAGAGCGTTGGGGAAGAGACCGGAGCCAAGCTGGCGGAAGCCGACGCAGAACGGTCCAATCTTTATGCGCAAATTTCGGAGGTCGAAGAAGCGCGTGATGCCCTTCTTGCCCGTGCCGCGATTGTGGAACGGGAGTGCGAGCAGCACCAGAGCGCCGCCGCGATGCTGCGTGCCGATCTCGAGGCGCATCGTAACGACCTTGCCGCCGCGCGCCATACCGAGGTCTCGCTGCGTGATGAGTTACGTATTGCGACCGCCGGATTGATCGATCGTGCCGAGCATTTGAATCTCAAGGCGCAGTTTGAGGCGCTGGCGGTGATGCTGGTCGATGAGAAGACGCGGAATGCAGAATTGCATGCCCAGATTCTGCGTATCATGGGTACGATTGTGCGATCCGAAATCGATAGCGCTGCGACTTCTGTCGCACCAGAATAGCGTCGCTACAGAACATGAAATTCGCGTGCCCATCTGCGTGCCCCACTTGGGGTGTGCGCGTGCAGCCTGCATTGCCCCGCGATCACGATGCGGCCTTCGCCCTGTGTTGGCTGCTGGCTCGTTCGCGGTCAGGATTGTGTGGTTGGATACAGATCGATCCGAACGAATTTAATGCAACTGCACAGGGCCATCTGAGGCGGGCAATATCGAGAGCCGTGATTTGTCCGTTAGTTATCTTTATAGTGCGGATGATGGTACCATTTAATTCGCGCCAATTTTGCCGGTGATTTACCTCTGATCAAGCAGATCATTTGGTCGACGGGTAGTTCGAGTATGTCGGACACGCTGAGCAGATTTTCTTTAATTTCGGATTGGCTATTCGTTTGCCCGGCGGCGCTGGTCTGGAAGCTTGTGCCCTCACTCCACATTGTCTTGTAGCCGCTTATGTCAGATAGCCATTTCGCAGTCCGCAAATCGGCGCGACCCAAGTTGAACACGCGGGTAGTAGCGCAGGAGCCAAGAATGGTATCAGCCGCGTATTCGCCGTAGACCGCCTCGAGGCTACCGCGATCTTGCAGCACGAAAATCGTTTCGAGGTTCATGCCGGCCGCAACGGTTGCGATATCGACAACGCGTTGTAAGAGGCCGAGTCTTGTGAATTCGTCGGCAATAAATAGGACAGGCTTTGCGGCCTTGCCACGTTGGTCCTGTTGTACCATGAGCGCCAAGAGTTGATTGGTTAGTAGTCGGAGGAATCCCGCCTGCGGGCCAACTTGATCCAATGGCACGACAATGAATAGGTCAGTGTCGCCCCCAAGCAGCATATCGAACCGGAAGCCGGTTTCGGCGGCAAGAAACCCCCGCATATGTTCGGCTGCGGTCCATTTCAACGATCTTGCCACGGTGGAGATGATAGCTCCCCTCTCTTTGTCACCCATTTGCAAAAACGAGCCGGCTAGATCAGCAGCACGGCCGCCCGCAAGGGCAGGAGTGTCGGCCCAGGCAACGAGGGTATCGGAGAAAGTGGCGCTCAATACCAGCTTGCGCACATCATGCAGCGTGGCCTTTGGCCCTTCGAGTTCATGCGCGACCTCGATTGCCGTGGCCAAGCAATCGCGCGCCCGATCTGCAAAATGCGCCCCGTCGCCGTTTTCCACTAACACTAGGCCATCGGCAATGACCGCTGCGTCACGGTCTCGGTGCTCCACCCTAATGAATGACATAGGATTAAATTTTGCCGTGCCTTTGAACCCGGTAGTCCCGAAGGGATCGAGGACGGCCACTTTCCTGCCCGGCGATTTCCGGCGCTGGCCTGTGATGCTGGCAAGCTCGCCCTTGATATCGAGCGCCACGAGCGGGCCGGAGTGGTCGAGAATGGCAGGGACCAACGCGCTGACAGACTTGCCACCGCGCGTTCCGGCGATGACCGCATGGTGGCCACCCAACCAGCCCTCGTCGTCATTCTTAACGTAGCGAGCGATCTTGCCGGCATGGATGCCCAGCGGTAGGCCGCTTGAATTGGCGGTCAGTTCCTTAAGCTGGCTATCTTCCATGAAGCCGCCGCGCCAGGGACCATTTTCGGCGACGCGATTGACCGGATGCTTTTTCCGCCAGGCGCGTGTCCAGTCAGTGCCGAACATTCCGAACAGCAGGATGGCGAAAAGCGCGATCCCGACAACGAGCAGGGTCCATCCCGTCCAGTGCGTGGGAAGCGTCAACGACGAAAAATCCAGCATCACTCATCCTTCGCCAGTCCTTCGAGGAAGATTGCGAGAAAATCCCGGTCCCGTTGCCTCGTGTGGAAGTCGAGAAGATGCTGTCGCACATAGCGCCTTAACGCTGGGTTGCGCTCCATATGATCGAACAAGAACGATCCTAATAGGACTTGAAGTCGATCGGTGCGTTTCTTGTCCTGGCGGAGTTGGCGGGCCTTGTGCTGCACGAGTTGGGCTTCGACCCGGGACTTTTTGGCTTCCAGTTCTTTGATGCGATCAGATGTGGGAGATGTCATAGGAAGGAAGACCTTGAAATAGAAAATGCGCGCTTATACATTACTGCGTAACGTGCGCGTCCTCAATGGGGCTTTACCCCAGCCGGACGGCTTCCCCGGCTTCGACCAGTAGGTCGAAATGGGGATATCCGCACTCCCCAAACCCTGGCGCTAGCATCATGCCTGCTGGACCACAATGACGAGAAAAGGAGGGCAAGGCAGTGGCCATTTACCGCTTATCTGCCCAGGTAATTTCGCGGGCAGATGGCAGATCGGCCACGGCGGCGGCCGCCTATCGTTCCGGTGGCCGGATTGCCGATGAGCGAACCGGCGAGGTTTATGATTATGAACGGCGTGGCGGCGTGGAGCATGAAGAGATCATGGCGCCGGCCAACACCCCGCAATGGATGCTTAACCGTGAGGCTTTGTGGAATGCGGTCGAACGCGTCGAGAAGCGCCGCGATGCGCAGCTGTGCCGTGAGTTGCAACTGGCGTTGCCCCACGAGATGGATCGTGCGGCTCAGCTGGAATTGGTGCGAGGCTTTGTCCGGCAGGAGTTCGTTGCCCGGGGCATGATCGCCGATATCGCCATTCATGCCTCGCATCGCCAAGGCGACCCGCGCAACGACCATGCTCATGTCATGCTCACGCTGCGAGAAATCACCCAGGAGGGCTTCGGCGCCAAAGATCGATCCTGGAATGATCGGGCGCTGCTCGGCCAGTGGCGCGAGGGATGGGCCGAGCATGTCAATTATGCCTTAGCACGAACCGGCCATGAAGACCGCGTCGACCACCGTACTCTCGAAGCCCAGCGAGTGGATGTTGAGCGCCAGGCGGTTGATGCCCGTGCTGCCAATGACAATGACCGCGCCGAAATCTTGGAGGTTGAGGCGGTCATTCTCGATCGAGAACCGCAACCCAAGATCGGCCATATCGCCATGGCCCTGGAGCGACGCGGTGAGCGCACCGAGCGGGGTGATTATTGGAGGTCGGTGATCGCCAGCAATATGGCCAGGCTCCAGAACTGGCTTCGCTTACAACAGGGCCGCCTGGCGACGGCCTGGGAAATTGTGCAGGCAGTATTAGAACGTGACCATGGCCGTAGTCCCCCGAGGCCCAGCCCAGTTGGCCGGGATACCAGTGGGGCCGACAGCGGGCGGGTGCCGGATCGCGAGGCGCGCATCTATTCCCAGGAACAACGAGATCGATTGTTGGGGCGTCGCCCGCCTGCAACGCCGGAGAGCAGAGACGAGGGCGAGCGGCAGGCAGCCACTCCGAAACCGAGAGGAAAAGGCCGCGACGATGACCGAGAGCGTTAGCGACCGCACGCAATGGGCGTTTTCTATTTGTTGCCGGTTACGGCGTCTTCAAGAGCGCCAGTACCGTTGCAAATCACGTTGCCCCTTTCGGTGAACTTCAGGCGTCATCAGTCGGCGTTAAAACAGTGACAGCAGAGCCCCTGGGCACCGCCAGTTACGCAGTTGTAGGTATGTAGCAGTGCATGCACCTAGTATCGGCGTATGCAATTCGATTGCGCTCGGCCTGATCAACTCAGCCGGTTTCGATGTCGCGCTGCGCTAGCTTTCGGCGGGAAAGCTCAACTGCTATCTCTTTTTTTGTAAATCCCGACATAACTGCTCCTTCCAGATTAACAGGATGTGGGGAGATTGCTCCACGCGCAACAACCGCCGGATGCGGGCCTTATCAATCACTTCCTCAATGGCCGAATTGCCGGGCCATTGGTTGCGCCCCGAGCCTATGGTCTCGGCCAAGTGGTAGCTGTCCCGTTCGCGGCATGAGCCTCCTGCTCATGTGGATTGCCGCCATTGGCGACTTCTTCTCTTTCGATGGGGCTGCGCCCCTTCTCCCGTCAAGCACTGGACGCCAGAGGGCGCGCGACCATGGTGGTCTCCCCAGCCTTCCTTCCGTTGGTCGTGCAGCCTGGGTGATCCCCCTCCACCATGGCCGGTACTGGACGGTTTCAACCCCCTCATTGCCGGGAGCTAGCCCGGGTTCATGCGAACCCGCAAGCTAGGAGATTGACGTGAAGAAGGACCTTTATCAGACCGTGACGGACACCATCATCAAGGACCTGGAATTTGGTATTCGGCCATGGATGCAACCTTGGATTGTGGGTGGGGAAGGTGGCCAGCTCAATCGGCCATTGCGCGTCAATGGCGAGGCCTATCGAGGAATCAATGTGCTGATGCTCTGGGGATCGGCCGCCGAGAACGGCTTTTCGTCGCCGACCTGGATTAGTTTCAAGCAGGCCCAGGGCATGGGCGCCCACGTCAGAAAAGGCGAGCGCGGAACCATGGTGCTTTATGGCGGAACGCTGACCCGAACGAAGCTGAACGAACAGATCGGCGAGGAGAACGAGCGGGGTATTCCGTTTCTCAAATCGTATTCGGTTTTCAATGCCGACCAGATCGAGGGGTTGCCGGCCAAATTAGTCAAGCCGCCGGTGAAGATGCTGGACCCAACCCAGCGCATCGAGCAGGTGGACAGGTTTGTTGCAGCAGCTGGTGCAGAGGTACGCACTGGCGGAGCGATGGCCTTCTATCAGCCGGAGTGTGACTTGGTGCAGATGCCGAGTTTCGAGGCATTTCACACGCCGGAAGGCTTCTATGCCACCCTGTTGCATGAGTTGACCCACTGGACGCGCCACAAGTCGCGGCTGGATCGCAGTTTCGGGCGCGAGCGCTGGGGCGATGAAGGTTACGCCGTCGAGGAATTGGTAGCCGAACTGGGTGCAGCGTTCCTTTGTGCCGATTTGCAGATCACGCCGACTGTCTGCAAGGATCATGCCGCCTATATCGGCAATTGGCTAAAGGTGCTGAAGAACGACAAGCGGGCGATCTTTACCGCCGTATCACATGCTCAGAAGGCAGCAGATTTCCTGAACGGATTGCAGAAGAAAGAGGGGGCGGCCGCGTAAGCGGCAGTCACACCGCTCAGAAGAATCGGCGCCTGCTGAGGCGGGCGCCGAATGCGCGGGGCAAACTGGACGATTGGCGTTCCCACGCCTGGCTGTGAGGCGTTCTATAGCCGCCAGTGTGTTGATTGCCACGGATATCTGACCCTGTTCTAATTCGTCGATACGCCCCAACGGGGAGCGCATGCGCTTGCGGTGCCGCGTCACGCTGATGGCCTTTAGGCTCGGATCGAGATCGGTCGATTCGGCGGGCAAGCGGAGACGTGGCAACTGGTCCCAGTGCTGGGCAACTACCATCAGCTCGAAAGCGCAGCCGCACCCGCCGAACCGTACGAATTCAACGCCAAGCTCCTCCTGTCATCAGGCAGTGAGCGCGACGAAATGGACTTCGCCATGACGGAGCCCGAAGGCCACCACCATTAAAGGCTGCCTTAGCCTAGTTTTGCGAACGTGCTGAATTGGAACTTCTGCACGGTACCCCAGGGTGTGGTGTGGTCGTGCCGGCGCGTTGCTAGGAGCTTGAAGCCGGTTCCAAAGATGGCCTGCAGGCTGCCCGCGTCGTGCCGCGCGATTTCAAGGCCGCTGCACTTTTCCGGGCCGTCCGGGGCGAAGGTTCCGATGACGGCCTTGCCGCCTTCTGCCAGCGCCTGCGTCATGACTTCGGTATATTTCTTCTGGTCGGCTTGAGCGGTAAGGAAGTGAAACGCTGCCCGGTCGTGCCAGATGTCATAAACACGTGTGGGGTGCCATGTCGTTACGTCGGACATGATCCACTCGACGCGGTCTGTTGCCGGCATCCGGGTGCGGGCGAGGTCCAAGGCACTCGCCGAAAGGTCTAAAACGCTGACATGGGCCTGGCCTGCTGCAATCAGGGTATCGACGAGACGCGAGGCGCCACCGCCGATATCGATGATGGCTGATGCAGGTGTGGCGCCGGCCTCGGCAAGGAGCGCCATCGAAAGCTCGGGGGAAACTTCGAACCAGCTCACCTCGTTTTCGCCCTTGGTGGAATAGACGCTGTCCCAATGCGAAGTGCGTTCTGTTGGCATTTTTTTTCGTTCCGTTTTGGCCATCGTATCGGGGCATTAGAGACGTGAAAATCGACTATCTATCGACAAGCCATCAATAAAGGACTTTTGAAGCCCGGGTTGGAACGACCTTCCCGGGACTTTTCGAAGGGTGGCAGCCGGACCGTTCCCAGCTTAAGACAGAAGAGTACCCGTGTAGCCCACAGCTTCGAAGGCCTCAACGAAGCTGGTCGCGGGCCGGGCGCTGTCGATGCGCACCGCCTTGGTTACGAGATCGATAGACACCTTCGCCCCGGGATCGACGCCCTTCACCGCTTTTTCGACGGTCCCTGCGCAATGAGAGCATGTCATGTCGTCGATTTGAAAATTGAGCATTCGAAAACCTCGTGTTCAGTTGACGTGACCGTGCGTCATTCCAAGATGGCAAGGTCAAGTGGCTTTAATGCTGTCGGTATCGACCAAACGGTAGCATTCTCGCCAGAACCCCGCGCTCGCCATTCAACCGACGTGCCAACAGGCTCAGCAGATGCACACCGATCAGCGCCAGCAACAGATAGGCGAGCGCTGTGTGCGCCCGAGCGCCTACCGTCGTGGGGACAACGGGTATTTGCGGCAGTTGCAGACCGAAGGCGCTCGGCGGCGGTGTGAACGGAGAACGTTGGCCTGCTGTCAGGCCAGTCAGCGCTAACATGATCGCAATGGAGTAAAGCGCGGCGTAAAGCAGTGAAGATAGACGCACCGATATCGCGGCCATTCGGGACACGACCCGCAGCAACAGACGCGCCAAGATGAGCGCCAGAACAGCGAGGCCAAGCGAGGCGTGCCAGGAACCGCCAAGGGCCTTGCTTCCGGCAAAACCGGTTACGAAGGCTGGGACCAACAACAGCACCGTGCCCCAATGGCCGGTCTGCATCAGCATGCTCCAGCGGCGACTCCTCAAAGCCATTGGCTACTGCCTACCCAAACCCGTCTTCCCGGCGCTCAGGCTGTCAACGATTAGATCGATGAAGCGGCGCGGGTCGTTTACATGACCATCGCCCGCCGCAGCCTTCAGGCAAAATTGGGTGAGTTCAACGGCGGAGTAATCGGTCCGGACGCCTCCCGCTGCGGCTGCCGCAGCGATGCACTCGCGCACTAGATGCAGCAACCGGTGATGCGCGGTGGCCATGTTGGATGAGTGGTGCAGGAACGCTGGAGCTCCCGAACCGTGTCCGTTGGTTTGCAGCGTCGAATATAGCGTGAGTACGTTCCGTAGCGCCGTCATCGGGTCGGGCGCCAACGCCCGCGCCGTTTCGAGTTGGGCAAGATGTTGCTCGACCTGGCGTTCGTGCCAGGCAGCTATCGCCGCAGTGACATCGGCGAAATATTTGTAAAGGGTCGCTCGGCTGATGCCCGCAGCGATGGCCAGCTCGGACTTTTCCCCGTTCTGGCGCAAACTGCTGCTGACCCTGCATGTCGTGACATCGGTAGGTCTGATCGGGGCCGTCGCAGCCTTCCTGATATTGGCCATAATCGGCGCCACTTCAATGGATATGGCGCTAGTCGACGCCAGCTACCTCGGAATGAACCTGATCACCTGGCCGATCATCGTGCCGCTGGCCTTCCTCTCCTTGCTAGTGGGCGTACTGCAGTCCCTCGGAACGCCTTGGGGGCTTTTTCGCTACTACTGGGTCATCGCCAAACTGGTCTTGACCGTGGTCGCCGTCGTCGTCCTGCTGATACAAACTCCGATCATCGGGTCACTGGCGCAGGCCGCGCATGGGGGGGACCTGACGTCGCTGGCTTCCGGCAGGTTCGCCATGATCCTGCATAGTGCAGGCGGCATGGCGGTCTTGGTGCTGGCAACCATCCTATCGGTTTATAAGCCGCGCGGAATGACAAGCAGTCGGTTCTAACGCGGCAGAACACCACTTGACCTCCAACGGGAGGAGCCTCACAGCGTTTCTGGCCCCACGACGATCGTGCCGAGCTTATTCCGGCTGCGAACTCACTTGATCCATTGTGGAGTTGCCATGAGATACTCTGGCTTGCCATCCAGAAGCAGCGTCACCTCTCTCATGTAGCTCTTGAACCACTTCGCGTGAGCAATCTGATGGAAGGCATCCATCGTCTCAAACACCTGAGCTATCCTAATGATGGTGTCGTCCCGCACATCGAACGCGTACAAGTAGTTTGTCTCTGCCGGATTTTCCGAGGCTCGCTGACGCACCCGCTCGTCCCAAAGCTGCTTCACCGCGTCGCGCTTTCCAGGCTTGGCTTTTAGCGACACCGAAATGGCCAGCTGCGATGCCAGATAATCCTGCATCTTCTTAAACGGCCCGGACGCCGGCAGCCGGTTGATGAGCTTTGTCACGGTCGACTGCGAGGTTTGCGACAGCGCGACTTGCGAATTTAAGCTACTCGATTTGGTCCACTGCGGCGTCGCCATGTAATACTTGGGTTCCCCATCAAGAAGTTGGGTCACCTCCTTCATATAGGCTTTGAACCATTCCGAGTGGGACGTCAGATGGAAGGCGTCCATGGACTCAAAGACCTCGGTTATGGTGACGATGGTATCGTCACGCATGTCGAATGAGTACACGTAGCTGGTTTCAAGCGGATTCTCAGCAGCGCGATTCTGCACGCGTTCCCGCCAAAGCTCAAAAAGTGCGCCGCGCTTTCCGGGCTTGGATTTCAGTGTCACGAATATCGCGAGTTGGGGCACGTTGAACCTCGCTGACGCAAAAGACTAAGGAATGAAGGGTGTTTTGCCAGCCGATCCGTTCTATGGGACTCAGCTATGCCCAACACGCGACCCAAGCTTGCACCTTCCTACCGTTGGAAGGTCAACAGGTAGCCGAAGTTCTAGACACATCAATTTCAAGCATGCTTCGAAATGCCGTAACTTTGTCTTTAATCTCCTGTTTTTCGCTGGTCGCCCACAACACATGGCCTCCGCGCTACGGCGCGAGCCGAATCTAGTCTAGTTCGACGTCGTCATCGATGAGATTGTGACTTTCCCATCGCTCTTTCGGGATTGCCGGCCCCGGCGCGAACGAAAATGCGCTGACGCTGAGGTAGTCCGGCGCCACTGTGCAGGTCAGCCGGATTTCGTACCATTTGCGGTTGAGGCGGTAGGCACCCCCCGGTGCCTCTAGAGTGTACTCCCTGACCGTGGTCTCCGCCAAAGCGGATGGGTCCAGCGAGTCCGGCCGCTCGCCCGGATGAAACAGGCGCAACTGCTCGAGCCCTTCTATGTTGCACAGCTGGGTAATGCGTTCGCTGCGGTCCAGCAGTGTAAGTGTGTCCCGCACCTGTTGATTCTTCGGGTCTTTGAGGATGTCGTTGGCGAGAAATTGGGTGGCCTGAATCGTGTTCGGCTCGGGAACTTCAGACGCGGGCTCGGGTTTGGGTTCCAGAGGTTGCGGGCGTGCCTCGGGTTGCGGCTCTACAGCCGGCACCGCCTGCGGCACCGTGTCAACCGGCCGCGTGGCGCGTAGGTAGTCCGCCTCGCTGATAATGTCGATGGCGATGCTCGGAACAGTAGGCGCCTCGAGCTGCCGCGTGGCGAACATGGCCCACATGGCGGCGAGTGTTAGCCCGTGCAGCAGCAGCGAGGCCGGAAGCGCGCGGACAGTTGACCACACGGGGGCATCACCCCGCGCAGTCCCTAGTAGGCGTGGCCGAAAAATCAGAATGGCTTCTCCGAAGAAGGCAAGACTGGATGTCCCTGCCTCCCGCGTGCGGTCGGCATAATGCCCTAACTGATCTTGGTCCAATTGGGCCGTTCAGGCACTTGCCGGGGCTTCGTCCCTTCACGTTGTTGGCTTCTGTGCGCGACATATCTCGCGATCGCCAAAGCGATCGTGGGCCACAGCATAGTGTTGAGAACGTCGACAATCGAGCCGCTGAAATCCACCTCGTGGTAGAGGTCGAGGACTTCGTTGATCAGTTCAAAGCCTAGAACGATCAACCACGGGACCGGACTGGCTGGGCCGCGCCGCAAAGCAAGAATGGCGATGATGTAAATGCCGAGTCCAACGTGGATGTGAAGCGCATCTCGGCTCAAGTGGAGCAAATCAGTGAGCAGGATTTTCAGATTGTTGAGCATGGAGCCCTCCCCGCCCTAGCTAGACCCCAAAGGATTGCAGGAAGCTGAATCCGTGTTGGGGACGCGCTTATGCGCATCCCCATGCTTAATTATTCCTTGGCGCCTTCAGATTCGAGCCAAGCGATCATGTCGGCGATTTCCTTTTCCTGGGCGTCGATGACCTTTTGGGCCATGTCCTTGGCCCACTTGTTGTCACCATACTGCAGCTCGGCCTTGGCCATGTTGATCGCGCCCTGGTGATGCGGGATCATCCCGCAAACAAAAGCCACGTCGATGTCAGGGTTTTGAGCCCCGGCCATCATGTTAGCGTTCATGGAGTCCATGCCGGCCATCAGTGCCGTATGCGCCTCATCCGCCTCGTGGTTCATGCCGCCCATGTCGCCCATGGGCTTTTCGACGGGTGCCGCCGGCAGACAGACGGCCGGCAGGGCGGCGTCCTCGGCAAAAGCCTGCGGTGCGAAGGCCAAGGTGAGTGCTAGTGCGGTCGTTGCAAGTGTCGTTTTGATCATGATTGTATCCTTGTAGAGTTGGCCGGTCTGTTGCCGGACAGTGGGTAAACGCGTTCAGTCGATATGGGTGCTGCGCAGCCGTAGGGCGTTGCCAATGACGCTGACCGACGATAGCGCCATGGCTGCCGCCGCAAGCGCCGGTGACATTAGCAACCCGGTGAGCGGATAAAGGATGCCGGCCGCGATCGGGATACCGGCGGCATTGTAGGCAAAAGCGAAAAATAGGTTTTGCCGGATATTGCCCATAGTGGCTTGGGAAAGGCGGCGGGCCTTCACGATGCCCATCAGGTCGCCGCTGAGGAGTGTCACACCGGCGCTTTCCATGGCCACATCGGTGCCCGTCCCCATGGCGATACCCACGTCAGCTGCCGCTAGCGCCGGCGCGTCGTTCACGCCGTCGCCGGCCATTGCAACGATGCGCCCTTCCTTCCGGAGCCGTTCCACCACGGCGCTCTTGCGCTCAGGCAGCACGTCGGCCTCGACCTCATCGATGCCCAGCGTCTTTGCCACGGCCTCCGCCGTGATGCGGTTGTCGCCGGTGAGCATCACAACGCGAATGTCGCGTTCCCGCAGGGCAGCAAGTGCTGCAGCAGTCGTCGGCCGCACCCGATCGGCAATGGCGATGACGCCAGCAGGTGCCCCATCGACCGCCACCAGAATGGCCGTCGCCCCGGACGTTCGGGCCTCGTTGGCGGTCTGGACCAAGGCGCCCGATGCAATGCCCGCCGCTTCGAGATAGCCGGCGCTGCCAATGAGCAGGCGCTTGCCGTCCACCAGACCCGTCACACCCTTGCCAGAAGGAGAATCCACTTCAGTAGGGTTGCTGAGGGCCAGCTTTAGTTCCGTAGCGGCAGTGACCACTGCCTTGGCTAACGGATGCTCGCTGGCGCGTTCAAGGCTGGCGGCAAGACGCAGTAGCTCTGCCTTGTCAAAGCCGCCCATGGGCTGCACCGACGTCACAGCGGGCTTGCCCTCCGTCAGTGTACCGGTCTTGTCGACCACCAGTGTGTCGACCTTTTCCAGCCGCTCGAGTGCCTCGGCGTTCTTTATCAACAGGCCGAGCCCGGCACCCTTGCCCACGCCCACCATGATCGACATGGGCGTTGCAAGTCCTAGAGCACACGGACAAGCGATGATCAGCACGGAAACTGCTGCCACCAGCCCATGCGCAAACCGGGGTTCCGGACCGAAAAAGCCCCAGCCGATAAAGGCCAGCACGGCGATTGCTATGACAAGCGGCACAAACCAGCCGGATACGTGGTCGGCCAGCCGTTGGATTGGGGCCCGTGACCGCTGGGCCGTGGCCACCATCTGCACGATCTGGGCCAACATCGTGTCGCGCCCGATTTTCCGCGCCTCCATCACCAGGGCGCTGCTCTGGTTGATGGTGCCGGCGATCAAGTTGGCGCCCTTCGCCTTGGAGACGGGCATCGACTCCCCCGTCACCATAGATTCGTCGACGGAGCCGCGCCCTTCTTGCACCAGCCCATCAACCGGGACTTTTTCACCGGGTCGGATGCGGAGACGATCTCCCACCGTCACCAGTTCAAGGCTGACTTCCTCGTCCGTGCCGTTGGCGCGGATACGACGGGCTGTCTTCGGCGCGAGGTCCAACAGCGCCCGAATGGCGCCGGAGGTCTTGTCGCGCGCACGCAGCTCGAGCACTTGCCCCAAAAGAGCAAGTGCGGTGATCACTGCCGCCGCCTCGAAGTAAACCGGCACGGCGCCCCCCATGCTCCGCAGGCTCATGGGAAAGAGGTCCGGTACCAGCGTGGCCACGACGGAATAGAGCCATGCGACGCCAACACCCATGGCAATGAGCGTGAACATGTTGAGGCTGCGGTTGCGCAGCGAGGCCCAGCCGCGCTCGAAAAACGGGTAGCCCGCCCACAACACCACCGGCGTGGCGAGCACCAGCTGTATCCAGTTCAGCCCGCTGCCGGAAATCCAGCGGTGCAGGCCCAGCAGGTCGCTGCCCATGCCGATCACGAAGACGGGGACGGCCAGCGCCGTCGCCACACAGAAACGACGGGTCATGTCAGCCAGTTCGTGATTGGGTGTGGCCTCCGCCGTCGGCATTTCCGCCTCAAGCGCCATGCCGCAGATCGGGCACGACCCGGGGCCTTCCTGGCGGATTTCCGGATGCATCGGGCAGGTGTAGATGGTGCCGGCGGGCGGTGCGACAACCGGCGCTTTCGGGGCGACGCGTATGTAGGTTTGCGGCGCCGCTTCAAACTTGGTCTCGCAACCGGCTGAGCAGAAATAATAGGCTTTCCCGTCGTGCATAGCGGTGTTCTTGGCCGTGGCGGGATCCACCGTCATGCCGCACACGGGGTCCTTAACCTTGCCGTCAGCGCCTGGCGCGCCGTGGCCGTGCCCATGATAATGGGCAGGTGCCGGCGCCGCTTCGGCCTTTTTAAGGTACTCGGAGGGGTCGGCCATGAACTTGGTTTTGCAGCCATTGCAGCAAAAATAGAAGGTCCTCCCCCCGTAGGTCGCGACGTGTTTCGCGCCGTCTTTGGTGACGGTCATGCCGCAGACCAGGTCAACCGCAGTGCTCGAATCTGCAAGGCCGTGCTGCCCGGCATGGCCCGGTGTCGTGCCGTGGGTGCTCATATCTTGCGTCCTGTCTTTTTGGCTCATATGGTACTGTGCACCTTCCGACCGTGGGAAGGTCAACAACCTATAGAAAAATAATTAGAGGCGATGATGCAGATTGGTGAAGCAGCAAAAGCCACGGGCGTTTCGGCCAAGATGATCCGCCACTACGAGGCTATTGGGCTGGTGCCTGCCGCCGACCGACGTGAAAGTAACTACCGCGACTATTCAGGCAGCGACCTGCACCGGCTGGGCTTTATCCGCAGAGCCCGCGACCTCGGTTTTTCCATGGATGAAATCCGAGACCTTCTGAAACTGTGGTCGGATACTGAACGCTCCAGTGCCGATGTGAAGGCTCTGGCCGAACGTCATGTCGCGGAACTGAATGAGAAAATTGTGATGCTACAAGCGATGAGCAGGACGCTGGGCGCGCTCGTCGAGGCCTGCGAAGGGGACCACAGGCCGCATTGCCCAATTTTGGATGACCTGGAGGGTGGTAAGAGGCGCCGCACCCACCATGTCTCTTGAGGCTAGTTTAACTTTGTTCGTCCATAGTCATTATGAAATATCCAAATAAATCTAGGCGAAGTATGCTAATTATCCAAGGTAGTATCACCACCCTATATCGGCAAATTAAAGTAATTAAATGAATATTCGTTTCCTGCGGTATTGATCCATTTTAGTGAATATTCATTTTTGGCGTTAGATATTTTGTTTATCGCACACGCGGTAACGTCTATGCCGGCAAGTGAAAAGCGGCCTATTAAGTTTGATAACATTTTTTCAGGCGACGCTATCGCTTCATTTATAAATGATTGGGAATTTAGAATTTTCTCTATTTTCAAATGTAAGCTATAAGCCTGATTGACGACGTGCATAATTGTTCCCGTGAGACTGAATTCTAGCGGACTACGCGGAATAAATATCTAAGCTCGCTCTGCGGGCGACTGGACGGAGTCATCTCGTGCGACGCTTAATGGCCCGAAGGTCCTGCGGCCTGAGGTCTGCCAATTTGCTCGCCATTCCCAGACAAAAGCCGCAACGCAACTTGAGGAACCCATGGACCCCAAACGCACCACATGGGCGCGGAACTGCACGAGGACTTGCTTTTGATCGCGAAGCCAATTGGCTTCGGTCTTCGGCCACGCTGCATCCGCGAAGTCGTTTAGCTTGCACGCCGGACCGTGTACTTTGGCCGAGCTTTGCGGATGGTGTTCCGCCAGAGGCCTGCGGCCATCTCGCGGAACACTCGACACTCTCGAAAATGCCAACGTGGCAAAACGCATCAGAGATGCCATATCGATCACGCTGAAACCCCGTTGCTAACAATCAGGGCACACTTCGCCCCAGGTCACAGCTCGATAGGAATATCTCGCTTAACGGGCAACTTCTCAGTGGCAATCAACACCCTTGTGACTATGGCGTACGGCTTTGTATTCCTTACGTCATGTGGCTTAACTTAGGTACGCGGTTGGAGTTTGACGATCGTAAGTTTGCCGTTTATCCGATCTGCTTCAAATATTACGAGATCTCCAACCTTCACCTGGGTTAGCATTTCTGGATCGGCAACAGTAAAAACCATTTTCATGGCGCCCATATCGAGATTAGTGATCGCATCGTGCTTTAGGGTAATCTTGGCCTGGGCCTCATTGATCTTAACAATTTCTCCATTTACTGGGACGGTTTGGGCTAAGGCAGCAGTTGAAATCATGGCGAGGGCAGCAGCGAGGACAAATTTGCGCATTTTGGTAACTTTCGAATTTCTTATCATTGGACAACGATTGTTCCGAACATGCCGCCTTCGCGGTGTCCGGGAATAAGGCAAGAAAAGTCAAAGTTTCCAGCGTTGGTGAAGCGCCAAACGATGTCGGTGACGTCGCCTGGTTGAAGCCTGACCGCGTTTGGATCGTCGTGTTCCATGTCGGGGTTTTTTGCCATTTCCACGGCGTGTTCAAGGTTTTGCTCAAGAGTGGCGAAAACCATTTCGTGCTCGAGCTCCCCGGCGTTCCTGATGCGAAACCGCACCTGCTCCCCGACGCGTATCTTGATGTTGTCGGGCAGAAATTTCATCCCGCCGTCGATCTCTCTGGCGGTGATCATGATCAGACGCGCAGGCTTGGATGCATCCCCGGGCTCGCCAAAAGCGACCTCGTGATCTCCGGTATGACCTTCGTTTGCCAGCGCTAAGCCGCCTGACATCAGCGTTGTCAGCATCGCGAGAGCTATCAGTTTCTTCATTGTCGTCCTCATTTGTCAGTGGTTCATGCCGGTGGCGCCAGGCTTCACGACCTGGACCTCCACCGTATCGGGCTCGATTGCCGGGGTTTCGGCACGTTCGGCATTCAAGGATTCACCGGTCCATTCATATGACACGGTCCCTTCCGGGTGCTCGAACCACCCGGGGTCGGCGTAATCACCGGAAGCGAGGCCCTCGCGGACCTTCACCACCGAAAACATGCCGCCCATTTCGATCGCGCCGAACGGTCCCCAGCCCGTCATCATGGGTAGGGTGTTGTCCGGCATCGGCATTTCCATTTCGCCCATCTCAGCCATGCCGCTCGCGCCCATGGACATGTAGTCGGGTAGAAGTTCCTGCACCTTGCCGGTGACCGAGTTGCGATCGGTGCCGATCCACGTGCGTACGTCGTGACCCATGGCATTCATGGTGTGATGGGACTTGTGGCAGTGGATGGCCCAATCGCCGGGACGGTCGGCTACGAAGTCAAACGCACGCATCTGACCGACCGCACAATCGATCGTGACTTCGGGCCAGGCCGCTGCCTCTGGCACCCAACCTCCGTCGGTGCAGGAAACTTTGAAATCGTAACCGTGCATGTGGATCGGGTGATTGGTCATCGTCAGATTGCCGAACCGGACCCGAACTTTGTCTCCCAAGGCACAGACCAACGGATCGATGCCAGGGAACGCACGGCTGTTCCATGTCCACAGGTTGAAGTCGGTCATGGTATTGACCTTGGGCACGTACGCACCGGGCTCGATGTCATACGCGTTGAGCAGGAAGACGAAATCACGGTCGACGCGGCGGAAAGTCGGGTCCTTCGGATGGACGACGAAAAATCCCATCATGCCCATGGCCATCTGCACCATCTCGTCGGCGTGCGGGTGGTACATGAACGTTCCGCTCTTCAACAGCTGGAACTCATAGACGAAGGTCTTGCCGACGGGGATGTGCGGTTGGGTGAGCCCGCCCACACCGTCCATGCCCGAAGGCAGCAACTGCCCGTGCCAGTGGATGGTGGTATGCTCAGGCAACTTGTTCGTCACGAAAATGCGGACGAAGTCCCCTTCCACAGCCTCCAGGGTCGGGCCCGGCGACTGGCCGTTGTAGCCCCAAAGATGGGCGACCATGCCCGGTGCGATCTCGCGAATGACGGGCTCGGCAACCAGGTGAAATTCTTTCCACTTGCCCTTCATCCTGGTCGGCAACGTCCAGCCGTTGAGCGTCACGACCGGGTTGTAATCGGGGCCGGAGGTGGGCAGGAGTGGAGGCTGCGTCAATGGGTCGGCCATAGTGGCCGCCTCCGGAATTGACGCAGCCTCCACGCGGCCCGAGATCAAGCCGGCCCCCAGGACTGCTGCGCCGGTAGCGCCGAGAAAAGCGCGGCGTGAGTACGCAGAATTGGTATCGTCGTTCATGGTCAGTGCTCCCCGCCTGCCGCAGGGGCGGCGTCTGATTCGCCTTCGCCGGCGGACGTCGCTGCGCCGCCGCCGATGAGGGCCGCCTGCAGATCCACGCTTGATAAGAAGAATTCCCGTTTTGCCTCGATCGCGGCGACGTTGCTGTCGATGCTTTCCGACGACGTGGTCAGGAGGTCGAATACGTCGGTCAGCATGCCGCTGTATTCGAGCGACGCCTGCTCATCTATGGTGGCGCGCAGCGGCAGGATGCGGTTGCGGTACTGCCAGGAGATGTCGTAAGTCGCCCTGTATTTGACGTACGCTGCCCGCACTTCCGATCGAATGTTGATGGCCTGTTCGGTAAGCTTGTTCACCGCCATCATGTACGTCTCGGCAGAACGGCGAACCCCGGTCCCACCAAGGTCAAAGATCGGGATCTGAACTTCGAGCTCCAGCCCGAACTGGTTCTCCGTTTCGTTCGTTTCGGTTGAGCCGCTGGTGTTGGACAAACCCGCGAGGTCCAGCATCGTCGTGTACCTGCTGGCATTGGTCAGCCCCAATGACTTGGCGGCAGCATCCAGTTCCCAGCGGGCCGCAGCCAGGTCGACCCGTTTGGTCATTGCCAGCGCCTCAAGCGAGTCCTGAGCCATGAGCTTCTCCGGAACGGACGGGAGCTGGCTTGGCAGTTTGAAGTCGATCTCAGGGCCCCAAAGCCCAAGAAGGCGTGTCAGCGATTCCCGTTCGAGTTGCTGATTCAGCCGAGCGTCTGCAAGTCTGGTAGACACCTCTGCGTAGAACGCACTTGCCCTGGCCTGTTCTAGCGTGGTGGCTGCACCGGTTTCGCCGAGTTTGATCGTCAGCTCCGCTGCTGCATCGGCCGCCTGTCGGGCCTTTTCCAGTTGCCCCACAATCTGGGTGGCTGCAACCGCACGGTAGAAGGCGCGCCGGGTTTCGGCCGCCAGGGCAAATGTGGCCTGCGTCGCTCGAAGCCGGCTAGCCTCGAACTCAGATTCTGCGATTGAACGTCGGGCAGGGAGCGTGAATAGGGACAGCAGGCTGCCGACCAAACGGCGCTCGATCTCGAAATCGGCGCCATTGACGAGTTTGCCAATTGAGATGATCGGGCTCTCAGGCAGGCTTGCTTCAACATAGTCCGCTTCGGAGACGCCCAGGCGGTTAAACTCCGCCTGTAAGCCACGGTTGTTGAGCAGGGCTACCTGAACTGCGGTGTCGGCAGTCAGCGAGTTCGCAAGCAACGCCATTACGCGTCCCTTTGCGACCGCCTCAGCTTCGGGAGTTGAGAGTTTGACCACATCCTGGCCAAGTTCAGTGCGAACGTTGCTCAAGACGGGCGACATGCCGCCGTCTTTGGAAAACGTCGCACATGCCGAAAGAGTCAGAGCGAGTGCGGTAATTGACAGCAGCCGTGGTCCAACGGTGGGGCGATGCTTAACCGACAAACCGATCATTCTGAACTCCCCGGAGCGACTGCAGTGTTGCTTTCCAGCCAAGGCCGGGGTGGCACGGGAGCGTAGTTTGCAGTGCCGCTCATTACGCTAACCGGGCGAAAAGGAGGGACAGGAGATCGAGGGTCGGCGACCGACGGCAGTGTGGTCCGCGGAGTCGCGGAGGCGCACGCCGTCAAAGCAGCCGAAAGGGCCACCACGAGGAGGATTTTCATTATTTTGCTTCAGTTCCAGGGCTGCCGAATGCTGGACAGCTAGATTGGTCGCGCAATACAAATGCAGCGACGAATGCGCATCGAAGAGAGATCGATGCGAGCTTAAGCGCCAAAGGACGCTACGCTTACGCTAGGCGGGGTGGGCGCTCTAAGCTGGTTTGTGGTGCTTTGACGGCAAAACGCACCAATTCCTTGGAATGGACCAACTTGGTCATAGTCAAAAACGTTTGGTGGCCGAAGCAGGGCTGTAGACCCACGTGACAGCTCATAGCGCAGCACGATGGAACTTGTTGCTCGCTGGAACCATGGTGGTCAAGCGCCTCGCCGCACTTCACGACTTCACCATCACACTGCATGACCGAAATCGAGCCGGCGTGAGCTGGTGCCATAGGCATCGCGGCATGGGCTGTCGAAGCGCTGAACATAAGCGCGGCGACCAATACCAACATAATGCGTGCGACCAGAATCATGGGTAAAAATTGCCCGAGAAATATGTTCTTCGCAAGAAGGTATTTTGCATAGCTGCCCATCAGGCATTAACCCTGCATTAACATGAGTATGCGAATTGCCGCAGTTCGATACTGTAACAGCCGACCGCGAATATTGCGCCGATCGTTGATTTCGTCTCCGTGCCTTTCGCCGTGGCAAGGTCAAGTGAACCGCACCGGGAATTACGGAGGCTGTTTGGCTTAAGTTGCACTAATGGTAAGATCACCACGCTCAAGCCGATCAAACTGCAGATGTATGACCCTGCCAAACTCGATCCGACCACGTCTTAATCGCAACGTCGCGGCGACTCGACCAACAATGTGGATCAATCGGCCAGTTCGATCGGACCCGGTGGGACGGGGTCATCCAAAACGCTGACGCTCTTGACCAGGCTCACCGGCCTTCGAACGCCCTTTTTGTGCGCGTCACGCTCGGTTACGATGTGGCGCTTCAGCCAAGTGATATCGCCGAGGCGCGGGTCGCGCGCAAGTTCTTCAGTCGCGGCCTTTTCTAGGAGCTCGCACCATGCCCGCATCTTCGGCCATTTCTTGTGTGTGCCTTGCCACAGATAATTCATGACGGTCACGTCGTCCGAGGCCCGGCCCTCGTTGTGATCAAGGATCGTTTTCACATCTGCCAGTTCCCACCCCCATAGATCAGCTGAGATCGTCGTCATGGCCCGACGCACATCATGGGGGCGCATGCGAATGCCAGGACTGTACATCATGGCATGTTGAATATTGCTGGGGGCAATAGCGCCAATGGTGTCGCCCTTTCGGCGCGAACGCAAACCCCGGAACAGGTGTGGGTTGGTGCTGCCGTCGTCGTTCAAGTCGCGCATACGCTCAACGGCGGACCAGATGGAGCTGGGGAGAGGGACGATATGATCTGCCTCGTCGCCACGGCTTTCGGCCGTCTTTCTGTGAGCTGGAGGCATTGACCAAAGCCCCTCTGAGTAATCGCTAATCCCGATGAAGTCCTCCGTCCATGCTGTAGCCACCGCCGTTACTCGCTGCGCGGTGAACAGAAGCAATTCAATTGCGGTCGAGATTGTCGGGTGGAAAACGCCTGCTCTAGCGATGATCAGCATGCGTGCGACTTCATGCAAGGGAGGTGAGTACTTTTTCTTTTTTCGGCGGCTAGTCGATCTGGACCGCGTCGGCGCCTCAAGCTCCGCCATCATTTTTCGGTCTGTGACGCCAGACTTCTCCTGTATGTCCAGATGAGCCATATATCGCCACATGGGCCGTATTACACTGGCGAGGTGTTCCGCGTGTCTCTCGACACCCCGCCGATGGACGTCTCCCACCGCGGCCGTCATCTCCTTCAATGTTATTGCCGCGATGGGCCGTTGGGCGAAGCGTTGCATTTCAGGTGTGCCGAGCATGTTTCGATAGTCGATCAGTGTGCGTGGCTTCAGTGTGCGCTCAACTTCCTTCAAATACTCGCTCACGCCATTTTCCCACCGCCAGCGCAGCGACAGCCGCGTATCTTCTTGCAGGGTTGCCGGTGCCACAATTTTACTCAAGCGGATCCGCTGTTCATGTAGCCAAGCATCGTCCGGCCGACGAATGCAGGCACGTATGACGCGTTGTGCTTCAAGACACAGGTCGCGAGCTTCCGTGATTGACCAATCATCAACGCCGCCGAGGTCTAGGCGATAGCCTTTCCCGGCGATCTTGAAGCGAAGCTGCCAGCGCACGCCCCGTGCCCCCACGCGCAGCCGTAGGCCTTCCGATTTGATATCCGTGATCTCGGACTGTTGGACGCCGGGCCGAGCTGCGGCCTTGGCACTCACAATGGTCTGCTGAGTGATCGTTACTGCGGGCAAGTTAAAACTCGATTAGGACGCGATTAGGACGCCAACCAAAGGATCAGCTTTGGCGTCGTCATTCAAGGTTTGACACTAGACAACGGTTAATATGCTCTGGGTAAAGGTGTATTCTTGCCCTGCAGTGCGGCTGATGATCGGGGTTGAAATTTAGACACTCGGAATCATAATCCGTGTGTCCCCAGTTCAAATCTGGGCTTCGCTACCATTCAAACCCTTGTTTAGTCGGGTGTTTTTCTATTTGCAACGCGCGGGCACGAATGACCCGTTGAATTTAAGTAGCGTATAGGTAGCGCAGCCCGATGGGGGAATTCGGGTGTTGCTTCGTCCGAGCTTGCACGTTCGTACAGAACATCGTGAGGCCTGGCAGGCGATGGCCGATGATTTAGGCATAAATCCGGCACAGAAAAAATTACCTGTGCCGCACGTGGCCGAGAGAAAGTAGTGGATTATCTGGCTGGCCCCAAACATGGTGGCTGGAACGTCAGGTTTGACCTAAACTGGGCCAAGTGCGGGGAAACACTTGGCACCTTTAGGGCCTATCGTCAGCTCTCGGTACAGCTGCTAAGACGCAAGAGACTTTAGGTCACAATACGATGGGCGGACCTTCTCTCCGCCACTCTTCAATCTCAACTCGTTGCAAATGCACAATAAACTACTAGCGTTGTGGTTTGCTTCCCCATTTTGTCCCACATTCGGCTATGGCTAATTTAGATTTGCTGTCGCAATTGCCGAGATGGGTCGAAGGCAGACTGGCGGCTGTTGGCCGAGGTTTGCCTGAAGCGGCTGGCCCGGTTTAGCATCTACGCTGGCAATGGGGTGCTACTACGTCCGAAAGCTCGACCGACACGGGCTTTAGGCAGCGTTTGAACCGATCAACTCTTTCTCGTGGCGCGGATCGGCATGGGGCTCGAGTGGGTGAAAATCGGTTGCGACCAACCGCTAGCCGCCGGCGCCCTCAAGGTAGTACAAGCACATGGCGACTAACTGGCTTTGGATATCGGCCTGCCGCGTGAACGGCATATTGCGCTCAAAGACATTTCTTACGGTGCCGAAAATCACCGAGAGGAGGGTGGCATTGACAAGGCCGAGGTCGGCGTAGTTGGCATTGGGGGCCGTGGCCAGCATTGCCGCTGTTGCCCGGTCCATGCGCTTGGCGAAGGCTTCAATGAGCGCTTCATTGTCGAGCTCTACGGCCGAACTGTAGAGCACCCGCGTGATATCACTGCGCTCGATCTTGGCCTCCCAATAGGCTGTGATCAAGGCTTCGACCATAATGGCGGTCGATTTGCCGTGATGTCGCAAGCAGACGGCTTCCACGCGATCGGCCAGTCGATCAAGGTACCGCTCATTGAGCGCGTAGAGCAATGCCTGCTTGTGCGAGAAATACTGGTACATGGTCCCCACCGACACGCCAGCTCGCTGTGCCACCCGCGTGGTGGTCAACCGATGGACTCCTTCGGCCAGCAAAACCTGAATGGTCGCTTCGAAAATGGCCTCGACGGTCACAGCCGAACGGGCCTGACGCGGTCGTTTGCGGGCATTCAGGTGGGTGGGTGCGGCAACGTCCATATGCGAATCCAAAACTCGAATGATCCTTCATATATTAGTGTCAGGCATTTGGCCAGTTTCTGAAGGATTTAGATGATGACGACACACAAAGTGGCACTGGTGACCGGCGCCAACAAGGGCATTGGCCTGGAGATCGCCCGTCAACTCGCGCAGTCCGGAATTACCGTATTCCTGGGGGCACGAGATTTCGCCCGAGGTCAGCAAGCCGTGGCGGCGCTCGCCTCGAGTGGCGTTAATGCTGAAGTTGTCGAGATCGATCTCAACGACGACCAGACGATTGCAGCCGCCGCGCAGGTGATTGGCGACCGATATGGCCGGCTCGATATTCTGGTCAACAATGCCGGCATTATCGATGCGGAAGACGGCCCACCATCCATTGCAACCATTGGCGCTGCACGCCGGCTCATGGAAACCAATTTCATCGGCACGCTGGCGGTGACGCAGGCCATGCTGCCACTGTTGCGCCAGTCCCCGGCCGGTCGCATCGTCAACCTAGCCACCACCTTGGGTTCGCTCGCCATCAATGGCGATCCGTCCTCGCCTTACTATGAGGCACGCCTGATCGGCTACAACGCTTCGAAGGCCGCGCTGAACATGTTGACCATTCAGTTGGCCGCGGAATTGAAGGGCACTGGGATTGCGGTCAATTCAGTGGCACCGGGCTATGTCAAAACCGATCTGACCGGCAATAACGGCTTCATGACTGCCGAGGAAGGAGCGCGCCTGCCGGTCGAATATGCGCTTCTTGGCGAGGGCGCCGTGTCGGGACGCTTCGTCGAGCCGGCCGGCAACGCGCCCTGGTAAGGGGTCTCGGAACTTCTGTTCCTGCAGGCACCCCTCGCCATTGATCACGCAATGACCGGAGCCTTTAAGGATTGCCTCTTCCAACGGAGGCGCAGGCCCACGAGACCTGGTCGCTTCAGACCTTGACCCACTGGCCATATTGGCTGGGCGCCATACCGACAAATCGGGAAAAGGCGGTACTGAAGGCGCTCGCCGAACCGTAGCCAATACGACCGGCGATCTCCTTCATGCCCCCGTCCTTGCGGCGGAGCATGTCCTTGGCCAGGGCCATGCGCCAGGACAGCAGATATTCCATCGGCGCCATCCCGGTCTGCTTCTGAAATCGATCAAAGAAGACGGATCTGGACAGGTTCGCCTGCCGGGCCAATGCCTCGACGGTCCAGCCTTTTGCGGGGTTCCCGTGCATGAGGCGGATTGCGATCGCCAGTTGCCGGTCGGACAGCGCCCGGAGAAGACCCGGCGTTTCGATCCCCGTGGCATCCGATCGCAATGCCTCGATCAAGAGCACCTGCAACAGGCGCTCGAGGACCATATCCTTTGCGGGCCTGTCATTGCGTGACTCGTCGCGGATCATTTGGACCAAAGTGGTTAGCCGCACTTCGCCGCGAACATGCAGCAGGCTGGGTAGAAGGGCGAAAATCAGCGCCGTGTCCGGCGCCCCGAAGGCCATTCGCCCAATCAGTGAGCGCATGTTCGGTACGCCGGTCGGATCGCCATGGCGGGTCTCGTCCCCCAGACTGGTCACGCGAAGCGGGTCCCCGCCACCGTCCGCGCCGACACTGGCCATGGTGAAGCGATACGCGGCGGGAATGAGCACGAAGTCATTCTCCCTGAGCTCGACATCGGCTTGCCCCTCGATCGCAAGCCGACTTGCTCCCTCAAGGATCACCGCAAAAAACGGGTTTCTATCAGCAGGACGGTCAACGCGCCACGCGCCCGAGCCGCTGGCCGCCTTGGAGAAAGCCAGGCTCGGCTGGAGCAGGGACACGATCTCAGCAAGGGGATCAACCATCAGGACGATCTCTAATGAAATTAGGACGAATCATTATAGCGCGTCCGCCATCTGCGGTCCACATGAAGCGCAGGATAAAACCCGCAAAGGACCTCCCATGAAAACCATCCTGATTACCGGCGCCTCCTCCGGCTTCGGCCTCGATATCGCCAAATACTTCCTTGCACGCGACTGGAAAGTCGTCGCCACCATGCGCTCGCCGCGCGAAGGCCTATTGCCGGCTTCCGAGCATCTTGTCGTCCTGCCCCTCGACGTCACCGACGACGAGAGCGTGAGCAAGGCTATCGAGGCTGCCGGACCCATCGACGTTCTGGTCAACAATGCCGGCATCGGCTGGCTGAACGCCCTCGAAGGAACCCCGATGGACGTGGCCGGGGACCTGTTCGAAACTAATGTGCTTGGCACCATGCGGGTCACCCAGGCCGTGCTTCCACAGTTCCGCGGCCGCAAGAGCGGCATGATCATCAACGTGACGTCCAGCGTCACCATGAAGCCTCTGCCATTATTGTCGGCCTATACCGCCAGTAAGGCGGCTGTGAACGCATTCACCGAGTCTCTTGCTCTGGAACTCGCTCCCTTCGGCATCGATGTGAAGATCGTGCTGCCCGGCTCCGCGCCCGATACCAGTTTCGGCAAGACCGCGCTGTCGCGGCTGCAGCAGCAAGGCGGTTTTCCCGAGGCCTATGCCGAATTCGCCCAAGGGGTGATCGGAGCAATGAGGACGCCCAACCTGCCCAAGACGCTGCCCTCGGACGTTGTCGAGGCGGTTTGGCGTGCCGCTACGGACCCCGCCGCGCCGATGCATCTGCCGGCAGGCGCCGACGCGCTGGCATTGGCTGTCTAGGGATTGCGATCAGCCAGAACCTTGTGATGGCAAGGCGGCTGATCGCAGCAGGGGATCTCTGTGCGCTCCGGGGCGGCTGCAAGCCTAGCCGAGGGGCAAGACCCATGAGTGCCCCTTCAGGCCCGGGGAGGCAGGAACTCGCTGTGGAAGCGGGCGGCATTGGCCAGCATGATGCTGCGGCGTTCGGCCATGACTTCAGGTGTCGGCGGCGTAGGCGGCGCGGTCCGACCGGGCAGGACTTCACCGACGAGCTTGAAGTACTCCTCCTGCCCGGCGGGCAGGCAGATGCAGAGGAAGCGAGCCGGCGTAGCCGACACGACGCGGAATCCGTGGGGTGCATTGGCGGGAATATTGACCGTCTGGCCCGGCCCGACGTGATGGACTTCATCGCGGAAGCTGACTTCCAGCTCGCCCTCGAGGACGTGGAAAATCTCCTCGAAATCGTGGCGGTGCGGCGGCGGACCCCCCGCCGGCACGAACATGTCGATCATGGTATAGCGGCCGCCGGTCTGCTCGCCCGAGACCAGAATGGTGTAGGTTCCGACGCCAACGCCGAGATGGATGAGGCCCGGGTCATCAGCGTGGACGATGGTGGCAGTACGGCTGAGATCGTCGGCTGGGAGAGTGCTGGTTTGCTCGGTCATTTTTCGTTTCCTTGTAGTTATGGCTGTGTGAAATCGACGGCGGTCGGAAGCCGCCGCGCTATGCGTTCCGGCGGCTGGTGCGCGCTCTACTTCAGGAAGGGGTTGATCGCCGCCAGAGTATCGTCGAAGCGGCCCTCTGCTTCGGCATTGCGCATGAAGTCCACGCCTTCGACGAGGATTTCAGATGGCGTCGGCGTCTGCTGGAAGATCGCCATCACCTGATCTGCGAAAGCATCCAGTGGCATGAAGCGCTCGTTGGTCTTCTGGCCGGGGGTCAGTTCCGTCTGCACTGCGGGCGGAACGAGTTCGATGACCTCGACCTTGCCCTTGAGCACCGCACGCAGCGATACCGTGTAGCTGTGAATGGCAGCCTTGATCGCCGAGTAGGTCGGAGCGATCACCAGCGGCACGAATGCCAGGCCCGAGGTGACATTGACGATGACAGCGTTCTGCTGCTTGCCGAGATGCTCGATCAGCGCATTGGTGACCCGGATCGGTCCGAGCAAGTTGCTGGCGACTGATGCTTCGGCGTCGCTCAGATCGCGCGCTTTATCGAGGCCCATTTCCATGCGCATGATGCCGGCGCTGTTGAACAGCACGTTGACGCCCGGAAAGTCCGTGGTGAGCTTATCGGCAAAGGCGATGACACCGGCGGCGTCATCCATGTCGAGGGTCAAGGCATGCATGTTCGGCCGTCCGGCGATGGCCTTTTGCAGTACCTCCATCCGGCGGCCAGCGATGATCACGGTATTGCCAAGGTCGTGAAACCGGTGTGCCAGCGCCTCGCCGATGCCTGTGCCGCCGCCGGTGATGAGAATGGTATTACCTGTCGTTTGCATGGGAAGTGTCCTTTTCCAGATGATGGGGTTGAACCTGCCGCCGCGTGGCGGGTGTTTGTGCGTAATCGATGCCTGAAATTAGCCGTCCACATTTGATGTCGATAGGCTTCCGATTTAGACGGAGCGTCTCACCAGTGGATCACTGCATGATGCGCGAGAACGAAGCGGCATCACCCAAAGTAGAAAACGCCCTTGCGATTTCGACAGGGTCACGGTGACGTCGCTCATATTGCAGCCCAACAGCTCGGCGCTCCGCGATCCATCGCGTGGTGCTGAATGGAGCCGGGATCACCGCAGCGGGGCGATATGTCGCGATCCTCGAAATCGAGGGCGGCACCCTTGTGTGCGTCATGCCGGAGTGAGCGTTCCGGCCGTTGATGTCAGCCTGGTCTGGTCACGCCCCGGCAGGGGAGCGTAGCGCCGGCGCGGGTCCACATCGACTTCATGCGTCAGCGGGCGGCTGGCGAATTTCGCTGGTTCGACGGTTGAACTCGTTCATCGAGATCAACTGACATAGGCCGCCAATTCGTCCGGCGTACCCTTTGGAAACGCCTGCCGCAAATGCTCCAGGAATGCAGCGACGCGCGCGCTCAGCAGACGGCGCGACGGATAAAGGGTCCATAAGGTGATATCAGGAGCGTCGATATCACCCCAATGCACCAGCCTGCCGGCGGCCAGATCGTGGCTGACGAGCGAGATTGGCAGGCGCGCCGCGCCGATCCCGGCGCGAACGGCGTCCCGAACCATAATCATCGAGGACAAATGCAGAATGGGATCGACCGCAATGCTGATGTTTCCAGCGTCCGACTTGATCGCCCATGCGGTGGCGCGGTCGCTGGTGCCACGTACAACGGCCGGCACGGGCATATCGTGGGTGGGACGCACTAGGCTCGGACTGGCGACCACCACCAGGCGATCGTGCAGGAAGGCCCGGCCCACCAGAGTTTCATTGGGCTTGGGATTGACGCGGATGACCAGATCATAGGCCTCCTCGACCATGTCGACCTCGCGATCTTCTGTTGTGACCTCGAGGCGCACTTCGGGATATTTCATGCCGAATTCCGCCGCCAGCTTCCCCATCGCCGTCTGGGAGAACAAGAGCGGCGAGCTGATCCGCAACCGGCCGCGAGGGATGCCGCCGCCGGACGCGATTGCCGTGGCTGCCTCGTCCAGTTCGGTGAGCAATTGCCCGGTACGCTCGAAGAGCGCGCGCCCCTCTTCGGTAAGCTTGAGCAGCCGGCCGCCGCGCTCGAACAACCGCAGTTGAAGGCTCGCCTCCAGTTCGCTTACGCGGCGGGACAGGGTTGCCTTGGGCCGGCCGGCAGCGCGGGCGGCCTTTCCGAACCCGCCATGACGGGCCACCAGATTAAAATCGGCGAGCGCAAGAAGATCCATTCGTTCCACCTGTGAGACGGCGGGTCTAGATATACCGTCTATTGCGCTTGCTGTGGATCACTAAATTCAGGGTGTCTTCAATCGAACCCGGAGTGATCCAAATGACCATCCTTGTTACCGGTGCCAATGGCACAGTCGGCCACCAAGTCGTCGAACAGCTCAGCAAGCGCGGCGCCGACGTGCGCGCCCTGGTTCGCGATCCCGCCAAGGCGAAGTTTCCTGATGGCGTTGCGGTTGTGCAGGGCGACCTTCTCGATGTCGACTCCGTGCGCAACGCCATGGAAGGCGTTTCCACGCTCTTCCTGCTCAATGCCGTGGCGCCGGACGAATTTACCCAGGCGCTGATTACGCTCAATGTGGCCCGCGCTGCCGGCGTCACCAAGCTGGTCTATCTCTCGGTGATCCACAGCGACCTCTACGTGAACGTGCCGCACTTTGCCGGCAAGTTCGGCGTGGAGCGGATGATCGAGCAGATGGGTTTTGAAGCCACCATCCTTCGCCCCGCCTATTTCATCAACAATGACCTGACCATCACCAATGTCGTGCTCGGCCATGGGGTCTATCCCATGCCGGTCGGCAGCAAGGGCCTCGCCATGATCGACAGCCGCGACATCGGCGAAATCGCCGCCATCGAACTCATCCGCCGCGAAACGAACTCCGCAAGCCTTCCCATCGACCGGATCAATCTTGTCGGACCCGAGACGCTGACCGGTGCTGGTATCGCCGCCATATGGTCGGACGTGCTGGGTCGTCAGGTTGTCTATGGTGGAGATGATACGGCCGGTTTCGAGCAGAACCTGCGGGCCTTTATGCCCCCCTGGATGGCATTCGACATGCGCCTGATGAGCGAACGCTTCCTGATCGATGGCATGCTCCCCGAGGCCGGCGACGCCGAACGCCTGACCACGTTGCTCGGCCGTCCGCTGCGCTCCTACCGGGACTTCGCAAACGAGATCGTCGCCGCGGCGGGCACGATCTGAAGCACCAGATTCACATCACGGACTGCCTTTGAGGGCGTCCCTTTTATCGAGGTAATGTCATGAGCACTTCCGTAATCACGAACGAGACCAACCCAACCAGGATCCTGGTTCTTGGAGCCACCGGCGGCACCGGCCGACTGATCGTCAAGCAGGCCGTGGCCAAAGGCTATGAGGTGACCGCCCTCGTGCGATCGCCCGAAAAGGCAGCTGATCTCAGGGGTGCCACGCTGGTCGTGGGCGATGCCCGCAACGAAGGCGACCTGCGCAAGGCGCTCAAGGGCCAGGACGCCGTCATCAGTGCCCTGGGCACGCCGGCCAGTCCCTTCAAGGAGGTCACACTGCTGTCCAGGGCGACACGGGCATTGGTGGGCGCGATGAAAGCCGAGAACGTGTCTCGGCTCGTAGCCATCACCGGCCTCGGCGCCGGCGACAGCGTTGGTCATGGCGGCTTCGCCTTCGACAAGCTGATCTTCCCGCTGCTGCTGCGCAAGGTTTATGCCGACAAGAACCGGCAGGAAGCCATTGTCAGGGAAAGCGACCTCGACTGGGTTCTCGTCCGCCCCACCATCCTCAATGACAAGCCGGGACGT
>NZ_JBDSUA010000039.1:0-26205 GCF_039927955.1 Devosia sp. | reverse complement strand
CAATATTGACCAGTGGCACGCCCTGTTCGCGTGCGGCGAGAGCGCCACCCATCCAGTCCACGATGACGTCGGCACCGCCGCCGGCAATCACCTGCTCTGGGGCGACGTCAGGGCCACCGGCCTTGATGGTGATGTCGATGCCTTCATCTGTGTAAAAGCCCTTGTCCTTGGCGACGTAGTAGCCCGCGAACTGGGCCTGGGCGACCCATTTAAGCTGCAGTGTCAATGCATCGGCAGCAAAAGCCTGAACCGACGTCAGCGCCATGGCGCCAGCCAGCAGTCCGTATACGAGTTTTTTCATCTAACGTTCCCTTGTCCCTGTTATCGTCTACGCCTGTCCACTACGAACGGACGGATGCCAGAAGGTGACGGCGCGCTCGACCAGCACCACCACCCAGTAAAAAACCGAACCCGCCACTGCCGCCATGGCGATTTCGGCCCAGACCATTTCGACGTTGAGCTTGCCGATCTCCGAGGAGATGCGAAAGCCCATGCCGACAATGGGTGTTCCAAAGAATTCCGCTACGATTGCGCCGATCAGCGCCAGTGTCGAGTTGATCTTGAGCGCGTTGAAAACGAACGGCGCCGCTGCCGGCAGCCGCAACTTGAACAGCGTCTGCCAATAACCCGCCGCATAGGTACGCATCAGATCCCGTTCCATACTTCCCGAGGCGTTCAGCCCGGCAATGGTATTCACGAGCATCGGGAAGAAGGTCATGATCACCACGACTGCGGCCTTGCTCTGCCAATCAAAGCCGAACCACATCACCATGATCGGCGCGATGCCGATCAGCGGTAGCGCCGACACAAAATTGCCCAGCGGCAGGAGCCCGGCCTTGAGGAACGGCGAACGGTCAATGGCGATAGCCACGGCAAAGCCGATGCCGCACCCCAGCGCGTAACCGATCAGCACCGCCTTGAGGAAAGTCTGGACAAAATCGGCGCCAAGGACCGGCAGGTTGGCCAGCAGCATCGTCCAGATGCCCGATGGCGCTGGCAGCAGCACCTTGGGCACATTGGCCCCCAGCGTCACCGCCTGCCAAAACACCAGGATCGCGGCGCCAAACATCAGCGGGATCAGGGTGCCATAGGGCCGCTCCGCCACCTGGCCTTCACGGATCGCCTGCGACAGCCGCTCGGCAAACAACCAGGCCAGCATCCACACACAAGCCAGCGTCAGCCAATAACCGGCTAACCCATGATCGAAATGCCCAAGGCCGGCGACGACCAACACCGCGCCGATCACCGCCAAGCCGCCCGCCGCCGCGAAATGCACCGCCTTGCGGAACCCCAGCAGCGCCGCGACGGTAACCACCAGATAGATCAGATAGGGCCAGAAATCCCAGGCCATCATCTGCACAGCGCCCGCCTGCCCATAGGGCAAAGCGAGGGCAGCCAGCGCTGCGACGCCAGCAATCCCAGCGAGAATTTTCTGCAGCATGCTCATGCCGGACGTGCCCCCATGCGGGCGGTGGTCAGCCGTTCGGCAATGCCGACAACGATGATCAGCGCACCAGCCAGGGCAGCGGCGGCAAACAGCGCCGACCAGATCTGGATGGTCTGGCCATAATACGAGCCAGCCAGCAGTCTTGCGCCCAAGCCGGAACCGCCACCCGCCGGCAATTCGCCGACAATGGCGCCGACCAGGCTTGCCGCAATCCCCACCTTCATCGAGGTGAACAGATACGGCAGCGCAATCGGCCAGCGCAGCTTGATGAAGGTCTGCAGCCGCGAGGCGTTATAGGTGTGCAGCAGATCAAGCTGGATGGCTTCCGGGCTGCGGAAGCCCTTGACCATGCCGACCACCACCGGGAAAAAGCTCAGATAGGTGGAAATGATCGCCTTGGGCACCAATCCCTCGATGCCCACCGCGTTCAATACCACGATGATCATCGGCGCGATGGCCAGGATCGGAATGGTCTGGCTGGCAATGATCCACGGCATCAGCGAGCGATCCATGGCGTTGTTATAGACAATGAACAGCGCCAGCCCGATGCCTAGCGTGGTGCCGAATACAAAGCCCAGGAGCGTCGCGGAAAGCGTCACCCAGCCATGATAGACGAGACTTTTCTTGGAAGTGACGGCCTGTTGCGCCATGGTCTTCCACAGCTCCACCACCACCTGATGCGGTGCCGGCAGCAGCGGCTTTTCCATGCTGAGCAGATCATTGAACTGCTGGCTGAGCGGCACGTCGATCGTGCCGGCGCGCTGATAACTGTCGCTCAGCCGCGGCCAGTTCATCACCAGCGCGGCGGCGTACCAAAACACTAAAATGGTCGCCAGCACGATCAAAATGGGGAGGATGGTGCCAGGCTTTTTCATCTGCGGCCTATTCCTCGTAGGAATGGCCGGCGCGCAATCCGTCACGGACGCGGGCAGCAATGGCTAGAAATTCCGGCGTCTCGCGAATGTCGAGCGGCCGCTCCCGGGGCAGCGTGCTGTCGATGATATCGGTCACCCGTCCCGGACGCGGCGACATCACCACGATCTTGGTCGAAAGATACACCGCTTCAGGAATCGAATGCGTCACGAAACAGATGGTCTTTTCCGTCGCTGCCCACAGCTTGAGCAGTTCGGAATTGAGGTGATCACGCACGATTTCATCGAGCGCGCCGAACGGTTCGTCCATCAGCAACAGATCGGCGTCAAACGCCAGCGCACGGGCAATCGAGGCGCGTTGCTGCATGCCGCCGGATAGCTGCCACGGATGCTTGTTGCCAAACCCGCCGAGGTTCACCAGCTCCAGCGTCCGGGCAATCCGTGCCTGCTGTTCGGCTTTGGAGTAACCCATGATTTCGAGCGGCAGCGCAATGTTCTGCTCGATGGTGCGCCACGGATAGAGCGCAGCCGCCTGAAACACGTAGCCATAGGCGCGCTTTTCACGGGCCTGTCGCGGGGTCATGCCGTTGATTGATAGCGCTCCCGAGGTCGGGTGTTCTAGTTCGGCGATAGCGCGCAGGAACGTGGTCTTGCCACAGCCCGAGGGGCCGATGAAAGACACAAACTCGCCCTTGGCGATATCGAGGGTGACATTGGACAAAGCATTGACCGGACCATCATTGGTCTGGAAGGTCAGGCTCAAATCCTTGGCCGAAACAACGGTGGTCAAATATGCACCTCTCCAGGCAGACCGACCGGGCAAAGCTTCAGTGGGCCGATAGTGTCCAGGCCTTCCAGTTTAACGAAATAGCCATCGATGCTGCTGCCACTGACCACCACACTATCCATAGTGGTGCCCTCCTCGCCTTCGGCGCTGCACACCCCGCCCAGGGTGAACACGCCATCAACCGCCGACACCAGCGTATCGAAATCGCAGCCCGAACCGTAGGACGAAAAGCTGTCCGGCGTCAGGAAGACGAAGTCGTCGCTATCGATATTGCCGCTTGCATAAGCGACGCATCCCGCGGCATTGCCGTAAACGCCGATGATCGGCAGCACTTCGGCGCTAGCCGGGCCGGCAAAAGCCAGCCCAAACAGCAACACACCAAAGCGCATGGGCAAGCGCGCCATCAAACCCCCGATGCCGGAATGCCGGCGCGTTCGACCTTGCGCGGAGCAACGATGTCTTTCCAGGTCGAGAGCGCCCGGTTCACCGGATTGGTCGCTTCGCGCGCCACGAACTTGCCGTGGCCGGGCTCGGTCTTGATCTCGTTTTCAACGATCGCCACCTTGCCGCGGGTCAGCACATAGCGCGGTAGGCCGGTGACTTCGAAGCCCTCGAACACGTTGTAGTCGATGATCGACTGCTGGTTTGCTGCCTTGATGGTCTTGGAGCGCTTGGGGTCCCACACCACGATATCGGCGTCAGCGCCCACCAGGATCGCGCCCTTTTTTGGATAGCAGTTGAGGATCTTGGCGATATTGGTCGAGGTCACCGCCACGAATTCGTTCATGGTCAGGCGGCCCGTGGCAACGCCCTTGGTCCACAGCACCGAGAGCCGATCTTCCAGGCCGCCGGTGCCGTTGGGGATCTTGGAAAAATTGCCGATGCCGTTACGCTTCTGCGCCGTGGTGAAGGCACAGTGGTCCGTTGCAACCACCTGCAGCGAGCCCGAAGCCAGACCTGCCCACAGCGAATCCTGATGGGTCTTGTTGCGGAACGGCGGCGACATCACGCGCCGGGCAGCATAGTCCCAGTCCTGGTTGAAATACTCGCTTTCATCCAAGGTCAGATGCTGGATCAGCGGCTCGCCATAGGCGCGAATGCCGGCCTGCCGGGCACGACGAATGGCTTCATGCGCCTGCTCGCAGCTCACATGTACGATATAGACCGGCACTCCAGCCATGTCGGCAATGGTGATGGCGCGATTGGTGGCTTCGCCCTCAACTTCCGGCGGGCGTGAAAAGGCATGGCCTTCCGGACCATTATTGCCCTCGGCCAGCAGCTTCTGCGTCATCTGGGCGACGATATCGCCGTTTTCCGCATGCACGAAGGGAATGGCGCCAAGCTCGGCACAACGGGTAAACGACGAAAACATCTCGTCGTCATTGACCATCAGCGAGCCCTTATAGGCCATGAAATGCTTGAAGCTGGTAATGCCGCGATCGACCACCTCGGCCATTTCGCGCCACACCTGCTCGCCCCACCAGGTGATCGCCATGTGGAAGGAATAATCCGCCGAGGCTTTCGAGGTCTTGTTGTCCCACATCTGTAGCGCTTCAAGCAGGCTCTGATTGGGACTGGGCAGGCAGAAATCCACCACCATTGTAGTGCCACCAGAGAGCGCCGCGCGGGTGCCGCTCTCGAAGTCATCGGTGGAATAAGTGCCCATGAACGGCATTTCCAGATGCGTATGCGGATCGATGCCGCCCGGCATGATGTAGCAACCGGTGGCGTCGAGCACTTCATCGCCACTCAGGTTCGGCCCGATCTCGACAATGATTTCACCCTCGATTTTCACATCGGCCTTGTAGGTGAGATCGGCAGTGACGACGGTGCCGTTTTTGATGACTTTGCTCATGTGTTCTGTCCCAGAATGTGTTTGTTCATCGGCAAAGCCCCTCACCCGTCGCAGCGCGCCACTTTCGCCCCGATGGGGCGAGGAAAAGCCGGCAACCACTGGTTTCGCGCTGCCTCAACCTACAATCTCCGCAGTTTCAAGCACCGCATGCAGCAACACATCCGCGCCTGCGGTCGACCATTCCTTGGAGATTTCTTCGGCCTCGTTGTGGCTCAAACCGCCAACACACGGGCACATGATCATGGTCGATGGCGCCACTTTGTTGGTCCAGCACGCGTCATGTCCGGCGCCCGAAATGACGTCCATGTGCGAATAGCCAAGGTCTTCGGCCGCCTTGCGGACGCGGGCGACCAGCGTGGGATCAAAGGTCACCGGGTCGAAATGCCCAACGGCTTCCACCGCATAACCAACGCCGAGCGCTTCGCAAATCGCCGGCGCTTCGGCTTCGATCCGCGCACGCATTGAATTGAGCTTGGCCAGTTCGGGTGAGCGGATATCGACAGTGAACACCACGGTGCCTGGCAGCACATTGCGCGAATTGGGCGAGAACTTCATCTGCCCGACGCCACCCACGGCGCCCGGCTGATGCTCCATGGCGACGGTCTGCACCATCTCCAATATCCGCGCCATTGCCAGCCCGGCATTGACGCGCATGTTCATTGGGGTGGAGCCGGTATGAGCTTCCTTGCCGGTCAGCGTGAATTCGAGCCACCACAGGCCCTGCCCGTGGGTGACGACGCCGATCTGCTTGTTCTCGGCCTCAAGGATTGGGCCTTGTTCAATGTGATATTCGAAATAGGCGTGCATCTTGCGCGCGCCGACCACTTCATCACCCTGCCAGCCGATGCGTTTGAGTTCGTCGCCATAGGTCTTGCCGTCCGGGTCCTTGCGGCCATAGCCGAACTCGAGGCTATGAATGCCGGCAAACACCCCCGAAGCCAACATGGCCGGCGCAAAGCGGGCGCCTTCCTCATTGGCCCAGTTGGTAACGACGATGGGATGCTTGGTCTGGATGCCCAGATCGTTCATCGAACGCACCACTTCGAGCGCCGCGAGTACGCCGAGCACGCCATCATACTTGCCGCCAGTCGGCTGCGTATCGAGATGGCTGCCGACATAAACCGGCAGCGCATCCGGATCAGTGCCGGGCCGGGTCATGAACATGGTGCCCATCTGGTCGACGCCCATGCTCATGCCTGCCTCTTCGCACCAACGCCTGAACAGCTGACGGCCTTCGCCGTCCTCGTCGGTCAGCGTCTGGCGGTTATTGCCCCCGGCGATGCCGGGGCCAATTTTGGCCATGTCCATCAGGCTACCCCAGAGCCGGTCGCCGTTGATCCGAAGATTTTCGCCGGGAGCTGCCATTGAACGCTGACCTTTAAACTAAAGCTATTTCTGGCTCGGGAAGGAGAATTCCGCGCCGCCCTTGATGCCGGCGGGCCAGCGGGTGGTGACGGTTTTGAGCCGTGTGTAGAAGTGGACGCCTTCGGGGCCGTAGATCGAATGATCGCCGAACAGGCTACGCTTCCAGCCGCCGAACGAGTGATACGCAACCGGCACCGGGATTGGCACGTTGATGCCCACCATACCCACTTCGATCTTGTCGGCAAATTCGCGGGCGGCGTCGCCGTCGCGGGTGAAGATGGCGGTGCCATTGCCATACTCGTGCTCATTGATCAGCTTGACCGCATCGGCATAGTTTTCGGCGCGCACCACCGACAGCACCGGCCCGAAGATTTCTTCCTTGTAGATGGTCATCTCGGGCGTCACATGGTCGAACAGCGTGCCGCCAACATAGTAGCCATTCTCATAGCCCTGCAGCGAAAAGCCACGGCCATCGACGACGAGATCAGCGCCCTGCTTCACCCCGGCATCGATATAGCCGACGATCTTGTCGCGGTGCATCTTGGTGACCACGGGACCCATTTCGGCGTCCTTGTCGGTCGCCGGACCGATCTTGAGGGCTTCGACGCGCGGCTTGAGCTTGGCTACCAGCGCATCGGCTGTTGCCTTGCCCACTGGCACGGCCACGGAAATCGCCATGCAGCGTTCTCCAGCTGAACCGTACCCGGCGCCCATCAGGGCGTCGGCTGCCTGATCGAGATCCGCATCGGGCATGATCACCATGTGGTTCTTGGCGCCGCCCAGAGCCTGCACGCGCTTACCGGCTTTGGTGCCGCGCTGATAAACATATTCGGCAATCGGGGTCGATCCGACAAAGCTCACCGCCTTGATGTCGGGATGATCAAGGATCGCGTCGACCGCTTCCTTGTCGCCATGGATGACGTTGAGCACGCCTTCGGGCAGCCCTGCTTCCATGAACAGCTTCCAGGCCAGCATCGGCGCCGACGGATCGCGTTCGGAGGGCTTGAGGATAAAGGTATTGCCGCAGGCGATCGCGGCCGGATACATCCACATCGGCACCATGGCCGGGAAGTTGAACGGGGTAATCCCCGCCACCACGCCCAGCGCCTGCCGGTCGGAATAGCTGTCGATCGAGGGGCCGACATTGCGCGAAAATTCGCCCTTGAGCAGTTGCGGAATGCCGCAGGCGAAATCGACGCAGTCGATGCCGCGCGCCACTTCGCCCATCGCGTCGTCATGCACCTTGCCGTGTTCACGCGAAATCTCGCGGGCCAAATCCGCCGCATACTGGTCAAGCAATTGCTTGAACTTGAACATGACCCGAGCCCGCTTCATTGGCGGGGTGTTCGACCAGGCCGGGAACGCCGCCTTGGCCGCAGCCACGGCCGCGTCGATTTCGGCATTGGTGGAGAGCGGCAGTTCGGCGATCTGTTCGCCAGTGGCCGGATTATAGACGGCGCTCTTGCGGGTCGAGACGGAGGTATAGCGCTTGCCGTTGACGGCGTTTTCGATGATCTGCATCAGTCAATCGCCTTCAAAACCTTGCGCAAGCCTTCGATCAGCTCGTCGATGTGATGCTTTTCCACGATCAGCGGTGGGCTCATGGCGATGATGTCTCCGGTGGTGCGCACCAGGAACCCGCTTTCAAAGCCTTTGACGAAAGCGGAGAACGCCCGCTTGGTCGGCGAGCCCGCGATCGGTTCCAGTTCGACCGCGCCGACGAGGCCGATATTGCGGATATCGATGACATGCGGCTCGCCTTTGAGCGAATGCAGCGCCTCGCCAAAGTATTCGCCCATTTCCTTGCCGCGGGTGAGCAGGCCTTCTTCCCTGTAGGTTTCCAGCGTCGCCAGACCCGCCGCCGAAGCAATCGGATTGCCCGAATAGGTGTAGCCGTGGAAGAACTCGATCATGTGCTCGGGGCCGGTCATGAAAGTATCGTGGATTTCCGAGCTGACCAGCACCGCGCCCATCGGGATCACGCCATTGGTCAGGCCCTTGGCGGTGACCATCATATCGGGCGTCACGCCAAAATAGTCGGCACCAAACGGGGTACCGAGACGGCCAAAGCCGGTGATGACTTCGTCAAAGATCAGCAGGATGCCATGCTTCTTGGTGATCTCGCGCAGGCGCTTCAGATAGCCCATCGGCGGGATCAGCACGCCGGTCGAACCAGCCACCGGCTCGACGATCACCGCAGCGATGGTCGAAGCATCATGCAAGGTAACGATGCGTTCCAGCTCGTCAGCCAGTTCGGTGCCATATTCTGGTGGCCCCTTGGAAAAGGCGTTCTTGCTGAGGTTATGGGTATGCGGCATATGATCGACGCCGGCCAAAAGCGTGCCGAACATCTTGCGGTTGGTGACGATGCCGCCCACCGAAATACCACCGAAATTGACGCCGTGATAGGCCCGTTCACGTCCGATCAGCCGGGTGCGTGAGCCTTCGCCGCGCACCTTGTGATAGGCCAAAGCCAGCTTGAGCGCGGTCTCCACCGATTCGGAGCCGGAATTGGTGAAAAGCACATGGTTCAGCCCTTCAGGCGCAATATCGACCAGCCGATTGGCCAGCTCGAACGCCTTGGGATGGCCCATCTGGAAGGCGGGGGCGTAATCCAGTTCGGCCGCCTGCTTTTGGATCGCCTCGGTGATCTTGGGGCGGCAATGGCCGGCATTGCAGCACCACAGGCCTGCCGTGCCATCCAGCACCTGCCGTCCATCGCTGGTAGTGTAATGCATGTCCTTGGCCGCGACGAACATACGCGGCGCTTTCTTGAACTGCCGGTTCGATGTAAACGGCATCCAGAAAGCGCTCAAATCGTTGGGCGTCACATTGGCTGAATTCGACACGAGGGGCTCGCTCCCGATATTATGACTGATCTGGTCATATTTATTGGCTCTTGACGCGGGGCCGCATTACCAAGAATTTTGACCAGTTGGAAAAATGTTAGCACTCTGATGCCGCCGATCAAGGTGAAAAATGCCGAGACTGTGTTGGTGACCAAGCGCCCTGACAAAACCGCCACGGTTCCCGCAACCAAGGTGCGCCCGCTGACGCGCATCCAGCGCGAAAAGCAGGACATCATTCTGGAAGCTGCGCTGGAAGTTTTTTCGCTGCATGGCTTTCGCGGCGCCACCATCGATCAGATCGCCGACGTCGCCGGCATGAGCAAACCCAACCTGCTGTATTATTTTCCCCGCAAGGAAGAGATCCATCGGCGGCTGATTTCCGAACTGCTGGTCACCTGGCTGGAGCCGCTGCGCGAAATGGATGCCGACGGCGATCCCTTTCCCGAGATTCGCTCCTATATCCGTCGAAAGCTGGAAATGGCCCGCGATTTCCCCCGCGAAAGCCGGCTGTTCGCCAATGAAATGCTGCAGGGCGCGCCGCGCATCAGCGAAATGATCGAGGTCGATCTCAAAAACCTGGTCGATGAAAAGGCCAAGGTGCTCCTGGGCTGGATGGATGAGGGCAAGTTGGCTCGCACCGATCCCTATCACCTGATCTTTTCGATCTGGGCGACGACGCAGCACTATGCCGATTTCGACGTGCAGGTGCGGGCGGTACTGGGCCCGGGCCGCGGCGGCGAGGGCCGCTTCGAAGATGCGGCGCGTTACCTGGAACAATTGTTCCTGCACGGGCTGACGCCGCGCAAGGTGGCCGTCTAGGCCGCCTCAACGCTCCGGCACCAGTGCCAGCACGGCAAGGCCGAGCACAACGACCAGCGCTCCGGCCAGCACCGAGACACTGGCCCAGCCGTGTCCGACCAGCCCTTCGAACAGGATGACGAAGACCGGCGTCAGATAGCCATAGGCAATGACCTTGGCCGCAGGCAGGCGCTGGGCGGCGAACTGCACCAGAAAAAAGGTCACCGCCGTCGGAAAGATCGCGAGATAGCCAATTACCCACCAGACCAGCGCCGGCAGCGCCAGCCAATTGGTTTGCATAACCTGCCCAAAGCCATACAGCCCGACCCAGATCGTCGTGGCCAGTACGGTGAAAAAACTTGCAACCAGCGCCGGCTCACCGCGACTGAATTTTCGCAGCAGCGGCGTGTAGATCGCATAGCAGACGCAGCCACCAAAAAAGATCAGTTCGCCCTGCCCGATATCGAAGCGCGCGATGGCGGCGATATCGCCGCGAAACACTACCCAGATCGAACCAAGCCCGGCCAGTAGCAGGCTGATCAGACCGATCGGACCAGTCTTTTGTCCCAACAGGAGCAGACCCAGGCCCGCCGCCATCAGCGGGATCAGCGTGAACACCGCGCTGGTTGCCACTGGCGCGGTCATTTGCAGCGCCACGAACATGGAAACGAAATAGAACGCCATCAACAGGCCGAGCACGCCGTAGCGCCACGGGGCTGCCGGAGGGGTGAATTTGAAGCGCGCAACGCCGAAGGCTGCGACCCCCATCAAAATCGTGCCCAGCACGAAGCGGACGGCGTTGAGCGGCACCGGGGCAATCTGCCCGGCGATCAATCCGCCCAGCGTGAACGAAGCGGCGATAAACCCCGCAAAGGCCAGCATCGCCAGATGCGCCAGCAAGCGTTGGCGAGGAGCGACCGAAAGCGCGGTCACAGCGTGCCAGCAATTACCAGCAGTAGCCCACCGGCCAGCGTGATGTTGACCAGCACCAGATAAAGATGCGGATCGCGCTCCTTGCCCGAAAACAGGAACAGATTGTGATAGAGCGAGGTGGCCAGCACCAGAAACACGATCAGCAGCAGCGCGCCCAGCACCGGCCACAGGCCCACGACGAGCGATATCCCGCCGACCAATTGCATGGCAAAACCCAGCGCCACGATCGGCGGCGGCAGCGCCCAGCCATAATTGGTCATCGAGGGGATGCGGGCCTTGAACCCGGCAAAATTGCGCCCGGCGGCGACCAGGAAAAACAGGCCGAAAATTATGCGGCCGATCAGGAACAGGGTAGCAGCCAGGCTCACTTTTACGCTCCGGTTATGCGCTTTGAACGCCCTCTTCTAGCGTAAAGCAATCCGGCTTGCGAGGCGCTATCAGGCCCGCTCGCGCCAAGCCGGCATCATCCGCGCCAGCACGCCGTCCTTGACCCAATAGTGATGAAACAGCGCCGCGCCGGCATGGCCGGCGACAAGGTAGATGATGGTCCAGGCGGTGAGATTGTGCAGGTTTTCGACGGTGCGTTCGAGCCCCTCATTGGTGCCGATCAGCGCCGGGATCGAGAACAGGCCGAAGAATGAAAATTCTTCGCCCTGGAACCAGCGCAGCGTGAACCCGAGCCCGACCTGGGCAACCAGCAGGGCATAAAGCGCCAGATGCATGGCCTGGGACAGCAGATGCTGGATGCCACGATTGGCCGCCGGCAGACGACGACCCGGCAGCAAGCGCCAGAGCAGACGACCGACAATGGCAATAGCCAGCAGAATGCCGAGCGAGATGTGCAGCGATTCCAGCGGCCGGCGCCAGCCCAGGTCGCGTGGGGCCTGTTGCCAGATCAGCGCGCTGCTGAACAGCGCCAGGACCAGCACTGCGGTGATCCAGTGAAAGGCGATGGTGATCCCATCAAACCGCTGGGGCGAGGTCTTGGACGGGATGGAAGCGTCTGCGGAAGCGATGGTCATCGGGCGCCTTTAGTCAATTGCGCGGATCACTCTGGCGCCGCAACGCACGAACTGCAAATTAAACTCCGGAATAATTGTTACAGTTTGGCAAGGTCAGGCGGCGGTCTGGTCTGCGCCATGACCGCCAGCGGCCTGCCATCCGGGTCGTTGAAAAACGCCATCCATTCCTCGGTGCCGTCGGCATGACGATGGATCATCTGCGGTGGATGAACGAAGCTTGCGCCACGTCCCAGCAGATCGGCATGGGCCGTGACAATGTCGGATACCTGAAAATACAGCACTGATTCATCGGGCGAAGGCTTCGCCCTTTGCTGCAGGTAAAGCCGGGTACCATCGCAATCGAAGAAGGCCAACTCTCCAAAGGTGTAGAGATGTTTCAATCCAACCACGTCGCTGAAAAATGTCACAGCCTCGGCGATATCGCCAACGCCGCGCGAAATCTGGCCAATGGCTGAAAGCTGCATTCTGATTTCCCGCGCTGACTGGGTGATCCGCCCAGACTACACCGGGTCAGAAAATTGCTCCAGCCTGTCCGTTACCCGCGCGACCATCCGTTGACAGTCGGCATAAGATTACTTAACTAAATACCTAAGTAATAGGATGGAGGACGAGATGTCCAAAGTAGTTGCCTCTTTCACCATGTCGCTCGATGGCTACTCGGCAGGCCCCGACCAGACCCTTGAAAATCCGCTCGGCATCGGCGCCAAAACGCTGCATCGCTGGCTGTTCGATGGCGCTGATGACAATCAGGCAGAAACCGCCGCCTTGCTGGGACACGGCGCCTTCATCATGGGCCGCAATATGTTTGGCCCGATTCGGGGCGAGTGGGACCTCGATTGGCGCGGTTGGTGGGGCGAGGAGCCGCCCTATCATGGCCCGGTCTTTGTTCTGACCCATCATCAGCGCGAGCCGCTGGTGATGTCCGGCGGCACAACCTTCCATTTTGTTACCGACGGCATCGCATCGGCGCTCGGCCAGGCTCGTCAGGCCGCGGGCGACAAATCGATCAGCATCGCCGGTGGTGCCAGCACGGTGCGGCAATATCTCAATCTTGGTGCAGTCGATGAATTGAATATCCAGCTCTCGCCGATGTTCCTGGGTGCCGGTGAGCGACCGCTGGATGGCCTGCAGGGCGTCATCTTGACCTCGACCTATGCCCGCTATACGCCGCTGGCGACGCATCTGCGCTATCTGGTGTCCAAGACGTAAACCACGCCCAGAAACAGAGCGGCCCTCCCGATGATCGAGAGGGCCAAAGCATTGGTGGACAGGAAAACCTATTCTGCCGGTTCTGCAACCACCGGCTTGGCGCCCGGATTGTTGGGATGGGTGGTCCAATTCGCCTGATGCGAGGTGTCCTCGCAGGCGATATAGCAGCGGCCGCAGGAAATGCAGAGATCCTGGTTGATCTTGGCCTTGGCTACATAGTTGAGGTCGAGGAACTGCCACTCGGTGACATTGCGCACGGCGCGGCCGGTGATGGCGTCGAGGTCCTTGTGGCCCTTTTCGTCCATCCAATTGTTCAGTCCCGAAATCATCTCCTCAACGATCTTGAAGCCATGGGTCATTACGGCGGTGCACACCTGCACATTGCCAGCCCGTAGGTTTCCGGATCGCGGGTAATTTCGGCCACCATGTTGAGCGCGATCGGTTTCACCGCCGGCGGGCCTTCCTCGCCCAGCGTCTTCCACACCACACCACACCACACCACGCCGCCCCAGCCCGCCTTGAAGGCGCGCTCGAAATTATAGGCTCTGTCGGTCGGCTGCGCCGAAGCCAGCCAGAACGGGTTCGGCGATTTGATACCGACAAAATTACTCCGAAGATCAGCCATTATTGCCTCCCGACAGATAGATGTGGATGCTTTCAGCTGCGTCGCGTCCCTCGGCCACCGCGGTCACCGTCAGATCATCGCCGCCGGTAGCGCAATCGCCACCAGCCCAGATGCCAGGCACTGAAGTGCGACCATTTTCATCGACTTCGATCTTGCCGCCGGGCAGTTGTAATCCGCCGCCAACCGAAGCCAGGGTCTGGCCTATGGCCTTGAACACTTGATCGGCCGCCAGCGTAGTGGTTTCGCCGGTTTCCACCAGCCTGCCCTCGACAAGGTTGGTATAGGCCAGCTCGATCTGGTGACCTTGGTGCCATCGGTCAACACCCGCTTCGGCGCCATCCAGTGCCGGATGATCACGCCCTTGGGTGCCGCCAAATCCTGTTCGAATTCGGAGGCGGTCATGTTCTGCTTGCCGCGGCGATAGACCATGGTTACCTCATCGGCGCCCAGCAGCTTGGATTGCACGGCCGCATCCACCGCGGTCATGCCGCCGCCGATCACGACCACGCGGCGGCCAACCGGCAGCGCCGACAGAGCGGGCGATTGCCGCAACGCCGCGATGAAGTCGACCGCATTGGCGACGCCACCGACCGTTTCGTTCTCGGCGCGCAGCGCATTGACGCCCCCCAGACCCATGCCCAGGAACACCGCGTCATATTTGGCCTGCCACTCTTCAAGCGAAAAGCCCTCGCCCAGTGCCTTGCCGTTGACAATGTCGATGCCGCCGATGGCGATGACGTAATCCACCTCGTCCCGGGCGAAGCCATCGGTCGATTCGTAGGAGGCAATGCCATATTCATTGAGCCCGCCCGCCTTGGGCCGCGCGTCGAAAATCTTGACTTCGTGGCCCTTGGTGGCCCGTCGATGCGCAGCAGCAAGACCCGCCGGACCAGCACCGACCACGGCCACCGTTTTGCCGGCTGCCGGTGCGCGTTAGAAGAACTGCGCATGCTCCTTCATGGCGATGTCGGTGGCGCAGCGCTGCAGTTGGCCGATCTTGACCGGCTTGCCCTCAGCTTGCTCACGCACACAGCTTCCTCGCAAAGCTGCTCGGTGGGGCAGACGCGGGCGCACATGCCGCCCAGAATGTTCTGCTCGAAAATGGTTTCGGCCGCGCCCAGTGCGTTGTCGGTGGCGATCTCGCGAATGAACAGCGGGATGTTGATGGAGGTCGGGCACGCATTCATGCAGGGCGCATCGTAACAAAAATAGTACCGGTCGGCCTCGACGAAGGCTTCGTGCCGGCTCAGCGGCGGGGGCAGATCAGAAAAATTGTTCGCATATTGCGACGCATCAAGCCGCCCCGGCGCAATGCACTCTTTGAGAACACCCCGTGCCATCTTAAACCCCTTGCTGCTGTCGTTCCTAAGGGAAGGCCAGCGCAGCTCAAATTTTTTATCAATTGGTCAAATTATGGGAGAATGATCCGTTCCAAGCGGGCTTCCTCACCCTGAAATCACGACGCAATGGCGTCACAATTGGCCTCCGCCCCTCATTTTGAGGCCAGAATTGCCAATGCAACCCGCTGATTTCGCCGCCTGCCGCCCAAACCATGGAACTGTTGCGCTCAGGGCACACAGGAAAATCTGAATCCGCAAATGCGGCAAATCGACCCCCGTGGTTTTCCAGTATTGCCGATCTGTGGATTCATATCCTCAAATTGAGGTTAATCCAGATGAACGGCCGGCCAGTCCATCCGCAAAGTGCTGCGACATATCAGCAACAGACGGCCCGTCCCGGCCAATTGCGGCTAATTGGTCCATATTGTGGCCCCTGCCGCCCTTTAGTCAGCGCACATCTTGAACTTCGTGAGTTAGACGCTTGATTAGAAAAATCATCACCGCCACCGCAATTGCTGCAACCCTGCTCTCGGTTTCCACAGCAACTGTTTATGCTCAATGTGGCGGCGCCTCCTGGTACGGTCCTGGCTTCAATGGCAAGAAGGCCGCCTCGGGGCAGACTTTCAATGAGAACGCGATGACAGCCGCGCACCGTTCCCTCCCCTTTGGCACCAAACTGCAGGTCACCGACCAGCGCACCGGCAAGACCATCCAGGTCACCATCAACGATCGCGGGCCGTTCCATTCCGGCCGCATCATCGATCTCTCCAAGGGGGCAGCCACCGCGCTCGGCTTCCGTGGCCGCGGCACCACCTCGGTCTGCATCGAACGGATCTGATCCAAATTTGTTGATTGTCGAGCGGCCGCCCCACGAGGCGGCCGTTTGCATGTTCAGACCAGATCGTTCTGTGCCGCCAGAACGGTGTCGATCTCGCCCATCACCGCAGTGGGCAAAGGTCCCTTGTCGAGCGCCCCCAGATTGTCCCGCACCTGCGCTTCAGTCTTGAAGCCCGGGATCGGCAAAGTGTGGGGCGAACGGGCCAGTATCCAGCCCAGCGCACCTTGCGCCGGGGTGCGGCCCCCGGTCTGCAGCAACTCCCGGATCGCTTCGACACGCCGAACCACCTCGGGACGGGGACGGCCACCGGCAAAAAACCGCACCCAGCTATGACCCGCCGCGCGCACATCGCTCGCCGCCAGCCGCGATTGGACGCTGAACTTTCCGGTGAGCATGCCCATCGCCAGTGGCGAACGGTTGAGGCTGGCAAGGTTTTCCTGCGCGCAAAGCGCCAGCAGATCAGGGCCGTCGTGAAACACATTCAACTCCTGCTGGACGGCGGTGAAGTGCGGAAATTTTGTCATCCGCCCGGCGGCGGCGGCGCTGTCGGTGCTCCAGCCCCAGGCGCGAATTTTGCCCAAAGCCACCTGCCGTTCCAGCGCCTCCCCCGTCGCGTCGGCGACGCTGTCGGCCAGGTCGCCAACGTGGATCTGGTAGAGATCGAGATAGTCGGTGCCCAGTCTTTGCAGGGACGCCGCCAGCGCCTGCTCGATATAGGTCGGGCTGACATCGGTCGCCAGCAGCGCCTTGCGTGACGCGTCATAGGTAAAACCAAACTTGGTGGCGATCACCACATCGGCGCGGCGCCCGGCCAGCGCCTGCCCCAGAATGGCCTCGCTGTGGCCGGTGCCATAGGCGTCGGCGCTATCGAACAGCGTGCCGCCCATCTCCAGCGCGACCGCGATGGCGCGGATCGATTGCGCGTCGTCGATATCGCCCCAGCCATCCGGCTTTCCATCCAGTGTGAAATGCCCGCCGATGGCCCAGCAGCCCATGCCGATAGCGCTGGTGGCAATGCCGGAACGGCCAAGCCTGCGGATCTTGGAAAAATTCATTTTCGATCTCCTGTCGATAGCCTGACGAGCCTGAAGCACAGTCTTGCAGTTTTGCATGGACCGTTTGTCATGTGCGCGGCGGCTCTTGTGATGTCGCGCCAAGACTTGCGCATTTCTGTACAGCTTCGCTACACTCAAGCCCGCAACGCATTTTGCAGAAATGAAAAATGGATTTTAGTTGGGATGATCTGCGGCTGTTTCTTGACGTTGCCCGGTTGGGCGGCCTAAGCGCGGCGACCAAGACCACTGGCCTCAGCGCCGCTACGCTGGGCCGTCGCATCACCACTCTGGAGCGGCAACTCGGCACGCCGCTGTTTGTGCGCTCGCAAACCGGCTACCGGCTGACCGAAGCCGGCGAGGAATTGTTGGCCCGCGCCGATGATGTCGAAATTGGCATGCGGTCGCTGCAGCGCTGGCGGGAGGGCGCGCTCGGCGATCGCACCGTTCGCCTTTCGGCCGGCTTGGGTACCTCGGCGTTTTTGTCGCGCCACATTGCCCGGCTTTGGACCACCGACGATGCCTTCGGGCTCGAACTGGTCACTGCCAATCAAAAGATCGATATCGGTCGCCGCAATGCCGATCTGGGTATCCGCAATCAGCGCCCGTCCGAACCGTATCTCGCAGGGCGGCTGATCGGCGCCGTCGCCTATGCGCTCTATTCCGGGCGTTCGTTGGTCGATGGGGCCAAGGCGGGCCTGTTCGTCGGCATGGCCGGAGAGGCCAACCAGACCCAGTCGGCCCGCTGGCTGCAGGCCCATCATGGCGATCGCATCGGCGTGCGCGGCAATGACGCGACCAGCGTACGCGAACTGGTGGCGGCCGGCGCTGGCCTCTCGGTCTTTCCCTGCTTTGTCGGGGACAGCGATCCGCGCCTGATCCGGGTGGCCGCGCCCATCCAGGAATTGCAGACCGATCAGTGGCTGGTCAGCCATCACGACGAGCGGCACACTCCGGCGGTCCGAACAGTTGCCGACCGGGTGGCCGGCCTGATGCGTGAGCACAATGCGCTGTTTGCGGGTCAGCAGCCGTTAGCGGTCCCTTAGCATTCAACGCATTATCATGCGCACTTGGAATTTTCCGGGGCGCAGGGGACGCGACCTGAGATGAAAGCAACCGCTTTTGTGGTGGGGCCAGTGGACGGGCCCGGCGCCGCGATGACCGACATGGCGCGTGGCCTGAAATTTCAGGCCGTGCTGCCCTATGCCGGCGTCAGTAATGCCGAACAGCAGGCTGTACGCACCCCGGTGTGCTTCTTCCTGTTTGCCGCCGTGGCCGATGTGGAAACCCTGCGCAATGTGGCCGAAGCGATCCGCTTTGCGCCCAGCCGCAAGATCCGCTTTTCGCCGCTGATCTATTTCTCCGAGAGCCCATCGGTCGAAACCATCAAGCGCTGCATTAATATGGGGTTCGATGACGTTGTCACCATGCCATTCAGCCAGCGACGACTGGCGGACCGCATGGCGCGGCAGGTTGGCACCAATCTGGTCTATTACGAAACCTCGGGCTATTTCGGCCCGGACCGGCGCGACCGCGCGCCACAGCTCGCCGCCAAGGCACAGGACGAACGGGTTGGCGGCAAATATCGACGCCTTGAAATCGTCCGCAATTTCCTCACCGGCATCAATGTGGTGCGTGACGATCTGTTCCAGGCCGGTTAAGGCGCAACGCACTTTCATTCCCAAAGCGCTTAAAATTTCGATGCAGCGTTGCAAAAACGCAATGCAATCGTTTCAGATTTGAAATTGCCGGCTATTTCCCTGGGGCGCGAATTCGCATAGCTTGGAGCCATTCTGCTTTGCGAGTTTTTGCCGTTATGAAATTTGGCCTCGAGCTGCCCCCGCACCTGCGCGTGTTTGCGGGGTTTTTCCTGTATTCCTTTTGCATGGGCAGCATTTATCCGCGCCTCCCCGATATTCAGCGTGAAATGGGCGTGCAGGAAGGGGCTCTCGGCCTGGCGCTGATTGGCGCTGCCGTCGGTACGCTGATCACCCTGACCTTCGGCGGCGCGCTGATCGAAAAGATCGGCCATCGCCGTGTCTTGCTGATCGGCATTCCGCTGCTGGCGGTGTTTTACGCGCTTGCCAGCTTTGCCAATGGGCCATTGACCTTCTTCCTGCTGCTGGTGCCCGTTGGCCTGACCATTGGCGGCATTGAAGTGGCGGTCAATCTGGAAGCGGACCGCGTCGAACATGCGCTGGGCCGCCGCATCATGAACCGCGCCCATGGCTTCTGGAGCATCGGCTTTTTTACCTCGGGGCTGGTGAGCTCCTTCATCGCGCAGGCTGGCCTGTCGCCGCATTGGCACCTGCTGCTGATGGTGCCGGTGGTGGCGCTTTCCACCGCGCTCATTCTGGGTGGTTTTACTGCCGCCGAACACCGCACCGGTGGTTCCACCGACGACGGGCCGCGCTTTAATCGGCCAACCGTGGCCATCCTGATCCTTGTTGGCGTCACAGTCTCGGCCATGGTCATGGAAGGCGCCGGCATCGACTGGTCGGCTATCTATATGAAGAAGCTGTTTGCCGTCGAACCGTTCTGGGCCGGCTTTGCCGTGGCCATCGGCGCCGGCGCGCAGGCGCTGGCTCGCTTTTTTGCCGACCGCTTTGTCGAGCGCTATAGCCCGGCCAATGTGGCACGCACCCTTCTGGGCATTCTTGGCCTCGGCGTGGTGCTGGTATTCTTCTCGCAGAGGCCGTGGCTGTCGCTGGCCGGTTTTGCCATGATGGGCGTCGGCACCAGTGCCATCTTCCCATTGGCCATGTCCGCCGCCGCGCAGCGCACCGATCGTCCGGCTGCCGTCAATGTGGCGGCCCTGGCCCAGACCGCGTTCGTGGCCTTTCTGCTTGGGCCGCCGCTGCTGGGCTTTATCGCCGAGCATTTCGGCATCCGCTGGGCGTTCGGCATCGGCATCCCGCTGGTGGCCATCAGCCTGCTCTCCACCGGATCGCTTTCGTCCAAGGCCAAGGCGGTGACCGCATGACCATGCCTCCACAATACCGCACCTATTCGTGCTTTTTCCTCTACGGCGTGGCGCTTGGCGCCATGCTGTCGCGTATTCCCGATCTGCAGGAGCACCTCGGCATCTCCACCGGTGAACTTGGCCTGACCCTGATCGGCCTGTCCATTGGCGCCCTGATCGCTTTGACCTTTAGCGCCCCGCTGCTGGACCGGATCGGCGCGCGCATCACTGGGCTGATCACCATTCTGGGCACCGCTGTGCTGTTTGCCGTCGTCCCCTGGCTCCCCTCGGCGCAGGCGGTGTTTGCTGTGTTGTTCTGCATCGGCCTGTTGGCCGGAGCGCTCGAGATCATGGTCAATGTACAGACCGACCGGCTGGAGGCCCAGTTCGGCAAGACCTTCATGAGCCGCGCCCATGGCTTCTGGAGCCTGGGCTTTTTCGTTACCGCCATGATTGCCGCCGGCGTACGCCAACTGGGCATCTCCATGCATGTGCATCTGGCGGTGATTTCGGCGCTTGTCGTGATAGCCGGGTTCTACATGATCAATCCGATGGTCGATGCACCCGCTCGCCCCAATGCCAATCAGGACAAGACGCCATTAATCGCCTTCCCGAGCTGGGGCCTGATCCCGCTTTGCATTATCGGCATTGCGGCGTTCCTGGTCGAAGGCGCTGGCGTTGACTGGTCGGGCGTCTATATGCGCGACATCTTCCAGGTCGCGCCGTTGATCGGCGGCCTTGGGCTGACGCTGTTCACCTTGTTCATGGCGATGAGCCGGCTGTTTGCCGATCCGGTGATCGAGCGCACCAGCCCGCGCCTCGTCGCCAGCGTCCTGCTTGGCCTGTCGGCCCTGGGCGCGCTGATGGTGGGCCTGGCCCCGGCGGCATGGGTGGCGCTAATCGGGTTTGCCCTGCTCGGCATCGGTTGCAGCGCAGTCTATCCGCTGGCGGTTTCGGCCGCAGCGCAGCGCACCGACCGGCCATCATCGTTTAACGTGGCTGCGCTCGGCCAGGTGTCGTTCGTGATCTTTTTCCTCGCACCGCCATGCCTGGGCATCGTGGCGCAGTATCTGGGTATTCGCAATTCCTACCTGATCACCCTGCCGGTCATTGCGCTGGGCCTCTACTTTGCCCAGACCCTGTCCAACCGTCCGACCGCCGTCGTCCATGCGATCGAACCTGCCACACCGCACGGATAACGCCATGGCCGATCTGCCGCCGATCATCGATCTGCGCCAATCGGCCACGGCTCTGCGGGTGCAGCGTGGGGTCATGCGCCTGCTGCGCCAGACCTATGACATGTGCTGCTATGCCGAAGTGCCGCTCGGCAATGGCCGCCGCGCTGATGTGTTGGCGGTCGGTCCCAAGGGCGAGATCTGGATCATCGAGATCAAATCCAGCCTGATCGATTTTCAGGTCGATCGAAAATGGCCCGAATACCGGGAATATTCCGACCGGTTCTTTTTCGCCAAGCCACCGGAACTGGATGCAGACATCTTCCCGGACAGCGAAGGGCTGATCGTGGCTGATGGGCATGACGGCGCCATCCTGCGCGACAGTCCCGATACGCCCCTGCCCGCCGCACGGCGCAAGGCGCTGATGCTCAAGCTGGCGCGGCTGGGCGCTGATCGTATCCACACCTTGATGGACCCCGGCCCGCAATAGAACCCGCGCTACTCGTCTGCCGACTGGTTTTCGCGGGGTGCTTCGGCCGCCGGCACCGCGCCGAGCTTGCCCTGCAGTTCCCGCATGATCGCCAGCTTTTCCGCATCGCTCTTGGCGGCCCGCAGGCGTTGATCGAGCCTGGCGGTAAAGTCCGAAAACTGGTTGTGCCAGTCGCTGGCCACCTGGTCGTGGTCGATACGCGGCACTGCTGGCTGGGTGACCGCGCCCACCCCGTTTGGATGCAGTTCATAGCTTTCATCGAGCAGCGGCATGATCACCTGATTGCCGGGAATGCCGGTGAGCACCACCGCAGCCCGTAGGGCGGCACGGCCTTCGTCCTCGCCATGAGTCAAAAAAATCGCGCCATGCGCCGGCAACCGTTCCTTGATCCAGGCCATCAGTTCGGAATGATCGGCATGGGCGGAGTAATTGCCCATCGAGCGGATCTGCGCCTTGACTGGCACCAGGGTGCCATGAATGCGCACTTCCCTGGCGCCGGACTGAATGATCTGCCCCAGTGTGCCAGGCGCCTGATAACCGACAAACAGCACGGTGGCATTGGCGCGGATCAGATTATTGCGCAAGTGGTGTTGGACGCGCCCGGCATCACACATCCCCGAGGCGGACATGATGATGGCGCCGCCGCGAATGGTATTGATCGCCTTGCTGTCCTCCACCGCCTCGATGATGCGGAAGCGCGGATCGTTGAACAGCTCGTCGGCGCTGAGTTCGACGTCATCGAACATCTTGGCATATTTGCGATAGACCCCGGTGACCTTGGAGGCCAGCGGCGAGTCCAGAAACACCAGCTTGGGATCGATCTGTCTGGTCTTGATCAGCCAGCCGATGTCATGCAGCAGCTCCTGGCTACGCTCCACGGCAAAGGCCGGGATCACCAGATTGCCGCCGCGCGCCATGGCGTCATTGATCTGGGTCTTGAGCTGTTCGCGGCGCTGTTCCAACGTGTAGTCGTCGCGCTCGCGGCCACCATAGGTCGATTCGCAGAGGATATAATCGAACCCCGCCGGCCCTTCCGGTTCTTTGTAAAACACCTTCTCATCCGGGCCGATATCGCCGGAAAACAGGATCGTGACAGTCTTGCCATCGTTGTCCTTCACCTCGACCTGGATCGAGGCCGAACCAATGATATGCCCGGCATTCCAGTACTTGGCGCGCACGCCCGGACCCGGCTCGATCCACTGGTGATACGTTGTGGTCTGGCGGTGCTTGAGCGCTTCATTGGCGTCGTCGAGCGTATAGAGCGGCTTGGCCGGCTCGTCGCCGCGCCGCCCGCGATACTTGGTTTCGCGCTCGGCTTCGCTCTCCTGAATGCTGGCGCTGTCGGGCAGCAGATATTCCAGCAGGCCCGCCGTTGGCTCGGTCATCCACATCTGCCCGGCAAAGCCTTCGCGATAGAGCTTGGGCAACAACCCGGCATGATCGATATGGGCATGGGTCAGCAGCAGGAAGTCGATGTCGCGCGGATTGAACGGGGTTGGCTTCAGGTTCAGATTGCGCACCGAACGATTGCCCTGGAATAGCCCGCAATCGATCAGGAACTGCCCACCCGGATGCACGATGCGATAGCACGACCCAGTAACGGTTCCCGCGGCGCCGTGAAAGTGGATGGTGACGGCCATGGCAGCGCTCCTCGGATTTTGTTCTTTCCCAAATAACGACACAAATGCGGTGCCATTCCGGAGATAGCCAAGCTAGCGCACCTTTGTGGCCAAAACCAACGATCGTGTGGGAAGGCGTTGTGCCTAGCGCGGTGCGCGCTTGGCCAGAATCCGCTGCAGCGTCCGGCGATGCATGTTCAGCCGCCGCGCGGTTTCCGAGACATTGCGGTCGCACAGTTCGTAGACGCGCTGGATGTGTTCCCAGCGCACCCGGTCGGCCGACATCGGATTTTCCGGCGGTTCGGGCTTGTCTTCGCCGGTCGCCAGCAGCGCGTTGATCACATCATCGGCATCGGCGGGCTTGGACAGATAGTCGACGGCGCCGAGCTTTACCGCGGTAACGGCAGTGGCGATGTTGCCATAGCCGGTCAAAACCACGGCCCGCGCATCGGCCCGCTTCTGGTGCAGCGCCGAAACCACTTCAAGCCCGTTGCCGTCTTCCAGCCGCAGATCGACCACCGCATAGGCGGGCGGGCGCTCACTGACGGCGGCAAGGCCGGCCGCCACGGTGGCAGCCGTGCGCACTTCAAAGCCGCGCTTGACCATCGCCCGTTCCAGCCGCGTCAGGAAGGCGGCGTCGTCATCTACCAGCAGCAGGCTCGGATCGCCCTGCAACAGTTCTTCAATCGTGCTCATGGCCTCTCACATAACGGCTTGCAGCCTATACGTCAAAAGCCCGTCAGCCGATCTCTGCACCGTCCACCCCGCGCGGCCAGACAATTTTGACCTGCGCGTGACCATTTGCCTCGATATTGAGAAAGGCCAGCCGTGCCCCGGTGCGCTCCAGCAGGGTCTTGGCGATAAAGATGCCCAGGCCCAGCCCACCGGGCTTGTCGGCATCCGGCCCCTGCGGATCGCGAGCGCGGGTCGTAAGGTACGGTTCGCCCAGCCGGGCGATCAGTTCCGGCGGAAAGCCGGGGCCATCGTCGGTGATGGTCACGGTAATCGCCTCGGTATCCCAGCCCGCCTCGACCCGCACCCGTTGGCGGGCAAAGTCGGCGGCATTCTCGATCAGATTGCCCAGCCCATAGAGCAGGCCGACACTGCGCTTGAACACCGGCGCCGGCCCGGCCGCTTTTTCGTGGTAAAACAGGATCGCCTTGCCATGACCGTCGTGAGGTCGGGCCACCTCGGCCAATAGATCGGTCAGTGGCACCGAGGCAAACGGATCGCCGCCATCCGAGCCCAGATTGCGCAGCTTGGCCAGAATCGCCCGGCAGCGCGCCGCCTGGGCGATGATCAACTCCACGTCTTCGGCGAGCGGGGTGCCCTTTTCCACCTCCGAGCACATTTCCTTGGCAGCCAGCGCAATGGTGGAGAGCGGCGTGCCCAATTCGTGCGCGGCGGCGGCGGCAAGGCCATCCAGTGCGCTCAACTGCTCCTTGTGCGACAGCGCCAGTTCGGTTGCGGCCAAGGCGTCGGCAATCTGGCGCGCATCATGGGCGACGCGGTTGGTATAGGCGGCGATGAACACCACGCCGCAGATCAGGGACACCCAGATGCCGATGACATAGATGCGGTTAAACACGATCTGCTCGCTCGGTGCCCATGGCAGGGGCCAGTGCCACACCGACACCACCGAGGCGATGATCGCCACCAGCAGCGCAATGGCAAAGGTCGCCCGCTGCGGCAAGGTGGTGGCCGAAACCGAGACCGGCGCCAGCAGCAGCAGCGAAAACGGATTGTGCAAGCCGCCGGTCAGCGCCAGCAATCCACCCAGTTGCAGGCTGTCATAAGCAATCTGGATCGCGGCAAATTGCGAGGATGGCCGATGCGCGGCGCCGAAGCGCACGATCATCACCACGTTGAACGCCACCGAGAGCCCGATCAGCCCGAAGCACTCGGCCAACGGCACCGGAAAGCCCAAGCCATAGGCCACGAACAGCACGCCGATGGTTTGCCCGGCAATCGCCAGCCAGCGCAGCAACACCAGGGTTTCCAGCCGCAATGGCCGCCAGGTGGAAGGCAATGGCAGTCCGTCGGCATGCATCAGGCTCATTCAAAGGCTCCAACATCCATTTGCATGGGAAATCTTATGACCCATTTCAAGATCAAAAAAATCCAAGGCACATGCTTGATCCTACCCCGGACAGGGCCACATCCCCATCATTCGTGACTGGGAAAGGCAACGGATATGCACACAGCGATTATCAAACCCTCGTTCTCGCCCCTGACCATCGCTTTGATGGTCATCGGCTTCATTACCTTCTGGCCGCTCGGCCTGGCGGTCCTCGGCTATATCATCTGGGGCGAAAAGTTCGGCGGCTCGGCTGACAAGGCTCAGGGCTACTGGAACAAAGGCAAGTCCTGGTGTGGCCCGATGGGCAATCACCGCCATGGCCGCCATCAGCGCCAGAATTACTACGCCTCCAATTCGAGCGGCAACGCCGCCTTCGACGAGTACCGGGCTGAACAGCTCAAGCGCCTCGAAGAAGAACGCGCTCGTCTCGATGCCGAAATCGACGCTTTCCACGACTATATGGCCAACCTCAACAAGGCCAAGGATCGCGAAGAGTTCGATCGCTTCATGAACGACCGCCGCGGCAACCGCCATGGTTATGGCGATGACCGCAACCCCAATGACGGCCCGAACAATGGCGACAACAACGGCAACAACAATGGCTGGGGCTCGGGCAACAACAACGCCTAGGCCCTGCCTACTCTCCTCCTGAAGCAGTCGTTTGCCCCAAACGATTGATACCTGGCGCTCCCTCGGGAGCGCCATTTTTGCTTTTGGTACATAATCTTACCCCAATCACCGTACGGCACCTCCCCCTTGATGGGGGACTGTTCACTTTGGACTCAGTTTGAGATTTCGGTTGAAGAACAGGGCAAGTGTCACGTCGAGCATCTGAAGTGTTTTGGAGGCGCGTTTGGATCGGCGGGTGAACCGGGCCAGGTTGTCTC
>NZ_JBDSUA010000038.1:0-27088 GCF_039927955.1 Devosia sp. | reverse complement strand
CCACCGAGAAATACACCTGGAGGAGTTGGCCATAGGTCACGACGCTCGGATCATAGGTGATCTGGACGGTTTCGGCGTGGCCGGTCTGGCCCGAGCCGACGGTTTCATACATTGCCGTATCCTTGGCGCCGCCGGCATAGCCGGAGATGGCGTTCTTGACGCCCTTGACGTGCTGGAACACGCCTTGCACGCCCCAGAAGCAACCGCCGGCAAAAGTGGCAACGGCTGTGCCACCGGGGGCAGCAACATCCATGGTTGGCGCCGGAATGACATAGGCCTGTTCCTGCGACTGGGCATGTCCCTGAAACAGCGCCAGCAGCAATACCGGCAGCAAGAGCAGGCCGGCGAACAGCTTGGTGCGATTGCCGCTGAGCGGGCGAACCGCCACGCGAGCATTTGAATTGAGATCGGTCATGACGGACTCCTTGTCACCAGCTTATGCCGGTACGGCGTTGGTCGATATATGGATCATGCGCGCGGCGTTGCGCAGAGGCTTCACGCTGAAATGAACCGCGCCGCAGGCAGGGTACGCACACCAGTTCGCAACGGAGCCCGGCCTGGTTACAGGCGATGACAGCGTCGTGATGTTTGTGTGGCGAGGCCGCCGATCACTGCTAAGCTTGGAACAGAATCTCAGTTCGCCGAAAGTTCATTGCGTGATCGCGCCCACTGCCGAAGCTATTGCCATTATCGCCGAAACCTACCGCCTGCTGGGCGACCCGACGCGGCTGCGCGTACTGATCGCGTGCCTGGCTGGGCCGATTTCTGTCAATGACATCGCCATCAGGGTCGAGGCATCGCCATCGCTGGTCAGCCACCATCTGCGGCTGCTGCGCGGTGCGCGGCTGGTGCGGGGTGAACGCCGCAACCGGCAGGTGTTTTATGCGGCCGCTGACGAACACATTTCGCACATGCTCACGGACATGATCGAGCACACCCACGAGGATCACGAACACGAGTAAGGCGGCACGCCGCACTTCCAATTCACGCAAACATCTGTATAGCTATTCATATATTGAATTGCGGAGCCAGCCATGCCCACCGAACCTGCCAAAGCGCACGACCATTCACACGGCGATGATGGCCATGATCATGCGGGCCACGACCACACTGGTCACGATCACCCAGACCATGGCCATGAAGGCCACAGTCACGCGCCACAGGTCAGCAACGCCAATGAACGCGTTGTGCTGATCGCCTTCGTGCTGACGCTGGGCTTCATGGTCGCCGAAGTCGCTGGCGGGCTGCTGTCGGGCTCACTGGCGCTGCTGGCCGATGCAGGGCACATGTTGATCGACGCCGCCGCACTGGCGCTGGCCTGGGCCGGTTTTCGCTTTGGGCGTCGGGCATCGGATGGCCGCCGGACCTTTGGCTATATGCGGTTCGAGGTCATCGCCGGCTTTGTCAACGCGGTGACGCTGATCCTGCTGGTGGCCTGGATTGCCTATGAGGCCGTTACACGCCTGTTGGCGCCGGAAACTGTCCTGGCTGGCCCAATGTTCTGGGTGGCACTGATCGGGCTGGTGATCAACATCGCGGTCTTCTTCGTGCTGCAGGCGGGCGACAAGGAGCACGTCAACATCAACGGCGCGCTGCTGCACGTGACGGGCGACCTGCTCGGCTCGGTCGCGGCCATTGGCGCCGCCATCATCATCTATTTCACTGGCTGGATGCCGATCGACCCAATCCTGTCGGTGCTGCTTTCAGCCTTGATCCTGCGCAGCGCCTGGTCGCTGCTCAAGGGTTCGCTGCATATCCTGATGGAAGGCACGCCCGGCAATGTGGTGATTGACGAACTCAGGGAGCATATCGTCCAGACCGTACCTGGTGTCGCCCAGTTATCCCATGTCCACGTCTGGTCGATCACCTCCGGCCGCCCGGCTGCGACGCTCGAACTGCGCCTCGCCGCCGGGGCCGACCCCGCAGTCACCAGCCGCGCGGTCAAGGCGGAACTGCGCAAGACCTATGGCATTGTCCATACCACGGTCGAAATCGACTGGGGCAACGGCGCGCCGGAATGCGATCTGCTGGCTGGCGACGCAGCGGCTCCCTGAGTGAGGCAAGCGCCTCAGGTCGAGTCTGTGCCTCGGTCCACCCGCCTCACTGCGGCGCGAGTTGGGTCATGGCATCGAAATTACGAATATTGTCGTAGGTGTTCTGGATGGTTTCCGCGTTGTCGGGCCCGGGTACGCTGATGCCGCTTTTGAGGAGATCAACATAGCTCGATTGCGGTTGAAACAATGAATTTGTGCTGCCCCGCCGCGACAGATCCAGCTTGCGCAGCGCTTCGCTCAAGGTGTCCGTCGCCTTGATTCCCGTGTCGAGGCCGATAATGTCCGACTGGATATCAAGCGCATTGACGGGCATGTTCTCGGTCGCCACGCCGTTTCGCACCAATGCGCTGATTTCTGACTGCAGCAGGGCATCCGGATAGACCGCTGCCGCCTCCGTACCTGCCGCCTGGAAGGCGTAGGCGGCATTTCGCGCCAGATCGTTCTGCCGCAATACATCGGCGGAACGGCCAGCGCTGGTGGCTTCTGGCGCAATCATCGCACCATAGATATTTTCCAGCGCCGAAACGTCGCCGGTACGATTGTAGAGCAGGCCAAGCGCCAGTTGCGAATTTGCCTGGATATCCAGCCATGCGACATTGCCAGTGGCAATATCATGCTCGGACGCCGCGGCAGAGCGATCGACGATCTGCTGCAGCAGCGCGCTGTCCTCTCCCGAGCCGGCTAGGCCCAGCACCGTCACGCCATTTTGCCAATACTGGTTCGGTTCACCCGACAGCAGTTCACGCACCTTGTCGAGGTCAGCGGGCTTGAGCGCAGCAATGTCGGCCTCCGGCACCTCGTGCCAGTAACTCGACAGCAGCTCTTCGACGGGCATTCCGGACGGCTCCTGAGCGAGGCGTTGGGCTAGTGGAATCTGCTGGCTGAGCTGCATCATGTCCGGGGTTTCGTTGCCGTCGAACACCGGAAAGATCTGGCCCTGCAAGTAGGCATCACATTCGTCCGACGACACCCGCAGGCTGTTGCTCGATGCAGTGTAATACATCAGGCGGCCCTTGGTGTTTACTTCATCGGGCAGCCCCTGCCCGTGGCCGAACTCATGCCCCGCCACCACGCCTTTATTGTTGCCGTTGAGCGAACCAATGGAAATCAGCACCGGTCCGCATGCTGGCCGGTACAACCGCCGAAAGTCTGGCGGTGATCGGTAACCGCGTAGCCACAAAAGTCGATCTTGCGCACGATGTAGAGCGAGAACCGCCGATCGCTGCGATATTTCACAAAATCGCCAGCGACGGTGAGCAATGGTGGCAATGTGCTGCCTGCGCCATTGAATACGGCGCCCTTCACCGTGAAATTAGTCGGGCAGGCCTTGTCGCCCGGCGAGTCGTCCTTGGTCAAAATCGCGCCGGCAATGTCCAACGCTTTCTGCACCTGTGCGGCCGTTACCTCGTCCGTATAGCTCCAGACTTTGATGCTGTAATCGGTCGCGAAACAATTTGCACTTAAACACATGAAAATTATCAATAATGCTGCACGCATTTTGTCTCTCCGATCTGCTGGCACCATAATCTATAGTACTCAACAGCTGTTCTGAAAAGAACAAATCAATGAATCGCGGCACTCGGCACAAACTTCAATGTTGGTCACCAGCAGTTCAAGGCACTGTTCAAACAACCGACTAGGTCCCAGCAACAGCATTCACATATTTGTGCGCATCCGTACCAAAATGTGAATGCTTCAAGTGGCAACGCGGCTGCTGCAGCAACGTTATGTCTTCCGCGGGTGGGCAAACCCAGAGGAGACTAAAATGAAGCTATCCCATGTTATCATGATGAGTGTCGCAATGCTCGCGGGGACGAGCGCTCTAGCATCTGCTGGCGACGTTAATGCGACCGTCGGCGGGGCAACATCGGCAACTACGACCGCCGGGGACACCAATGCCGGCGTCAATGCTGCTGCTGGCGTAAATGCCGGAACAACGACCGACACTTCGGGCACGGATGCGAAAGCCTCGACCACAGCCTCCGGCCAGGCCGCCATGGACACGTCGTCCTCGCTTGACAGCCTGAAAGCCTCGATCGCCGCTTCCGGCAGCACCGATCTTTCGGCGGTGAACGATCAGTCGGTCATCAATATCGTCTTGCTGTCGTCCGTGCAGGGCAGTGCCGGTGCCGCCACCAATGACGAATTGGCCGCGCTGATGTCAGGCGATGCAGTGGACGCGGGACTCACCGCAAAAGTTGAAGCCAACGCTGCGGTGAAGGCCAAGCTCGAAGCTGCGGGCTATGACGCCAGCGATGTGGTCGCGATCAACAGCGCAGCAGACGGCGCCATCACCGTCTATGTTGACGATCGCAAATAAGCAAACCGGGAGGGCGGCACTGCCGCTCTCCCAACATAGCGGCACCGAAGGACCCGCAGTTATGGGCGTGGCCAGGTCGAGACCAACACTTGCTCTCGACACATCGATTACGATCAATCGGCAAAACCTCTTGACCTAAATCATACCAAAAATTTCATGAGATCATCAACGCCAACCCTTAAATCCTCGAATACTATCAAGAGGATGGGTGGCGCGAGAGACGGGGCTCGAACCCGCGACCTTCGGCGTGACAGGCCGACGCTCTAACCAACTGAGCTACTCCCGCAGCGGCAAACTTTCGTCTGCGCAACGTGGGGTTCGTGTACCGACCGCCCCCTTTGAAGTCAAGCGCATCAAACCCGATTTTTCCGCGAAAGTTGCGTAATCTCATTGCCCTGTGCAAAAGTTTTGTGACGGCACGGCAGGTCCTTCGATGGTGCAAGGCAGCCTGCCGGGGGTTTTCTGGCTCTCGCTGCGGTCAGACAGGGCCAAACCCGGTTTTGCGCTTCAAACGCTTCAGCCCAGCGTGGCTGTTTCATCCGTCACCCAAGAATCGCGTTGTTCTGTCACCGAATCCGCCACCGGCGTTGATCATCGGAACCAAGCGGGGCGACGCGACAACGCGCGTGGTGAGAACGACTGACAGTGTGGAGGTTTGCCGGAAGAACTGGTGGGCGATGACGGACTCGAACCGCCGACATCCTCGGTGTAAACGAGGCGCTCTACCAACTGAGCTAATCGCCCGATAGCCATTGGGCGTTCGGTGGGCTCTGATTAGGGCCAGCGCCCTGCCCCGTCAACCCATGATCCGGCTAAAAAAGCGAAGGCCCCGGCGCATTGCGCACGGGGCCAAAAGGCACATCCCCAATAAGGGAACACGCGAGAAATGTTTGTTGGGGTCGCTGCGACGAGTCGCTTGGCGTGGTCTTCGAGAACCGAAGCGGAGCGTACCTAAGGTACGTGAGCATCGGAAGCGCAGAAGATCGCGTCAGGAGACCGACGCAGTAGAGACCAACAGGCATTTCTTAGTTGATGGCGTCTTTCAGACCCTTGCCGGGCTTGAACTTGGCCTGGTTGGAGGCCGGAATCTGGATTTCCGCGCCGGTAGCAGGATTGCGGCCAGTGCTGGCCTTGCGGGCGGACACGGCGAAAGTGCCGAAACCAACCAGACGGACTTCTTCGCCGGCCTTGAGCGAAGCGGTGATCGCTTCAAACACTGCGTCAACAGCTTCGGCGGCCTGGGCTTTGGTCAGGGTTGCTTTGTCGGCGACAATGCCGATCAGATCGTTCTTATTAGACATAGCGTTTCCTCACTGTGGAATGCCCGCCTTTGCTGGCGAACCAAAACGCCGCCACCCTTTTGCGATTCTGATCAAAACGCAAGGATTTCCGGGCGTCTCGGGGTGGCGGACCGTGCAATTCTGTTAATGAACCGGAAAAATACCGATGGAAACCGTCGTTTCACGGTTTTTGCCGGTTTTCCAAGGGTCTTGCGGATTTTCGCAGTATTGGTCAGATTGCCGCCGCTGGCCCGCTGCGGCGGATGCCCAGCATCAATGGCAGGGCCAGCAGATAGATCGCTGCGCCAACCAGCCAAACCGCGCCCGGCCAATGCGGTTGTACCGCAAAGTACACCAGGCTGAAGAACAGCGGCGAAAACACCGAGGCGACGCTGACCAGTGATGCCAGCACGCCCTGCAACTGGCCCTGCTTGTCGCTATCCACCTGCTTGGTGATAAGCGATTGCAGCGCCGGCATGCCAATGCCGCCCATCGCAAACAATGGCGCGAGTGCGAACAGGATCCAGCCCTGGCCTGCAAAGCCAAGCACCACAAGCGCGGTGAGATCGAACGTCATGCCCACCACCAGCGCCCAGCGCTCACCCAGCCGCGCCACCACCGGACCGGTCAGGAATGCCTGCGCACCGGCATGGCAGATCCCAAACGCACAGAGTGACAGGCCCACCATGAAGCCGTTCCAGGCGAACTTGTCCTGGCTGAACAGCGCCCAGACGGTGCCGTACATATTGCCTAGAAAGTTGAAGATGACGAAGATTGCCATCATCGGAATCAGCGCCCTGAAGGACAGCGCCCATTTCAGCGGAATGAACGGGTTCAGGTTCTTCCACTCAAACGTCCGCTCATCGCGTTGGCGCGATTCGGGCAGCACGAACAGCGCCAGCGCGAAATTGGCGCCGTTGAGCAGGGCGGCGGCGATGAATGGCGCACGTACCCAATAATCGCCCAGCAGCCCGCCGAGCACCGGGCCGATGATGAAGCCGATGCCGAACATGGCGTGGAACAGGCCAAAGCGCTTGGCCCGCTCGTCCTCGGTGGAAATGTCGGTGATGTAGGCGGTGGCCACTGCCATATTGGCGCTGGTGATGCCGGCAATCGCCCGGCCCAGCACCAGCATCCACAGCTGTGGGGCAAACGCCATGATCAGGTAGTCAATCGCCGCGCCAGCCAGCGACAGCAACAGCACGGGGCGGCGACCGAAGCGATCGCTCAACACGCCCAGCACCGGCGAGAACAGGAACTGCATCAGTGAATACAGCGCCAGCATGACGCCGAGCAGCGTCGCCACCTCGCTGGTATGGCCAACATCGCGCAGCAGCGCCGGCAGAATCGGAAAGATCAGACCAATGCCGACGGCATCGAGCGTCACTGCCAACAGAATCACGATCAGCGGCTTGTTCATGAGGTCCGTCCCAGTTGCGGCCTCTTCTAAAACGGCGGGCCGGGATAACGAAACAGCGCAGCGCGCACTATTTCTGTTGTCCCGACCTTGATCTGGTTCAGTGACACACCGTGTCAGCAGTCGCTTGCTGCTACGCTGCCACCGGCTTGGGTGTCTTCACCGTGCCAAACAGCGGAGTGGCCAGCAGATAAAGCGCCGCCCCGACGATCCAGATGGTGCCAATCCAGATGTCCTTCGTGGAAAAGAACACCACCGTGGTGAGCACCGGCCCGACGATGCCGGCGAGGCTCATCAAGCTGGCCATCACACCCTGCAGCTGACCCTGCTGATCATCGCTCACGCGCTTGGTCAGCAAGGAGTTCAGCGCCGGCATGGCAACGCCACCGAGGGCGAACAACGGGGTGACGGCGTACCCCATCCAGCCCTGATCGGCGAAGCCCATCAGCACATAGCCCAAAGTGTCGAAGGCGACACCGATCATCAGCGTGCCCAGATCGCCGAACCGACGCGACAGCGGGCCGACCAGAAAGGCCTGCGCCAGCGCGGCAGTGACGCCAAAGGCTGCCAGCGACATGCCCAGATGCACCGAATCCCAGCCGAACCGGTCGGTGCCGTAAAGCACCCAGATCGTGCCGGGGATGGCGGCGACCAGCCCAAAGACCACCGAGACGATGACATAGGGCATCAGTGCGCGGAAATTCCACAGCCAGAGCAGCGGGCGCAGCGGATTGAGTTCCTTGAGTTCGAACTTGCCGGGCTGGGCCTTGCGGCTTTCAGGCAGCACGACAAGCGCCACCAAAAGGTTCAGGCCATTGAACACGGCTGCGGCGAGGAACGGAGCCCGCAACCACCAGGCGCCGACCACGCCGCCGATAACCGGACCGATGATGAAGCCGACACTCATGACGGCGCCCAGCGTGCCGAACCGTTCGGCGCGCTTATCCTCCGGGGTAATGTCGGTGATGTAAGCGCTGGCCACCGCCATGTTGGCGCTGGTCACGCCGGCCATGGCGCGGCCGACGACCAGAACCCAACCATAGGGGGTGAAGGTCATAAAGAGATAATCGACCAGCGTACCTGCCAGCGACAGCAGCAGCACCGGACGGCGCCCGAAGCGGTCGCTCATGGCGCCGAGAATCGGCGAAAAGACGAACTGCATCAATGCATAGGTCGCCAGCATGACGCCGTAGAGGAAACCGATATCGCCATTGCCGACGATTTCGGCGAGCAGCGAGGGCAGGATCGGAAAAATCAGACCAGCGCCGATGGCATCGAGGGCGACAGTCGCCAGTATGACAATAAGTGCCTTGTTCACGGGGAGCCTCCGGGGTATAATTTATCAGTGATAAGTTGCTTATCGGTGATAAATTACCTTATCGGTGATAAGTCAAGAGGAATGTGCGAACGCATGGCGATCGAGCCCAGGAAAATTGTCGAAGAGGCATTGGCGCTACTCAACGAGGTGGGGATCGACAAGCTGTCGACGCGCAAGCTGGCCGAACGGCTTGGGGTGCAGCAGCCGGCGCTGTACTGGCATTTCCGCAGCAAGTCGGTGCTGCTCGATGCAGTCAACAGCGCCATGGTGGCGCGCTTTCATACCGCAAGGGTGCCCAAGCCAGGCCAGGCCTGGTGGGACTTTACCATCGAATATGCACGCAGCATGCGAACGACGCTGTTGTCGGTGCGGGATGGCGCGCGGTTGACAGCCGGCACGCGACCATCGGCCACCGACTTTGCCGACGCGGAGCGGACGCTGGAGGTTTACGTCAATGCGGGCTTTTCCGCCGAAGAAGCGTTCAACATCTCGATTTCAGTGACGCGCTACGTTGTTGGCTATGTGCTGGAAGAACAAGGCGAGCGCGAGCGCCACGAAGAGGACGGCGTGCGGGAAACCGACGATCCGATGGCCGAGGTGGCCCAGTTTCCCTTGCTGCATCAGGCATTGCTCCCGCTGATTGCCCAAGGCACGATCAATACCGAGCAGGTTTTTGAGAGCGGGCTGAACTACATGGTCGATGGCATGAAAGCCGCCCTGCTCGCCAAGCAGTCCGGGAAAGCCTCGGAACCACGTTCAAAATGAAAACGGCGCCCGAGGGCGCCGTTCCGTCTGCATGATTCAGGATTTACTTCTGCGCTTCGGCGACACATTCGTCGGACGAGTAGCGCATGTTTTCGGTGCCGGCGCTCATGTCGGCGATAGCGGCGTCGACATAGAATTTGGTCAGGCGGTCATATTCGGTCTCTGCAACGCCATCGGCATCGAGTGCGGTCTTGGCGCGAGCGAACGACATGGTCGCCATCTGCTCGGAAGCGGCCTTTTCGTCAGCAGTCACCTGATCGGACATCGAGGCAACGGTAAACGCCGCGCCGCAGAACATCGCGATATCGACGGCATCGCTGACCTGATCGCCTTCCGGATCCACTGGAACGGCTTCTGCAGCATGGGCGGCAAGCGAAAAGGCCAGCAGGGCTGCGGTGGCGACCGCAAGAATCTTGGTGCGCATTGAACGAAATTTCCCCCAGGGAAGCAGCCAGGATGACGCTCCCGATAACGGCGGCATTCATAGCTCAAAATTCCACCAATCGTCCACCATCCGGGCCGAACAACCTTAATTTCCGTCACCAAACAAAAACGGCGCCCGAAGGCGCCGTTTTCAAGCTTTTGATTGATCAGTGCGGCAGGCCTGCCGCGGCATCGTCAGGGGTTTCGACTGTTGTCGATACCGCCGGTACGACCTCGTCGAAGTTCCATTCGATCGGCTCGGGCTGGCGCACCAGCGCATGCTTGATCACCTGGTCCATGCGGCTGACCGGGATGATTTCCATGCCGGTCTTGACGATGTCCGGGATCTCGGCGAGATCGCGCACGTTTTCTTCCGGGATCAGCACGGTCTTGATGCCACCGCGCAAAGCGGCCAGCAGCTTTTCCTTGAGCCCGCCGATGGGCAGAACGCGGCCACGCAGGGTGATTTCACCCGTCATCGCCACATCGTTGCGCACCGCTATGCCGGTCATCACCGAAACGATCGCCGTTGCCAGACCGATACCAGCCGACGGACCATCCTTGGGGGTGGCGCCTTCGGGCAGGTGGACGTGGATATCGCGGGTATCGAACATCGGCGGCTTGATGCCAAAATCGATCGAGCGGGAGCGGACGTAAGCCGTTGCCGCAGTCAGCGATTCCTTCATCACTTCCTTGATGTTGCCGGTCACGGTCATCCGACCCTTGCCCGGCGTCATCACGCCTTCGATGGTGAGCAGCTCGCCGCCGACCGAGGTCCAGGCCAGACCGGTCACCAGACCAACCTGTGCCTCGGCTTCGATTTCGCCGTGCTTGTAGATATCGGCGCCCAGATATTTGGTCAGCAATTCCTCGTCGATGGTGACCGACTTGACCTTGGTCTTGACGATCTCGGCCACCGACTTGCGCATCAGCTTGGAGATTTCACGCTTGAGGTTACGTACGCCCGCTTCACGGGTATAGCGCTGGATCAAGGCGGTGAGCATCGCGTCGCTCAGGACAAACTCGCTCTTTTCGAGCCCGTTTTCCTTCAGCGTTTCCGGGATCAGGTGCTGCTTGGCGATCGCGTGCTTCTCCTGCTCGGTGTAACCCGACAGGCGAATGATCTCCATGCGGTCCATCAATGGGCCGGGGATGTTCAAGGTGTTCGAGGTGGTGACGAACATCACGTCCGACAGGTCGTAGTCGACTTCCAGATAGTGGTCGGCAAACGTGTGGTTCTGTTCCGGGTCCAGCACTTCAAGCAGCGCCGAAGACGGATCGCCACGGAAGTCCTGGCCCATCTTGTCGATTTCGTCGAGCAGGAACAGCGGGTTGGACTTACCCACTTTCTTGAGCGACTGGATCACCTTGCCGGGCATCGAGCCGATATAGGTACGACGGTGCCCGCGGATTTCGGCTTCGTCCCGAACCCCGCCAAGCGCCATGCGCACAAATTCACGGCCCGTCGCCTTGGCGATGGACTTGCCCAGCGAAGTCTTGCCGACGCCGGGAGGACCGACGAGGCAGAGGATCGGCCCCTTGAGCTTGCCGGTGCGCGACTGCACAGCCAGATACTCGAGAATGCGTTCCTTGACCTTTTCCAGACCGTAGTGATCCTCATCGAGAACCTTCTCGGCCAGCAGCAGGTCGCGCTTCACCTTGGACTTCTTGCCCCAGGGCAGACCCAGCAGCACATCAAGATAATTGCGCACGACGGTGGCTTCCGCCGACATCGGGCTCATCGTCTTGAGCTTTTTCAGCTCGGCATCCGCCTTGGTGCGGGCCTCCTTGGACAGCTTGGTCTTGGCGATGCGATCTTCCAGCTCCGTCAGCTCGTTGGAGCCTTCTTCGCCATCGCCCAGCTCGCGCTGGATCGCCTTCATCTGCTCATTCAGGTAATATTCGCGCTGGGTCTTTTCCATCTGCCGCTTGACGCGGCTGCGGATGCGCTTTTCCACCTGCAGGACGCCGATTTCGCCTTCCATCAGGCCAAGAATCTTGGTGAACCGATCAGCGACCGAAACGGTCGACAACAGGTCTTCCTTCTCGATGATCTTGATCACCAGATGGCTGGCAATGGTATCGGCGAGCTTGGAGTGGTTCTCGATCTGGCCGACGGCAGTAACGACTTCGGCGTTGATTTTCTTGTTGAGCTTCACATAGCTCTCGAACTCGGTCTGGGCCGAGCGCGCCAGTGCCTCAAGTTCGGTCGCATCGTGCGCAGGCTCGGCCAGGATGCTGGCTTCGGCCTCGAAATAATCCACGGTCTGCAGGTAGCGATCGATGGTGGCGCGGTGCAGCCCTTCGACCAGCACCTTGACGGTGCCGTCGGGCAGCTTGAGCAGTTGCAGGACGGTGGCGATGGTGCCCGTATCATAAATCTGATCGGGAGCAGGATCGTCGTCCTGGGCATTCTTCTGGGTCACGACCAGAATATGCTTGTCGTCGCGCATGACCTCTTCGAGCGCTTTTACGGATTTCTCGCGGCCAACAAACAGCGGCACGATCATACCTGGAAAAACGACGATATCGCGCAAGGGGAGCACTGGGTAAACCCGGTCCCGGCTAGATTCGGCGCCGGCGGGATGGAGGTCCGACATCACTTTTCCTTTCCGGGGCGCGCTGGAAGGAAGAAAGGTAGCACGCCCGTAACAGACAGCCCTGAACTCAAGATGGGCTGATTCCGATTAATAAATAGGTTCATGCCCCGAGGCCACAAGACAACGTTCACAAAATAGTCGCGATTGGCCTGAACGCACAGGAGATGTGCGTGGATCGGGGGGCTGGCGCGGTATTTTGTCATTCAGTCGGCACGGGATATTGGCTATTGCAGCGCTGCGCAGCCGCGTGCCTGTTAATCTATCCCACGGAATATCCTGATGAACCCCGTTTCCGGCGCTGGCCTGCTGTTTGATATCGATGGCACGCTGATTGACAGCGATGCGCTGCATCTGAAGGCCTTCAACATCCTGCTCGAGCCCTATGGGCACCATTTCGACAAGGTGCGGTTCACTGCCGAATTGCAGGGATTTTCCAATCTTTCCATTGGCCAACGCTTCCTAAACGGCGAGCCGGCGGAACGTCAGGCTGAAATCCTGCGTGGCAAGGAAGCGCTGTTTCGTGATCTGGCGACGGGAGCGCTGGAGCCGGTCCATGGCCTGATGGCGCTGCTCGATGCGGCCGATGTCGCCGGCCTGCCAATGATCGCTGTCACCAATGCGCCGCGCCTCAACGCCGAAATGATGCTGGGCGCGGTCGGCATTACCCGCCGCTTCAAGGGCCTGATCATCGGCGAGGAGCTCACCCATGGCAAACCTCATCCGCTGCCCTATCTGGAAGGCCTGCGCCAGCTCGGCGCCGATCCGCGCTATTGCGTGGCCTTCGAAGACTCCCGCACCGGCATCGCCTCAGCTGTCGCGGCGGGTCTGGATACAATCGGGATGATGAGCAGCCTGAGCACGGATCAAGTTATAGACGCTGGGGCTATTCTCGCCTCTGCAGATTTCGCCGATCCGGCTCTGCTGGCGTTTATCGACCGCAAGGTTTCTGGGCGCTAACCCCTCATCCGCTCCCCTAAGCCACAACCTTCCGCGCCTTGAGCAGAATGCTGGTATCGGTGTTGGCAATGCCGTCGATCTGGCGGATCTTGCGCAGCAATTCATCGAACGCGCCGACATTGGGCGCTTCAAGTTCGGCGACGAAATCCCATTTGCCATTGGTGCCGTGCAGATGGCGCACTTCGGGAAGCCCCATCAGCCGTTTCATCACCGCCTCTTCGTGCTTGCCATCCACCTGCACCATGGTGATGGCCCGCACGCCGTGATTGTCGTTCTCCGACAGAACGGCGGTGAAGCCCGAAATCACCCCGCTCGATACCAGCCGGTCGATGCGTGACTTGGCGGTGGCGCGCGAGATCTTGAGCGTTATGGCGAGGTTAGCCACCGCCATGCGCGCATCGGTGCGCAACAGCGCCACCAGCCTTTGATCCAGTTCATCCAGCATGGCTTCGCCTTTCGCTCAATTTGATTGACCAGACTGCGCAAGTGATAGCGCAAATCTGTCATTATTCGTGCTTTTCGTCCATGCGGGCTTACCCCATGATGGAGCTCTTTCAATGCCGGTTCGCCGGACCGCGCAGGAATTTGCCCCATGTCCACTGAGCTTTCGCCGAACCCGATCCGTGGCCTTGACCTGATCGGCATTCCCACCGATGCAGGCGCATCGCGCCGTGGCGCCGGCATGGGTCCGGAGGCACTGCGCGTCGCCGGACTGATCGAAACGCTCACCGAACTCGGCCATGACGTGCGCGACCTCGGTGACATTCGCATCGCGCAGCGGGTGGATGCGCATCTGCGCCTGCCCGCCGCCCGCCAGACCGAAGTTTTGGCCCTGGCTGCGCGAAGCAGCGACATGGCACTGGCCTCGCTGCAAGCAGGCCGCCTGCCGGTCTTCCTCGGCGGCGACCACAGCATCTCCATGGGCACCATTGCCGGCGTTGCCCGCCATTGTGCCGCGATTGGCAAACCGCTGTTCGTGCTGTGGGTCGATGCCCATGGCGATTTCAACACGCCGCTGACCTCGCCCACGGGCAATCTGCATGGCATGCCGCTGGCTCTGCTTTGCGGCGAACCCGATTTTGGTCCTGCCTATCAGGGCGATTGGCGCGGCAATGTCGACCCGCGCAACGTCACCATCTTTGGCGCCCGCTCCATTGATCGCTTCGAGCGGCAATTGCTGGAGACGCGCGGCGTCGATGTGATGGACATGCGTCGCATCGACGAAATGGGCGCTGTCGCCTTGATGCGTGAGCTGATCGAAAAGGTGCAAGCCATTGATGGGCATCTGCATGTCAGCTTTGACGCCGACTCGCTCGATCCCTCGATTGCCCCTGGCACCGGCACGCCGGTTGCGGGCGGCCTGACCTATCGCGAGGCGCATCTGGCGCTTGAGATGTTGCACGACGCTGGCTGCATCGGCTCGCTCGACCTGGTCGAGGTGAACCCCTATCTCGACCAGAACGGCTGCACCGCCCGGCTGATCGTCGATCTGGCAGCCAGCTTGTTTGGCCGCCAGATCATGCCGCGCCGCACTGGCGCCTAGCCCCGTTGCCAGCATTGCCGGTCTATTCGGCCATGGCGTGGGCTGGATCGACCTTGACCGGGCCCTTGGCTGGCCGCAGCAGCAGGACGATCGGCAGCGACAGGAACGTCACGATCATCATCAGCTTGAAGTCATCGAGGAAGGCCAGCATCGCCGCCTGCTGGCTGATCAATCCGCTGATCGAACTGGCGATATTGGCGAACCCGCCATTGGCGCTGGCGAAATCGCGCAGTGGCGCGGAGTCGAGAGTAATGCGGTCGGTCAGCTCGGCGTAGTTGACCATCTGCATCTGAGCCAGAACCGTGGTGACGATGGAAATGCCCACGCCCTGCCCGACATTGCGGATCAGGCTGAACATCGCCGTGGCATCGACCCGGTATTTGGACGAAATCGTCGCAAAGGCCAAGGAATTGAGCGGCACGAACACGAAGCCCATGCCGATGCCCTGGATCAGGCCGGAAACGATGATTGGCGTTGTGCTCATGACGATGTCGAACTCGGTCATCATATAGAGCGAGTACCCCATCAGCAGCGTGCCGAAGATAATGAGGATGCGCGAGTCGAGGACGCCAACCAGCCGCCCGACGATGATCATCGACACCATGGTGCCGATACCGCGTGGTCCCATCAGGATACCGGTTTCGATCACCGGAAAACCCATCAGGTTCTGCAGCATGGGGGGCAGCAGTGCGAGACCGGAAAACAGCGTGATGCCGGTGGCAAAGATCAGCACCAGGCCGGTGACCAGATTGCGGTCCTTGAACATGCCCATGTCCATGAACGGGTTGCCGGCAGTCAGGCAGTGGACGATGAACACCCACAGGCCCGAAATCGCCAGACCCAGATACAGCCAGATTTCGGGCGATTCGAACCAGCCAAGACCCTGACCGCGGTCGAGCAGCATCTGCGTCGATGCCACAGCCAGCGCCAGCATGCCAAAGCCGAAGAAATCGAACTTTCGGATCTTGATGATCGAAGACGGCATCAACGAAAACAGCATGAAGAATGCCACGATGCCCACGGGCAGATTGACGATGAACACGGCGCGCCAGCTGAAGGTCTCGGTAAGCCAGCCACCTAGGGTTGGCCCGATGATTGGTCCGAACATGATGCCGGCGCCGAACAGCGCCATGGCCTGACCCAGCTTTTCGCGGGGGTTGATGTCCATCATCGTGGCCTGGGCCAGCGGCACCAGCATGGCGCCACAAACGCCCTGCATGATGCGGAACAGCACCATCTGCACCAGATTGCCGGCCACGCCGCACAGCAGCGATGCGCTGGTGAAACCAACCACCGCGAACAGCAGCAGGTTGCGCCGGCCGAAGCGGTCCGCGAACCAGCCGGTCAATGGCGTGGCGATAGCGGCGGCCACGATATAGGAGGTCAGCACCCAGTTGATTTCGTCCTGGGAGGCGCCAAGGGAGGCGCGCATGGCGGGCAGCGCCACGTTGGCGATGGTGGTATCAAGCACCTGCATGATCACCGCCACCATGATAGCGGCGGTCAGCAAGCCCTTGTTCTTCACAAAAACGGCAGGTGCGGAAATGGTTGGGGCGGCGGCCATGCGTTGATGCCTTTAGTTTAGCGTCATCACGGCGCTTTTAGTTGGGTACGAAGGCCTCCACGCCCACCGTGTCACCCCGGCGAAGGCCGGGACCTATCCTGAAATCTCAAGATGGATCCCGGCCTTCGCCGGGATGACACCGAGTGGAGCGCAAAATCGTGCGTCGCCTTAGGACTTGGCGCCGAACATCTTTTCGTAGGTGGTCTTGCCGGTATCGACAGCCACCATGGCACTCATGCCGGAGCGAAGCGCCGCGGCCTGCGTGGGATCGTCGAGCTTGACCCGAACGGTGAGGCGCTGGGTGACCTTCACCCAGTTGCCAGTGGCGTTCTGGGCCGGGATCAGGGAAAACTGCGAACCAGTTGCGGCGCCGATGCTGTCGACCTTGCCTTCGAGCTTGAGGCCCGGATAGGCGTCGACCGTCACTTCGACCGGCAGGCCATTCTTGAGGCCGTCGAGCTGGGTTTCCTTGAAATTGGCATCCACCCAGACGTCGTCCGATTTGATCAGGCTGGCCATGGTGGTGCCGGTAGCGACGAACTGACCGACATTGAGGTTCGCCATCTGGCTGACTATGCCGGCGGCCGGAGCCACCACTGCGGTCTTGTCCAGATTGCGCTGGGCGCTGTCGCGCAGTGCGGTCGCTGTCTGCACCGCTGGAACATCATCAGCAGAGATATCGGGGTTGCCGGCAAGCGCAGCAGAGGCTGCCGCCAGTTCCTGCTTGGCCAGGGTCACGCCAGAAGTGGCGGTCTGCAGCGACAGGGTCACATCATCAAGCGCCGAGGAGGCAGAATTGCCCTGATCGACCGAAACCTTCTTGCGATCATATTCCTTCTGGCGCAGGCCCAGGGTCAGGTTGGCGGCTTCGAGCTTGGCTTGCGCGGTGGCATAGGACACGCGCAGCTGCTCGACGTTGACGCGCGCAGCGGCAAGGCCAGCCTCGGCCTGATCGAGCGCGATCTGGTACGGGGTCGGATCGATGCGGAACAGCACGTCGCCGGCCTTGATCGACTGGTTTTCGTGGACATCGACTTCGGTCACGCGCCCGGCAACGTCTGCCGACAGTGAAACCTTGACCTGCTGCACATAGGCATTGTCGGTATCAACAAAACGGCCGCCATTGAGCCAGAAATAACCGCCGCCAGCGGCCAGCGCCACCGGCACTGCCAGCATCACGATCAAACGCGTGGGGCCGCGCTTCTTTTTTGCCGATGCTGCCGGGGCGGCAACGGCTTCAGCCTGCGCCGCAGGAACGACATGTGGTGCCGGAGCAACCACCGGCTCGGCATTGACTTCGGCGGTCTTTTTCATCGGAGCGTTCATCTTGAAATGTCCTATTGCCGGTCCGGACCGGCTAAATTGTCGGAAATTCTGTTCAGGGTAGCGAGCGTGGCGGCGACGTCGGCCTCGGAAATACCTTCGATCGCCTTGGCATAGACGCCGCGGCCGACTTCGCGCATTTTTGCAACTTCGGCCTGCGCCAGCGGGGTGGCATGGACCACCTTGGCGCGGCTGTCTTTCGGGTTCGGCGAGCGCACGGCCAGGCCACGCGCTTCCAGCCGGTCCAGAATGCCACTGATGGTCATGGCATCGGCATCGACCATTGCCGGCAGGGCCGACTGCGCAATACCCTCAGATGACGATAGATGCGCCAGCACCTTCCACTGCGGAATGGTCAGCTCGAAATCCTTGGCTTCTTCCTGCACCCGGCGACGGAAATGCTTGCTCACATTGGCGATTACGTAGAGCAGCGGCGCCAGCTCAGCCAGCTTGTGCTGGTTCTGGGATGGCTCACAGCCGGGGGCTGCAGCAGTTTCAACCTTGGCGAAGGACTCGAGTTCGATTTTCATAAGCGCACATATAATAAGTGTACTTAGGAAGTCAACGCGATCGCGGCATGCATGGTTTGCAAAAGGTGCATATGTCGGAAATTTCGGCCGCTCAGGCGCTCGCCACGCGATCCCAGATCTGTCGCGCCAGATCGCGCAGCAGCTGCGATTCCGCCCAGCGATCGGTCGTGTCCTCGCCGTTGCGGTCGGTGATCGCGTAGGGCCTTGGCCCCAGTTCACAGGTGAACGACAGCGTGTCGTCAGCCGCTGCCCGGCCGCGCCAACTGCGGAAGCCGTATTCCCACCACGCCGCAAACTGATCGACCCAGGGCCGATGTTGCGGAAACGACAGTTCGACCTGGATTTGCTCCGATGATGCCACCCGGCCGTGAAACGCCCAGGCGTGATCGAGAATGGTTTTGATCTGCGCATCGCTTTGCGCCGAAACCGGCAGTCCGATCTCGCGCCCCACCACATAATGCGACACATCGGCCAGGAGGCGTACGTCCTTGACCGCGTCGAGCAGTGCGAGGGTAAAGAACAGATCGTTGGTCAACCGGTCGCGGTGGGTCTCGATATAGACGGGGAAGTCCACCTGCTCCATCAGCCGCTGCCAGCCCTCGACGATGCGCGCCGCCTCCTTGAGATCACCGGTCCGCACGTTGGGCTGCATATTGAGGTGATGCACCCTGAACTCCGCGGCGATCTCCAGCACCGGCTTCAGCGCATCGATACTGTCCGGAAAGCAGGTGCCCTCTGCCACCATGCCCGTGCCGGCCAGACACGCAGTGATGTCCCGGGCCTGCGCGCGCTCGAACCACAAGGCGCTGACTCCATCGAAACCCGCAGCATGAATGGCCGCTATGCTGGCCTCCAGATCGGTGGGCACCGGTTGCCCGCCCCGATGCCGTTCCATCGACCACATTGATTGCAGCACCAGCAGTTTTTGCATTGTTTGACCCTCAACCGGCTCATAGCGCGATTCCGGTCCGGCAAACAAAAAGGCCACCCCGAAGGGCGGCCGGTTTTCGTGTCACTTTTGAAGGCGACTGGTGCGGTCGAGAAGACTCGAACTTCCACGTCTTGCGACACAGCGACCTCAACGCTGCGCGTCTACCAATTCCGCCACGACCGCACGCCATGGTAGAGCTTTGCCCTGAGGCGAAGCGTGCCAGCATGTAGCAAAGGTCTTTGGATACCTCAAGCGGTTATATCGGTTTTGCGAGGCCAGATTGCACGATGCCGGTTTCCGGCAAAAGCCTCAGCTGCGCCGGAAAATCTTTTCGGAAATCAGAATCTTGAGATAGCCGTCATCGACGCTGACTTCGCCATGGGCAACCAGGGTATTGTTGGCATAGATGCGCAGCGGATCGTTCTCGGTGGTGTCGAGTTCGATCACGGCACCGCGGCCCATGCGCAGCAAATGGTGGACCGGCATCGTCGTCGCGCCAAGCTCGACGGTGATATCCACTTCAATATTCTCTAATGTGTTCATAGATAGGTGTCTGCAACCTCGAACCGCTGGTGCATGGTGCGCCCACGGAATCTCTTCAAGGTAATCCTTCAGCAATTATGGTTATCGAAGCGTTAACAGCCACGCCGAATGCCTGCGCCGCGCCGGGAAAACTGGCTCGCGCCGACTCGCGCCCGGTCGAATGGATCATTTCGGCATCACCGGTGCCCTACCCGGTGGCGCTGGAGGCAATGAAAGCCCGCGCCGCTGCCATCGCCGCCGGTACTGCCGGCGAGGCAATCTGGCTGGTCGAACATCCACCGCTTTACACTGCCGGCACCTCGGCGGTCCCAGCCGATCTGCTGTCGGACCGCTTCCCGGTCTACGATGCGGGTCGCGGCGGCCAATATACCTATCACGGCCCCGGCCAGCGCGTGGCCTATGTCATGCTCGACCTGCGCGAGCGCGGCCGCGATATCCGCTGCCTCGTGCAGGGCCTCGAAGGCTGGGTCATCGACACCCTGGGCGCCTTCAATGTGCGCGGGGAACGCCGCGACGGGCGGATTGGCGTCTGGGTGCAACGTCCTGACAAGGGCATCGGCCGTGAGGACAAGATCGCCGCCATCGGCGTGCGCGTCTCCAAATGGGTGACGTTCCACGGCATTTCGCTCAACGTTTCGCCGGACCTCGGCCATTATGATGGCATTGTCCCCTGCGGCATCAGCGATCAGGGCGTCACCAGCTTTGAGGACCTTGGGCAACTGGTATCGATGCCCGAAGTCGATAGCGCCCTGCGGCAGGCCTTCGTGGCGCGATTTGGCCCCGTGGCGAGCGCAGATGAGGGAGGCCTTGTCAGCACTGGCTGATTTGGCCATTTCCGGTTAAATGGAACCGACAAAGGAGCAGACCATGACCCTCGATGATCTGAAACGCCTGTTTACGCGGCAAACCCTGTTCCGGCTCGATTCGATCCTGTCGCCCAAACTGGTGCCGATCCTGCATGCGCTGGGCCTCGGCGCCATTCTGCTCTGGGCGGTCAGCCACCTGTTCTGGTCGTTCGGCTTCGGTTTCGGCAATGGCATCTGGGGCCTGTTCGAAATCATCATCTTCGGCCTGTTGTCGTGGGTCAGCCTGCGCATCGCCTGCGAAGTGCTGCTGGTGTTCTTCAAGGCCCACGAATCGACCGGCGAGACGGTCAACCGCTCGCGCTATTCCACCTCGCTGCTCGATGAAGTGCGCGAGGCCATCCGCGATCTGGCCGAGCACGGCGAGGCCGACTACGCCGAGGCGGACGAATACATCACTCCGGCGACTGAACCAGCGCCCCACATCCCCCAGCCGGCCACCGAGATCGGCGAAGCCTTCAAGCCGAAGCGCACCGCCAAGCGCACGCCGCCAACGCCCAAAGATGTGACGTAAAATTACCTTCCTCCCTTCTCCCCTTGAGGGAGAAGGTGCCCGAAGGGCGGATGAGGGGTCGCTTGCTGCCTTGCGTTCGCGGCGGCAACCCCTCACCCTGAACTTCTGCTGAACGCGGAAAATCTGTTCCTCTCCCGCAAGGGGAGAGGGTAAGCAAGCCTTACTTCTTGTTGATGCTCCAGGCCCCTGGGCCCGCAAACACCAGGTACAGAAACACAAAGCAGAACATGATTGCCGCATCGCCGCCGTTCAGCGCCGGGAACAGGCTGCCGGGGGCATGCGCCATCCAATAGGCGACCGCCATTTCGCCAGCAGCAATAAAGGCTGCCGGACGGGTGAAGAAACCGACCAGGATCAGCAGACCGGCGACGATTTCGATAATGCCGGCCAGGCCGAACAGGCTCATCAGCGGCGGAGTCATGTCGCTGGCGGGGAAGCCGATGATTTTTTGCGTGCCGTGCAGCACAAACAGCAGAGCGACGACAATTCGCAACACGGCCAGGGCCTGCGGCGCATAAGGGGAGAGGCGGTCGAACATGACGTTTCCTTCGATTATGGCTGCGCCACAGTTGGCCCAGCGATGAACACCGATCCATAACTTGAGTGCACCGGTATAGAAAAGTGAAACATCGGTAACGCAGCGTTCGCTGCGAGCGACCGCACACAACTCGGCGTGATCGGCGCTTGCCACACGCCAGCCCCGCGCCCAGTTCACGGCCGCTGCATTGCGCAATGGCGCGGTTTTCTGTATGACGCGCCCACAGTTACGAAAAGAGACTATTGGAATATGACGCAAGCGCCAAAAATTGGCCTGGTCAGCCTTGGCTGCCCGAAAGCCCTGGTCGACAGCGAACGCATCATGACCACCCTGCGCGCGCAGGGCTATTCGTTCAGCCGCGATTACGCGGGCGCCGATATCGTTCTGGTCAATACCTGCGGCTTCCTCGATAGCGCCAAGCGGGAAAGCCTTGAGGCCATCGGCGAAGCGCTCAACGAAAACGGCCGCGTCATCGTCACCGGTTGCCTTGGCGTCGAAGAAGAGATGATCCGCGCCGCCCACCCGTCAGTGCTGGCGATTTCCGGGCCGCATCAGTACGAAAACGTCGTCAATGCGGTACACGAGCATCTGCCGCCGGTGCCGAACAAGTTTCTCGATCTGGTGCCGGAACAGGGCCTCAAGCTCACCCCGCGCCACTATGCGTATCTGAAGATTTCCGAAGGCTGCAACAATCGCTGCTCGTTCTGCATCATCCCGCAGATCCGCGGCGATCTGGCCTCGCGCCCCGCCGCCGGCATTCTGGGTGAGGCCGAGGGCCTGATCCGGGGTGGCGTCAAGGAGCTGCTGGTGATTTCGCAGGATACCAGCGCCTATGGCGTCGATATCAAATATGCCGAAAGCAATTATCGCGGCCGTCCAGTCAAGGCCAAGTTCTATGATCTGGCCAAGGAACTGGGCCAGCTCGGCGCCTGGGTGCGCCTGCACTATGTATACCCCTACCCCCATGTCGACGCGATCATGGAACTGATGGCCGAGGGCCTGGTGCTGCCATACCTCGACATTCCGTTTCAGCACGCTTCGCCAAAGATCCTGAAGGCCATGCGCCGCCCGGCGCATCAGGACAAGACGCTGAACCGCATCCTGAACTGGAAGTCTCAGGTTCCCGACCTAACCGTTCGCTCCAACTTCATCGTCGGCTTCCCCGGAGAAACCGAGGAAGATTTCGAGATGATGCTCGACTTCATCGAGGAAGCCGAAATCGACCGCGCCGGCTGTTTCAAATATGAGCCCGTCACCGGCGCGCCGGCCAATGAACTCGCCGACGTCGTGCCTGATGAGGTGGCGCAGGACCGGTTCGAGCGCCTGATGGAAGTGGCGCAGAACGTCTCCACCGGCCAGTTGGCCAAGAAGGTTGGCCGCACCATCGACGTGCTGGTCGACGACGTCGACCCGGATAATAACCGCGTCATCGCCCGCTCGAAGTGGGATGCGCCCGACATCGACGGACAGGTGATCGTCGCCAATGCCGCCGGCATCAAGATCGGCGATCTGGTCTCGGTCAAAGTCACCGGCAGCGACGAATATGACCTGTTTGCCGAACCGGCCAAGGCACTGAACTGAGAGACAGTTCAGGCGGTTAGCGGCAAGAACGTACACATCGAATCAGGACGCCGCCCATTGGGCGGCGTTGGTGTTTTACGTGCTCGACTCCTGCGTATCGGTGCTACACCGACAGCAACCAATCGAGGCAATCAGTGACCACCGCATATCTCGTCCAGGCTTTCACCCAGAAGGGCGCAAAGCTCGTCGCCGATGTCGTCAAGCCCTGCAAAACCGAACAGTCGGCCATTGCCACCGCCGAGCGCCTCGCCCCGATCCGCGCCGGCGTCGTCGCCTTTTCGCAGGAAGTCGATATCGAAACCGACACCTATGACGAGCCGCGGGTTATCCTGCGCATCGGCAAACTGCCGCCCGGCCTGTTCGAGTAATCGACGTCGACTGGGGCAGACCCTACCGCCCCGACAGCTTCATCATATATTCGGGATACCGTTCGCCCTGCACGGTGATCGCCGCCGACCCAACCTCGATCTCCGCGAGATCGTCCATTGTCAGCTCCAATTGCAGCGCGCCGAGGTTCTCCTCAAGCCGGTGCAGTTTTCGCGTTCCGAACAGCGGCACGATCCACGGCTTCCGGGCCAAAATCCACGCCAATGCCACCTGGGCCGGCGATGCGCCATGGCGCTCGCCGACGCGACGGATCATCTCGACCAATGCCAGATTGGCCTCACGGGCTTCGGGTGCGAAGCGCGGGATCTTGCTGCGGAAGTCGGTGCTGTCCAAAGTGGTGTTGACGTCGATCTTGCCGGTCAGAAAACCCTTGCCCAGCGGGCTGAACGGCACGAAGCCAATGCCGAGTTCCTCCAAAACCGGCAGGATTTCTGCCTCCGGTTCGCGGGTCCACAGCGAATACTCGCTCTGCAGCACCGAAACCGGATACTCGGCGTGAGCGCGGCGGATTGACCCCGCACCCGCTTCCGACAGGCCGAAATATCGCGCCTTCCCCTGCCCGATCAGGTCCTTGACCGTCCCGGCGACGTCTTCCATCGGCACGTCGGGATCGACGCGGTGCTGATAGAGCAGATCGATGGTCTCGATATTGAGGCGCTTCAGCATGCCATCGACGGCGCGGCGGATCTGCTCGGGCCGGCTATTGACCTTGCCGCTGCTCACACCGGTTTCCGCATCGATGTCCCAGCCGAATTTGGTGGCCACGACAACTTGATCGCGGATCGGCGCGATGGCCTCGCCGACCATGATCTCGTTGGCGAACGGACCATAGGCCTCGGCAGTATCGAACAGCGTTACCCCGCGTTCGGCCGCGTCACGGATCAACTGGATCATGTCGGCGCGATCGCTGATCTGCTTTGCGTCGCCGCCATAGCCCATGCAGCCAAGCGCAAGCGCGGACACTTCAAGGCCGCTGGTTCCGAGTTTTCGTTTCAGCATGGCAAATTCCTCTCGCGCCGGTCAGGCGCCGTATTGCTCGTCAGTGACGTGTTCCATCCACTCAACGACTTTGCCGTCCAGCGCCTCCTGAATGGCGATGTGGACCATGGCGTTGTTCGGCGACGCGCCATGCCAGTGCTTTTCGCCGGGTGCGAACCGCACCACATCGCCGGGACGGATTTCCTCGATGGGGCCGTCGAGGCGCTGAACCAGCCCAAGTCCCGACTGCACGATCAGGATTTGACCCAGGGGATGGGTGTGCCAGGCGGTGCGGGCGCCCGGCTCGAAGGTCACGGTATTGCCGGCCGCGCCAGCCGGCGGCTCCACGCCGAACAGTGGATCGATCCGCACGGTGCCGGTGAACCAGTCTGCGGGGCCTTTGCCCGAGGGTAGCGATCCAGCGCGGGTGATATGCATGGCGATCTCCGGTCGTTTTCAGGCAGGAGTTGTATGCCGCTTCCAATCCAAGAAATAGTCACTGCTGTCGATGTCGGCCGCCGCCAATCCTTGCTGGCGTTTTCACTGTTGGTCGGGGCGTTGCCTCAGCTCTGCCAGCTCTTGAGCCCCAGCAGCTTCTCGCCCAGCGAGGTCAACACCGCCGTCGTCGCGTTGTGCTTTTCCCACTCGCGCGGATCGCCGGGGAACGCATCGCGCTTCGGAGAGTCCAGTTCGCGCCACAGCCGCACGCGCTCGGTGCGATCCACCAGATCGTCCTCGGCGGCCGGATACATCGAGATGTACTGCGCCATGCGCACCCGGTCCTTGGAGTGGTTTGGCCGCACGCCATGGGCCAAAAGCGTGTTGAAGATCATCAGGTCGCCGGGGTTCATCTCGATATTGGTGATCGTCAAACCGGTGGTATCGGGATGCATCGGATCGCGATCGGCCGGCTGGGTCTTCACCCATTCGTCGAAATTATAGAACAGCTCCGGGATGCACTGGAAACCGCCGACATCGCCATCCTGCTTGACCAGGCTCAGCACGCCCTGCACGCCAATCGGCAGCGGGATCAGTGAGGTGTCGCTATCCCAGTGGATGAAGCCGTTGGGATTGCCATGAACCTTCTTGGGCACGTTGAGATTGGCGCGATCGATCGACACCCATAGCTCCTCCAAGTCCCAGATATCGACGAAGGCGTCATAGATGCGCTGTTCCATCCGGTTATCCCACAGCAACTGGTGGTTGTAGATTTCGACCATGCCGGTGCCGTTGAGTTCCTTCATGATGTGGTCGCGGCGCTGCGGCGCATACCAGGTGGTCTGGTCGCCGGGGTCTTTTTCGTCAAATTCCCAGAGCAAAGCCTTCAGCCGCTCGACATTTTCCTGAGGAACCGCATTTCGAACAATCACATAGCCCTTGGTCACCCAATGCTCCCAGTCGGCTGGGCTCAGCACCCGAAGCGGCAGCGTCTTGACGATATCCTTGAGCTGGGTGGTGACGATCTGCGTGGTCGGATGGCTGTCGCGCTTGGTTTCGGCCTGCATGGTACTCTCCCATTTGGTCCCCTCAGGGCTTGCTTGATGCCCCAAGCTAGACCGGCACCGCACGCGATGCTTGCCGTGGACTGGCAAGTATTGATACTATTCTGGCGTTAAGGCTGAGGTCAGCGCTGGATGAAGCCATTTCTGGAACGTCTTGCCGTCAAGGACGATGCCTCGTGGGCCATGCTCAACCGCCGCCTCGACGAGGGCATTCCGTTCCAGTGGCACCACCACCCGGAGTATGAACTGACCCTGACGCTCAACTCACGCGGCCAGCGCTTCATCGGCGATCACATCGGCCGCTATGACGATGGCGATCTGGTGCTGATCGGTCCCTACCTGCCCCACACCTGGCATTCGATCGAGCCGATCGATCCGGTTCAGCCGCATGTCGCGCTGGTGATGTGGTTTCTGCAGGATTGGGCAGATCGCCTCACCGGCAATTACGCCGAATTGCGCGCCGTCGGTGCGCTGCTGCAACGCGCCGCGACCGGACTGCAGTTCTCGCGCGAAACTGCCGCCGCCGCCCGTCCGCTGATCGAAGGCCTGTTCGAGCGGCCGCCGGTCGAGCGCTTCCTGCGGCTGGTGGCGGTGCTGACCATGCTGTCTGCCGACAAGGCTGCCACGCCACTCTCTGTCACGGTGCCCGATGCCACCAGCGCCAGCCCCGAGCGCAACCGCATCGATCGCGTGCTCGATCACATCCACCAGCATTTCGTCGAGCCGCTGAGCATTGCCACGCTGGCCGATATCGCCGCGCTCAGCCCGTCCGGCCTGCACCGCACCTTCCTGCGCCATACCAGCCAGAGCGTTTCGGCCTATCTGATCCGCCTGCGCATCGGCCGTGCCTGCGCCCTGCTCTCCTCCGGCGACCTGCCCATCGGCATCATCGCCGGCGATGTCGGCTACGACTCGCTGGCCAATTTCAATCGCCAGTTCAAGGCGCTGAAAGGCATTACGCCGCGGCAGTACCGGCGGAATTTTGTAAGCGCTGTCTCGTCTACCCACAGGGCGGCACCTCCCCTTTGATGGGGGGACTGTTCACTTTGGACTCAGTTTGAGATTTCGGTTGAAGAACAGGGCAAGTGTCACGTCGAGCATCTGAAGTGTTTTGGAGGCGCGTTTGGATCGGCGGGTGAACCGGGCCAGGTTGTCTC
>NZ_JBDSUA010000037.1:0-41006 GCF_039927955.1 Devosia sp. | reverse complement strand
ATATGCGTGACGCGTTCGACCAGCAGTGTCAGGGCCTGGCCTGCCCCGGCCACGGCATCCACGCCACGCCCGACGAATTGGGCCGAAGAACTGATCAGTGATTTGATTTCCTTGGAGGCGTCCGAGGAGCGTTGCGCCAGTGCCCGCACTTCGGAGGCCACCACGGCAAAGCCACGGCCAGCATCGCCCGCCCGTGCCGCCTCGACCCCGGCGTTCAACGCCAGAAGGTTGGTCTGGAAGGCGATATCGTCGATCAGGCCGATGATATTGGAGATCTTGCCGGACGAGGTGGTGATGCGCTCCATGGCCGTATTGGCCTCGCCCATCACCTTGCCGCCCTCATTGGCGAGGCGCGAGGCCGACTGGGTTTTGATGGCAGCTTCTTCGGCCTTCTTGGCGTTATCGCCGACCGCGGTGGCGATCTGTTCGATGGCGGCGGAGGTTTCCTCGATGGTGGCGGCCTGTTTGGTGGTGCGTTCGCTCAGGTCATTGGCGCCGGAGAGGATTTCCCCGGTAGCGGTCTTGATCTGGCGCGAGGTGGTGCGCAACTGCCCCATCACATCGGAGAACTTGTCGGCCACGGCATTGGTATCGGCCTTGAGGCGAGCAAAGGCGCCTTCATAGTCGCCCTCCATGCGGTGCGACAGGTCGGCATCGGCCAGAGCGGCCAGAACCTGGCCGGTTTCACTAACGCCACGATCAACGGTGGAGACCAGATTGTTGACGCTATTGGCAAAAGCGTCGAGATCGGCACTGCCGTAGCGCTTGTTGAGGCGCACGGTGAAATCACCAGCGACAGCGGCGGCGACGACCGACTCCACGTCAGCTTGCAAGGCGTCGCGAACGGACTGACGTTCGGCATCCATGGCCATGACGGCGGCCTTTTCGGCGTCGTTGGCGCGTACCGTCTGGCTATTGGAGCGGAAAATCTCCAGGGCCTGTGCCATCTGGCCAAGCTCGTGGCGTTTTTCGCCACGCAGTTCCAGATCGAGATTGCCATCGGCCAGTTCGCGCATGTTGGAGGCCATCTGCTTGATGGCGCCGGACAACCAGCGACCGATGCCGACGGCCAGCACGATGCCGAGCAGGATGGAGAAGCCACTGACGGCCATCGAGACCAGGGCGGCCGCCGAAACCTGCTGGGTGCCGGCAGCGCCCAGGGCCTGCTGACGCTCAACAATCTTGGCCTGCATGGCGTCGAAGGCCGATTCAATGCCGCTGAACGCCGGATCGAGTGCGGTGGTGCGCAGATCAAGCAGGCCGGTCGTGGCGGTGTGGAAACCATCGAGCAGTTGGGCATAGCTGGTCATGGCGGCCAGCGCCGCGTCGAGTTCCTGCTTCAGTGCCGTATCAAAGATCAGAATGCCGATTTCGGAGATCTGATCAGTGGTCTGCTTGGCATGGGCGACGGCCGCATCGAAATCGGCCTGGGCGCCGGTGTGCTGGTAGCGCTCGGCAAACAGGAAGGTAGTGAGCGAGGCGGAGGTGATTTCTCCATTGGCCTGCAGCGTACTGATGTCGTTCAGGCTCATGGTCAGGCCGGCCATGGCGGTCAGATGCTTGATCATCGCATCGGACTGCTCGGTCATCTTGGTCCAGGCATCGTCGCGCTGGGTCTGTAAATCGACCGACTGCTGAAACGTTTCAACCCAGGTTGCGGTGCTGGCTTTAAGTTTTGCGAGTTCGGCCTGTGCGTCGGCGTCGGAAACGAAGACGGCAAGGCTGGCATCATCGTTGACGCTGAGGGATTTGGCGGCGTCGAAAAATGCATTGGCAGAATCGGCAGTGGGTGCGGCGCGGAAGCCGATATCGGCTTTGCGGAGGACGCCGACTTCCTGGACCATACTGGCGATAGCGCCCGATTCCTGGGACGAGGTCAGATAAGAACCAAAGGTTCCACCGACTGTACGAACGCCCTGCAGGGCCACAAAGCCAATCAGGCACAGCAATACGATCAAAGCGCCAAACGCGGCATAAAGGCGTTGCGCCAGGCTAAATCTTGAAAACACGTCCGACCCCTCCGGAACCGCAAACTAGACGCGTACTTTGCCGTATTAGGGTTAAGGAATGGATGACGAACATGCATGAACGATGCCACCGCACGGGCCCAAAATGTATCGTTTCATCTAATTTAACCGGATGCCCGTAGTACTACATTTCGGCATTCGACGCATGAAGCGAGCGGATCATCACCCAGAACGGGCGTATCGTGCTGAGAACCATTGGACATTTCGCGCGAAGCAGGTGTGGCAATATCGCCATCATGACGGCGCTGCTGATGCCGATGTTCATGGTGCTGATCGGGGTGATTTTCGAGACCGGCATGGCGCTGGCAAACTACAGCGTATCCTACCAGATCGAACGCGACGCCTGTAACAGGGCAACCAAGCCAACGCGCACAATGACCCCGGACGATGCGGTGCGCCGCAGCACCGTGCTCGATCTGTTCGACGCCATGGTCGCTTCCGCGGGACAAAAAGTGACCAGCCGCGATGCCACGGTGAACTGGCTGAACCTCGATATGACAGCGACGTTCACCTACAATACAGCGTTCGTCACGATGCTGGGCATCCCCAAGATCACTTACACAATCGACTACAAATGCGCGGGTATTCCGCCCTATCCCAGGGACGGCGCGGTGGTGCTGGACACCAATTTTGTCAAACCCGACGGCAGTTCCATCCCAATGAAGTACGGCTGCTGGGGCATCTACAAATACAATGAGATCGGCTGGGACGCTGGCTCCGGCCCGGGCACCGAAATTCAGGATTGGCGGCCGGGGTGCTTTGGCTCACTCCCCGCCACGCAATACCCGTCAACCTATGTTCTCGAGCTCGATAGCGACGAGGCGGTCGACAGCAACAGCTCGATCACCAAAGTGTTCGAACTGCATCCCGGAAGGTACGAGTTTTCGGTTTGGTACAACGGTCGCATTACCGACACTGCCTCCAACATCATCGGCGTTTATCTGCAGCAGCGTCGACCCGTGGTGGCGCCGGAAGTGAACCTGTTCCGGTTGTCGGACGGAACCCAGAAGTGGATCCTGTTCAAGCGCACGGTCACGGTCGGCCAATACTCGGTGTATAATCTGACCATCAAGGCAGAGGGCACCGACGACACCTATGGCGGGCTGATCTACGCGTTCAACGTCGTGTATGTGGACACGCAATGACCGTGCCCGAAGGCTGGCCCACACGAATGCGCGCATGGCTGCGACTCAACGAGAGCGGCGCGGCCGCGGTGGAATTTGCGCTGATCGTTCCGATCTTTCTCTACGTCATCTTCGGCATTCTGGAGCTTGGCCTGGCTCTGCTCTATTCGATGATGCTCTCGCATGCGACCGATAGAGGCGTCGACTACCTGGTGACCCAGCGGATGAACCGCACCACACCGACCGAGGCCGGCTTGCGGGCAGCAGTCTGTTCAGGACTGACTGCCACGCCGATGTCATGCAGCGACACCGTGCTCAAGATTGCCGTGATCTATGCCGGGGCGCCGCCAGCGGGTGGTGGGTTGATCACCTACCCGATCCAGAACACCTGGGACGCCACCGTGACCGGGACGCGAACGCAATTCTACCTGGCTGTTGGCTATAACTGGCAGTTCTCGTTTCCAACGACGGTTTATGTTCTGCCCTTCGCCGGATCCGACGCGCAAATCCAGGCCGCCAGCCTGGCATTCCTGGGCGAGCAGGTGCAGGGGTGAGGCGTTTCTGGGCTAACAAGGAGGCCGTGGCAGCGGTGGAATTCGCACTGCTGCTGCCCCTGCTGATGATCCTTTATTCGGTGGTGTTCGAGACCGGGCGCGGCTGGCTGTCATACCGCAAATTCTACAATACGGTGGAAGCGGCGGCGCGCTATGCCGCCCGCTATCCGGAATTCGAGGGCCGCGTACGAGCCAATGTGCCAGCGGTGGTACTGGATTTGATCAAGCCGCTCAACACGGCCAATCTCAACCTGACCCTGTTCAGCACAATCGTCGACAGCGGCATCGCCAAGCTGACCTTTGCGCCCTACAATTTCTATGGAAACGCGTCCACCGCCGACTACCGAACTGCGGTGGCCAAGGGACACTATCGCGAAGGCGAGACCGTGATCGTGGTGGCGGGCACTTATAGCTACCAGCCGATTTCGTTTTTCAGCGTGCTCGGAAGCATCAATTTCCACTTGGAGTACACGATCAACCCATTCTTTTCGCGTACCTATATCTATCAAGCGGGCACATCTGACTGGAACCAATACAATGTGCCGTGAGGGAACCTCAGCGCTGTGAGGGGCATTGACACTGGGAAGGCCCGAAGTGGTCATAACCAGCAGGAGCTTCCCATGGTATTCGATAGTCTCAAGAATCGGGCGGGCGGGCATGACGAACTGTCGCCGATGCAGATTGCCCATCACACCCTGTTCACCAGCAAGGAAAAGATCGCGCTGTTGCACCAGCTCAAGTCCAATGTGGTCGGCGCCAACAGTGAAGGCGCTGACCTGGGGTTTGATCCGTCCGAAATCGACGAAGCGATCGCCGAAGTCCGTCGCGAAACGCAGGATGGCGTTGGCACGCAGACCGTGTTCCGGGGAGATGCATGATGGCCGGGGTCAGCGAAGTGCCACCCGATGTAGCATTGGCACAGCAGGTGATCAACGAAGGCGAGGAGCATCTGGCCACCGAGACGCCGACCAACTGGTGGAGCTATGGCCTTATCGGCCTTGGCATCGTGATCGCCGTGCTGCTGGCGCTGCAGCTGATGATGGGTGCGCCGGGCAGTGATGTGCAAAACGGCACACCGACAGCGGCACCGGTGACGGAAACGGCGCCAATCGTGCAATAAAAAGCGCGGTCCGAAGACCGCGCTTTGGTTTGGCAGACTGTCGGATTAGCCCTGATTGATCGGGGAAATCTGGATTTCCACGCGGCGGTTGGTGGCGCGGCCGCCTTCGGTGGCGTTCGACGCGATCGGCGAGCTTTCGCCCATGCCCTTGATGAAGAAGCGGCGCTGATCGATACCCTGATTGGCCAGCACGGTGGCGACCGAGACAGCGCGGCGCTGCGACAGGTCGAGATTGTAGTTGTCGTCACCCTGCGAGTCGGTGTGGCCGTAAACATCGACGATGGTCTTGTCGAACTTCTTGAGCACCAGCGCGACCGACACCAGGGTCTGGTTGAACTGCGGCTGCACGTTGGACTGGTCGGTGGCGAAGGTGATGTTGGATGGCATGTTCAGGATGATCTGCTGGCCGTTGCGGGTCACGGACACGCCGGTGCCCTGCAACTGGGCGCGCAGTTCAGCTTCCTGCTGGTCCATGTAATTACCGATCGCAGCGCCGGTCAGGCCACCGACACCGGCGCCGATCAGCGCGCCGACGCGCGGGTCGCCGCCGACCGCCGCGCCGATCAAAGCGCCGCCGATGGCGCCGCCGCCAACGCCGATCAAGGCCCCGCCGGCCGTGTTCGACATCTGGGTCTGGCCCGTATAGGGGTTGGTAGTGGTGCAGGCGCTCAATGCCAAAGCCGCAAGGCCGGCAACAATAATCTTCGACTTCATTCAGAATCCCCCTGAAGGATATGGATGTGGTGGCCTTTAATCCGTGTTGAATACGGCAGGATGGTGGTGGGGGGAAGCCTATTAACTATGGGCCCAGCCGCCATCGACCAGAAAATCCTGCGCCGAGATCATTGCGCTGTCATCTGCCGCAAGAAACAGCACCATGCGGGAGACGTCATCTGGGTAAACTCGACCGGCAAGAGTCTGAGCGGCATCGAGGGCTTTTTCGCCTTCTGCATCGAGCCAGTATTTAAGCTGGCGCTCGGTCATCACCCAGCCTGGCGCCACGGTGTTGACGCGGATGCCGCTCTTGCCCAATTCCCGTGCCATCGAGCGGGTGAGGCCATGGGTGGCGGCCTTGGCGGTCTCGTAGAGCGGAATGCGTGGCGACATCACCATCCAGCTGATCGAGCCCATATTGATGATCGAGCCCTTGCCCGCCTTTATCATGGCCGGCGCGACGGCCTGCGCCGCAAAGAAGGCATGCTTGAGATTGACCGCCATACGGTCATCCCAATAGGCCTCGGTCACATCGGCCCAATCGTGCCGTTCATCATGGGCGGCGTTGTTGACCAGCACCCCGGCATCACCGTGGGCTTGGGCAAAGGTGGCAATAGCGGTCACATAGCCAGGAATATCGGTCACGTCGGCGCGGATGAATTGAGCGGTCTGGCCCTTGCGCTGAAGCTCGGCGACCAGCGCCTTGCCGGCGGCGTCTGCGACGTCGACAAAACCCACCTTGGCGCCCTGCGCCGCAAAATTGCGGACGAGACTCTCGCCAATGCCCGAGGCGCCGCCGGAAATGACCACGGCCTTGCCAGCAAGGCTCGGATAAGAGGCAAATTCACTCATCAATCAATCTTCCCGAACGCAGCCCGTTGGGATGGTGGTAGCGCAGGGGCAGCAACGGAGCAAGGCGGTCGGGGCACGCGCCGATTTGTCCAAGCTCACGCCGAGATGATTGGAATCGTCGGCCTTTCAGTTTAGGATCGCTCTAAACTCTTGGCAGAAAAACGATATTTTGTGGGCGTTTGGTGGGACAGCCGCGCGGCGAATTGACCTATGTCATACGGCGCGGTCCGCACATAGATTATGCTGCGTTAGCCGGGTTGGCTTGAGGACGAACCGAATGGACTATCGCTCGATCTTTGAAGATGCGGTCGATACGCTGCGTCAGGAAAAGCGCTACCGGGTGTTTGCCGATCTGGAACGGATCGCCGGCCGGTTTCCGCGAGCGCTGTATCGCGATGCCTCGGACAATTCGCGCGAAATCACCATCTGGTGCTCAAATGACTATCTGGGCATGGGGCAGAACGACATGGTCGTGGCCGCGATGCAGGAAGCCGCTGGCCGGCTGGGCGTCGGCGCCGGTGGCACCCGCAATATTTCGGGCACCAATCGCCCGCTGGTCGAGTTGGAGCGATCGCTCGCCGATCTGCACCGCAAAGAAGGCGCGCTGGTGTTCACCTCTGGCTATGTCTCCAACGAAGCGGCGATTTCGACCATCGCCCGGCTATTGCCCGACTGCGTGATTTTCTCCGACCAGCTCAACCACGCCTCGATGATCCAGGGTGTGCGCCAGTCCGGCATGCAGCGCCATATTTTCCGGCACAACGATATCGAACACCTGCGCGAACTGCTGGCGGCGACGGACCGCAAGCGGCCCAAGTTGATCTGTTTTGAATCGGTCTATTCGATGGATGGCGACATTGCGCCGATCCGCCAGATCGTCGAGCTGGCCGAAGAATTCGGCGCGCTGACCTATATTGATGAAGTGCACGCCGTTGGCCTTTATGGACCGCGTGGCGGTGGCATGGCCGAGCGTGAAGGCCTGATGGACCGCATCGACATCATCGAAGGCACCCTGGCCAAGGGTTTTGGCGTGATGGGCGGCTATATCGCCGCCAACCGCTCGATCATCGACGCGGTACGCTCCTATGCGCCGGAATTCATCTTCACCACCGCCCTGCCCCCGGCGCTGTGTGCTGCCGCAAGGGCGTCGATCGACCACCTCAAGGCGTCGAGCGTCGAGCGCGACCTGCACCAGCGGCAGGCGTCGCTGACCAAGGACATCCTGCGCGATGCCGGCCTGCCGGTGATGGCTAACGATACCCACATCGTGCCGCTGCTGGTGGGCGATGCGCGCCAGTGCAAGGCCGCCAGCGATATGCTGCTGGAAAAGCACCATATCTATATCCAGCCGATCAACTATCCAACGGTGCCCAAGGGCACGGAGCGGTTGCGGATTACCCCGACGCCGCTGCACACGGACGAGATGGTGTTCGAGTTGCGCCATGCGCTGGTCAGTGTGTGGGCGAGCCTGGAACTGCCACGCGAACGAGCGCCAGACCGGTTGACGGCAAGCAAACTGAATTCGGGCGACCTGACACTGCCGGCCAGTGGGGGCTAGGCGCGCAGCTTCTGCTGCAGTTCCTCTGAGCCAAGAAACCGCGCCAGATCTGGTTCGAACACCGTTCCGGCCGCGTCGCTGAGCGGAAACCACTGGCGCAGTCGTTGACTGGCCTCAGGCCATTCGGGTAGTTCCTTGCCCACTTTCATGCCAAAACAGACGACGGTGCATGGCACCATCGAGCCATCCTTCATCAGCTTGTCATAGGTGTAGCGCCCGGCGGGCTTGCGGCGCACCTTGCCGGTGACACCGGCTTCCTCATAGGCTTCCTGGGCTGCAGCCTGTTGCAGCGTCTTGCCCGACATCGGCCAGCCCTTGGGCAGCAGCCAGTGCTGGCTGATGCGCGAGGTGACCATCAGAACTTCGATCACGCCCGCTTCGCTCACACGCCACGGCAAAGCCGCCAGTTGTCTGGCGTATTCGATTTTGGGACGTTGCGGGCCGAAGACGACCTTGTTCACGAAGCGTGCCTTTCAAAGACGGCGGGATATTGCTCCAGTTGCCGAGGATGAATCCCGACTATTGATTGAGTCGGGCTCTTGCAACAGTAAAAATAAGCCTGCTCCTTCAACAGAGCCTTAACGTCCATATTGCGGCGGAATCGGCAAGCTGGTCTGGTAGCGCTAATATTGGCCGGAGGGGTCTCCGACATGAGCTTTCAAGCGCTGGTCACCATGAGAGACGCAGCCGGCGATGCCCGCTCCAGCGTCGAGACGCTGCATGACGCGCAATTGCCGCCGGGCGCGGTGACTGTCGAGGTCGAATGGGCCGGGTTCAACTACAAGGACGCGCTGTGCCTGACGGGCGGCGGCGGGCTGGTGCGCAATTATCCGCATATCTGTGGTGTCGACTTCTCCGGGCGCGTTCTGGCGAGCAGCGACGGCGGATATGTGGTCGGCCAACAGGTGGTGTTGACCGGCTGGCGGGTCGGTGAAACCCATTGGGGCGGCTTTGCCCAGCGCGCCAGCGTCAATGCCGACTGGCTGGTGCCGCTGCCCAAGGCGTTGAGCCTGCGACAAGCGATGATCATCGGCACGGCGGGCCTGACGGCGATGCTGGCGATCGACCGGCTGGAAGCGGGCGGGCTGGCGCCGGCCAATGGCGAGGTGCTGGTGACGGGCGCCGGTGGCGGCGTCGGCAGCATCGCAGTGGCCCTCTTGGCGCGGCTTGGCTATCAGGTGGTGGCGCTGACCGGACGCCCTGACCTGGGCGATGGATTGCTCGAGCTGGGCGCGGCAACGATCATTGCGCGCGACGAATTTCTGGCCGTGGCCGACAAGCCACTGGAAAGCGCCCGTTGGGCCGGGGTCATCGATGCGGTCGGCGGCCCGGTGCTGGGCAAGCTGCTGCGGCAGGTTCGCTATGGTGGCGCGGTGGCGTCCATCGGCAATGCCGGCGGCGTGGCGCTCGAAACCAACGTGCTGCCCTTCATTCTGCGCGGCGTGTCGCTACTGGGGATCGACAGCGTCATGCAGCCTTTTGGTACCAGAGTAGCCGCCTGGGCGCGTCTGGCCGAGCTGTTCGACTTTTCCCGCTATGAGGGTTTTGTCGAAGAGATCGGGCTGACCCAGGTGCCCGCTGCCGCACAACGGATCTTGGCCGGCAAGGTCAATGGCCGCATTGTGGTGAAACCCTAGCGGTAGCCAGCCGCCTGCAGTTCAAACAATTCGGCGTAGCGCCCACGCAATGCCAGTAGTTCCTCGTGGGTGCCGGCCTCAAGAATCTTGCCGTGCTCCAGCACCAAAATCCGGTCGGCCATGCGGACGGTGGAAAAGCGGTGCGAAATCAGTACGGCGGTCTTGCCGGCGGCGAGGCGCTTGAAGCGGGTGAAGACTTCGGCCTCGGCCTTGGCATCGAGCGCCGCGGTCGGCTCATCAAGGATCACCAGATCGGCGTCGCGCATATAGGCGCGGGCGATAGCGATCTTTTGCCATTCGCCGCCGGACAGATCGCGGCCCTTGTTGAACAGGCGGCCCAGCGGCTGCTCGTATTGCTGGGGGAGTTTGGCGATCACCGCATCGGCGAGGCTATTTTCGGCGGCGCCTTCGATGCGTGGCCGGTCGCCGGTGGCCTCGATGCTGCCGATGCCGATATTTTCGGCGGCGGTGAAGCTGTAGCGCAGGAAATCCTGAAAGATCACGCCGATATGGTCGTGGATGGCGTCGACCGGAATATCGCGCAGGTCGATGCCATCGATGCTGATACTGCCCTCGTCCGGATCATAAAGCCGGGTCAGCAGCTTGACGATGGTGGTCTTGCCCGCGCCGTTTTCACCAACCAGCGCCAGGGTTTCCCCGGCGAGCAGCGTAAAGCTCAGGTTGCGGATCGCCCAGGTATCGGTGTCGGGATAGCGGAAGCCGACATTGTCAAACACCACGCCCTGCCGGATCGGTTCCGGGAACGGCTTGGGATTGGCAGGCGGCAGGATGGTCGGCTCGATTTCAAAAAACGAGAACAGATCATCGAGATAGAGCGACTGTCCGGCAATCTGGGTGAAACCAAGCAGGATTTTCTGGAACAGGTTGTTCAGCGTCAGGAACGAGCCAGACAGGAAGGCCAGATCGCCGATGGAGAAATCGCCGACAATGGTGCGCCAGACGATGAACGCATAGGCACCGTAATAGGTCAGCGTCGAGATCGAGGCGAGTGCGGCGCCCCAGGCAGCGCGGGTGATCGACAGGTCGCGATTTTCGATATGGATGGCATCGGCCAGGGTCTTGAAGCGCTCGACCAGGAAACCGCCGAGCCCGAAGAGTTTGATCTCCTTGGCAGTGTCGGCATTGGCGCCGATATGGCGGATATATTCGAGCTGGCGCCGCTCCGGGGAGCGATTGCGGCTGAGGTAATAGGAGAGCGTATTGAAGCGCGTTTCGCCCCACACCGCCGGAACAAACGACAGCGGCAACAACAGGATCAGCCAGGGCGCATAGATGAACAGGCCCGCTGCCAGCGTGATGGCAGTGATGACGTCCTGCGCCTGCCCGAAAATCTGGCTCAGCAGGCCATTGCGACCTGCGGCCTGACGGCGGGCGCGCTCCAGCCGATCCTGATAATCGGCCGATTCGAAATGGCGCAGATCGAGCCGGGCCGAGTGCAGCATCAGCTCGATGCTGACGGTATTGGAATGCAACTCGCCCAGAATGCTGTCGACCAGCGAGGTGGTGCGATAGAGCAGGTCCGACGTGATGACGAGCACGAATTCCAGCGCCATCAGCAGCAGCATCGGATTGAGGCGACCGCTGCTCCACCATTCGGCAAAATCGTGTTGGCCATTGCCGACGGCAATCAGCTTGACGACTTCATCGATGATCAGTTTGCCGACATAAAGCCGCGCTACGGGCTGCAATGCCAGGATCAGACGAAGGCCGATGCTCGCGGCAGTCAGCAGGCGGCTGGTGCGCCAGATCTGGCCGATCAGTTTGCCAAGGTGGCGCAGATTGGCCAGACGATCCTTGAAAGTGGCATCGGCGGCGTCCGGCCTGGGGCCGCGTGGGGAAGAGTCGGTGGGGGTCATTGTGGGCAATATAGGCAGTTGGTGCGGTGACTGGAAGCCAGCCACCGCACCGGATGATCAATAACGGAGCGGACCGGCTGGCTTGTTGCCCATGATGACGTCGATCTTGTCCATCACATCGGCGGTCAGCTTCGCCTTGGACTTGAGGGCCGCGAGGTTATCGACCAGCTGGGACTTTTTGGATGCACCCAGAATGACGGTGGAGACGTGCGGATTGGCCAGGCACCAGAGCAGCGCCATATGGTGGATCGGCAGGCCGGCTTCGTCGGCCAGCTTGGCCAGTTCGGCAACCTGCGCCAAGCGCTGCTTGCCCTTGTCGCTTTCCCATTCGGCCTTGAGCCACTCGTAGCCTTTCAGATTCATGCGGCTATCGGCGGGGATGCCCTTGTTATATTTGCCAGTCAAAACGCCCGAGGCGAGCGGGGACCAGATGGTGGTGCCCAGACCCATCAGATCATAGAGCGGCGCATAGTCGCCTTCGACCTTCTGGCGCTCGAACAGGTTGTATTGGGGCTGTTCCATCTGTGGCGGGGTGATCTTGAGATCCTTGGCCACGGCCCAGGCTTCGGTCAACTGCTGGGCATTCCATTCGGAGGTGCCCCAGTACAGAACCTTGCCCTGCTGGACCAGTTCGTGCATGGCGCGAACGGTTTCCTCGATCGGGGTATCGACGTCGGGACGATGGCAGAAATACAGATCGAGATAATCGACCTGCAGGCGTTTCATTGCGGCGTGGGCGGCGTCGAAAACGTGCTTGCGGCTCAGGCCGCGCTGGGTGGGCTTGCTGCCGCCCCAGAACACCTTGGACGAGACGATGAAGCTGTCGCGCGAAAAGCCGAGCTTGTTCAGCGCCTGCCCCATCAGGGCCTCGGAGGCGCCGGCTTCATAGCCTTCGGCATTGTCGAAAAAATTGATGCCTTCGTCATAGGCATGAGTCATCAGGCTCATCGCCTCTTTCTCATCGACCTGCTTGCCGAAGGTGACCCAGGAGCCGAGCGACAGTTCGGAAACCTGCAGGCCGGATTTACCGAGGCGGCGATAGTCCATGGTGAAGTCCTCTTTGAAAGGCGCATCGGGCGCGCAAGAATACAAATTGCTGAGCGGACGCCGGGCGTTCGCGTTATGACCGGCGGGGAGCCGGTTTGAATAAAGGCTTGGGCGGCGAGGCAAGCCATTGGAGTGGCCCGGGTCGACCTTATACATGAGCGTTAATACGCTCTGCCTTGAAGGTAAAGGGCCGAAGCTAAACTAACATGTCAGGGACGATTGGCGAGGAATTTCGCCAGGTCTTCGGTCACGTGATGGATATGGGCACCACCGGAGCTGCCGAGTTCCCAGGCGTCGACCTGCTCATGGGCGAAATCCTTGCCGGCCACGACATGGACAGTGGCCATGCCGACATCGTGGGGCACCAGCAGGTTCTTTTCGAGATCATCGAACATGGCGGCGCGGTTCGGGTCGATGTCGTAGCGGCTGAGGAACCCGTCATAGGCCGACAGGTGCGGCTTGGGCACGTAGTCCATGGCGCGGATATCGTGGACCTGTTCGAACAGGTCCTCGCCACCCAGGCGCTTGAGCACCGCACGGGCGTGGCCGACATCGCCATTGGTCAGGATGAACTTGCGGCCCGGCAGGCCGCTAATGGCCGAAACCAGTTCGGGGTGCGGATCGACCGGAGAATAATCGATGGCATGGACCGAGAGCAGGAAATCGTTGGGGTCGATGTCGTGGCGGGTCATCAATCCATTCAGCGTGGTGCCATAGTCGCGGTAGTAGCCCTTTTGCAGGGCGCGCGCCTCGGCGAATTCGAGCTGGGTTACCGCCATCACATAATGGGTGATGCGAACGTCAATCTGGGCGAACAGATTGCAGGTGCGTGGATAGAGCGTGTTGTCGAGATCAAAGACCCAGTCGGTCACGTGGGACAGGCTGCGGGTCGGGGTGGGCGTGATGGCGTTCATTGCGGCAATTATGCCCGCTCGTGCTCAGGATTGCATGTCAATTCGGCGTTTGGAGGCCGGCGCCAGTGGCGCCAGCCTCCACAGTCGGATTATTCGTCGCCTTCGGGGGCAGCGACGTTGGCCGTGACGGTCAGGCCCAGGGTCTGGATCAGTGCAGCCGGGTTGGCGGCAGCGCCCATCAGCACCATCAGATTGGTCGGCGACGCCGGAGCGACAGCGACTTCCAGGCTCTGTGGATCATCAAGGAAGGTGTTGACCGCGGGAACGACCAGCGCGTCGAGCGCAGGGATGCCCACGCCAGCCAACATGGCTGGAACCATGGCCTTGAGGCCGGTAACGAAGCCGGCGTGATCGGTGCCCTGCTGCTTGGCAAAGAAATCGATCAGCGAATTGGCCAGGGAAGCATCGTCATAGCGCAACGAGGCGCTGGTGATGCTGACGGCCGACATGACTTCCATAGCGAGCATGCCATTGGCCTGCTGGACCTGCTCCGGTGTCTTGGCGGCTGTGTCAGCGCTGGCGGCCGAGAGTTTGTCCATCACGGCCGGGGTGAAACCCGTCAGGTCAGCAAGAAAGCTGACCGCGCCCTTTTCATTGAGGCTAATGGTGAAATTGTCGATCACCACATGGCCATCGGCCATATCCCAGGTCATCGACTCATCGATATCGCCGCTGACCTTGGTCAGGCCAAGCTCGGTAATGATGGCACCGGCGCTCGGATCTTCCTCGCCGACGGTGCTCAGATCAGCCTTGAAGCCGTTCAAATCAAAGGTGGAGGCAACGCTTGCAAGATCTGGGCTGCCCTGCGCGGGATCAAAGGCGTTGCTTGCCGAGATCGTGTCGATCGACAGCACTTCAGCGCCGGCGCGGGTGACGACGAGTGGGCCGGCTCCAAGCGAGCCAATCATCTGCAGCGAATTGACAAAGCTCGGCTTGTCGCCGCCGGGAACATAGAGGCTATCGAGTTCGATGTTCTTTAGCGAGAGGTGGCCGGGCGTCTTGGCATCGACAATGTCGTATTCGACATCGGGCATGGTGACGCTTTCGGCGGTGTAGCTGCCGTCGGTGCCTTCGGCGACGTTGGTGAAGGTGATGTCCTGATCGAGCGACAGCGGTTCGGCGGCCGCGTCAGCCTTGAGGCCGATCTTGACGCCCTTGACGATGACGTTCTCGCCGTCGGCTGATACGGCACCGGGCTTGATGTCATAACCAACGGCACCGTAGGCGGCGACGAGGCGATCGACGAATTTCTGGGCATCCAGGGCCATGGCCGGCTGGATCAGCACGGCGCTGGCGACGGTCGCGAGCAAGGCCAGGCGCGTCGTGGTGGTAAACTTCATCTCTCTCTCCGGTAGAGTTGGCGTGAATTGAATTTCCCGAGATGCCCGTCTGATGCGAGGCGGTCCGGGGCAGCAGAAACGCTTTACTCGAAGCACGAAATGGCCTGTCGGCGCTGTAATTGCAACTGAGTGCAGCAGAAACAGCGCGTTGACCGGCGTTTAAGCGGAATAAACAGTTAAAAGGCCCTGTTTGGCTAGTGTTTTCGCATTTGTGCATATTGCTGCAGCAGTTTGACTATCGGCAAGCCCGATGAACCCTGCATGAACCGCAGGATGGCCATGACGAAAATCGGCAATCAATCACTTGATTGAGGGCGGCGTCAGGTATATGAGACTGCCCATCGCAGCCCGCCTGAGCTCAGCCGAACCATGTCAACGCACACCCCGCCGCTAAAACGTGAAAGCAGTGACGAACGCAAACTGGCGATCGCCCAGGCGGCGCGTGAACTGATCATCGAGAAGGGTTTTGAGGGGTTGCGGACCCGCGATATTGCCGAGCGCGTCGGCATCAATATCGCCACCCTGCACTATCATGTGCCAACCAAGAATGCGCTGATTGCGCTGGTTGCCGAAACGATCCGCGACCAGTTCAGCGCGCAATCGGCCCGCCGGCCCCGGACCGGCCTGTCCCCGTTGGTGCAGTTGCGAATGGAATTTGAAGACCAGCGCGAAACCCTGCTCGAAACGCCCGACCTGATCGTGCTGATGACCGAACTGATACAGCGGGCGCGCCGCGACGCCGCCGTCGAATGCGTCATGCGACCCCTGTACGACTACTGGGTCGGCCAGTTCGTCGAAATTTACGCCGCCGGTCGGCTCGATGGCACCTTTCGGCCCGATATCGATCCGGTCGCGGCCGCCAATATCACCACTGGCGCGGTGGGAGACCATTGGCGCCAGAGTGACACCAGCATTGCCCTCTATGACCGCATCGCCGCGGAACTGGAACGGGCCTTTCTCAACCCAGTTTCTTCAAAGGACTGACACCATGACTGCCAATTTTCACGTCCCGACATCCAAGGCGGATGCCGATCCCCGACGCTGGATCGCTCTGTTCGTCCTGCTGCTGGCCAGCTTCATGAACCTGATCGATGTCACCATCGTCAATGTGGCCCTGCCCAGCCTGCAGAAAAATCTTGGCGCCGATCCCAGCCAGATCGAGTGGGTCATTGCCGCCTATGTGCTCGCGTTCGCACTTGGCCTGCTCCCGTTTGGCCGCCTTGGCGATATTGTGGGGCGCACCAAGATGTTCCTGATTGGCGTGGCCGGCTTTACGCTGGCCTCGGCCTTTTGCGGCTTTGCGCCATCCATTGAATGGCTGATCGTCGCCCGTGTTTTGCAAGGCTTTGCCGGAGCAATCATGACCCCGCAGGTGCTCGCCATCGTGCAGGTGACCTTCCCGCCGCAGGAAAAGGGCCAGGCGTTCTCCCTGTTCGGCCTCAGCGCGGGCCTCGCGGCTGTTGCCGGCCCGATCGCTGGCGGCCTGCTGATCGGGGCAAATCTTTGGGACCTCGACTGGCGTCCGATTTTTCTGGTCAACGTGCCGGTCGGCATTGCAACCGTGATTGCCGGCTGGTTCCTGATCACCCGCACGCCTGGTCATCCTGGCCTCAAGAACGACTTTGTCGGCATTGGCCTGTTCGGCGTCAGCGTTACAGCGCTGGTCTATCCGCTGATCGAGGGCCGCACCTATGGCTGGCCCTTGTGGGTCTGGATCATGATGGCAGCAGCCGCCGTCGGTCTGGCGCTGTTCGTTTTGTGGGAACAGCGGCAGGCCAGGCTCGATCGGCCGCAGCTGCTCAATTTCAGCCTGATCAGCAACCCGAACTTCCTGCTCGGCATGCTGGTGGTGACGATTTTCGCGTCGGGCATTCCCGCCCTGTTCATGGTGATTTCGATCCTGCTGCAGGGTGGCTTCGGCTTCTCGCCGCTGGAATCGGGCCTCACCAACACCCCGTTCTCGGTTGGTGTGCTGGCCGTGTCACTGGTGGCGGGGCGGTTTGGTTCGCATTATCTGCGGGCGCGCCTGGCAGTGGCCGGTGCCCTGCTTGTGGTGGGCCTGGGGTGGCTGCATTTCATCATCGCCGGGGTAACCGATACGATCGACCACTGGACCTTCCTTGTCCCACTGTTCATCAGCGGCGCTGGTCTTGGCCTGGGCTTTTCGGCCCTGTTCCAATCGGTGCTGGCCGGTGTGCCGCCCCGTGATGCCGGCGCCGGCTCGGGAGCCTTGCAGGCCTTCCAGCAGATCGGCGGGGCGGTCGGCGTGGCGCTGGTTGGCGAAATCTTCTTTGGTCAGCTTACCACCGCTTTTGCCAGCGGCACGGCGCCCCACGCAGCGTTCACCCACGCCGCCGCTAACGCGACGCTCTACCAGATCGTCTCCTTTGCCATCGTCATCGTGCTGGCGCCGTTCCTGAAGAAGGCCGGAAGCACCGGCGCGCAGCATGCACCGGGCAAGCCGCCGGAAGCGCAGCCGGTCCCGATCGAAGTCTGATTGGCCAATCACGGATATGCGAAGGGGGCCGAAAGGCCCCCTTTTTATTGCCGTAACGGCAGGATCAGAACGTCCAGCCCAGCCCAACACGGATATTGACCACGCTGGGTTCGCTGGTGCCATCGGCCACGCCACCCTTGGTGATGGTGTGCGTGCCATAATGGGTCCAGGTCGCCAGCAGGCGGGCCATGATGTGGTCCGTTACCTTGGCATCCACACCGACACCGAGCTGGATACCGCCAGCGCTATAAACCTGACCGTCATATCCTGGTGCCGAATAGAACGGGCTCATATCGAAGCGGGCGATCGAATAGCCGACCGAGCCATAGGCCAATACATTGGGGGCGACTGGATAGCCGAGCTGGGCACGAATGGCCGCATCCCATTTCAGCGCACCGTAGTTCTTGCCCTGGCGCAGCAATTCGGTGGCGTCGTTATTGGCTTCGACATCCAGGCCCCAAACCAGCCAGTCATTCATCTGATAGCGGTAGCCGGCGAACACGCCGGCATTGCCGCCGATATCGCCAAGCAGGTCTTCCCCGGTAGGCAGCGAAGCGCCCAGTTCGTGGGACTTCATCGGCAACAGGCCGCCCTGCACGCCGACATAGGCGCCGGTCCAGGCGAACGGAGTTGGCTGGTAAAATTGCGCATCGACAATCGGGGCCACAAACTGCTGGGCCGACACCGCCGACACTGAACAGGTCAAGGCTGCAATAAATGCGCCCGCAATCTTGTACTCAAAACGCATACCGAAATTCTCCGCATCAATCGGCGCTACGCTGCCATGACTTATATGCTGGCGCAATTACATTGAAGTCACACTAACGGCCCAATTGCCGCAGGCCCTTATTGCCGCGGCGGTTCGAGCGGGGTGAGATCGACGCGGAAACTGAACATCGTCGCCTGCATCCTCGTGCCGATGGGCATGAACACTGGCAGAATCATATCGCGCAGCTTGCGCTCCCACCAGGTCCCGGCGACCTTTTGCGAACCACCGGCGCGGCCGATCTCGATAGCCTTATGCACACGGTCATGGCGCAGGGCGACAAAACGCCGGAACGCGCCCGATGGATTTGGCTCGACCGCAAGGCAGGCGGCCAGCACAACTGCATCTTCGATGGCCATCGACGCGCCTTGCCCCGAATGCGGCGTCACGGCGTGGGCGGCATCACCCATCAACACCACACGATCGGTATGCCAGCGGGCCAGTTCGGGCATGTCGTAGATGGGATAATGGTGTTCGATGGCACCGGCTGCGGCCAGAATTTTCGCATTGTCCAGCGGGTCGGTGGCATGCATGGCGCGCAGCCGCGCGCCGAACGCATCTGCGTCGCGTACCGGGGCAGTTTCGCTTTCGGGCGCGCCGTAGTCGTTGAACCAATAAACCGGCTGGCCGGGCGCCTTGATGTAGCCGAAGAACGCCTGGCGTCCGAATGTCATGCGCATCAGCCCGCCGGTGTCGGGCACTCCTGGAACATCGATGACGCCGCCGGTGCCGATCTGGCCGGAATAGAGCGGTTCGGGAAGCTCCGGAAACAGGTCACGGCGGACGCGGGAGCGCAACCCATCACAGGCGATGGCGATGTCAAAGGTCTCGGTGCGACCGGCGACGCTGAGTTCGACGCCTGCTGCCGTTTCCTGAACCCGTTCGATGGCGCCACCGTGGCGGACGGATATTCCCAGTGCAGTCACCGCATTGAGCAGAATGCCGGCGAGGGCTCCACGCCGGATGGTGGAAGACGCCGCGCCGAACGAGCCGGTATGGGCGGAATAGTCGATAACCGACAATTGCCTGCCGCGCTCGTTGTACATGGCGAGGCCATCGGTCCTGATCCCGGCTGCCAGTACGGCATCGGCCAGTCCGACGGCACGCAGGGCGTTGACACCATTGGGCGCAAGGGTGAGAAAAATCCCTTCGGTACGCAGTTGTGCGGCGGTGGCGCGTTCGAACACCACAGGATGGAAACCCGCGCGGTGCAAGGTCAGCGCGGTAGCGAGGCCGCCAATACCACCACCGCAGATGGCGATGGAGAGTTGCGAATTGGGTCTTGCGGCGGAGGGGGCGATAGGGGACATTCGTTCAACCAACTTATTATTAGATTATCTAACAATTAGATTGTCGTACTAAAATGTCAAGTGACAAGCAAACGCTGATCGGTGAATTGGGCACCGCCATTATGCGATGGCAGGACCAGACGCAGAAATTCGATGAACTGGTGGGGCACATCTACGGACTTGGCCCGTCTGAGCGATTGTGCCTGAGTTTTCTGGTACAGGGGCCGCAGACCGCAAGCGCCATCGCCCGCGAAATCCGGCTGACGCCGGCAGCCGTCACTACCCTGCTCGACCGGCTTGAACAGCGTGGCTATGTGCGACGGCGTCCCGACCCGACCGATCGACGCAAGGTGATGGTGAAAAGCGCGGCGGCGGCACTCGAACTGGTCGAGGCGGTTTATGCGCCGCTGGCGATTGCCGGTGCGGCTATGCTGGACCGGTACGACGTTGCCGAACTGAACATTGTCAGCCGGGTGATCCGCGACTCCATGGAAATCCAGGAGAAGGCTGCACGGGAGCTGGCGGAGCGCGGCGAACCGCGCTCCAGGTGATTAGCGCACGATCAGCGTGCCGGCGCCGTATTCGGTGAACAGCTCGACCAGCACGACGTGCGGGGTCTTGCCGTTTAGAATCACCACGCCCTCAACGCCGTTTTCCAGCGCTTCGAGGCAGGTTTCGACTTTGGGAATCATGCCGCCGGAAATCGTGCCGTCGGCGATCAATGCCTTGGCTTCGCGCACGGTCAGTTCCGGGATCAGCTTTTTGCTGGCGTCGAGCACGCCATCGACGTCGGTCAGGAACAGCAGGCGCTTGGCGCCGAGCGAGCCGGCAATGGCTCCGGCGAAGGTATCGGCGTTGATATTGTAGGTATTGCCATCGCGGCCCGGAGCGACCGGGGCGATGACCGGGATCATTTCGGAACGCGCCAACTGGTCGAGCAGGGTACGATCGACTTCCACCGGCTCCCCGACGAAGCCCAGATCGAGCACACGCTCGATGTTGGAGTCGGGATCCTTGTAGGTCTTGTGCGCCTTTTTGGCGAAGACCATGTTGCCGTCCTTGCCGCAGAGGCCGATGGCCCATTCGCCCTCGGCATTGATCAGCGCCACGATTTCCTTGTTGATCGAGCCGGCCAAGACCATTTCGACGACTTCCATGGTCCGCGCATCGGTAACACGCAGGCCACCTTCGAATTTGGACTCGATGCCGAGCTTGGCCAGCATGGACGCTATCTGTGGACCGCCGCCATGGACCACGATCGGATTGACGCGCGATTGCTTCAACAGCGCAATGTCGCGGGCAAAGGCCTGCCCGAGCTTGGCATCGCCCATGGCGTGCCCGCCGTACTTGACCACGACGGTCTTGCCCTCGTAGCGCTGCATATAAGGCAGCGCTTGTGCCAGAACGGCGGCATCATGGGAAAAGTCGTGCTCGGACTTGGCCGGCGGTACTGTCACCTGTGTCATGGGGTCAGCAATTTCCCTTCAAAGACGGCGCAAAAAAGACCGGGTTCGCTCTAATCGATTTCCGCACAAAGCGATACCGGCTTTGCCCGAATATTTATGTGACAGTGATCCGTTCTATAAGCATTTGCGTTTCAAAACGATGCTTGAGATAACCAGCGGCGAGGGGCGCGGGGATAGGCACTATGCCATACCCGCGATAGAACATGGTCATGCAGACGCCTACCCAGGATATTGCCGACCTGATCTCAAGGTGCGCCCTGCGCGACCGGGCGGCATTTCGATCCCTTTATGAGCGGACCAGCGCGAAACTTTTTGGCGTAACCCTGCGTATCTTGAAGGATCGCTCGGAAGCCGAAGAGGCCATCCAGGAAGTTTACGTCAAGATCTGGCAGCGCGCCGATCGCTATGTCGCCGGGGGCTACAGCCCCATTTCGTGGCTCGTGGCCGTGGCGCGCAACCATGCTCTGGACATCCTGAGGGCTCGACGTCCGGTTGCCGACGATATCGACGTTGCGCTCGAAATTCCCGATGCCGGACCCGATCCGGAACGGGCGGCCGAAAACAGCGACGAGCGTTCACGGATCGATTTCTGCCTGGGCCAGCTCGATGGCGACAAGGCGGAAGCGGTCAAAGGCGCTTACCTCGATGGCTATAGCTATGAGGAACTGGCCGAGAAATATAGCGTGCCGCTGAATACGATGCGAACCTGGCTGCGCCGCAGCCTGCTAAAACTTAGAGAGTGTTTGACGGCATGACCCCGAGCGATGACAGCGGCGAACCCAATGGCGGACAAGCTCTTGTCGCCGAGTTCGTCCTTGGCCTGCTCGATAGTGCCGAGCACGCCCGGGTCGGCCGGCTGATCGAGAACGATCAGAAGCTGCGGGCGGAACGAGATTTCTGGCAGGCGCGGTTTGGCGCGCTCAACAGCGGCTATGAAGATGTGCCGGTGCCCGCTCACCTGATCAATACCATCGAAGCCCGGGTGTTTGGCACGCCTGCCAAGACGCGCGTCAACATCTGGGACAATCTGCTGGTCTGGCGCGGGCTTGCTGCCGGTGCATTGGCGGTTGCCGTGGTGGCGGTGGGGATCAACGTGCTCACGCCCAAGCCCGATACGGCTGCTCTTGCCACTCAATTGGTTGCAGCGCTCTCCGAAGACGGCAGCAATGTAAAATTCGTAGCGCTCTATGATAGCTCAACCGGCAAGGTGCGGTTGACCTCGCTTTCTGGCGAAGCCGTTCCCGAGCACGATTTTGAACTCTGGGCGATCCAGGGCGGCAATAATCCGGTGTCGATGGGCGTGGTGCCGGTCAATGCCCGCAGCGAAGTGGTCGTCTCCCCCGACATTCTCAAGGGTTGGGGCGAAGGCTCGGTTCTGGCGATCACGCTGGAGGCAAAGGGCGGGTCGGCGGACGGCAACCCGCATGGCCCGATTGTTGCCAAGGGTCCCGTTACGCAAATCTGATTGCGCCGGATCACGTCGAAACGAAAAATATAGATCTTGGGAAATCCCGTCATGTGCAGCAATGCGTGGCGGGATTTCCAATTTATCCGGCTGAAATTGCAGCTCAATTTTGATTGTCGAAAATATTTCGTATCAAGCACAGCATTTTTGAAACTGCTGAAACTTTCCTTCCAAGCTCCCGTTGCTGCACACGTCCCAGCCGAACAATGGGAATGAAACAACAGGTAGGAAAACCAAATGAACCTCTCGATCCGCGCCCTCACCCTCTCCGCCATGATGACCGTTTCCGCTTTCGCTGGTGCAGCCGCTTTTGCTGCTGAAAACCCGATGGTCGGTGGCGCTGCAATGTTTGCCGACAAGAACATTATCGAAAACGCTGTGAACTCGGCCGACCACACCACCCTGGTTGCCGCAGTGAAGGCCGCTGGCCTGGTCGACACCCTGTCGGGTCCCGGCCCGTTCACCGTGCTGGCTCCGACCAACGAAGCCTTCGCCGCTCTGCCAGCTGGCACCGTTGACACCCTGCTGAAGCCAGAAAACAAGGACAAGCTCGCAACGATCCTGGCTTGCCATGTGATCGCGGCCAAGGCGCTGTCGACCGACATCATGGCAATGGCCAAGGCTGATGGCGGCAAGCACGTTGTCGATACCGTCGGCGGCTGCAAGCTGACCCTGGAAGCCACCGACGCTGGCGTCACCGTTACCGACGAAAATGGCACCGTTGCTCACGTCACCATCGCTGACGTGCTGCAGTCCAATGGCGTAATCCACGTGATCGACGCCGTGTTGACCCCGAAGTCGGCAATGTAACCAAAACTCGCTTTCGAGCGAACCTAGCGATAGAGGGCCCGGTACCCGGGCTCTCACCTAAACTTGACGTGCATCGCCTTTGCCCAAGGCTCTAGAGTGCGCGCCAACAAGGGGTCTGCGAAGCGACCGCCTCCCTCCGGCTTCGCGAAGCAGGCCCAACTCTTTAAGGGACCAGGACGATGAGCATGGATCGACGCAATTTCCTTCTTGGCGGCTGTGCCGTCATCGCGCTCGGCGCTGTGGCCTATGCCATGCGCGGCGGGGTGGCCGAAGTGAACGCCGCCGAAGACAATTTCACCGTGACCATGACCGAAGACCAGTGGCGCGCCAAGCTGGGCGACGACGCGTTCGAAGTGATGCGCAAGGAAGGGACCGAACGTCCCTTCACCTCCGAACTGCTCAACGAGCACCGCAAGGGGACCTTTGCCTGCGCCGGGTGCGACCTGCCGCTGTACTCGTCCGATACCAAATTCGACAGCGGTACTGGCTGGCCGAGCTTTTACGATCATCTTCCCAATGCCGTTGGCACCAAGGTCGACAATTCGCTGTTTGGCGAACGCACTGAAGTACACTGCTCACGCTGCGGTGGTCACCTTGGCCACGTTTTCAATGACGGCCCGCAGCCGACCGGTCTGCGCTATTGCATGGACGGCATCGCGCTCAAGTTCGTCGCCGCCTGATTTTTGCCGAATAGGTCTGTTGAATCAGCGTGCCCTCTGCAACCATGCAGGGGGCATTTGCATTCGGGGCCGAAATGAAACTCACCATCATCCAGACCGGCGACGTGCCGCTGCCGTTGCGCGGCGATTTTGGGCCGTATCCGCAGATGTTCGAACGGATGCTGGATGGCACCGGGGAGAGCTTTGCCTATGAAGTGGTGCGTGCCCATGACGGCGAGCCCCTGCCCGATCCAGCAACGCTGGGCGGCATTCTGATCACCGGTTCGGCGGCGGGGGTTTACGATGACCTGCCCTGGCTGGAGCCGCTGCGCGGGTTTATTCGCGATGCTTATGCCAAGAACACCAGCATGCTGGGGATCTGCTTTGGCCACCAGATCATGGCCGACGCGCTGGGTGGGGATGTGCGCAAATCCGAAAAAGGCTGGGGCCTGGGGCGGCATGCTTATGCGGTGAAGGGACGACCGGCGTTCATGAGCGGCGCCAAGGAGACTTTGGCTGTGGCGTGTTCACATCAGGATCAGGTGATCGTGGCGCCGAAGGTGGCCGAGGTGATCCTGGCGTCGGATTTTACGCCGAATGCCGGGTTGATGTACCAGAACGGCAAGGCGCTGAGCTTCCAGCCGCATCCCGAATTTGCCGACGACTATACGGCGGCCCTCGCCGAACTGCGCCGCGGCAAGGCGCCGGATGCCTTGGTCAATGAAGCGGTGGCGTCGGTGAGCAAGGAGTCAGATAGCGATGTGGTCGCGGGATATATCGCCCGGTTTTTGGTGGCGGGGGCATAGCGCCAGCCTACCAGTCGACACCCTCGCCCCTTGCGGGAGAGGGACAGAAATTCTGCGTTCAGCAGAATTTCAGGCGGAGGGGTTGCCGCCGCAAATGCTTAGCGCCGAAAGAGACCCACCTTCTCCCGCAAGGGGAGAAGGAAGAGCGGGCGGATTTTGAAGAGCAATCAGCTCGCCTTCTCAAACCGCTCGTCGAACGCATATCCTGCCCCGCGCACCGTGCGGATGGGATCAGCCGAGCGGCCACGGTTGATGGCTTTGCGCAGGCGGCCGACATGGACGTCGACAGTGCGTTCGTCGACATAGACGTCATTGCCCCAGACACCATCAAGCAGTTGCTCGCGCGAATAGACCCGGCCAGGGTGACGCATCAGATATTCCAGCAACCGGTATTCGGTTGGTCCAAGATGGACCTCGCGGCCCGAGCGGGAAACGCGATGGCTGGTGCGGTCCAGTTCCAGATCGCCGGCCTTGAGCACAGCGGTGACCAGCTTTGGGCTGGAGCGGCGCAGCAGGGCATTGATACGCGCCAGCAGCTCAGGCACAGAGAACGGCTTGACCACATAGTCGTCGGCGCCGGTCGCCAGGCCACGGACACGTTCTTCTTCTTCGCCGCGCGCTGTAATCATGATGATCGGCACGCGGGCGGTTTCTTCGCGGGCACGCCAGCGGCGGCAGAGTTCGATGCCGCTGAGGCCCGGCAGCATCCAGTCGAGCAGGATGAGGTCGGGGATGGTTTCCTGCATGGCCTCGACGGCTTCGTCGCCGCTTTCGGCGGTCAGCACCCGGAAGCCTTCGGCCTCCAGATTGTAGCGCATGAGCACCGACAGATCGGCCTCATCCTCCACGACCAGAATGGTGGCAACCATGGCCGATCAAGCCTTGATCTGCGTGCGCTGCAGGTCCTGCACGTCGGACGTCAACTGCTTGCCGGTCTGCAGGTAATAGGCGCGTTCAGCGATATTGGTGGCGTGGTCGCCGATGCGCTCGAGGTTCTTGGCGCAGAACAGCAGGTGGGTACAGGGCGTGATGTTGCGCGGATCTTCCATCATGTAGGTGAGCAGTTCGCGGAACAGCGAGGTGTACATGGCGTCCACTTCGTCGTCGTGATTGCACACCGCGATGGCAGCGGCGGCATCACGCGAAGCGTAGGCATCGAGCGCATCCTTGACCTGACGCAGCACCAGGCCGGTCATGTTCTTGACGCCGTTATAAAAGGTCGGCTGCAGGCTGAGGCCATCGAGCTTGAGCGAGCGGCGCGACAGCTGCTTGGCCATGTCGCCGACGCGTTCGAGGTCGGAGGCAACATGGATTGCGGTGATGATCGAGCGCAGATCGGACGCCATCGGCTGGCGGCGGGCGATCATCGACACGGCCATATCGTCGATCTTGCGCTGCATGTCGTCGATGCGCTGGTCGGCGATGATGGTGACGTCGGCCAGTTCACGATCGAGCTTGAGCAGGCTCTTGGTGCCGTTTTCGATGGCGACTTCGACTTGGCCGCCCATTTCGGCGATCAGCGCTGCAAGGTTGGTCAGCTCGTCGCTGTAGGAGGTAACGATGTGGTCCGGGGAATTGGAGGCCATTGCCATAGTCCTTTGTCTCTAGGGGGGCACTAGGGGCGTCGAGGTTTGGGGCGGACCGAGTCGAAAATGGTGGTTATCGAGAACCGGAGCGGAGCGTACATTTGGGTACGTGAGCACCGGAAGCGCAGATGACTGCCATTTGCAGGCCGGTCTGGCCCGAAGATCGATGCTCCTAGCCGATACGGCCCATGATATAGTCTTGGGTCTGCTTGTTGACCGGGTTGGTGAAGATGTCTTCGGTGACACCTTCTTCGATCAGATTGCCCAGATGGAAGAACGCGGTCTTCTGGCTGACGCGCGCGGCCTGCTGCATCGAGTGGGTGACGATGACGATCGTGTAGTTTTCACGCAATTCGTCGATCAGTTCTTCGATGATGGCGGTGGCGATCGGATCGAGAGCCGAGCAGGGTTCGTCCATCAGGATCACTTCAGGACCAACGGCGATGGCACGAGCAATGCACAGGCGCTGCTGCTGACCACCGGAAAGACCGGTGCCGGGTTCGTTCAGGCGATCCTTGACCTCTTCGAACAGGCCGGCCTTGCGCAAGGACGAGACGACGATTTCGTCGGTGTCGGTCTTGGACTTCACCAGGCCGTGGATCTTGGGGCCGTAGGCGACGTTTTCGTAAATCGACTTGGGGAACGGATTGGGCTTCTGGAAGACCATGCCGATACGAGCCCGCAACTCAACCACGTCGAGAGCGGGATCATAGATGTTTTCGCCGTCGAGTTCGATCAGGCCGCCGACCTTGGCGCCTTCGATAGTATCGTTCATGCGGTTGATGCAGCGCAGGAAGGTCGACTTGCCACAGCCCGAGGGTCCGATGAAGGAGGTCACGGCGCGATCGGGAATATCGATCGAGATGCCGTGCAGGGCCTGCTTGGCACCGTAACTGACGGTGACGTCCTTGGCGTGCAGGCGGATCGGGCGTTGGAGCATATCAGTCGGGTTCATGGCGGAATTTGCACTCATTTGGGTCATCTTAACCTTGCCAGCCATCACGTCCATTTTCGAGTTCCTTTTATCTGCGCTCGCTCAAGCGCGTTTTTCGAGGCGAGAGCGGAGCAGCACGGCAGTGCCGTTGAGCAGGATCATGAAGGCCAGCAACACCATGATTGCTGCCGACGTATGACCTTCGAAGAAGTTGCGGTTTTCGTTGCCCTGCCAGAGGTAGATCTGCACGGGCAGCGCGGTGGCCTGATCGAGCGGGCTGGCTGGCACGGCAGCGACGAACGCCTTCATGCCAATCAGCAGCAGTGGGGCGGTTTCACCCATGGCGTGAGCTACGCCGATAATGGTCGCGGTCAGGATGGAGGGGAGCGTGACCGGCAGCACATGGTGGAACACCATCTGGGTCTTGGAAGCACCCATGCCCAGGGCCGCCTGGCGCAGGGCCGGCGACACCGCCAAAAGCGCACCGCGGGTGGCGATGATAATGGTGGGCAGCGTCATCAGGGTCAACACCAGACCACCAACCAGCGGGGCCGAGATCGGCAGGCCCAGATAGTTGATGAACACGGCAGCGCCGAGCAGACCGAAGACGATGGACGGCACCGCCGCCAGGTTATTGATGTTGACTTCGATGAAGTCGGTCAGGCGCGACTTGGGCGCAAACTCTTCAAGATAGATGGCGCTAGCCACCCCGATCGGCACTGCCAGCAGGATGACGATGATCATCATGTAGAGCGTGCCGAAGAAGGCGCCGAGCAGACCGGACGCAGCTGGAGCCGCACGGCTGTCGACATTGGTCAGGATGGTCCAGGCAAAGCCCGAACTGATGCCGCCGCTGGCGACCAGCTGGTCGATCAGGCCACGAGCCTGCGGCGAAAGCTGCTGCTGGGCGTCGGGCAGACTGCGGTCGATATTGCCCTTGATCCAGTTGTTCGTATTGGCAGAGGCCAGGACGTCGATCTTGGTGGTCTGGCCGAGCAGCGCCGGATTGGCGGCGAAGGCTTCACGCACCTGATGGCGCGCATCGGTTTCAGCGATGGACAGGATGTCTTTGCCGGAGATGTCGTAGCCGGCCGGCGCTGCGGCGCGCAGCGAGGCTTCGATTACCTTGTTCCAGTTCAGCAGAGCCAGATCGCGCTGCCACTTGACGTTGGCGCCATTGAACTCGGCGTCGGACTGCCCGGCGGCGCGAACGGGCGCCGGGCCGGTGGTGATGATGGCCGGATCGAAATTGATGCTCAGATGCACGTTGCTCTGAATGAACGCCGGGGCACCTTTGCGGATAATGTCGGTGAACAGCAGGACAACGAAACCAAGCGCCAGAATGATGGCGGCAAGGCCCAGGCCACGAAAGATCGCCTCGCCCGTGTGGCGGCGGCGCAAGCTGGCGCGGATGCGCTGAGTACGTTCGTTGGTCGGCTTGATGGCGGTAGCAGCGAGCATGTCAGTCATTTTATTCGTACTGCTCCCGGAAGCGGCGGACGATGTACAAGGCAAAGATGTTGAGGCAGAGGGTGACGACAAAGAGCGTCAAGCCCAGAGCGAAGCCGACCAGCGACTGGGGACCGGCAAAATCGGTATCGCCGGTGAGCTGGTTGACGATCGAAACGGTGATGGTGGCCACCGGCTCGAACGGGTTGCCACGCAGCACCGGCGAATTGCCGGCTGCCAGCACCACGATCATGGTTTCACCCACGGCGCGGCTGACGGCCAGCAGGAAGGCGCCAACGATACCGGGCAATGCTGCTGGCAGCAGCACGCTGCGGATGGTTTCTGACTTGGTAGCGCCAAGGCCGTAGGCGCCGTCACGCAGGGTGCGCGGTACCTGGTTGAGAATGTCGTCAGACAGCGAGGACACGAACGGGATGATCATGATGCCCATGACGATGCCGGCCGTCAGGGCGCTGGTGGCGTTGATCGACAGCCCGACGAAGTGACCGGCATCACGCAGGAATGGACCGACGGTGACCAGGGCGAAGAAGCCATAGACGATAGTGGGGATACCGGCCAGGATTTCGATGATCGGCTTGGCAATGGCGCGCAGCGTGCGGTGGGCATACTGGCTGAGATAGATCGCCGCCATCAGGCCGACCGGCACAGCGACGATCATGGCGATGACGGTGATCATCAGCGTGCCAACCAGCAGCGGCAGCAAACCATACTGGCCATACTGACCTGGCACTGTGGAGCCGTTGAGCGGGCTCCAGACCGTACCGAAGAAGAAGCTGATCGGGTTGATGAAGGTGAAGAAGCGGAGCGCTTCGGTCAGCAGCGAAGCAACGATGCCGACAGTGGTCAGGATGGCAACGCCGGAACAGGCCAGCAGCGCGATGTTGACGACGCGTTCGACAGCGTTACGGGCACGCAGCCGGGCAGTGATCTGGTTGCGGGCAAACAGCAGCGCACCGACACCGGCGACAGCTGCAAGGATGACCACGGCGAAGAACGTGATGAACTGGAACGAGCGCAGAGCATCGCCAGCGGCCTGTTCGTAGGGCTGCAGCGCACCGTTAACGCCGTAGCCAGAGGCAAGGGCCTGCAGGCGGGCAAAGGCGGCAGACTTGCCGGGGCCATCAAGGGTGGCCAGGACGTCGGCGGGAAGCTGAGACAGACCGTAGCTGCGGACGATGCCGCCGCCAAACCAGGCCCAGAGGCCCAGGATCACCAGCGCGGGAAGCAGGGCCCAGATCGCAACCAGCGAAGCATGGTACTGCGGGCGAGAGTGAACCTTCACGCCATTGGCCGAAACCAGCGCACGGCTCCTGGACCAACCCGTCTGGTAGGCGAGACCTAACAAAACCAGCAACAGGCCGGCAACAACCAGGGAATTCATTGGCAGACGCGCCCCCGCGAATAAAGGACGGGCCGCACCCGAAGGGCGCGGCCCTGGATCAGGCGATTACTTTGCGGCGGCGAAAGCTGCGAGAACTTCAGCGGACTTGGCAGCCGGCTGCGGGATCAGGCCAGCGGCTTCGAGAGTGCCGCCTTCGCCGATCATGGCGTCAGACATGAAGAACTGAACGTATTCTTCGATGCCGGGGACCAGGCCGATATGCGAGCCCTTGACGTAGAAGAACAGCGGACGCGACACCGGGTATTCACCCTTGGCAACCGACTCATTGGACGGGACGACGCCATTGACGGTCGCAACCTTCAGGCTGTCCTTGTTTTCGTCGTAGAACGACAGGCCAAACACGCCAACGGTGTTCGGGTCGGACTTCAGACGAGCCAGGGTTTCGGTGTAGTCACCAGAGATTTCGGTAACGCCATCCTGACGGAAGGTGGTGGTGGCAGCGAGCTTCTGCTCGTCGGTCAGACCTTCAGGAAGGCCAGCTTCCTTGGCGCCGGCATCGACGACCTTCTGCTGGAACACTTCCCGGGTGCCGTGGTTCGAAGCCGGGATGGCCAGAGCGATCGGCTGGTCTGGGAGGGAAGCGTCAACGTCCTTCCAGGTCTTGTTGGGATTGTCGACGAGCTTGCCGTCAACCATGATCTGGGCAGCCAGGGCCTTGTACACTTCAACCGGGGTCAGAGCGAAATCCGGGCCGGTCGCGGCAGAGGCGAACACGATGCCGTCGAAGCCGAACTGGATTTCACGGATGTCCTTGACGCCATTGGTGGTGCAGACTTCCTTTTCGCTGTCCTTGATCGGACGCGAAGCGTTAGCGATGTCGATGGTGTTTTCGCCGTCGCCTTCGCAGAACTGCTTCAGACCGGCACCGGTGCCGCCCGAACCAACAACTGGAGCCTTGAAGTCTGGGAAGGCAGCGGCGAATTCTTCAGCAACGATCGAGGCGAACGGCAGAACGGTCGACGAACCGGCGATCTGGATGGTGTCGCGAGCGAAGGCGGCAGTGGTGCCGAAGGCGACAAGCGCGATCACGGCGGCGCTGGCGAAAGACATGGCTTTCATGGAATTTTCCCTTTTTTTGCAAAACGAAGCTTTAAACCCGGCAGATTGGGTGCGGGTTCGACCCCGTCCGGTGTTTGACAGCCGCACCCTATGTTCGACTGGTCATGGTTTTATGACACTTGACTGACAGTTATATGACAGACCAACCTATTGTTTTTGCAGAGATATTTTAGGAACAACCGCAGAGGCGCGGCGAAACCGTCACGGAAGTGACACATCCACGCGCATGCCTTCGCCAGGGCGGCTGCGGATCGCAAGCTGGCCGCGATGGCGATTGACGATGTGTTTGGCTATCGCCAGACCAAGGCCCGTGCCCTTCTTTTTGCGGCTAGTATCGGCGTCGATGCGGTAGAACCGCTCGGTCAGGCGCGGCACATGCTCGGGCTCGACGCCGGGCCCATGGTCGGTGACGCTGATCTGGTGGGCAAGGCCCGGCAGATTGGACGCCGCCAGCACCAGTTCCACCGTTTTGCCGTCACCACCATACTTGATGGCGTTTTCGATCAGGTTTTCGAACACCTCATAAAGCTCATCGCGGTCGCCGGTGGTCCTGGCTGCATCGGCGGGGATATCGAGGGTGATTTCGACATTGGCAGCGCGGGCCTGCATCTGCAGCCCTTCGCGTACTTCGCGCAGCAGCGCCACCAGATCGACCGAGCCGGTGGGGCGAACGTGCTGGTGCATCTCGATACGAGACAGCGACAGCAGATCTTCGATCAGCTTGGCCATGCGCTCCGCCTGGCCCCGCATGATCAGCAGGAATTTTTCGCGCGCTGCGACATCTCTTGCCGCCGGGCCCAGCAGCGTATCGATAAAGCCCAGCAGCGACGTCAGCGGCGTGCGCAATTCGTGGCTGGCATTGGCGATGAAATCGGTCCGCAACGCCTCGACGCGCTTGAGTTCGGTCAGGCTCTGGAAGGTGATCAGCAGCAGCGGGTTTTCATCGTTCAGCCACTCACCGTGCTGACTGGGAAGCGGCGCCACGGCGACCCGTTCCCAGGTTTCAGTGGGCAGGGTCTCATGCAGCTCGATGATTTTGGTTTGGCCGGAACGCCAGACGCTTTCGATTGCCTGCACCAGTTCGGGATTGCGCATTGCAAAGGTCACCGGATTGCCGATGGCGACATTGGGGAATTTGCGCGCTGCGGGGGCGTTGCGATGGCGCACGATGGACCGCTTGTCGAGAACCAGGCACGGATCGGTCAGCGCTTCGGCAAAGCCGGAAACGGTTAGGCCGCTGATGCCGGTGGCCGTCGCAACGGGCGCCGGTGTTTCCACCGTAATGAACGAGTGCGGCAGCAGTGCTGCCGTAACGGCGATGACCAGCCAGCCCAGAATGGCGTCGGCAACCGGCAGCCCGGAGCGCAGCACGAAGAACAGCAGCACGACGGCCAACATGGCGAGCATGGTGGCGCGCGCGATCAGCCGGGCCAGCGTCATCGTGAGCGGACCAGTTGTTGATGCATTAGGGGATGGACGATCAACCATTTGAACTCATTGCACTGGCGACCCGCACAGCTGCCCTTGCGCGGCGGCGGCCTTCATAGCACGTTCATTGCGACAAACGAGATACAGCTTTGGGAGATGCAGCGTGGGCGACACGTTCGAGGACTTCAATATCGACAATCCTGACCTGCCCAAGGCGATCAAGAAGGCGGCGATGGAATCGGGCGGCTATCCCTACGAGGACAAGCTCGATACCGATATCTACGAAACCGAAATGCTGGCGCTGCAAAAGCAGTTGGTGACGCTGCAGGCGCATCTGGCCAAGGGCGGCGAGCGCGTGATGATCGTGTTCGAGGGGCGCGACGCTGCCGGCAAGGGTGGTTCGATCAAGACCTACCTCGAAAATCTCAATGCCCGCTACAATCTGATCGCGGCGCTGCCCAAGCCCAACGATCGGGAAAGTACGCAATGGTATTTCCAGCGCTATGTCGACTGGATGCCGGCGCGCGGGGAAACCGTACTGTTCGACCGCTCCTGGTATAACCGGGCCGGGGTCGAGCCGGTGATGGGGTTCTGCACGCCCGAACAGACCGAGCATTTCCTCGAGGAAGTGCCGCATTTTGAAAAGCGGATCACCAATGACGGTATCCACCTGTTCAAGTTCTGGCTGTCGATCGGCCGCGAGATGCAGTTCAAGCGGTTCCATGACCGGCGCCACGATGTGCTCAAGCAATGGAAACTGTCGCCGGTCGATATGAAGGCGCTGGAGAAGTGGGATGAGTATTCGGTGGCACGCGACGCCATGCTGCGGCGGACCGACAGCGCCCACGCGCCGTGGACCGTGGTGCGGTTCAACGACAAGCGGCGCGGTCGGCTCAATCTGATCCGCATCGTACTGGACAGACTGAGCTTTGAGGGCAAGGACCCCAATGCCATCGGCGACATCGATCGCAAGATCATTCTGAGCGGTTCGGAGTTCCTGGGGCTCAAGGATGTAGATGCAGCTTAAGGCTGGCTCTGTCGGCAGCAGGGTTCTGCTGGCGGCCTACAGCCGCCAGTCGATCGCATCGAGCCGCTTGCTGGCCGTTGGCCAGGCCAGTTCGGTGACCCGGGCGATCAGCGCTTCCACCACGGCAAACAGGGCTGCGTTGGCATCCCAGGTCCGCTCCATGGCAATGCGGCACGGGATAACGATCCTGGCATATTTGGAGGCGGGAGAAATCCATTCGTCAGTAAACAACACCATGACCGCCCGGCGGGCGGAAAGTTGGGCAGCGGTCTCGAGCAATTGCGGATCATAGCGGCGCACGTCGAACAGGATCGCGACATCGCCGGGCCTGACGTCGAGCATCTGGTCGGCGCGCACCGCGGCGCGGGCGTCCATCCGTCGCACATCGGGGCGGACCAGCCGCAGATGGGCCTCCATATAAAGCGCCATGGCCTCGGTAAAGCGGCCGCCAGTTATATGCAAGCTCGTGCGAAGATTGGCCAGCAAGGCCGCCGCCGACTCAAATTCTGACGCAGGAATACGAGCCGCCGAGGCCTCCATATTGGCGCCGAGCTGGCGGAAAAACCCATCAAGATAGTGCTCCGCATCGCTGGTTGAACTGGCCTTGGCGAGGCCACGCTGCAATGGCGATTTGACCCGCTCTTCCAATTCGTCGCGCAGCGCCCGCTGCAGATCGGGATAGGATTTGAAGCCCAGTTGCGCCACGAAACGGGAGATGGTGGCCGGACTGGTACCGGCCTCGCGGGCGAAGACGACAACCGGTGCCAATCCGATCGTGGGGTAATTGGCCAGCAAAGCGCGCGCCGCCCGTTTTTCCGCCGAGGTCAGGCGGCTCATCGACTGGTGGATATGGCTTTCGATGCCGGCGACGTCCATGCTGCCCAGTCTCCGTCACGCACTGAAACATTTCGTTCAATGTTGACAGATACCAGATTTCCGGAACATATCGTACAATATTAACGAAAGGTGCACTGAGCGTGGATGGGCACGGACGCCAGCCGTTTCAGGTCAACAATGCAGAAGGCCGGTCGCCTTTTGTCTTGGTATGCGACCACGCGTCCAATCATATTCCCGAACGCTATGGCGATCTCGGCCTGAGCTCGGTTCAGCGGCTGACCCATATCGCCTGGGACCCCGGCGCTCTGGCGGTGTGCCATGCGATGGTGGACCTGCTCGATGCGCCGCTGGTGCATTCGACGGTGTCGCGCCTCATCATCGACTGCAACCGCATTACCACCTCACCCGGACTGATCTGGACGCTGTCAGAAGACACCGAGATCGCCGCCAATATCGGCATCAGCGCCGATGAGCGCCAACGCCGGATCGATGATTTTCACGCGCCGTTCCACGATGCGATCACGGCCCTGCTCGACAAGCGCGCAGCCGACGGGCTCGCAACCATTCTGGTCTGCATGCACTCGTTCACGCCAGTTTATCTCGGCGTCAGCCGGCCTTGGCCGATCGGGCTGATCCATGGCGGCGATACGGGCTTCACCCAGGCCCTGATGAACGCGATCAAGGCCGAAGACGCTGACCTGAACGTGGGCTGGAACGAACCCTATGCGGCGCTTAACGGGGTGACGTTGACGCTGGAACAGCATGGCGACGGGCGCGGGCTTGACGCGACCATGATCGAAATCCGCAATACCGAAATTCTCGAACCGGACGGGGTAGCCCTGTGGGCCTCCCGCCTGGCCCGGTGGCTTGAACGGGCGCGTCTGACGCTCGAGGGCCAACCGGCAAAGCTGGGTCAACTGCAGTCGCCAATGGGGCAAACGGAAGGACAAGGTTATGGCGTCGGAACATCATGAGGACGTAAAAATCCTCCATTCCATGGGCTATGCCCAGGAACTAGCGCGGCGAATGAGCGGGTTTTCGAACTTCGCGATTTCGTTCTCGATTATTTGCATTCTGTCAGGCGGCATTAACTCGTTCGCGCAGGCAACCGGGTCGGTCGGCGGCGCCGGTGCCGGCATCGGCTGGATCGCCGGCTGCTTTGTGTCGGGCTTTTTTGCCATCTGCATGGCGCAGATCGCATCGGCTTATCCCACTGCGGGGGGGCTTTATCACTGGGGTTCAATCCTGGGCAACCGCTTCACCGGCTGGATTACGGCGTGGCTCAACTTGCTTGGGCTGATCACCGTGATGGGCGCGATCAATATCGGAACGGCGTTCTTTTTCCAAGGCACGTTCGGCTCCATCATCGGCATGACGGTTGACCCGCTGCACATCGTCCTGTTCGTCGTCGTGGTTACGATCGCACAGGCGATCATCAATCACCTCGGCATCAAGTTCACCGCACTGCTCACTGACTGGTCGGGCTACTTGATTCTGGCGACAACCGTGGTTCTAGTCGTCGCCCTGCTCGCCCTGGCGCCGACGCATGACTGGAGCCGGTTGTGGACGTTTGCCAACAATTCCGGTGACGTTGGCGGCAATGTGTTCCCCAAGACCGACAACATGCTCTACCTGTTCTCGCTCTGCCTGCTGCTGCCGATCTACACGATCACCGGCTATGACGCGTCTGCGCACACCTCGGAAGAGACCAAGAACGCGGCCATGTCGGTACCCAAGGGTATCATCAACTCGGTCATCATCTCATCGCTGGCCGGTTGGGTGATGGTTTCGGCGATCATGATCGCCATCCCGGATTTGGCGGTGGGTGTCTCGCAAGGCTGGTCCGTGTTCTTCAACACAATGACGGCGGTTCTGCCCGACTGGCTGGTGAAGGTCCTCTATCTCGCCATCCTGATCGCCCAGTTCATCTGTGGCCTGGCCACGGTGACCTCAACCTCGCGCATGTTGTTCGCGTTCTCACGCGACGGTGGCGTGCCGGTGTTCTCCAAGCAAATCGCCGGCGTTTCGGTGCGGTTCCGTACTCCGGTCGTGGCGATCTGGACCGGCGCCATTCTCGAAATGCTGTTTGTCTGGCTCGCCCAGACGCAGTCGATCGGGGGTACCAACATTTACACCCTGGTCGTCAACGCCACGCTGATTTTCCTCTTCCTCAGCTTCACAGTGCCAATCGTGGCGGGTTTCTTTGCCATCGGCACACCGAAGTGGCCGACGATGGGGCCATGGAACATCGGCGTCGCTGCCTACAAGCTGTTCGCGGTGCTGTCAGTGCTGGGCATGGCATTGATTGTTTTCATCGCTATCCAGCCGCCGAACGGGCAGGTTATGTGGATCACGCTGGCCTTCCTGGTCGTCGCTGCAATCATCTGGTTCGCCTTTGAAAAAAAGCGTTTCGAAGGCCCACCGGTCGGCGACAAGATCCTGAAGCGGCAGGCGGAAATCGCCGAGATCGAAAAGAAGTTCACCTGATCGTCTAACCCCTTTGGAGGCCGCGGCATGCTGCGGCCTCCTTTTCATTCCAACAAATCAAAGCCTCAACGGGAGCCGAAAATGGCCGCTGCCTATAGTCTGGACGCGCTCAAAGCTGACATCGCGAAGGGTTTGATCGACACCGTCCTCGTCGCCTTTCCCGACATGCAGGGGCGGCTGATGGGCAAGCGCTGCCAGGCCGAGTATTTCCTGGAAATCGCTGGTGACGAGACCCATGGCTGCGACTACCTGCTGGCCAACGATATCGATATGGAGCCGGTGCCTGGCTACGAGGCCTCGAACTGGGCCAAGGGCTATGGCGACTTCGTGCTGAAGCCCGACCTGGCCACGCTGATGAAAGCGACGTGGCTGGAAGGCACCGCCATCGTTCTATGCGATCTTTCCGACCACCATCATCATGAACCGATTCCGCACAGCCCGCGCGCGATCCTGAAACAGCAGATCGCGCGGCTCGATGCGATGGGCTTTACCGCCAATGCGGCGACCGAACTGGAATTTTACCTGTTCGATGACGATTATCGCAGCATCAGCCAGAAGGGCTATCGCACGGCCCAGACCGCCGGCGATTACATCCAGGATTACCACATCTTCCAGACCACCAAGGAAGAAGGCGTGATGCGGGCGCTGCGCAAGCATTTGCAGGCCTCGGGCATTCCGGTGGAATCGTCCAAGGGCGAATGGGGTCCGGGCCAGGAAGAAATCAACGTCAAATACTCGGATGCGCTGACCATGGCCGACCGCCATGTGGTGCTGAAAAACGCCACCAAGGAAATCGCCTACGCCCAGGGCAAGGCCGTGACCTTCATGGCCAAGTGGGATTTTGGCCTGGCTGGTTCATCGAGCCATATCCACATGTCGCTGGCCGACAAGAAGGGCAAACCGGTCTTTGTCGATGCCAAGGATGCGCATGGCATGAGCGAGACCATGAAGCACTTCATGGCCGGACAGATCGCTTATGCCAGCGAGTTCACCTATTTCCTGGCGCCCTACATCAATTCCTACAAGCGCTTCCAGGCCGGCACCTTCGCGCCGACCAAGATCATGTGGAGCTCGGACAATCGGACTGCCGGCTTCCGCCTTTGTGGCGAACATTCCAAATCGATCCGCGTCGAGTGCCGCATGGGCGGGGCGGACCTCAACCCCTATCTGGCCATTGCGGCGCTGATTGCGGCGGGGATCAAGGGCATCGAGGACAAGATGGTGCTGGCACCGGCTTTTGTCGGCGACGCCTATGTGACCAAGAAACTGCGCGACATTCCAAAGACCCTGCGCGAAGCCACTGACACGCTGCGCAAATCCAAGATGCTCAGGGATGCCTTCGGTGAGCAGGTGGTGGGTCACTATGTCCACACGGCAGAGTGGGAGCAGTTCGAATATGATCGCCGCGTCACCGACTGGGAGCTGAAGCGCGGGTTCGAGCGGAGCTAGTTTCTGTCGCAATTCGCGGCTAGCACTGCGACAGGTTATTTCACGATGTTCGTTCCCGCTTTGCGGGGATGACGCGGGTGGTTGGCGGCAACCACTGCACTATCAAAGGAAGCATTGCACATGACCGAAACGGTCAAGATCATTTCGCCCGTCGATGGGCGCATCGTGGCCGAGCGGCAGACTGCCGGCGGCGCGGAAATCGAAGCGGCGGTGGTTCGCTCCAAGGCGGCCCGCAAGGCCTGGGGCGAGGTGACGCTCAAGGAGCGCGCCAAGATCATCACCCATTTCCTTGATGCGCTGCTCGGCATGAACGACGAGATCGTGCCCGAACTGGCTTTGCAGATGGGCCGGCCAATCCGGTTTGGCGGCGAAAAGCGCGGGCTGGAAGAACGTGCGCGCTACATGATCGAGCATGCCGAAGAATTCCTGGCGCCGGTGGAGCATACCGACAAGCCCGGCTTCACCCGCTACCTGACCCGTGAGCCGCTGGGCACCGTGCTGGTGATCGCGCCATGGAACTATCCCTATATGACCGCCAACAACTCCATCGTTCCGGGGCTGATGGCGGGCAATTCGATCATCCTCAAGCACGCCAGCCAGACCCTGCTGGTGGGTGAGCGCTTTGCCGAGGCCGCAAAGCAGGCGGGCCTGCCGGAAGGGCTGTTCCAGAACCTGGTGCTGGGCCACGCCGATACCGAAAAGCTGATCGGCTCGGGGGCAATCGATCACATCAACTTCACCGGCTCGGTCGAAGGTGGTCGGCGTATCGAAAAGGCGGCAGCAGGCACCTTTGCCTCGCTCGGGCTGGAACTGGGCGGCAAGGACCCTGCCTATGTGCGGGCCGATGCCAATCTCGATTATGCCGTGGAAAACCTTGTCGATGGCTCGTTCTTCAATTCGGGCCAGAGCTGCTGCGGCATCGAGCGCATCTATGTGCAGGAAGCGGTGTACGACACCTTCGTCGAGCGGTTCGTGGAAAGCGCCAAGGGCTGGACGCTGGGCGATCCACTCAACCCCGACACCATTGTCGGCCCGATGGCCCGCTACAACTTTGCCGATGCCGTGCGCCAGCAGACTGCCGAGGCCATTCGTGGCGGCGCGACGCGGCACCTCAATTCCAAACACCCGCTGGACAAGGAAGGCTCGCCCTACCTGCCGCCGGAAGTTCTGACCAATGTGAACCACCAGATGTCGGTGATGCGCGAGGAGAGCTTCGGTCCGGTGGTCGGCATCATGAAGGTGCGCGATGACGCCGAAGCCGTGGAGCTGATGAACGACAGCCCCTATGGCCTCACCGCGTCGATCTGGACCGAAGACTTGGACACCGTCGCCAAGCTCGGCCCGAAGATCGAAACCGGCACCGTGTTTGCCAACCGCTGCGACTATATCGATCCGGCTTTGGTCTGGACCGGCGTCAAGGACACTGGCAAGGGCGGCACGCTGGGCGAGATCGGCTACCAGAATTTGACCCAGCCCAAGGCCTATCACTTCAAGAAAGTTTAGCGGACGCGGACACGCCGCATTCTCGATGTCACCCCGGCGCAGGCCGGGGCTTATCCCCAGATTTCAAGATGGATCCCGGCCTCGCCGGGATGGGGAGGTTTTAAGGAAAACAACATGACCAAAGCCAACTGGAACTACCCCACTGCCATCAAGTTCGGCCCCGGCCGCATTGCCGAATTGTCGGATGCGCTCAAGACCGCCGGGATCAGCAAGCCGCTGCTGGTAACCGATGCCGGGCTGGTCAACCTGCCGGTGACGCAGAACACCATCAAGCTGCTCAAAGATGCCGGCTATGAGGTTGGCGTGTTCGCCGATGTGAAACCCAATCCGATTTCGGCCAATGTGAATGCCGGCGTCGAGGTTTTGCGCGCGGGCGGGCATGATGGCGTCATCGCCTTTGGCGGCGGTTCGGGGCTGGACGTCGGTAAGGCGATCGCCTTCATGGCTGGACAGACACGGCCGATGTGGGATTTCGAGGACATTGGCGACTGGTGGACCCGCGCCGATCCGAAGGGGATTTTCCCCATCGTTGCCGTGCCGACCACCGCCGGAACCGGTTCGGAAGTAGGCCGCGCCAGCGTCATCACCGACGAAACCACGCACACCAAGAAGGTGATCTTTCACCCGCTGATGCTGCCCAAAGTCGTCATCGCCGACCCCGAACTGACCGTGGGGATGCCGGCGTTCATCACGATCGGCACCGGCATGGATGCGCTGGCCCATTGCCTCGAAGCCTATTGCGCACCGGGTTACCACCCAATGGCCGATGGCATCGCGGTGGAAGGCATTCGGCTGGTATTCGAGAACCTGCCCAAGGTCGCGGCCAACCCCAACGATATCGAAGCGCGCGGCCACATGATGAGCGCAGCGGCGATGGGCGCCACGGCGTTCCAGAAGGGGCTTGGCGGCATTCATGCGCTGAGCCACCCGGTCGGAGCGCTGTTCGATACCCATCACGGCATGACCAATGCGGTATTCATGCCCTATGTGCTGGCGGTGAACCGTTCGGCGATCGAAGCGCGCATCGGTCGGCTGGCGGCTTATCTGGGCCTGTCGCCCACCTTCGAGGCCTTCCTGCATGCCGTGCTGGCGCTGCGGGTGCGGCTCAACGTTCCCCACACCCTCAAGGATTTCAAGGTCGACGACAGCAAGCGCGAGCTGATCGGCGATATGGCGATTGTCGATCCGACCGCAGGCGGCAATCCGATCGAGCTGACCAAGGCGCGGGCGCTGGAGATTTTTGATCGGGCGATGACCGGGCGGGTTTAATTGCCGTTCTCCCCGTCGTCATCCTTCTCCCCT
>NZ_JBDSUA010000036.1:0-29129 GCF_039927955.1 Devosia sp. | reverse complement strand
ATTGCTCAAGATCAATCTCAAAGTCGCGCAAGTCTCTTTCCCCGAGATTTTCGCCGAAGATGCCGAGCCGATGGACTTTGGCGATTGGGATGACGACGAGGATCAGGATTAGGCATGAATCCGCGCAAGCCTTTGGCATCTTGGCAGCAATTCGCGCAAGCCTTCGGGCGGGGCGAAACAGGCTTTGCGCCAAATGCTGGGTTGCGCGATGATCAATCTGTGCTTGGGGCGTTGCTTGCACCGCAATGCCTTGGGCAAGACTGTTACCCTTTCCCTACCCTCTGGCCTGACTCCGACGGGGTCAGGCCTTTTTTTGTTACAGGCGCGGCACCGCTTTGGCGGCTTGTTGCCAGTTGCGCGCGGGCGGGCTTTTTTCAGTTTGCATCGCTGCAAGATTCAGTAGAATCTGCGCACAGAACAACAAACAAAAGAGGCAGTTCAAAATGCGGAAATCTCTCCTTCTTATCGCCATTCTCACCATGCCGTTGGCTGGCTGTCTGCAAGACCCGGCTTCGCGCGGGTTGGCAGGCGCTGCAGCTGGCGCAGCCATTGCCGATGTCACCGACAACAATGCGGTCACGGGTGCGGTCATCGGCGGCCTTGCGGGCGCTGCAACCTGCGGCGTCAACATCGGCCTGCCGCCCTGCTACTGATCTAATCGCCGCTTACGCGGCTAATGCTATGACGGCCAGTCGGGGTGTTCCCTCGGCTGGCCGTTTTGTTTTGTGCGTCCCGGCCCGGACGCGAAGGGGAGAGAGCTATGTTTAAGAAAATCCTGATCGCCAATCGGGGCGAGATCGCCTGTCGTGTGATCAAGACCGCGCGCAAAATGGGGATCAAGACGGTGGCGGTGTATTCCGATGCCGACCGCGGCGCGTTGCACGTCAAGATGGCGGATGAGGCGATTCATATTGGGCCGTCGCCTGCCGCGCAGTCCTATATCGTGATTGAAAAGATCATGGCGGCGGTGAAGGCATCCGGTGCCGAAGCGGTGCATCCGGGTTATGGGTTTCTGTCTGAAAACATGAACTTCGCGGCGGCGTTGGAAGCGGCGGGCGTGGTGTTCATCGGGCCACCTTCCCCTGCGATTGAGGCGATGGGCGATAAGATCACCTCGAAAAAGCTGGCGATGGCTGCGGGGGTTTCCACCGTGCCGGGGCATATGGGTCTGATTGATGATGCCGAACATGCGGTGAAAATCGCCTCGGAAATCGGCTATCCGGTGATGATCAAGGCCTCGGCCGGCGGCGGCGGCAAGGGCATGCGGATTGCCTGGAACGATGCCGAGGCGCGTGAGGGGTTTGAACGGTCGAAATCCGAGGCCGCGTCGTCGTTTGGCGACGATCGGATTTTCATCGAAAAGTTCGTCACCGAGCCGCGCCACATCGAAATTCAGGTGATCGGCGATGCGCACGGCAACGTGCTGTACCTGGGTGAGCGCGAATGCTCGATCCAGCGGCGCAACCAGAAGGTGATCGAGGAAGCGCCAAGCCCGTTTCTGGACGCGGCCACCCGCAAGGCGATGGGCGAACAGTCGGTGGCGTTGTGCAAGGCCGTTGGCTACCAGAGCGCCGGCACGGTGGAATTCATCGTCGATGCGCAGCAAAAGTTCTACTTCCTGGAAATGAACACAAGGCTGCAGGTGGAGCATCCGGTGACCGAACTGGTCACCGGGGTCGATCTGGTCGAACTGATGTTGCGCGTCGCCAATGGCGAAAAACTGCCGCTCAAGCAATCCGACATCAAGCTCAATGGCTGGGCCATCGAAAGCCGGCTCTATGCCGAGGACCCGTATCGAAACTTCCTGCCATCCACCGGGCGGCTGACGCGCTACCGGCCACCAGCGGAAGCCGACGGCGTGCGCAACGATACCGGCGTGTTCGAGGGCGGCGAGATTTCGACATTCTACGATCCGATGATCGCCAAGCTCTGCACTTGGGCGCCGACGCGGCTGGAGGCCATCGACAAGATGGCGGTGGCGCTCGACCAATTTGAGGTCGAGGGCGTCGGCAACAACCTGCCATTCCTGTCCACTGTGATGGAGCAGGACCGCTTCCGCGAGGGTCGGCTGACGACGGGCTATATCGCCGAGGAATTCCCGGCGGGATTTACCGGCGCGGTGCTGCCCAAGGGGCGGTTGTTCGAAGTGGTCGCGGCGGCGGCAATGCTGCAGCTTGTGGTCGAAGAACGGCGCGGGCGGCTGGCGCAGACAGCGCTGGCCGGGCAAACCGAGACTTACGGCGAGTTCGTCGTGGTGATTGGCCAGGAGCAGGTGCCGGTCAAGCTGCATCGGCTCGACCCTGATGGCACATGGGAATTGAACCTGTTCGATCAGGTGGCGGCGGTGCACCGTTTTAACTGGGCGCCGGGCGATACGGTAGCGCAGGTGATCTGGAGCCATGGCGGCACCAGCGTGCTCAAGGTCAATGCGCGCACGGGCGGCTTCCGGGTGCGCTATCGCGGCGCGGATTTGAAGGTGCAAGTGTTGCGACCCCATATCGCGGCGCTGCTGCATCTGATGCCGGTGAAAGTGCCGCCAGACCTCAGCAAGTTTTTGCTGTGCCCGATGCCAGGGCAGGTGGTGCGCGTCGATGTAGCCGTGGGCGATATTGTCGAGGACGGGCAGACGCTGGCCATTGTTGAAGCGATGAAAATGGAAAACGTGCTCAAGGCGCAAAAGCGGGCGCGGGTGAGCAAGGTGCATGCGAAAGCCGGTGACGTGCTGGCGGTGGATCAGGTGATGCTGGAGTTTGAGGGGATATGAGTGGTCCAAGACATAGCCAAAGGCACCCCCTCCCTTCCCTCCCCACAAGGGGGAGGGTGACATCGTGCCTGTGGCAAAATCCTGCCGACCCACCGGGTTCACCCTCCCCCTTGTGGGGAGGGCTAGGGAGGGGGTGAGCGATGCCAACCCATGCCCAGCGCCTCCGCAAAAATCCAACACCGGCCGAAATAAGGCTTTGGCGCCTGATCAGTCCTATGCGCCTTGGCGGGCACCACTTCCGTAAGCAGGTGCCGATTGGCCGTTATGTTGTGGACTTCGCATACCATCACGCCAAGCTGGTCATCGAAGTCGATGGCGATACGCATGGCGGCGCATCGGCCATCCAGCACGATGCTGTGCGAGACGCTTTTCTGCGACATGAAGGCTACACCGTGCTGCGATTTAGCAATGCGGAGGTCATGACGAACGGCGAAGGCGTTTATGACGTTATCGTTAGATCGCTCGAACAAACTGCGGGACAACGCCAGGCATGACCACAAACAAAGACCACTGGCGCAGCCTTGCCGAGCGCGAGCTGAAAGCCTCACCTGATACCCTCGACCGCAACTACGGCGGCATCCCGGTGCGGCCGGTTTACCTGGCTGACGACGGCGAAATCCCCGGCGTCGAGCCGTATACGCGCGGCGTGCGGGCGACGATGTATGCCAATCGGCCTTGGACCATAAGGCAGTATGCGGGCTTTTCGACGGCGCGCGAAAGCAATGCGTTTTATCGGCAGGCGCTGGAGCGGGGGCAGAAGGGGCTGTCGGTGGCGTTCGATCTGGCCACGCACCGGGGCTACGATAGCGACCATCCGCGCGTCGTCGGCGATGTCGGCAAGGCCGGGGTGGCGATCGATAGCGTCGAGGACATGAAAATCCTGTTTGAGGGCATTCCGCTCGATCAGATGAGCGTGTCGATGACCATGAATGGCGCAGTGATCCCGGTGCTGGCGATGTTCATCGTTGCGGCCGAGGAGCAGGGCGTCAGCCAGGACAAGCTCGACGGGACCATCCAGAACGATGTGCTGAAGGAGTTCATGGTCCGCAACACCTATATCTATCCGCCCGAGCCTTCGATGCGGATCGTTGGCGATATCATTGCGCATACGGCGCAGCACAGCCCCAAGTTCAACTCGATTTCGATCTCGGGCTACCACATGCACGAGGCCGGGGCGACGGCGGTGCAGGAGCTGGCCTACACGCTGGCCGACGGCATGGATTATGTGCGGGCGGCACAGGCGCGGGGGCTGGATATCGATGCCTTTGCCGGGCGGCTGAGTTTCTTTTTCGGCATCGGCATGAACTTCTTTCTGGAGGTCGCCAAGCTACGGGCAGCACGGCAGTTGTGGTCAAAAATCATGACCGATCTGGGCGCCAAGGACCCCCGCTCCAAGATGTTGCGCACCCATTGCCAGACGTCCGGCGTGTCGCTGACTGAGCAGGACCCGCACAACAATATCGTGCGCACCACGATTGAGGCGCTGGCGGCGACGCTGGGGGGCACGCAGAGCCTGCATACCAATTCGTTCGATGAAGCCATTGCCCTGCCGACTGAATTTTCCAGCCGGATTGCCCGCAATACGCAACTGATCCTGCAGCATGAAAGCCGGATTACCGACGTGGTCGATCCGCTGGGCGGCTCCTATTACATCGAGGCGCTGACGGCTGAGCTGGTCGAAAAAGCCTCGGCGCTGATTGCCGAGGCGGAAGCCGCCGGCGGCATGACCAAGGCGGTGCAAAGTGGCGGACCGAAGCTCGAAATCGAAAAGGCCGCGGCGCTGCGGCAGGCCCGGGTGGATCGCGGCGAGGATGTGATCGTCGGGGTCAATCGCTATCGGCTCGATGTCGAGGACGCCATCGAGGTGCGCGATATCGACAATGCCCGGGTGCGCGACGAGCAAGTGGCACGGCTGGCCGAGGTGCGCCGGACCCGCGATGAAGCCAGGTGCCAGTCGCTGCTGTCGGCTTTGCGCGAATTTGCCGCCAAGGACGAGGGCAACCTGCTTGAAGCCGCCATCGAGGCGGCGCGGGCGCGGGCGACTTTGGGCGAAATCTCGCAGGCGCTGGAAGATGTGTTTGGGCGTTATGCGGCGGTGACCCGGGTGATTTCGGGCGTTTATGCACAGGGCTATGGCGACGACGCGGAATTTGCGGCGATTACCGGCCATATCGCGCGGTTCAAGGCGTCGCGCGGGCGGGCGCCATCGATCTTTATCGCCAAGATGGGGCAGGACGGACATGACCGTGGCGCCAAGGTGATCGCTTCGGCCTTTGCCGATCTGGGGTTCGAGGTGCATCTGGGCTCGCTGTTTGAAACCGCGCCGGAAGTGGCGGCCCATGTCGATGAACTGCAGGTTGATGCAGTGGGCGTGTCGTCGCTGGCGGCGGGCCACAAGACGCTGGTGCCCGAACTGGTCGGAGCGCTGCGCGACCGCGATCTGGGGGAGGTCACCGTGATCGTCGGCGGAGTGATTCCCGAACAGGATTACGACTTCCTGTTCGATGCCGGCGTGGCGGCGATCTTTGGGCCGGGCACCAATGTGCTGTCGGCGGCATTTTCGGTGCTGAGCCAGATCGAGGGAAGGTTGAGCAATAAATGATCTTCAAGCCCCCTCGTCCGCCCTTCGGGCACCTTCTCCCACGAGGGGAGAAGGGACGCAGCGGCTCTATCCAGTCTTCCTTCTCCCCTTGTGGTAGAAGGTGGCGCGTAGCGACGGATGAGGGGGTCTTATGATCGGCCGCTTGAACCACATCGCCATCGCCGTGCCCGACCTGGAAGCGGCGGCGGGCCGCTATCGCGATCTGCTGGGCGGCCATGTCGGGGACGTGCATATCCTGCCCGAGCATGGCGTACGTGTGGTGTTTGTCGATACCGGCAATACCAAGGTGGAACTGCTGCAGGCGCTCGATGACAGCTCGCCGATTGCCGCCTTCATGGCGCGCAATCCGGGCGGCGGCATGCACCATATCTGTTTCGAGGTCTCCAATATTGCAGCCTCGATGGAGCAATTGCTGGCCGGCGGCGCGCGGGTGCTGGGCGATGGACCCAAGATCGGCGCGCATGGCAGGCCGGTGGTTTTCCTGCATCCCAAGGATTTCGACGGCACGCTGATCGAGCTCGAAGAGGTCGAGCCGGAACTGACACCGGCGTGACCTTCTTCCCCCGGCTTTCGTTTTGGCTTAAGAGCTGGATAAACGAAAGCAGGTTCCATGGACGTCGTCGCCCGACAGCGCCAGATTCTTGAATTGGCTCGTAGCCAGGGCCGGGTGCTGGTCGATGATCTGGCCGCCCGGTTCGATGTCACCGTGCAGACCATCCGCAAGGATCTCAACGACCTGTGCGAGCAGCGGGTGCTTAAGCGCATTCATGGTGGCGCCATCATTCCATCGGGCATCGAGAACCTCGAATATGAAGCGCGGCGGCAATTGGCGGCGGTGGAAAAGGACGCAATCGGCCGGGCGGCAGCGGCGCTGATCCCCAATGATTGCGCGCTGTTCATCAATATCGGCACCACCACCGAGGCGGTGAGCCGGGCACTGCTCGACCATTCCGGGCTGATGGTGATCACCAACAATATCAACGTCGCCAACCGGATGCGGGTCTATCCCGAATTCGAGGTGGTGATCGCCGGCGGCGTGGTGCGCGGCTCCGATGGCGGCATTGTCGGCGAGGCGACGGTGGATTTCATCGAGCAGTTCAAGGTCGATTATGCGGTAATCGGCGCCTCGGCGCTGGATGAAGAAGGTGCCTTGCTCGATTTCGATTATCGCGAGGTGAAAGTGGCCCAGGCGATCATCGCCAATGCCCGCCATGTCATTCTGGTGTCTGATGCCTCAAAGTTCGAACGCACCGCTCCGGTGCGCATTGCCCGCATCGGCCAGATCGGCACTTTTATCACCGATTACTGCCCGTCCGAGCGCTTCCGCCAGGTCTGCGCCGAGGCCGGGGTCGCCCTGATTGAAACCGGCGCCGCACCGGCGCCCTAGCGTCATACAGGGTTTGTTTACCAGTCGGCGTGCTCTGCACCTCCGATAAAGCAAAAATAAATTCTGGCCGCGCATGCTGTTGGCTGGTGTTGGACCTGGGCGGTTCCACGACGGTTGAGGCAGTGGTGCGGACGAGCGATACATCATCGGGACAAACGCCGCTCTTTTGGCGGCGCCTGCTGCAATTGTCGGCGATGACGACCATCGTGATCGTTGTCGCGGCGGGCATTTTTGCCGATCGGCAGAACAGCAGCATTGCCGAACAGCGGGCGCGCGCCACGGTGCAGGACCAGCTTTCGGTCATTCGGGCCAAGCTCGAAGGCAATATGAACAGCAATATCCAGCTGGTACGGGGGCTGGTCGGCATGATTGCCAGCAATCCCGAACTCGATAGCCAGCAGCTCAATGCCCTGGGCGCCAGCCTGTTCGAACAGAGTTCGCAGTTACGCTCGATTGCCGTCGCCCCCGATCTGGTGGTGTCGATGATCTATCCGCTCAAAGGCAATGAGCGCGCCATGGGCCTCAACTATCGCACCAACGACGCGCAGCGCGATGCGGCGCTGCGCGCCCGCGACACCGGCAAGCTGGTGCTGGCCGGCCCGGTCGATCTGGTCCAGGGCGGGCAGGGCTTTGTCGGGCGCTTTCCGATCTTTACCGGCCCCGATCACCATTTCTGGGGGATCATTTCGGCCGTGATCGACGTTGACCGGCTCTATGCCGATAGCGGCCTGCTGAGCCCTGTGCTGCCGTTGCGCTTATCGATCACCGGCAAGGACGCGCTGGGTGGCTCCGGCAAGCATTTTTATGGGCCTGTGCTGGATGGCCAGGATGATCCGGTGACCGCAAATGTGCTGCTGCCGGCGGGGACCTGGCAGATTTCGGCAGTTCCCAAGGGAGGCTGGAGCGCCGTCACCGGCAACAATTGGTGGTTTCGCGGGCTGATTGTGCTGGCCTGGGCGCTGGTGCTGATCCCAATCCTGGGCATTGCCCGGCTGGTTGAACAGCGGCAGCGCCATATTCGCGAACTGGATATCCGCGAGGCGGAGTTGACCCGGCTGTCCAAGCGCCTGAGCCTGGCGCTGGAGACCTCCAAGCTGGGCGTCTGGGAGTTTGATCTGGTCAGCGGCGATCTGCTCTGGGACGATCGCATGAACGAGCTTTATGGCTGGCCCGCCGATGGCGGCGCCCGCGGCATCGGCAACTGGGAGTCGCGGCTGCACCCCGATGACGCCAAACGCGCCAGGGCCGATTTCGATGAGGGGCTCAAAACCGGCGCCTACAGCTCCGACTTCCGGGTGCGGCTCGCCGGCGGGGAGGTGCGTTGGGTCCGCACCATCGGTTCGGTGTATGCCGAAGGTGACGACAGGCGCATCGTCGGCGTCAACTGGGACGTCAGCAAGGACGTGGCGCTGCACGAAGACCTGGTGCGGGCCAAGAGCCTGACCGAAGCGCATAACCGCGAACTGGAAGCGGCCAAGGTGCGCATCGAACACAACGCGCTCCATGATAGCCTGACCGGCCTGCCCAACCGGCGCTATCTCGACGAAATGCTCAAGGCCAATGCGCAGACCGGCTTTGCCTGCAGCGGCAGTATCGGCCTGCTGCATATTGATCTGGATCGCTTCAAGCAGATCAACGATACGCTGGGCCACGCCACCGGCGACGCCATGCTGATCCATGCCGCCCAGGTGCTGGTTGCCAGTGCCAAGCCCGGCGATTTCGTCGCCCGCATTGGTGGCGACGAATTCGTGGTGATGACCGGCGCCGATGGGGGCGACGCCCAGCTGGGCGACCTGGCTGAAGCCATCGTGCGCACCATGAGCGAGCCGGTCAATTATGAAGGCCATGAATGCCGCTTCGGCGTCAGCATCGGCATCGCCACCGAAAGCGGGGCGGTACTCGATGTCAAACGGCTGCTGATCGACGCCGATATCGCGCTCTATCGCGCCAAGGCGCGCGGGCGCAATCGGTTTGAATTCTTCACCGAGGCGCTGCAGGCCGAAGTGGTGACCACCAAGCGGGTCGCCGACGAAATTCTCAGCGGTCTCGAACGCAGTGAATTTGTCGCCTATTACCAGCCCCAGTTCGATGCCCATAGCCATGATCTGGTCGGGGTGGAGGCCCTGGCGCGCTGGCGGCATCCGGACGGGCTAAGGACCCCGGATAAGTTTCTGCATATTGCCGAAGACCTCAATGTGGTTGCCACTATCGACCGGCTGATGCTGGAACAGACCCTGACCAATCTGGACCTGTGGGAAGTCGCTGGCGTGCATGTGCCGCGCGCGTCGGTGAACGTGTCGCTGCGCCGCCTGCACGACGAAGATCTGATCAAGTCGCTGCGGACCCGCAATATCCAGCCGGGCCGGATGTCGTTCGAACTGGTGGAATCGATCTACCTTGATGAGAGCGACGATGTGGTCGGCTGGAACATCGACCAGATCAAGGAGCTGGGCATCGACATCGAAATCGACGATTTCGGCACCGGCTATGCCTCCATCGTCTCGTTGCAAAAGCTGCGTCCGGCCCGGCTCAAGATCGATAAGCAGTTGGTCAGCCCGATTGTCGGGGACCCGACCCAGCGCCGGCTGGTGCAGTCTATCGTCGATATCGGCAAGTCGCTGGGCATCGAAGTGGTGGCCGAAGGCGTCGAGACCATGGCCCAGGCGGCGATCCTGCGCGATCTCGGCTGCGATATATTGCAGGGCTATGCCTTTGCCAAGCCGATGAGTTCGGAAGACCTGGTCAAGTTCGTCCGCAGCCAGCGCTGGCGCAAGGCAGGCTAGGCACCTTCACTTCTCCTTTGGGTGAGAGGTGACGAAGTCTATGCCGCAGCTTTCTTCGCCAACCGTGCCTTGATGCTGTCGACGCTGGTCTTGGGCGTGGCGGCAAACAGCGTGCGGGTGTACTCGTGCTGCGGATCGCCGAATACGGCATCGCGTGAGCCGTGTTCAACAGCTTCGCCGTAGTACATCACCATCACCTCATTGGCGATATAGCGCACCACCGACAGATCGTGGCTGATGAACACATAGGTCAGCCCGAACTCGTCCTGCAAATCCTTGAGCAGGTTCAATATCTGCGCCTGCACCGACAGGTCGAGCGCCGAAACCGGCTCGTCCAGCACCAGGAACGACGGGTTCAGCATCAGCGCCCGGGCGATGGCGATACGCTGGCGCTGCCCACCCGAGAACATGTGCGGATAGCGGTTATAATGCTCGGCCTGCAACCCGACCTTGAGCAGCATGGCCATGGCCTTGTCGCGCCGTTCGGCAGCGGACATCTTGGTATTGATCAGCAGCGGTTCGGCCAGTACGTCGCCGATCTTCTGGCGCGGATTGAGCGAGCCATAGGGGTTCTGGAACACGATCTGCACCTTCTGGCGCATCGCCTTGGTGACGTGACCGGCATCGACCATGTCGCCATCGATCAGGATATCACCCGAAGTCTGCTGATCGATCAGCGTGATCATGCGGGCAAGGGTCGACTTGCCGCAGCCGCTTTCGCCGACCACGGCCAGGGTCTTGCCTTTTTCCAGGGTAAAACTGACGCCCTTGACGGCATGCACCACCTTGGCCGGGCGAAACAGCCCGCCGCTCGACACGTAATCGCGCTTCAGGTCGCGCACCTGCAAAACCGGCGTACTCATAACGGTGCTCCCGGCGTATCGAAGGCGAAGCTGGACACCGTCGGCAGCCGATCGCCGACCGCATTTTCCGGCAGGGCCGAGAGCAAAGCGCGGGTGTAGTTGGATTTGGGGTTCTCGAACAGTGTCAGCACATCGGCCTCCTCCATCTTGTGGCCCTTGTACTGCACGATGACGCGGTCGGCGGTTTCGGCGACCACGCCCATGTCGTGGGTGATCATGATCAGCGCCATGCCGTAGCGCACCTGCAGGCTGACCAGCAGATCCAGGATTTGCTTCTGGATGGTCACGTCGAGCGCTGTGGTCGGCTCGTCAGCGATCAATAGCTTCGGGTCGCAGGCAATGGCCATGGCGATCATCACGCGCTGGCATTGCCCGCCCGACATCTGGTGCGGGAAGGCGCCAAGACGCTCGGCGCCATCGGTGATGCCCACCATATGCAGCAGCTCGACGGCACGGCGGCGCGCATCTGCGCCCTTGAGGCCCATATGGCGGCTCAGCACTTCCTCGATCTGGAAACCGACGGTAAAACAGGGGTTCAAGCTGGCCACCGGCTCCTGGAAGATCATGGCGATCTCCTTGCCGATAATGGCACGCTTGTCGTGCGGCGACATGGAAAGCAGGTCCTTGCCCTCAAAGGTCATCTTGTCGGCAGTAACTGTAGCCGAGGTGGGCAGCAGGCCCATTACCGCCAGCATGGCCACCGATTTTCCCGAACCGCTTTCCCCCACAATGGCCAGCACTTCGCCCGCGTCCACCGACACATCGATGCCGTCGACGGCCTTGAACAGGCCAATGGAGGTATCGAAGGCAACGGTCAGGTTCTTGATTTCAAGCAGGGGCATGAGATGGCCTCCCTTGGATTTGTTGAAATACGCACTGGCGCGCGCTATCTTGGATCGCGAAGACAGGAGACAGCATCATGGCGAAGCAGACCGTTCAGCCAAAGCCGCTTCCGAAGCCGACTTTGGGATCGACTGGCCCGCGTCCCGGCTATTAAGCGACTTATCCAGCGCCGCAACAGCATTGGAGGCAAGTGCCTCCAGCGTGGCGCGAAAGGTCACGATCCAGCCCAGGGCACTGATCGTTGCCGAAACCAATGCAGCGATGATCGCGGGACCGACCCACACCTCCATGCGGTCAGCTCCGCTTGAGTTTTGGATCGAGTGCATCGCGCAGACCGTCCCCCACCAGATTGATGGCCAGCACCGTGACCAGAATGGCAATGCCGGGGAAGGTGATGACCCAGGGGGCGCTGGAGATCAGATCGCGACCCTTCGCCAGCATGGTGCCCCATTCCGAAGTGGGCGATTGCGCGCCCATGCCCAGGAAGCCGAGAGCGGCGGCTTCGAGAATGGCGTTGGAAAACGACAGCGTGCCTTGCACGATCAGCGGCGAAACGCAGTTGGGCAGGATGGTCACCAGCATCAGCCGCCAGTGGCTGGCGCCAGCAACCTTGGCCGAAGTGACGTATTCGCGGGTTTTCTCCGACATCACCGCCGCGCGGACCAGCCGGGCAAAGTGCGGTTGCAGCACCAGCGCAATCGCCAGCATGGCGTTGAACAGGCCCTTGCCAAAGATATTGACCAAAACCAGCGCCAGCAGCAGCGACGGGAAGGCCAGGATGATGTCCATCACCCGCATGATCAGCGCATCGACCCAGCCGCCGAAATAGCCGGCCAGCAGCCCCAGGATCACCCCGCCGACCATGGCGAGGACCACGACCATCAGGCCGATCAGCAGCGAGGTGCGGGCACCAAAGATCAGGCGTGACAGCGTATCGCGGCCGATATCGTCGGTGCCCAGCAGGAATTGCGGATTGCCGCCGGCCATCCACGATGGCGGCACGCGCAGCATGCCCTTGAAGTTCACGTCGGGATCATAGGGTGCCAGCATCGGCGCAAAGATCGCGATCAGCACCATCAGGGTGATCACGATCAGCCCGATGACCGCGCCACGATTGGTCGAGAAATAGTGCCAGAATTCACGCAGCGCGGCGAAACGATCGACGGCTTTGGGTGTGGCTTCGATGCTCATCTACTTCACCCTGATGCGCGGATTGATGACCGCATAGAGCAGGTCAACGATCAGGTTTACCGCCATCACGATCAGGGCGATCAGCAGCAACCCGCCCTGCACCACCGGATAGTCGCGTTTGGAGATCGACTCCACCATCCATTTGCCAATGCCCGGCCAGGCAAAAATGGTTTCGGTGAGGATGGCGCCCGCCACCAGTAGTCCGACCTGCAGGCCGATGGTGGTCACCACCGGGATCAGCGCATTGCGCAGAGCGTGGACGCCAATGACTTCGCGTGGCGACAGACCCTTGGCGCGGGCGGTGCGGACATAATCCTCGCCCAGCACTTCGAGCATGGCCGAACGGGTCTGGCGGGCGATCACCGCCAGCGGGATCGTGCCCAAGGCGATGGAGGGCAGAATGAGATGGCGCAGCGCCGACACGAACGCATCGGGTTTGCCGGCCAGCAGGCTGTCGATCAGCATGAAGCCGGTGGTCGCCGGAAAGAAATAGCGCAGGTCAAGCCGGCCTGAAACCGGGGTCCAGCCCAGATAACCGGAAAAGAAGATGATCAGCAGCAGGCCCCACCAGAAGATCGGCATCGAATAGCCGACCAGCGCGGTGCCCATCATCAATTGATCGATCCAGGTGCCGCGCTTGACCGCCGCAAAGATGCCGGCGGGAATGCCCACCACGGTGGCCAGGATCATGGCCACCAGCGACAGTTCCACCGTTGCCGGGAACAGCGTCATGAATTCCTTGATCACCGGGCGCTTGGTCGAGATCGACGCACCGAAATCGCCATGCAGCACGCCGCCGATATAATCGAAATATTGCATCCAGATCGGCTGGTTGTAGCCGAACTGTTCCTTGAGGATCTCGTAGCGCTCGGGGGTGACGCCGTGTTCACCGGCCATCGCCAGGATCGGGTCGCCCGGCAGCAGGCGCACAAACGCGAAGGCGCAGATCGTGATGCCGATCAGCGTCGGGATAATCAGCAATAGCCGATTGAAAAAATAACGGATCATGGGGCGCTTTTGGTTAGAGCGGCGCCGGAAACCGGCGCCGCTCCAGAAGTCTTATTCGGTGACGTCAACGCCATCGAAGCGGTGGATGCCCAGCGGGTCCATCTGGTAGCCGGTGACGCGCTTGGAGGTCACGGCATAGACCTGACTATGGGCCAGAAGGAACGCCGGAGCTTCCTTGTTGAAGATCACCTGGGCTTCTTCATAGAACTTGGCCCGTTCGGTCTGGTCCGAGGTGCTCTTGGCCTTCTGGATCAGGTCCTCGAAGTCCTTGTTGCACCAGCTCGAATAGTTGGAAACGCCAATGGCCGAGCAGGAGAACAGGGTGGCAAAGAAGTTGTCCGGATCACCATTGTCGCCGGTCCAGCCGATCTGGAACGCGCCCGGACGATCGGCTTTCTTGCCGTCTTCTCGGTACTTGGTCCATTCTTCGGTGTTGATCGTGGCGGTGACGCCAACCTTGGCCCAGTCGGCCTGGATCAGTTCAGCCGAACGCACGAAGTTCGGGTTGTAGGGGCGCGAACGATCCGAAGCCCAGAGCTGGATTTCCTTGACGCCATTGGCCTCAAGCACCTTCTTGGCAGCATCGGGATCGTAGGCATCAGCCTTCACGTCCTTGTTCCACGACCACATGGTGGGCGGGATCAGGTTTTCGGCCAAAACGGCACCGGCGTCGCCGAACACGGCTTCGACAATGGCGTTGCGATCGATGGCCTGGTTGAGCGCATGGCGCACTTCCGGCTTGTCGAATGGCGGCTGGGTGGTGTTGTACGACATGTAGCCGATGTTCAGGCCTGCCTGTTCGAGCACCACGACATCCTTGTTGGCCTTGAGGCCAGCCACGTCAGCCGGGTTTGGATAGGGCGCCACGTCGCATTCGCCGCTCAGAACCTTCTGGGCTCGGGTGCCGGCATCCGGGGTGATTGCAAAGATCAGGTCGTCGATCTTTTCCTTGCCCTTGAAATAGTCGGGGAAGGCGGCAAAGCGGATGGTGCTGTCGAGCTGGTAATCAACGAACTGGAACGGGCCAGTGCCGATCGGCTGGGTCGAGAACAGTTCCGGGGTACCTGCGGCCTGCAGCTTGTCGGCATATTCCTTGGAAACGATGGACGCAAAGTCCATCCCCAGGTTTGCCAGCATCGGCGAGTTTGGCTCGGTCAGAACCAGCTTGACGGTCAGATCGTCAACCTTGACCACTTCCTTGACATATTTGGGCATGTCCATGCCGACGTAATAGTCATAGGTCATGTCTGGCAGATAGGTCAGCCAGGGATTGCCTTCCTTGTACTGGCGCTCGAACGAGAAGATCACGTCGTCGGCGTTCAGGTCGCGGGTCGGGGTGAAATACGAAGTGGTCTGGAATTTTACGCCGGGATGCAGGTGGAAGGTATATTCCAGCCCATCGGCCGAGATGTCCCAGCTATCGGCCAGACCGGGTTCGAGCTCGGTGCCGCCATGCTTGAATTCCACCAGGCGCGAATAAATCGTGCGCGAGGACGCGTCAAAGTCGTTGCCGCCAGTCAGCGGACCCGGATCGAAATGGGCAGGGGATGCTTCGGAGCAGTAAACCAGGGTTTTGGCCTGTGCTGCGCCGGCCACGAGCACCACGGCGGTGGTCGCGAGGAGCAGGGATTTCATCAATTTCATGATTGTCGTCTCCCGAAAAATATTGCGCCACGGTATTGCCATCCATGGCTTGGTGCGCAGCAAAGCGTTTTTTGCGCCCGTGTGCAACGGTTTGTTTTGACCAATTGGTCAACTCACTGACGGAGCAGGAAATTGTTGGCTCCCACCCTGCTTGACGCGCCCGGGCGCGTGATGCTCCAAATGCGGGCATGAACCAGACCATCGCCACCGTCACGCTCGTTGTCGCCAATTACGACGAAGCCATTGCGTTTTACTGCAAAAAGCTCGGCTTCACGCTGGTCGCCGATACCCCGCTCGGCCATGGTAAACGCTGGGTGCTGGTGGCGCCGGCTGGCCATGGGGCGCGGCTGCTGCTGGCCGAAGCCGATAGCCAAGCCCAGCGCGCCGCCATCGGCAACCAGACCGGCGGTCGGGTGATGCTGTTCCTGCAGACCGATAACTTCGCCCGCGACTATGCGGCGATGCGCGACAAGGGCGTCACCTTCCTCGAACCGCCGCGCCACGAAGCCTATGGCAGCGTCGCCGTGTTCGAAGACTTGCACGGCAATAAATGGGATCTGATTGAACCTCACGTGGCGCCAGCACGTTCCCCTGCCACGCCCGTTCCAGTTTCAAGGAGAAAACCCATGGACCGTCGCCCGCTCGGCCGCTCTGAACTCGTCATCGAACCTTTGGTGCTTGGCGGCAATGTCTTTGGCTGGACCGTGGACCAGCAACGTGGCTTCGAGGTGCTCGACGCCTATGTGGCAGAGGGCTTTACCGCCATCGACACCGCCGAAGGCTACCCCAACTGGGTCCCGGGCAATCCGCCGGGCATGAGCGAAACCATTATCGGGCAGTGGCTGAAGGCACGCGGCAACCGCTCCTCGGTACACATCTTCACCAAGGTCAATTCGGACCAGAAAACCGGGCTGAGCGCCAAAGCGATCAAGACCTCGGTCGAAGCCTCGTTGAAGCGCCTGCAGACCGACTACATCGATTTATATCAGAGCCATTGGCCCGATACGCATGTTGAACATGAGGAAACGCTGGCAGCCTATGATGTGCTGATCCGCGCTGGCATGGTTCGGGCGATCGGCGCATCCAACTACACTGCCACAATGGCCCAGGAGGCCAACGAAGTCGCCGTGATCAAATCGCTGCCGCGCTATGAAACCCTGCAGCCGCTGTTCAACCTCTATGACCGCAGCCAGTTCGAAGGTGAATTGCAGAACTTCGCCATCGAAAACGAGATCGGCATCATCACCTATTTCAGTCTCGCCGCGGGCTTTCTCACCGGCAAATACCGCACCGATGCCGACTTCGCCAAGGGCGCGCGCGGCGGCGGTGCACAGAAATATTTCGACGCCAAGGGCAAGAAAATCCTTGCCGCGCTGGATCAGGTGGCCAAGGCCAATGACGCCTCCCCTGCCGAGGTGTCGCTGGCCTGGATCGTCGCCCAACCCGGCGTCAGCGCACCGATTTCGTCGGCAACCTCGGTCGAGCAGGTCAAGAGCCTGGCCCGCGGGGTACGGCTGAACCTGAGCGAAGCAGATGTGCAGGCGCTGACGGATGCGGGGAAGTAGGAACGCCCTCTTCCTTCTTCCCTTGAGGGAGAAGGTGCCCGAAGGGCGGAGGAGGGGTCTCTTACTTAATTCTGTTTTGCGGCGGTAACCCCTCACCCAGCAATTCTGCTGAACGCAGAAAATCAGTCCCTCTCCCACAAGGGGAGAGGGTAGAAAGGGCAGATCACCACTCGAACGCCGGGCCGTTCTCGCGGGCGCCCATCAGGAACACATCCGACATCAGGCGCAGCGGCGCCGCGTCGACGTCGCTTTCGTGCTTCTTCAAAAGCCCGGCGAAGTGGTCATACATCGCCGAATATTCGAGATCGCCGTGCTGCAGCACTACCTCTTCGTTGATACGCAGGGTGCGGCCGCCGCCTTCGAGCTTGAGCACGTCGCCCTTGAGCGTTTCGAAGCGGATGGTCCAGATTTCACCGCTCTCTTCGAGCCAATTGAAACCGCCTGACAGCACCGGCTTGTGGGCCTCAGCGGACTTGAACACCATTTCAACATCCACCGGGGTCTGCCGGTTGGACGGGAAGGTCAGCTTGGCGCTTTCCACGAACACCGGGAACGGCATGACCTTGGTGAAGATCGAAAATGCGTTGATGCCGGGATCGCAGACGCCGAACCCGCCGGGCTCCCACACCCAGTCCTGGCCGGGATGCCATTTGCGTACGCTTTCGCGCCAGTCGATGCGGGCCGATTTGACGCCATCTGCGGCCAGGATCGCTTTGGCCCGATCGACGCAGGCATTATACTGGGAATGCCAGGTCTGGTAGAGCACGCGGCCTGCCTGCTTGGCATGAACGATCAGGTCGTCCAGTTCGGAAATCGTGGTGGTCGGCGGCTTTTCCATCATCACGTCCTTGCCGGCGGCCAGCGCCTCGCGGACATAGGTGTGGCGAATGCCGGGCGGGGTGCAGATCGACACCAGCTTGATCTCGGGCATGGCGGCATAAAGCTCGCCCGGGGTCTTGAACACCGGCACGCCATTATGGGTCAGGCCCCGCGTCGAAACGGTAGCCGCCAGTTCGAAATCCTTGCTGGCGTCGATCACCGGCAGATGCTGATCCTGCGAGATCTTGCCGATGCCGATTACCGCGATTTTCTGTTTGGCCATTGTCTTGAACCCTTAAAAATTTGCCGGTTTTAGAGCATGCCGACAGGCGGATGGGAAGCGGTTTTGCGTAGCGCTTTGGGCCTATTCCGCCGGTGGCTGCCAGAGCTCGATCGCATTGCCTTCCGGGTCATGAATGCGGGCAAAGTGGCCGGTTTCGGGGGTGTCCCATTCATCGGGCCGGGTTTCCACCGCAATGTCGGCAGCGCGAAGCTGGGCGATCAGGCCATCGAAGTCGTCGACACGGAAATTGATCATCCATTGCTTGTCGGCAGCAAAGTAATCGGTGTCGGCCTTGAACGGGGCAAACACCGTCATGCCGGCGTCCTGCTCCCAGAAGCCGGGAACGCCCAGATGGCTCTGATACCATTCGGCCAGGGCTTTGGTGTCTTTTGACCTGAAAAATAGCCCGCCGATGCCAAGTGCTTTTGCCATGACGATGGCCTCCTAGCGAATGATGATGGCGCGGAAGTCGTTGACGTTGGTGCCGGTCGGCCCGGTGATCAGCAGGTCGCCAATGGCGGCGAAGGCCGAGTATGCGTCATTATTGCCTAAAGCTGTGAGCGGATCGATCCCGGCCTTGCGCATTCTGGTGGCGGTCTGGCCATCGACGAACGCCCCGGCATTGTCCTGCGTCCCATCGATGCCGTCGGTGTCGCCGGCCAGCGCGGTGATGCCCTCGACACCGTCGATGGCAATCGCCAAAGCCAGCACGAATTCCGCATTGCGCCCGCCGCGACCATTGCCGCGCAGGGTGACCGTGGTTTCCCCGCCCGAGAGCAGCACTACCGGCTTGCGGAACGGCTGGTTGCGCTGCGCGATTTCGCGGGCGATGGCGGCATGGACCTGGGCTACGTCTCGCGCCTCCCCTTCGATGGAATCGGAGAGGATCGCGGCCTCCAGGCCATGTTGGCGGGCCATATCGGCGGCGCTGGACAGCGACAGTGCCGCCGAGGCGATAATGCGCACGGTATTGGCGGCAAGGCGCGGATCATCCAGCGCTGGGGCCGGATTGGTATCGCCATCGAGCAGGCGTTGGGCGGCTGCCGGCAGGATAACGCCATAGAGCCCGACATATTTGCGGGCCAGCGCCCGTGTGCCGGAAATCGCCATGGTGGGACCGGAGGCGACAATGGCCGGATCATCGCCCGGCACGTCCGACACCACCAGCGTCGCCACCCGAGCTGGCGAGGCCATGGCCGCGAGCCGCCCGCCCTTGATCGCCGAGAACTGGCTGCGGATCAGGTTCATTGCCGAAATCGGCGCGCCCGAGGCCAGCAGCGCGCGGTTGATCAACTGCTCGTCGTCCAGGGTCAGGCCGGGGGCAGGGGCCGGCAGTAGCGCAGACCCGCCGCCCGAAATCAGCGCTACCACCAGATCGTCATGGCCGAGGCCCGAAACCTTTTCCATGATCCGGCGAGCCGCGAGAAACCCCGATTCGTCGGGCACCGGATGCGCCGCCTCGACGATTTCAATGCGCTCGCACCGTTCCCCATAGCCATAGCGCGTCACCACCAAGCCGCTCAGCGGACCGTCCCAGGCCTGCTCAAACGCCCGCGCCATCTGGGCCGAGGCCTTGCCGGCGCCGATCACGATGGTCTTGCCAGCTGGTTTGGGCGGCAGATTTACTTTGACGGCAAGGCCGGGCTGCGCCATGGCAATGGCGTGGCGGAACAGCTCTTCGAGCAGTGGGCGATCCATCGATCCTCATCCGTTCTGGCCGGTTGCGAGCGCACTGTGACGAAGGCTGCCAAGCCTGTCCAGTCGTCAAGAAAGTGACATGAGCCTGGGATAACTGGGCGACCTTGGGGGTTACTCATGGCCGAACGATTTGCGATTTATTACGCACCGGCGCCAACCGATGCGCTGTGGGAGCGTGCCGCGATCTGGCTGGGGCGCGATCCGGCCGATGGCGACCGCTTCGATGGCCCGGTGGCCGGGATCGAGCGCGACCGGCTGCTCAACCTCACCCAATCGGCAAGCCGCTACGGCTTTCACGCCACGCTCAAGGCGCCGATGGCGCTGGAGCCGGGCATGCTGCTTGACGATCTGACTGCTGCGCTGACCGGCTTTGCCGCCACCCACGCTCCAGTGGATCTGGGTCGGCTGGAACTCAATTCGATCGATGGCTTTCTGGCGCTGACCCCGACCGGTTCGGCCGAAGCCATCCAGGATTTTGCCTCCCATGTAGTCGAGGATTTCGACCCGTTCCGCGCCCAGATGAGCCTCAAGGATCGGGCGGCGCGGATGGGTCGGGGGCTGACGCCGCGGCAGGAAGAACTGCTCGATGCCTATGGCTACCCTTACGTGTTTGAGGAATTCCAGTTCCACATGACGCTCAGCGACCGGCTGGCCGAGACGGACCACACCGAACTCCGGACGGCAGCGCAGACCTGGTTCGGCCCGGTGCTCGATGCGCCAGTGCTGCTGGATCGGCTCAGCCTGTTCACCGAGGCCGAAAATGGCCGGCCGTTCCGGCGCACCGCCGATTTTCTCCTGCAGGGCGCTCTCTGATGTCCCATGAAGTCGCCTTCCACAATGCCCGCATCGTCACCGCCAATGCGGTGTTTGAAGGCTCGCTCGCCATCGATGAAGGCCTGATCGTTGATATCCAGGAAGGTCATGGTCAGGCCGGGATTGATCTCGACGGCGACTATCTGATCCCGGGCCTCGTCGAACTGCACACCGACCATCTGGAAAACCACTATCGGCCCCGCCCCGGCGTGTTCTGGGACCCGATGGCGGCATTGCAGGCCCATGACGGGCAGATTGCGGCCTCGGGCATTACCACGGTGTTTGATGCGGTGCGTATCGGCTCCGATATCGATCTGCCGGATATGGGTGTCCATGTCGGGCGGCTGGTCGATGCCATCCGCACCGCCCGGGACGATGACCGGTTGCGTGTCGATCACCTGATCCACCTGCGCTGCGAACTGCCCAGCCATGACGTGCTGGAGCATTTCGAGGCTTACGCCAATCATCCGGTGACCCGGATGGCCTCGGTGATGGATCACACGCCCGGCCAGCGCCAGTTTACCTCGATGGAAGCCTATAAGCAGTTCTACAAGACCAAGATGGGTTCAACGCCCGAGGAGGCTGAGGGCTACCTCAACGACCGGCTGGCCGAGCAGATCAAGTATTCGGCCGTGCATCGCCAGGCTATCAGCCGCCGGGCGGCCGAGCTTGGTCTGGTGCTGGCCAGCCATGACGATGCCACCATCGCCCAGGTCGAGGAATCGGTGCGCGATGGCGTGCGGATCGCTGAATTTCCAACCACGCTGGAAGCGGCCGCAGCCTCGCACGATGCCGGCCTTGCCATCCTGATGGGCGCGCCCAATGTGGTGCGCGGCAAATCCCATTCCGGCAATATCTCCGCCACCGATCTGGTGCGGGCCGGGCTGCTCGATGTGCTGAGTTCCGACTATGTGCCGTTCGCGCTGTTGCAGGCGGCATTCGTTTTGCCCGAGCGGATCGACAGCATCACGCTGCCACAGGCGCTCAAAACCGTGACGCTCAACCCGGCCCATGCGGCGGGTCTGGACGATCGCGGAGAAATCGCCATCGGCAAGCGCGCCGATCTGGTGCGCGTCCAGCTCATTCGCGGCATGCCGGTGGTCCGCGGCGTCTGGCGTCAGGGCAAGCGGGTCTCCTGAGATGAACCAGCCCGCCGGAACTTTGGTGCTGGTGGTCGGCCCCTCCGGTGTGGGCAAGGACACGCTGATCAATGGCGCCCGTGCCGCGCTGGCCGCCGATCCGCGCTTTGTCTTCGTGCGCCGGATCGTCACCCGCCAGGCCGATGCGGCGCTGGAGGATCACGACACGCTCGACCTGGCGGCGTTCGCCGCGCTCGAAGCGGCTGGCGGTCTGGCTCTGTCGTGGCAGGCCCACGGCCTCTGCTATGGATTGCCCGCCAGCGTGCGGGCGCAAATCGAGCGTGGGCTTGTGGTTATCGCCAATGGCTCAAGGCAGACGCTCACCCAGGCGCGAGACAGGTTTCCGACCTGCCAGGTGCTGCTGATCACCGCCGACATGTCGCTGCGCGCCGCCCGGCTGGCCCAGCGCGGCCGCGAAGACGCCGAGGCCGTTGCGGCGCGGCTGGCCCGCGAAACCGCCCCGCTCCCCGCCGGCATCAACCCAGTGGTGATCGACAATTCCGGCACCCCGGCCCAAGGCATCGCCGAATTGGTCGAGGCGCTGCAATCGATCGCGCGCCATTGAACCGATAGCGTTCTGGCGCGTTAGTCCGGTTTGGCTCAAGCGTCGGGATTGCTTATGAATCGCAATGGTCTTTATCTTGTCATCGCCGTGCTGCTGGTCGCCGTCGTTGGCTTCGGCATCTATACCTATCAGCAGCAGACCCGCCCCGGCATCGAGGTCAAGGTTGATAACAATGGGATATCCGTGAATGGCAATGGCTAGTGTTCATCCGCATCCGGAAGACCAGCGCACCCAACTGATCGCTTCGGTGATCAGCAAGGAACTGGCTCGGCAGGCGCCGGGCGCCAGTTCCGGCGTCGATGTGCAGGCACTGGCCGCAGCCATCGCCGCAGCGCTCGGCGGGGACCATCCAGCGCCCGATGAAGGCCGTCATCCGGATGAGTTGAACGCCACCAACGACGACTGATCACCGGCTATTCAGCCTGCCCGACCGCCGCGATACGGTGGCGACCAATTCTGCATTCGGCCCTACATTGGCTTGAATTTGTCGCCAGATCACAGTTTGGTGGCGATGCGGATGAGGGATTCGGTGTGGAGTTGAATCTGGCAAGGCCGGGCCGGGTCAGCGCGTCAGCGGCAACGCTGGCCCTGACCGGAATTTTTCTTGTGCTGTTCATGGCGCTGACCGGCTTCACGCTGCTGCAGTCCTATCGTGACGCCGATACCCGGGCCGAAGACCGTGCGCTGGGGTCGGCCCATGTGGTGGCCGCCCATGTGCAATGGCTGATGGAAGCCAGCTTCCAGGCGTTGCGCCGCATCGACGATTCGGTTGGTAACAGCCTGCAGATGCCGGCGCCCGACGCCATCGGCGACATGAACGCCGCCGTCAGCAGCCTGCCCGGCGATGTGCGCGCCTGGTTGTTCGATGCGCAGGGCCATCCGCGCCTGACCAATGCCGATACCTCCAAGGGCGTCGATGACGACCGGGAGTTTTTCGAAGCCGCCAAGAATGGCGCCGAGTTCACCATTTCCGCCTTGCAGGTCTCGCCCCATAGCGGGGCCAAGGTGTTTACCGTGGCCAAGCGGCTGGAGCGGGACGGCAAGTTCATCGGCATTGCCCTGATCGTCATCCCTGCCAATGCGCTGGACGAATTCAAGTCCTCGCTGGAACTGGGACCCTATTCCGCCGTGGCGCTGATCCGCGACGATGGCATGCTGGTGACCCGCTTTCCGCTGCCCGATGCCGGCAGCGATCTGAGCCATGGTCCGCTGTTTACCACCTATCTGCCCCAGAGCCCGAACGGCAGCTATGACGCCAAGTCGTCGGTGGACGGGATCGAACGGGTCGCCGGCTATTGGCGCGTTGAGGGCTACCCGCTCATCGCTACGGCCTCCATCGCCCGCTCAGAGGCCTTTACCGCCTTCTGGCAGACCTTGATCACCATCCTGATCGTCGCGACCCCCTGCATGGCCGGACTGCTCGGCATGTCGATCTGGGTGGCACGGTTGCTGCGCCGCGATGACCGGACGCGCGACGAGTTGAGCAAGGCCGTCGAGGACAACCGGGTTCTGTTCCGCGAAATCCACCATCGGGTGAAGAACAACCTGCAGCAGGTGTCCTCGCTGGTCCAATTGCAGCCGCTGCCGGCCGAGGCCAAGATGGAACTGGCGCGCCGTATTTCGGCGATGGCTTCGGTGCATGAGCATATCTACAGCTCCGACCAGTTTGACCGGGTGCAGATTTCCGAATACCTGCCGCGCCTGATGGAAGACCTCAAGCTCAGCTATGGCACTGATCTGGAAATCGCCTGGACGATGACACCCATCGAGGTCAACCGCGACAACGCCTTGCCACTGGGCCTGATCGTCAACGAAGTGGTGTCCAATGCCATGAAGCATGGCTTCAAGGATGGACGGAAGGGCAAGGTCGATTTGCTGCTGGAGCGGCAGGGCGACGAGCAGGGCTGCCTGACCATCCGCGACAATGGCACCGGCTTTGATCCGGCCACGCCCTCAACGGGCATGGGCAGCCGGCTGATCCGCGCGCTCACCGCCCAGGTCGGCGGCACCAGTGAGTTTCACATGGACGGCGGCACGGTGTTTACACTGGTGTTCCCGATCGTGACGGTGGCGGAAACTGTGCAAGAATAGCACTGATCGCCATTCACCTTGTATCTGGCCTTCTGCCCGCACGACCCCAAAACAAGAAAGGCGCCCATCGGGCGCCTCCAAGTCAGGGAGGAAGGGGTTCAGCGGCGCTTCTTGTCGGGCTGGTGATAGGCGCGGCGGGAATGGAATTCGCAATACGGCTTGCCGTCATTGGAATGCTGGCCGCAGAAGTAGAAGTCCTTGGTCAGCGGGTCGCCGATCGGCCATTTGCAGGTGTGCTCATTGAGCTGCAGCAGGCTCAGGCGCTTGTCCTCTGGAATGAAGATTTCCTGCACTGCCGGCGCGACATAGCGCTCGGTCTCGAATTCCGGATTGGATGCCAGCGCGGTTGCGCCACCACCAACGCTCTGGGTGCGCATGGCGGTCACCGTGCGCTGCTTGTTCATGCCGCCCATGCCGCCTGAAGACGACATCGGTGATGCGCCAGGGCTGGCGACGCGGCGCGGCGCCGGGCGCGCTGCCGGACGGGCGCGGGGCGCCGAATTGGTTGGCTTGGCGCGGGCCGACAGCTTGAGGCGATGCACTTTGCCGATTACGGCATTGCGGGTCACACCTTGGCCGAGCTCACCGGCGATCTGGCTGGCGCTCAGGCCCTCCATCCAGAGTTTCTTGAGGGTTTCGACGCGTTCGTCCGTCCAGCCCGAAGATTGTGCTTCCGATACCATCGTCAAAACAGAGTCCTTCATCGTTCCGCCAATAATGTTGGCAGTCAAAAATGTGCTATGGCTCGTATGTTGAGTGGGTCCGCCACACGAGATATCGTGTCCCCAACGCCTTTGATCTTACGACATCGGTGGAATCGGGATCAAGAGTCGGGGGCAAATTTCCCCGGGAAAACCCTTGGTTAATTTCACGTTAAGAGAAGCTGAGTCATATCAGGCACTTGCCGGGCAAACATTGACTTATCTGGCAGTTTTGCCGTATTTGAGGCCCCGAACGCGCGACCAAATGGAGCGCGTTTTTGGTTTTCTGATGGCAAATCGGCCATTCGGTCGGCTCGCTGCGCTTTCTTTGCAACACTCCACTGAGAGGAACACGTCCATGTCCGCGCTTTACGGCACTTATGCCCGGTCCGAACTCGCTTTTGAGCGCGGCGAAGGCATGCGCCTGTTCAGCCAGGACGGCACGTCGTACCTCGATTTTCACTCCGGCATTGCCGTCAACGCGCTCGGCCATGGCGACGCCCATGTCGTTGCCGCGCTGAAATCAGCCGCCGAAAAAGTCTGGCACACCTCCAACGTGTTCACCATTCCCGAGCAGGAACGCCTGGCGCAGCGTTTGGTTGACGCCACTTTTGCCGACAAGGTGTTTTTCACCAATTCGGGTGCCGAGGCGCTTGAATGCGCCATCAAGACGGCACGGCACTATTTCTTCGCCAAGGGCCAGCCCGACAAATATGAAGTCATCGCCTTCACCGGCAGCTTCCACGGCCGCACCATGGCCACCATCGCGGCGGGCGGCAATCCGGGCTATACTGAAGGCTTCGGGCCGGTCATGCCCGGCTTCAAGCACGCAGCACCCGGCGATCTCGATGCCGTGCGGGCGCTGATCACCCCCAATACCTGCGCGATCCTGATCGAGCCGGTGCAGGGGGAGGGCGGCGTGACCGCCATGACCGCCGAATTCATGCAGGGCCTGCGCGCTTTGTGCGACAAGCATGACATGCTGCTGATCCTTGATGAAGTGCAGTGCGGTTATGGCCGTACCGGGCGCTTCTTTGCCTTTGAATGGGCCAATATCACGCCCGATATCGTCGCGGTGGCCAAGGCCATCGGCGCCGGCTTCCCCATCGGCGCCTGTCTGGCGAAAGCCGAGATCGCGGCATCGATGGTGCCGGGCACCCATGGCTCGACCTATGGCGGCAACCCGCTCGGCACCGCCGTGGCCAATGCCGTGCTCGACCGCATCCTGGCGCCGGGCTTTATCGATCACGTCAACCAGATGGGCCAGGTTTTGGCCTGGCACCTGCAGCAACTGGCGCAGCGCTTCCCGCAATATGTGCTGGAACTGCGCGGCAAGGGCCTGCTGGCCGGCATCAAGATCACCCCGCCGGTGCGCGATTTCGTCAGCCGGCTGCGCGATGATCATCACATGCTGGCCATCGGGGCCGGCGACAACGTGCTGCGGCTGCTGCCGCCACTGATCGTCTCCGAAGCCGATATCAAGGAAGCCATCGACAAGCTGGCCGCAGCGTTTACCGCCATTGAGGCGGAAGCAGCGGCGGCGCCAGCGGTGGCCTGAATGATCCAGCAACAGTGGCATGAAGGTCGCCGACGAGGTCTGTTCCCGCCGCCCTGAGGCGGCTTCTGAGCAAACGATCTTGACCCGATTTCGCAGTCGACACCCTCCCCCACCGTGGGGAGGGATCAAGGGTCGGGGGATGAGAGCCACGATATCCGGGCTCCGCACACCCCCTCCCAGTCTCCCCCATCATGGGGAGGTGCCGTCTGGTGATTGGGAAGCATGCCGGCAACAACGGCCTGTCCGGCCGCCTGGCATGTCGCTGGCAAAGATCAAAATCGGCAATCGCCGACACATTATACGTCACAAAGGAATCCGGCCCATGACCTCGACCGGCACACCACGGCATTTTCTCAATATCGACGACTTCACCTATCCCGAACTGCGCGGCATGCTCAATGCGGCCGTCTCGCTCAAGCAGCGCATGAAAGAGGGCGACCGCCCGCTGCTGCTCAAGGACAAGATCCTGGCGATGATCTTTGACAAGCAATCGACCCGCACCCGCGTGTCGTTTGATGTCGGCATGCGCCAGCTTGGTGGCGAAACCATCATGCTCTCCGGCCAGGAAATGCAGCTTTCCCGCGAGGAAACCCTGGCCGATACGGCGCGGGTGATGAGCCGCTATGTCGATGCCATCATGATCCGCATCCTCAGCCATGCCGATCTGCTCGAACTGTCCGAAGGCGCTACCGTGCCGGTGATCAACGGGCTGACCCGCCGCGCCCATCCCTGCCAGATCATGGCCGACCTGATGACCTTCGAGGAACATCGCGGCCCGATCAAGGGCGCCAAGGTGGCCTGGGTGGGTGACAGCAATAACGTGCTGCACTCCTGGGTCAATGCGGCCGAACTGTTCGAATGCGAGCTGACCATTGCCGTGCCGGACGAATATTGGCCGGAAAAGGACCTGATGCTGGACATCCAGAAGGCCGGCAAATGGGTCAAGCTGATCGAGGACCCGCGCGAAGCGGCCGAGGGCGCTGACCTGATCATCGCCGACACCTGGGTATCGATGGGCGATACCGACGCCGCCGAACGCCGCCGGGTCTTGAAACCTTATCAGGTCAATACCAATTTGATGGCCTTGGCGGACAAAGACGCCCTGTTCATGCACTGCCTCCCCGCCCATCGCGGGGATGAAGTGACGGACGAGGTGATCGACGGTCCGCAATCGGTGGTGTTCGACGAAGCCGAAAACCGCCTGCATGCCCAAAAAGCCATCCTGTGCTGGGCGCTCGGGGTCGAGACGAATTAAGCCCCGACATTGACCGGACGTGTCAGAAGACCTCATCCTGCCACAGGGATGAGGTCTGTTGCGTTTCGTGTCAGGCCAAGCCGACCTGAAAGCCCGCGACCATAATGAATACGGATACGCCTGCCATGACCGACACCTTCATGTCTGCCCTTGGTCTCGACCGCCCGGAAGCTGGCGACGATACTGTCGTGCCGTTCACGCTCGACAAGCTCGATACCCGCGGCCGCGCCGTGCGGCTGGGCGAGGCGCTCGATACCATCATCACCCGGCATAACTACCCGGTGCCGGTTTCGCGCCTGCTCGGCGAAGCCGTGGCCCTGGCCGCGTTGATCGGTTCATCGCTCAAATTCGAGGGGCGCTTCATCCTGCAGACCCAGACCGATGGTCCGGTCAATCTGCTGGTGGTGGATTTCGATGCGCCCGATGGGCTGCGCGGCTATGCGCGCTTTGATCACGACGCGCTGGTCAAGGCCGCCGAAGACGGCAGGACCACGCCGGGCGAACTGCTGGGCAAGGGCCATCTGGCCATGACCATCGATCAGGGCGCCCATACCGAGCGCTACCAGGGCATCGTGGCGCTGGACGGCAATTCGCTTGAAGACGTCGCCCATACCTATTTCATGCAGTCCGAACAGATCCCCACCATGGTGCGCCTGGCTGTGGCCCAGTTCACCAGGAAGGGCGATCACCGCCCTCATTGGCGAGCCGGTGGCGTGCTGATCCAGCACCTGCCCGAGCATGGCGGCTCAGTCGCGGCCGATCTGCCCGGCGATGGCGATTATTCCGGTGTCGATGAAGCCGACACCTGGACCCAGTCCAAGACGCTGCTGGCAACGCTGGAAGATGTGGAACTGGCCGATCCGGACCTGTCGCCGGAGCGGCTGCTGTTCCGTCTCTATCACGAAACCGGCGTGCGGGTATTTACGCCCCTGCCGATGGCCGAACGCTGCACCTGTTCGGCCGATCGGATCGAGGAGATGCTGGAAACCAGCTTTTCCGACGCCGATCGCCAGGAAATGGCCGTCGATGGCCAGATCGAAGTGGTCTGTGAATTCTGCTCGTCGGCCTACCACTTCAACCCGCATCAGTTCGGCGCCAAGCATTAAGTTCCGATGCAGAATATAACTCGATAGATAATCTTGCTGCTCGTCGCAAAACAGCGGGAAGCAAGATTATCGTGCCGTGAATTTTACCAATATCTCCGCGCCGTTGCCGCATGCCTAATAGTGCTTTAAGGCTATATTGGCTTGGGGCAAGACAATGATGGCACCTATCCTCCGCACGCCAGCGGACGCGCTAACACGTCAATTGCGCGTAGAAATTTTTCAGTCGCGCAGCAAGATATTGCTCCTGCCCGACAAGCCTGCGGCCGCAGCGGTGCATTGATCGAGGCGCGGTTATGTCCAGCGGGGCAGAGCTGATCGGGATTATTTTGATCGTGCCCCATAGCGTGGTGTAACTGAGGCAGGGCCTCCACGCATTTCCGGCTTGGCCGGGATGATCAGCGTGCGGGAACTGCCGGCAAGCTGATGAGCGGATCATCGCGCATTTGTCCGA
>NZ_JBDSUA010000035.1:0-83719 GCF_039927955.1 Devosia sp. | reverse complement strand
CGGAGTGAGCCAGCTGTCTTCCCCAGCGTTGAGCTTCCGAATGGACCGCCTGAGATGAGCGACCCCATCCCCCCGACTGTCATCCCCACTCCTTCACTCGTCATGACCGCGTTCCGGTGGGGTGATGGCGCAAGTGTACGGGAGGTTTGGGGGGTGGGGGATAAGATGGGCAAAGTGCTGCCCAGCGCTCGATGTCATTCCGGCGCAGGCCGGACTCCATGCGGTGAAATACTCCCGACGCTGGATGCGGATGGATGGCCACGGACCTGGATTCCGGCCTGCGCCGGAATGACTCGGTGGGTGGGGCGGGGGGATTTGCCCACCCACGGCGGTTCACTCCGCCGGGCATTTCTGGCTGAGGACGCACAGCCAGCTGCCGCCCGGCTGCCGCAGATAGATTTCGCTGATCCATTCGTCGGCGGTGTAGGGCACGCCATCCCAGGCGCCGGTGGAGATTTTGCGGGCGGTCATGATGGCAGTATCGCCGTGGATGACGATACGATCCGGCCCAATGGTTTCAAACGAAAAATGCTGCAATTTTCCGGCGGCAATCCAGCCGACGATATCGGCCTTGGGCACCGGGCCGGTCTCGGTGACGTAGACCCAGTCCTCGGCCATGAACGCCGCAACGGCGGGCGCGTCATTGGCAATGAGCGCGGCGTCCCAGGCGGCGGAGAGGGTGCGGAGGGTTTGGTGCATAGCGCTATCCAGATTTCTGCGGATCATAGACTGGAATAGTCAATCGACACCCACCCCTTGTGGGAGGGATCAAGGGTGGGGTGGGCAGCGCAGGCCGAGCTTGCGGAGGCAAACCCCCTTCCTGCTCGATCACGGACTTAGCAAGCTAAGTCCTATCTCGCTTCCCCTGCCATTCGAGCATAGCTCTCATGGCCTTCTCCGCTCAGATCGCGCCACTGGCGCGATCTGCCCTGGCGGGGCGCTACAAAGCCCCACAAGGGGGAGGGTAACCGCGGTGGGTTTGGCTTGATCTGGGCACAATCTGGCAACGCCACCGATGTCATTCCGGCGGAGGCCGGAATCCATGCGGTGAACGTTCCCGGTGCTGGATGCGAATGGATGGCCACGGACCTGGATTCCGGCCTCCGCCGGAATGACGCGGAGGGGGTGGGGGCTGCAGCGCATCAGCCCATCAGTCGACACCCTCCCCCTTGCGGGGCTCTGTAGCGTCCCGAAGGGCATGTCGCGCCAGCGGCGCGACATGAGCGAAAGAGGCCATGAGAGCTGCGCTCGAATGGCAGGGGATCAAGGGAGGGGGTAGGCCGCTTGCACCGAGCTTGCGGAAGCAAACCCCCTCCCTGCTCGATCACGGACTTAGCAAGCTAAGTCCTATCTCGCTTCCCTCCCCACAAGGGGGAGGGTGAACGTGGTGGGTTTGGCTTGATCGGGGAATGTTATCCCCGCCATTCAAAATGGAGACTATTGTGCTGTAAGCAGGACAATGAACGATGCGCTATGAAACACACATAAATAGAGCTGAATATGCGGTAGCCTCAGGAAAGCTCACCATCCTCGCTTTGCGACTGGAAGCGCTGCTCAGGAAATATGATCCGGCTCAGCCGCGTGTGCCTGCTGGACAATCGACGGGTGGACGCTGGGTTGGCGGAGTACTTGTTGCAGGCACGTGGGACGAGACGAAAAGGGCGGAATGCGAATTGCAGTATAAGGAGGACATTTTCCAGTGTGAGATGCTGCCTTGGAATCCCTTCTGCAGAGATCAAGCACGGTCTCGGATGACAGCTTGCATGAAAGGCGATCCGATACCGCCGTTTTTTCACGTGGGGCAGGAACGATGATTGCTGGGAAGCGGACACTTACGGTTGTAACCAGCGCGGGCGAACGAGCGGTTGAGGTGAGAATGTTTATCCCGGAGCCGGTGGGGTCGGCTTGGCATTGCCGGTATGAAATCGATTGGCCTGAAGGAAACGTAAGCAGTTTTACCGCCGGCAATGACGCGATTGCCTCGATGCACGGGACGATCGAAAAGATCGGCATGGAACTTTACATGAGCCGTTACCATCACGAGCGCAGGATGTGGTGGATCAAGGAATGGATTGGCTACGGCTTTCCACTGCCCAAGGGTGCACGCGATCTACTTATAGGTCACGACCAAGAATTTTACGGGGACGCTGGCACAAAGATATAAGAAGGCCCGGGATCGCTCCCGGGCCTTCTTCATTCTGTGCCCGTGGTTCGAGGCTTTGCTTACGCAAAGCACCTCACCATGAGGGGCTGGTGGGTGCGGTTGCGGCCGTTACCCCAGATGCGCCAATACCGCCAACAGCAGCAGGGCCACGATGTTGGTGATCTTGATCATCGGGTTGACGGCCGGGCCGGCGGTGTCCTTGTAGGGGTCGCCGACGGTGTCGCCGGTGACGGAGGCTTTGTGGGCGTCGGAGCCTTTGAGGTGCTTGACGCCGTGGCTGTCGACGAAGCCGTCTTCGAAGCTCTTTTTGGCGTTGTCCCAGGCGCCGCCGCCGGCGGTCATGGAGATGGCGACGAACAGCCCGGTGACGATGACGCCCATCAGCATGGCGCCGAGCGCCGAGAAGCCGGCGGCGGGGCCGGCGATCCAGTTGATCAGGAAGAACACCACGATCGGCGACAGTACCGGCAACAGGCTGGGCACGATCATTTCCTTGATCGCGGCCTTGGTCAGCATATCGACGGCGCGGCCGTAATCGGGCTTTTCGGTGCCGGCCATGATGCCCGGTCGTTCCTTGAACTGGCGGCGCACTTCAACCACCACCGACTGGGCGGCGCGGCCCACGGCGGTCATCGACATGCCGCCGAACAGGAATGGCAGCAGGCCACCAAACAGCAGGCCAACCACCACGTAGGGGTCAGCCAGCGAGAAGGTGAGCGTGCCCATGCCCTTGAAGATCGCCGGCGCATCAGGCAGGCCGGAGAAGTAGATCAGGTCCTGGGTATAGGCGGCAAACAGCACCAGGGCGCCGAGGCCAGCCGAACCAATGGCATAGCCCTTGGTGACGGCCTTGGTGGTGTTGCCGACGGCGTCGAGCGCGTCGGTATTGTGGCGCACGGTCTTGTCGAGACCGGCCATTTCGGCGATGCCGCCGGCATTGTCGGTGACCGGGCCGAAGGCGTCGAGGGCAACCACGATGCCGGCCAGGGCCAGCATGGTGGCGGCAGCGAAGGCGATGCCGAACAGGCCGGCCAGCTTGAAGGTGATGATGATGCCGGCAATGATCACCAAAGCCGGCAGGGCGGTGGATTCCAGCGACACGGCCAGACCCTGGATGACGTTGGTGCCATGGCCGGTGACCGAGGCTTCGGCGATCGAATTGACCGGGCGACGGCCGGTGCCGGTGTAATATTCGGTGATGACGATGATCAGCGCGGTGATGACCAGGCCGACAATGCCGCAACCGAACAGGTGCCATGGGGTGAAGCCACCGAGGTCGGCATTCATGTTGCCGCCGAACACCAGCGACAGCACTGGATAGAGCGCGATCAGCGAGAATACGCCGGTGGCGATGATGCCCTTGTAGAGCGCGCCCATGATGTTGTTGGAGGCGCCGAGCTTGACGAAATAGGTGCCGATGATCGAGGTGATGACGCAGGCGCCACCGATGGCCAGTGGCAGGATCATGCCGGAGAGCTTATAGGCTTCGGGCAAAACGATGGCGGCCAGAACCATGGTGGCGACGATGGTGACCACATAGGTTTCAAACAGATCGGCGGCCATGCCGGCGCAATCGCCGACATTGTCGCCGACGTTATCGGCAATGGTGGCGGGGTTGCGCGGATCATCTTCCGGGATGCCGGCTTCGACCTTGCCGACCATATCGCCGCCAACGTCGGCACCCTTGGTGAAGATGCCGCCGCCGAGACGGGCAAAGATCGAGATCAGCGAAGCGCCGAACGACAGCGACACCAGCGCATCGATGACGGTGCGGCTGGTGGGGGCGAAACCCATGCCGGTCAGGATCATGAAATACAGGGTAACGCCGAGCAGGCCGAGGCCCGCGACCAGCATGCCGGTGACGGCGCCGGACTTGAACGCCAGATCAAGGCCTCGGGCCAGCGAGGAAATCGCGGCCTGGGCGACGCGGACGTTGGCGCGCACCGAAACGTTCATGCCGATAAAGCCGGCAGCGCCCGACAGCACGGCGCCGATCAGGAAGCCGATGGCCGAATAGATGCCCAACAGGAAATAGGCGGCGATCAGGATGACCACGCCGACGGCGGCAATGGTGAGATATTGGCGTTTGAGATAAGCCGAAGCGCCTTCGCGCACGGCGGCGGAAATTTCCTGCATGCGCGCCGATCCCTGGTCAGCAGCCAGCAGCTGCCGCGTGGTGATCACTCCATAAACGATAGACAGACCGCCGCAGACGACGATCAGCCACAATGCCAAAGTCATAGAACGTCCCTCGATATAGTGTCCTCGAAAGCCCCGCCGGATGGTGCGATCCTCCAATCGCAGTCAGCCGGCCCTCCGCGGGCTTTCCCATGGCGGGGAGCTTATTCAGATTGGCCGCTTAAGCAATGGAAATTGCGCGGTTTTGTCGCGGTTGATCGCAGTCGTCGGCAGAGCCGCGATATTGTGGCTCCGCACCACCCCCTCCCAGCCTCCCCCATCGAGGGGAGGTGCCAGATCGAGTGCGCGGCACCATTGCCTCCAGCTCGATGCCGGGGTGACATCGCGCGTGGGGAGGCACCTGGCCTCAGTCTTCGTCCTGCGCTTCGATGGCTTCCATGTCGTCGTCGGAAAAGCCGAAATGGTGGCCGATTTCGTGGACCAGGACGTGGGTGACGATTTCGCCCAGCGTGTTGTCGTCGTTTTCGGACCAGTAATCGAGGATGGCGCGGCGATACAGCAGCACGGTGTTGGGCAATTGGCCGGTCTGGGGGGTGGCGCCGTCTTCGGTGAGGCCCGTGCCGACGAAAAGCCCCATCAGCTCGAACGGGCTATCCATGCCAAAGCCTTCGAGCACGTCGTCTTCGGCAAATTCGGCGACCGAGCAGGTGACGTCGGCGGCCAGGGATTTGAACGGCTCGGGCAGGGCGTCCAGCGCTTCAAGCGCCAGAGCGTGGAAATCGTCGAGGGAGGGCGCATAACGCCCTCCCCAGGCGTTGTTGGTCAGTGCCAATCGCGGATATCGACGAAGTGGCCGGTGACGGCGGCGGCGACGGCCATTTCGGGCGACACCAGATGGGTGCGGCCCTTGAAGCCCTGGCGGCCTTCGAAGTTGCGGTTGCTGGTCGAGGCGCAGCGCTCATGCGGCTTGAGCTTGTCGGGATTCATGGCCAGGCACATCGAGCAGCCCGGTTCACGCCATTCAAAGCCGGCTTCCTTGAAGATCACGTCAAGGCCTTCGGCCTCGGCCTGTTCCTTGACCAGACCCGAGCCGGGCACGACCATGGCCGAAATGGTGGGCACGACCTTGCGGCCCTTGATGGCGCCGGCAGCAACGCGCAGGTCTTCGATGCGGCCATTGGTGCAGGAGCCGATAAAGATCCGATCGAGGGTGATGTCGACCATTTTGGTGCCGGGCTTGAGGCCCATATATTCGAGCGCCCGCCACTTGGAAGCGCGCTTGTTCTCGTCGGCGATATCGTCCGGGTTCGGCACGGCGCCGGTGACCGAGATGACGTCTTCGGGCGAGGAACCCCAGGAAACGATCGGCGGCAGCTTGGCGGCGTCGAGGACCACCACCTTGTCGTAATGGGCGCCCTCGTCGGTATAGAGGGTCTTCCAGTATTCGAGCGCCATGTCCCAGGCCTTGCCCTTGGGCGCGCGGTTGCGGCCGTTGACATAGTCATAGGTGGTCTGGTCGGGCGCGATCAGGCCGGCGCGGGCGCCGCCCTCGATGGTCATGTTGCAGACCGTCATGCGGCCTTCCATGGACAGTGCCTGGATGGCTTCGCCGGCAAATTCGATGACGTGGCCATTGCCGCCTGCCGTGCCGATTTCGCCGATGATGGCGAGGATGATGTCCTTGGCGGTGACGTGGGGCGGCAGCTTGCCATCGACCCGCACCAGCATGTTCTTGGCCTTCTGCTGGATCAGCGTCTGGGTGGCCAGAACGTGTTCCACTTCTGAGGTGCCGATGCCGTGCGCCAGAGCGCCAAAGGCGCCGTGGGTCGAGGTGTGGCTATCGCCGCAAACGATGGTCATGCCGGGCAGGGTAAAACCCTGTTCCGGCCCGACAATGTGGACGATGCCCTGGCGCTTGTCGAAGGGGTCGAAATATTCGATGCCGAAATCCTTGGTGTTTTCAGCCAGCGTGGCGATCTGGATGGCGCTGTCAGGATCGGGATTGGGCAGGGAACGATCGGTGGTGGGCACGTTGTGATCGACCACGGCCAGGGTGCGCTCGGGATGACGAACCTTGCGGTTGTTCATGCGCAGGCCTTCGAAGGCCTGGGGGCTTGTCACTTCATGGACCAGGTGGCGGTCAATATAGAGCAGGGAGGTGCCGTCCTCATTGTTCTGGACGAGGTGGTCGTCCCAGATCTTGTCGTAGAGTGTGCGGGCCTTGCTCATGGCAATACGTGTCCAGTTATGCGTGGGATGGCTAATTTGGAGCCGTTCTAAGCCGGACGGCGGGAAGGGTCAAGATTTGCGCGCGTGTTCTAGGGTGTGTGGTGATTCAGTGATGTCGGGCTGCAAACGGCGATTCTCTGCGCTTCCGGTGCTCACGTACCAAACGTACGCTGCGCTCCGGTTCTCGAAAACCACCGTTTTCGCCTCGTCCTGACATGAATCCCCACACACCCTAGATGGCCGCAGGACGGTCAACCTGATGCCGGATGCTGAACACGCCCAACAGGCTGGTATCGAGCCCGATGCGCAGGCGGCACCAGGCGGCGATGGCGATCTGGGCGAGGATGCGCGAGGCCATGTTGGCGGCCGCGGCACCGACAATGCCATAGGTGGGGATGATGATGAACTGTGCCAAGAGGCCGATGCCCATGATGGCGCCGTAAATGGCGACATAAGCGCGTTCGTGCCCGGTCATCATCATGACGATCTTGGAGGGGCCGGTGGCGGCATCAAACAGCAGGCCGAGCGCCAGAAGTTCAAGCACGGTGGCGCCATCGGCATAGGCCGGGCCGAAGAACGACAGGATCAGCGTGCCGAAACCGGAAAAGCCGGCAAAGATCACCAGCGAGAACAGGAATCCGGCCCAGGCGCACAAGGCCGTGATGGCCTGCGCCTTGCGCATTTCGCCGGCGTGATAGTGCTGGGCGACCATGGGCGCGATCACCAATTCGATGGCGAAGGTGAACAGCGTCATCAGCCCGGCGGTGCGGAAGGCGTTGAAATACAGCCCCGAGCTTTCAAGGTTTACCATCAGGCCGACGAGGATCACGTCGGCATTGAGGGTCACGGTTTCGATCAGCGCACCCAACAGCAGCCAGCGGCTGATATTGCCGCGTTCCTGCCAATAGGCGCGCACGCCGGTAATGGCGGGGGTCAGCGCATAACCGCGCGACGTGGCAAAGAAATATTGCAGCGCCAGAGCGACAAACAGGATGGCGGCCGACAGTACCAGCGCATCGGGACCGCTGAGCACGATGCCGACCGCGAACAGACCCAGCACGGAAGCGGGGAGGGCAGTGCGCCATAATATGTCGCGCGGGATCAGAGCGGTCCACAGCGAGCCCTGCGCCCGCAGCGCCGAGGAATTGTACTCGGCCATGGCCAAGGGCAGGATCAGGAAAGCGGCGCCGTAATAGTGCTTGTTGGTATCGCCGAAATAGACAAAGCGGGTGACGATATAGACCAGGATGCACATGGCGACGGTAAGGAAGATGCCCGCGCCAATGGTCAGCGTCGAGCCGACGCGGACCGAGGCGATGGCTTTGTCGCCCTTGCCGGAGACGGTATCCTGGGCCCAGAAGCGCAGGACGGCAGTGGGCTGGCCGACACTGGCGGCAATAGCCAGCACGGTGGCGATGGCGAGACCAAAGGCGAAGTGGCCGTATTCATCGTTGGTCATGGTGCGCGAGAGCACGACATAGGTGACATAGGTCAGCCCGGCAGTGGCGACCTTGATGAACAGCGATGCTACGGAGCGCCAGAGCCCATTGCTGAGCAGTGACGACAGGTCCGACGGAATTCTAAACCGCATATATGCCTCGTAATCCGGCCTTACGCGGGCCGGACATGCCATTTTAGGCACGTCAACATCTACAGCGTCTTACGATAAGATTAAGTTACCGTAGGGCGGCGGCAGCCCGCGCCCGCAGCAGGGCACGTTCGCGTTCATTGCGGGTCAGCCCGGCGGCGCGCTCGAATTCCTGGCCGGCTTCGGCCTTGCGGCCGAGCTTTTCGAGCAGGTCGCCACGCACGGTGGCGAGCAGGTGATAGGTCTTGAGCGCGGGTTCGGCGCGCAGGGTATCGGCGTGGTCGAGGCCCGCCTGTGGCCCGAAAGCCATGGAGATGGCGACGGCGCGGTTGAGTTCGATGATCGGCGACGGCGCGATTTCGGCCAGTTCGCCATAGAGGGCGGCGATCCTGGCCCAATCGGTGTGTTCGGGGCGCGTGGCGCGGGCATGGCAGGCGGCGATGGCAGCTTGCAGCGCATAATAGCCTTTGGCGCCGCCGAGCTGTTCGGCGTGCGCCAGGCCGTCGAGGCCGCGATTGATCAGCACCCGGTCCCAGGCGCCACGGTTCTGGTCGAGCAGCAGGATCGGCTCGCCCCGTGCATCGACGCGGGCGAACTGGCGCGACGCCTGGATTTCCATCAGCGCCAGCAGGCCATGCACTTCGGGTTCGGCAGGGGCGAGACGGGCGAGGATGCGGCCCATGCGGATGGCGTCTTCGCACAGTTGCGGGCGCATCAGATCCTGCCCCACCGTAGCGGAATAGCCTTCATTGAAAATCAGATAGAGCACTTCGAGCACCGAGCCGACGCGCTGGTGGCGCTCGTCGCCAAGTGGCGTTTCGAATTTTACCCCGGCTTCGCTGAGGCTTTTTTTGGCGCGCACGATACGCTGGGCCATGGTTGGTTCGGGCACGAGGAAGGCGCGGGCGATTTCATCGGTGGTGAGGCCGCCGATCAGCCGCAGGGTCAAAGCGCAGCGGGCTTCGCGCGACAGCACCGGATGGCAGGAGACGAACATCAGGTTGAGCAGGTCATCGCCAACATCGTCGTCGAGCCGCTCGGCGGGATCGGGGGCTTGCCCGTCGGTTTCCAGATCGTGCGCGACCTCGACCAGCTTGCGGGCAACCATGGTGTTGCGGCGGAAATAATCGATGGCACGGCGCTTGGCGGTGGTCATCAGCCAGGCGCCTGGATTGGTGGGCACGCCGATATCGGGCCATTGCCGAAGCGCCACCAGCAGCGCGTCCTGCGCCAGCTCTTCGGCCAGCGAAATATCGCGCACCATGCGCGTCAGCCCGGCGACAAGCCGGGGCGCTTCGATGCGCCAGACGGTTTCGATGGCATTATGGGCGGAACTGGTGGTCACGATGGTGGATCAGAGCATTGCCGATCCACCACGGCAAGAGGGCGGTCAGTCTTTGGTGATCGGTTTCTGGTTGGCGTCGCGCCAGGCCTGTTCTTTTTCCAAGTGTTCTTCGGTGACGGTATCGACGGCAAAATCGGTGGCTTCGAAGGCCTTGCGCAGCTCGATCTCCTGGCCGTTATACATCGGCACGCGCTTGGCCCATTCGAGCGCATCGGCATAGGAGGGCACCTGGATCATCCAGAAACCCGAGATCAGCTCCTTGGTTTCGGCAAACGGGCCATCGGTGACGATGATCTGGCCAGCCTTGTTCTGGATGCGCGCGCCGTTCTTTGACGGGTGCAACCCGTCGGCGGCGAGCAGGATGCCGGCTTCGATCAACTGCTCGTTGAAGGTGCCCATCGCGGCGATGACTTCGGACCTGGGCGGAACGCCGGCTTCGGTATCAGGCGTGGCTTTGACGAGGATCATGAAACGCATGGACAGTCTCCGGTGTGGCACTGGCAATATCGCCCGCCTTGCCATCACAACGAGTGGGGTTTGGGGAAATCGACACGAGCGGGGATTGTTTTCAAGGGGCTTTTTTGTGGAGCGTGACCCACGCTCGATGTCACCCCGGCGCGGGCCGGGGCCTATCCCCAAATCTCAAGATGGATCCCGGCCTGCGCCGGGATGACATCGTGGTTTGACGCGGGTTGGAGTGCAACGGCTGGATTGTAAGAGCCCTCGGGTCGAGCCCGAGGGTGATGAGCGGTGGGAGTGGCGGCCCTTGCCGGTCCTAATGCCGGAAGTGGCGCATGCCGGTGAAGACCATGGCGATGCCGGCCGCGTCAGCAGCGGCGATGACTTCGGCGTCGCGCATCGAGCCGCCGGGCTGGATGACGGCGGTGGCGCCGGCTTCGACCAGGGCCTCAAGGCCGTCGGCGAAGGGGAAGAAGGCGTCCGAGGCGACCACCGAGCCTTTGGTCAACGCGCCATCAATACCGGCGACCTTGGCGGCGTCGATGGATTTGCGATAGGCGACCAATGCCGAATCGACGCGGCTCATCTGGCCGGCGCCGATGCCGACGGTGGCGCCATCCTTGACATAGACGATGGCGTTGGACTTGACGTGTTTTGCCACTTTGGCGGCCAGTTTCAAGTCAGCCATTTCGGCATCGGTGGGCTGGCGCCTGGTGACCACCTTGAGCTCGCAATCATCGACATTGCGATTGTCGCGGGTCTGCACCAGCATGCCGCCGGCAACCGAACGCACCGTGAGCCCATCGGCCTTGGAATCGGCCAGGCCGCCGGTCAGCAGCAGGCGCAGGTTCTTCTTGGCGGCGATGATATCGATGGCTTCCTGGGTGGCGGACGGGGCGACAATCACCTCGGTGAACACCTTGACGATTTCGGTGGCGATGGGGCCGTCGATTTCGCGGTTGACCGCGACAATGCCGCCAAAGGCGCTGGTGGTGTCAGTGCGCAGCGCCAGCTTGTAGGCATCGATGATATTGTTCGCGACGGCGACGCCGCAGGGATTGGCGTGCTTGATGATGGCGACGGCGGCGGTCTGGCTGGCGTCGAATTCGGAGACCAGTTCGAACGCGGCGTCGGTGTCGTTGATATTGTTGTAGCTCAGGGTTTTGCCTTGAACCTGCCTGGCGGTGGCGACGCCGGGGCGGTTATCGCCATTGGAATAAAATGCCGCCCATTGATGGGGGTTTTCACCATAGCGCATGACTTCGCGCAGGGCGCCGGAAAAGCTGCGATAGGGGATTTCGGGATAATCGATGGCCTTGGCGAACCAGGTGGAAATGGCACCATCATAGGCGGCAGTGCGGGCATAGGCCTTGGCGGCGAGGCGTTGGCGCAAGGCGTAGGGAACGCCGCCGGTGGCGGTGATCGCAGCGAGGATTTCGGGATAATCGGCGGGATCGACCACGACTGTGACGTAAGCGTGGTTCTTGGCCGCCGAGCGGATCATCGCCGGGCCGCCGATATCGATATTTTCGATGATGGTGTCGTAGTCGGCGCCCTTGGCGACGGTTTCTTCGAACGGGTAGAGGTTGACGGCCACCAGTTCGATACCGCCGATCTGGTGCTCGTCCATCGAGGCCTTATGGTCAGCCTTGTCGCGCACCGACAGGATGCCGCCATGCACCTTGGGGTGCAGGGTCTTGACGCGGCCATCCATCATTTCGGGAAAGCCGGTGAGATCGGAAATGTCGCGCACCGGCATGCCGGCATCGGCGATCAGCTTGTGGGTTTTGCCGGTGGTGACCAGTTCGACGCCGGCGGCGGTGAGGCCCCGGGCAAACTCGACCATGCCGGCCTTGTCAAAAACCGAAAGCAAAGCCCGCCCGACCTTGACCGTCTTGCCGTCGCTCATATCCGCCATCCAATGTTGAGGTGATGGCGGGGCTTTAGCGCATTTGGGTGGAAGGGGGCAATAACGGAGATGGCTGAAGTTATGCGGTTCAAACCTTCCAACTATCCCCGCAGGTTCCCTCGGGCTTGACCCGAGGGTCGCTCTCAACAGGGTGTGCGCTTACAGTGGCCCTCGGGTCGAGCCCGAGGGAACGCGGTGCGGAGGTTGGTGAGTTGCCCTGTTGAGCTTAGGCTCAGCCCTGTTCGCGGGTAAAGATCCAGGCGATTTCGCGGCCGGGTTCGACTTCGGTTTCCAGAACCAGCTGATTGGTGCGGTTGAAACCGACATAGGCCGACTGGCGGACGCTTTCTTCCTCGCGCAGTTCGGCGCCTTCCCAGAGGAAGCTCCAGACCGCGCCATTGGGCAGGACCAGCCGGACGATGCCTTCGCCGCGATTACGGCGAAGCATGATGCCGGGGGAGAGGTGGAAGCGTACGCTGATGACGCCCGAGACCGGGGTGGTGCCGCTGGCCTTCATTTCATCCTGGCCGACCAGCGTGGTGCCGCCGGCCAAAAGGGTAAGCCGGCGTTCCAGCGCCACGCCGAACCGGGCGGCATAGCCGTCATTGCCCAGGGTCAACAACTGATCGGCGGCGTTGAGCATGATGGTGGGGGCAGCGCCGGTGCGCACCGGCAGGCCGGAAAGCAGGCCCTTGTCGCGGATCGGGGCGGCGCTCTGGGCATTGATGGTGGGGGCGGAATGGGCCACGCCCTGCCGGAACAGCAGTTTGCTCTGCGGCAGATCGGCGGGGGCGGGGCCGCAATTGCCGATGATCAGTTCGGTGCCGTGGCTGAATTCAAAGCTCAGGCCGCCGGAATGGGTATCGGCGGCAAAATCGGGTTCGGGGATGCGGCCGCCATCGGCGATGACCACGGCGTCGCCATCGCGCAGGATGCCATAGCCGCCGAGCACGGTGGATTTGCGGCGCTGGGCGGTGCCATTGGCCTGCACGGCGATGAGCACGTCATGGGCCAGATGGCCGGTGCCATTGGCATAGACCGGCTCGCCGCTGCCCAGGGTCAGCACGTCGAGCGCGGCGTGCATGCGATCAACCTGGGCGCCCAGTTCGTTGGTCAGTTCGCTCTTGAGCGCATTGAGTGAGCGGCGGACGCTGGAGAGTTCAACCAGCAACTGCAACTGGGTGCGGGGGCTGCGCGAAAAGTGCATGCCGCCCTTGTCGATCTGGTCGGCGAGAATGGCATTGAGCTGGGTGACGCGATCTTCGACATCGAGCTTGCCATTCTGGTCGCAGACGGCGGCGCCGACCAGGGCGATGGCGGCAAGCAGGCGATCGACCGGATTGGCGGCAAAGCGGCGGCGAACCCGCAGGCTCTGGATCTGGGTGCCGAGGCACCGCAGGATGGTGCGGGTCTGGTCGGCATTGGCGCCTTCGAGCAGCAAAGGCAGATGGCGCAGCCAGTTCAGCACGCGCTGGGCGCAGATGCCCAGGGCCCAGGTCTGACGATCGAACTGGCCTTCGCGGCCGATCCAATCGAGCACCAGGGTGCGGGCAAAGCGGCGTTCGCCTTCGTCGCGCACATCGCGGAAATGGCGCAGCCAGGAAAAGCCCTGCAGGTTGGTTTCCCAATCGGCGTGCTCGACGTCGATGCCGAAAGGGGAGACGCCGCCGGTTTCGACGAGTTTTGAGGCGAGCAGATAGCGGCCCGCCATCATGTCGCGGACGGCTTCGCGGTCGCTGGGGCGATATTCGGGCAGGGCACCGCCGAATTTTTCTTCGGCCAGGCCGGTCCAGCTCCAGCGCAGCAGCGGCATGGTGACGATGTAGTCGGCAATGATCAGCGCGCGGCGCCGGGCGGCAAAGCGCAGGGCTTCAAGCATTGACATGCTCCGCCGCGTGTCTGCCTGACACTGGTGATAGAAAAGCCCGCACGCTTACCGACCCACTCAACTCATCTGCCGAACCGAAGCGCGCTCACGCTGCGGTGGCCGCCCCAACGATTGTGTCGCATCGCTGCCGCGGAAAACCGGTTCCCACTTTTCCACGCGATGCTTTAGCGACGCCGGAAGCGCGCCACGAAAAACCCGTCCATTCCCCCCGGCTGGCCGCCCGGCGCCATGCCCGGATGGGTGCGCAACACGCCCCTGGCCGAAACCGCCCCGTCGAGGCCGGAAAGTTCATCTGCCTCGATCGGCAGCAGTTCCAGTTCGGGCAGGCGCTCGAGCGCCCAATCGACCTGCGCTTCGCCCTCTTCGGGCTCCAGCGAGCAGACGCAATACAGCAACACTCCGCCCGGATTGAGGCAGCGGAAGGCGTTGATCAGCAAGGCCCGCTGCAGGCTGACGCGGCCGGCGATATCGGCGGCCATGCGATGCCAGATGACTTCGGGATGGCGGCGAAAGGTGCCGGTGGCCGAGCAGGGCGCATCGAGCAGGATGCCGTCATAGCCCGATTCGGGGGCATAGCTGCCGGCATCGGCAGTGATGGTTTCAGCGGCGTAATTGAGCCGGGCCAGGTTGGTCTTGAGCCGTTCCATGCGGTTGGCGTCGCTATCGAGCGCGGTGACCTGATAACCGGCCTTGATCAATTGCGCGGTCTTGCCGCCGGGAGCGGCGCAGAGATCGAGCACCCGCGCGCCGGGGGCGAGGTTGAGCAGGCGGGCGGGAAGGGCGGAGGCGGCATCCTGCACCCACCAGCGGCCTTCGGCATAGCCGGGCAGCGCTTCGACCGGCTTGTCGCGGGTCTGGATGCGGACGGTATCGGCGATCACTGGCGTGGCGCCGAGCATTTCGATCAGCTCGGGATCATTGTCCTTGAGCGTCAGATCGAGCGGCGCGCCGGCGATCAGCGCATCGGTAAACAGCGGAATGGCGGCGTCGCCATAGGCGGTGACCCAGGTATCACCAAAGGTTTCAGGGATCAGCAGATCGTCCGAAAGCAGCGAATATTTGGCGGAATTGGCCTGGGCACGGCGCAGCACGGCATTGATCAGCCCGGTCAGGTGCTGGGCCTTCTTGTCGCGCTTGAGCGCTTCGACGGCCAGGAACAGGGCGCTGTGGGCGCCCAGGTCAGGCAGATAAACCAGTTGGGCGATCGACAGGCGCAGCACGGCTTCGAAGCTGCCGGACTTGCCGGGCATGCCTTTTTCAAGCAGCGCGTGGATGATGAAGCTGATCTGGCCCTGCCGGCGCAAAGCTGTGGTGATCAGCCGGTTGGCGGTGGCGCGATCGCGGCTATCGGCAATATCAGCTGCGCCAAGGGCGACGAAATTGTCGCCACCCAGGACGGTGCGCAGGCGCTCGGCCGCAGCAAGGCGCAGGGCCAGCCCCGCCGGTTGTTTTTTCGCTGTCAAAACGTTCAATTATCCCCAGGGACCGCGTTGTCCACCACTATCGCCGGTCTGTCCGGTCTGTGGTACGCGCCAGCCCCCGCCGCTTGCCGGCGTAATGTTGCGCGGGCTTGGACGAGGTTCGGCTTTGCGGCCCTTATCGTCCACTCGCATGCTTGCTGCAAGGTTTGTGAGCGCTTCGATGCGGTTGGCAGTGTCGGGATGGGTGGAAAACAGGTTGTCCATCCGCTGGCCGCTGAGCGGATTGATGATGTACATATGGGCCATTGCCGGGTTCTGTTCGGCCGCAACATTGACTTTTTGATGCGCAGCGCCAGCGATCTTTTGCAGGGCCGAAGCCAGCGCCATCGGGTCGCCGGAAATCTCGGCGCCGGCTTTGTCGGCCTCATATTCGCGGGTACGGCTGATCGCCATCTGCACCAGCATGGCGGCGACGGGGGCTAGAAACACCATCAGGATGGCGCCGAAGCCGCCGAGCGGATTGTCACGCCGATTGCCGCCGCCAAAGAACAGGCCGAACTGGGCCAGCATGGAAATGGCGCCGGCAAAGGTGGCGGTGATGGTCATGGTCAGGGTATCGCGATTGCGGATATGGCCCAGTTCATGGGCGATCACCGCGGCGACTTCATGGGTCTGCAACTGCTGGAGCAGGCCCGAGGACACAGCGACGGCAGCGTTTTCCGGATTGCGGCCGGTGGCAAAGGCATTGGGCTGATCGGTCTGGATCAGATAGACGGCTGGCGTCGGGATGCCGGCGCGCTGGGACAGGATGTGGACCATGTCGTAGAGTTCGGGCGCCTGGCTCTGGGCCACGGGCACGGCGTTCTGCATGCGCAGCACCAGCTTGTCGGAATTCCAGTAGCCGATGACATTGGTGGCCAAAGCCACGCCAAAAGCGATCATCATGCCGGCGGTGCCGCCGATGACGTAGCCGACGGCCATGAACAGCGCGGTGAGGGCCGCGAGCAGGACGGTGGTGCGAAACGTGTTGAACATTGAGCTGCGTTCCTTCTAGTCTATGAGACCGTTTGTGAACTCTACTCTGGCGGTCGTCTGACACGATTTTCTGCGCTTCCGGTGCTCACGTACCAACGTACGCTGCGCCATAGCCCTTCGAGCGTAGCTCTACGGGCGTTCTTCGCTAAAAAGGTCCACTGGACCTTTTTCAAAAAGCTCATCACTTCTCGAAAACCACGCCAGCCAACACACCAGAGCAAGTTTCCAAACGTCTCTGTGCCAATTAAATTGGGTCGCCAGGGGTTCCCTGCAAGACTTCTGTCCAAACCGTAACCTATTGACCATGACCGACCAAGAGCCCGACCAAGCCAAACCCCTTACCGATGCTGCCCGCCGGGCGCTGGCCGAAGCCGCAGCGCGTCGCAAGGCAATCGATGAAAAGGCCGCGAATGCCCCTAAGGAAGAAGGCGGGCGCGGCGGGCTGGAGCCGGCGCGCTATGGCGATTGGGAGATCAAGGGGCTGACCAGCGACTTTTAGGCTGGGTCGCCCGGCCGGCGAACGCTGCTCATGTGAATGACGCTGACGATGAGGACGCCATCGGTAGATGGCTCGTAAAAGATGCGATGGCTGCCGTGCTCGTGCCGTCGCATGGCGGCGTTGAGCGGATCAGCACGTCGGCCCATCGCCGGATTGTCGGCCAGCAACTGGAAGACGTGGCTGAGTTTGAGTTGATAGGCAGCGGCCTGATCGAACCCGAATGTCATCAGGCCGAAAACAAAAATGTCTTCGATCTCGGAGCTGGCGATGTCGGTGAGGCGATAGCTAGCCAAGCTTTTTCTGCCGCGCCTCGACCTTGCGGACCGCGTCAGCAAAAATTTCGTCGAGTGTTTTGGTGCTGATGCCGCTGGCCAGCGATCTATCAAGCTTTTCACGCAGGGCGTCGGTCATCTCGAAGCTGGCATCGCGCAATTCCTTGTCCTTGCGCACCAGATCGCGCACGTAGTCGCTGGTCGAAGCGTAGTCACCCTCGCCAACCAGAGCCTCGATCCAGTCCTTCAACGGCTCGGGCAGTGACACTGTCATTGTGGCCATTATGGTCTCCTTTGGCTCCAGAATAACAAAGTTTCACAAAGTTTCCTATCCAGTCGGCTTCCTGGAAGGCGCAGATCAGGTCCGCCCTTCCGCGTACCGCGCCAGGTTTTCCAGCGACGAGGCCAGGCCCCTGTCATGATCTGCCTTGCCGATGCCCGGCGGGACTTTTTCGCAGGTGATGGTGACTTCGGTGGCGCCGTCCCTGGGTGTGAGCACCCAGGCCATGGTCATGGTGCCGGCAAAGCTGGGGTCTTCGGACTGGAACTTCACCGCCTGCACCACGCGCTCGTTGGGGATCATGCCGATAAAGGCAACGTCGACGATATCAGCGTCAGCGGAGGTTTTGCCGGAGGTTTCGTGGCCGGCCTCGGTATAGGTCAGGACCATGCGGTAGCTGCCGCCGGGGCGCGGATCGAAAGTGAAGAATTCGCCGCTCATGCCCTTGGGTGGCAGCCATTTAAGCAGCGCTTCGGGATCGATGAAGGCATTGTAAAGGGTCGGCGGGCTGGCCTTGATCAAGCGTGAGGCGCGGTCAGTGCGGCGAACGTCGGTCATGTGGTGCTCCCCCCTGCAGGGTCAGCTGGTCTTGCCCTGTGCCTGCTTAATGGCTGGCAGCAGGTCCCGTTCCACCGCCTCGGGGCTGAGGGGGCCGACATGCTTGAAGGCGATCACCCCCTGGGCATCGACAAGGAAGGTTTCGGGCACGCCATAGACGCCCCAATCGATGGAAACGCGGCGGTCGGCATCGGCGCCGATGGCGTCATAGGGATTGCCCAGCTCGTCGAGAAACGCCTTGGCGTTCTGGGCGGTATCGGCCTGATTGATGCCGAAGAGGCGCACCCCCGAAACGTCCTTGAGCGCGGTCAGGATCGGGTGTTCGGCGCGGCAGGGAATGCACCAGCTGGCAAAGACGTTGACCACGGTAACTTCGCCCTTGAGCGCGGCGGTATCGAAGCCGGGCACGCCCAGATCGGCGACGGCGGGCAGCGTGAATTGCGGCGCTGGCTTGTCGATCAGCACCGAGGGGATGTAGCCGGGGTCGCGGTTGAGGGAATAGTAGAACACACCGAGCAGACCGAGCAGCGCCACAAAGGGCAAAGCGAAGAGGACGTAGCGCATCAGGCTGGGTCCGCCGAGCGGCGGCGGATGCCCTGCGCGTCGAGCGCCCTGAGGCGAGCCTCTATGCGACGGGCATCGAGCACGGTGGTGGCGAGCAGGCCGGCAACGGCGATGGCGACGCCAATATAGGCCCAGATAATGAAGACGGCGTGGGGTCCCAGATCGATCATGCCGAGGCTCCGGCAGCGCGCTTTTCCAGGGTCATCACCTTGCGCCGCTTCACTTCGGTGTGGATGGCAACCAGATGCAGCAGCAGGAACAGGAAGGTGAAGGCAAAGAACATGATGAACAGTGGCAACAGGATCGAGCCGGGCATGTGCGGGCCGCCGGGGGTGAAAACGCTGGCGGGCTGATGCAGGGTACTCCACCAATCGACCGAGAACTTGATGATCGGGATGTTGACCGCGCCGACGAGGGTGAACACGGCAATGACGCGAGCGGCGCGGAGCTGGTCGTCAAAGGCGCGCCACAGCGCGATGATGCCGAGGTAGATCAGCAGCAGGACGAGGGTGGAGGTCATGCGGCCGTCCCATTCCCAGAAGGTGCCCCAGGTGGGGCGGCCCCAGAGCGAGCCGGTGAACAGCGCCAGCGCGGTGAACACGGCGCCGAGCGGCGCGGCGGCTTTCATTGACACATCGGCCAGTGGATGGCGCCAGACCAGCGTGCCGAGCGCAGAGGCCGCCATGATGGCGTAGACGAACTGGCTGAGCCAGGCATTGGGGACGTGGATGTACATGATGCGCACCGTCTCACCCATCTGGTAGTCGGCGGGCGAGTGGAAGAACGCGAAATAGAGCCCAACGACGAACAGTAGCGCGGTGATTGCCGCCAGCGGCCAGATCAACGGTCGGCTCCAGGCCACGAACTGACCTGGATGGGCGATGCGGCTGAACCAGTTGGGCTTGGGGGCGATATCGATGCTCATGGGCAAATTGCTCTAGTCTTCGCCCGAACTTATCGCAAGTGCGGCGGCAAAGGGAGCCAGAGCGGTGGTGATGAGGCTGATTGCCGCAAGAAACAGCAGCGCCCCGCCGGTTTGATCGGGGCCTGGCCCGGTGGAAATGGCGCCGACGCCGAAGATCAGCACAGGGATGGCCAGTGGCAGGATCAGCACCGGGGCGATCAGCCCGCCGCGCCTGATGGAAACCGTGACGGCAGCGCCGATGGCGCCGAGGGAAACCAGCGCCGGCGTGCCGAGCAATAGCGACAGGATGGCGCGGCCGAGGCTGGTCAAATCCATGGCCAGCATGATTGCCAAGAGTGGACTGGCCAGCAGCAGCGGCACGGCGGTGAGCAGCCAATGGGCAATCACTTTTGCGGCAACGATGGCGGCAAAGGGCAGATCGGCGTGGCGCAACAGGGTCAGGGTGCCGTCGTCATGGTCGGCGCGGAACAGCCGGTCGAGCCCGAGCAGCATGGAGAGGAAAGCGGCGATCCAGACGATGCCGGGGGCGAGTCTGGCCAAAAGGATTTTGTCCGGGCCGATGGCGAAGGGCACGATGACGCCGATCATGACGAAGAACAGTACCAGCGTCAGCACATCGCCGCCGCCGCGCAGCGCCAGCTTGAGTTCGCGGGTGATGATGGCGGTAAAAGCAGTCATGACGTGCCGCCGAGGGTGAGTACGCTGATGCGGGCCGGGTCGCGCAAAGGCAGGTCGTCGTGGGTGGCGGCGATAACGAGGCCGCCCAAGTCGAGATGCTGGTCGATCAGGCGGCCGACCAGGGCGTCGCCGGCGCTGTCGAGCGCGGCCATGGGTTCATCGAGAAGCCAGACCGGGCGGGCGGTGACCAGCAGGCGGGCGAGAGCCAGGCGGCGGGATTGGCCAGCGGAGAGATAGCCGGCGTCGAGTGCGGCGATGGAGCCGAGGCCGACTTCATCAAGGGCGGTTTGGACGGGGAGGCCGGTGGGGCCGTTGACCGCTGCCCAGAAGGTCAGGTTTTCGGCAACACTCAGGCGGGGCTTGATGGCGTTCTGGTGGCCGAAAGAGTGCAGCAGCGGCGGGCCATCGGCTTCGGCGCCAGTCAGCGTCATGGTCCCGGCGGTCGGGGTGATCATGCCGGCCAGCGTCAGCAGCAGTGTGGTCTTGCCGGCGCCATTGGGTCCGCGCAGGGCCAGGGCCGATCCGCTTTCGATGGAAAAATCGAGAGCATTGAACAGCAGTTTATCGCCCCGCTGGCCACCAAGGCCGCGAACTGTCAAAGTCATGTGACGAAAGGCTTGCCGTTCTGTCATGGCCCCATGTCGTATTGAAGCTCTCACCGCACTGGCAAGGCCCAATTTGTTTAACTATAAGCACTTATAGATTGGACTCATTCCAGGAAAGGCGATGCGTTCTGGCCGCGGGGAGATGTTGAAATCCCTGTTTTCCGGCCCCTGCGCAGCGCCCTGTAACGCAACGACAGGCGGGCACCGTGACCTCTTCGCTCAATAGCTTCAAATCGAAAACCACGCTCGACGTGGGCGGCAAGACCTATACGTATTTTTCGCTGCCGCTGGCCGAAAAGAACGGCCTGGCCGGGGTGACCAAGCTGCCCGGTTCGATGAAGGTGGTGCTGGAAAACCTTTTGCGCTTCGAGGACGGCATCACGGTGACCAAGGCCGACATTCTGGCGATTGCCGAATGGCTGAAGACCCGCACCTCCGAGCATGAGATTTCCTACCGCCCGGCCCGGGTTTTGATGCAGGATTTTACCGGCGTGCCCGCCGTGGTCGATCTTGCCGCGATGCGCGATGCGACCGCCAAGCTCGGCGCCAATCCGCAAAAAATCAACCCGCTGGTGCCGGTCGACCTAGTGATCGACCATTCGGTGATGGTGGACAATTTCGGCACCCCCGGCGCGTTCAAGCAGAACGTCGATCTGGAATATGAACGTAATGGCGAGCGCTATGAATTTTTGCGCTGGGGCCAGAAGGCGTTCGACAATTTCCGCGTGGTGCCACCCGGCACCGGCATCTGCCATCAGGTGAACCTGGAATATCTGGCGCAGACCGTGTGGATTCGTGACGAAGACGGCGAAACCGTCGCTTATCCGGATACGCTGGTAGGCACTGACTCGCACACCACCATGGTCAATGGCATGGCCGTGCTCGGCTGGGGCGTGGGCGGGATCGAGGCGGAAGCGGCAATGCTGGGCCAGCCGATCACCATGATGATCCCGGAAGTGGTCGGCTTCAAGATGACCGGCAAGATCAATGAAGGCATTACCGCCACCGATCTGGTGCTGACGGTCACCGAAATGCTGCGCAAGCGCGGCGTGGTCGGCAAGTTCGTCGAATTTTATGGCCCGGGGCTGGATTACCTGTCGCTCGAAGATCAGGCGACGATTGCCAATATGGCGCCCGAATATGGCGCGACCTGCGGCTATTTCCCGGTCGATGACGACACGCTGAAATATCTGACGACCTCGGGCCGCGAACCGCATCGCGTGGCGCTGGTCGAAGCCTATTCGCGCGCCCAGGGCATGTATCGCGAAACCAATTCGGCCGATCTGATCTTTACCGATACGCTCGAACTCGACCTGACCACGGTGGTGCCGTCGATCTCTGGTCCGAAGCGTCCGCAGGACCGGATTGCGCTGGATCAGGCCAAGGACAAGTTTGCCGCTGCGCTGCCCAAGGAATTCGGCAAGGAAGACCATCCGGCCATTCCGGTGGAAGGCACGTCCTACACGATCGGTCATGGTGACGTGGTGATTGCGGCCATTACCTCATGCACCAATACGTCGAACCCGTCGGTGCTGGTTGCTGCGGGTCTGGTGGCGCGCAAGGCGCGGGCGCTGGGGCTGAATTCCAAGCCATGGGTCAAGACCTCGCTGGCACCCGGCTCGCAGGTGGTGACCGATTATCTCGACAGCGCTGGCCTGTCGGCAGACCTCGATGCCATCGGCTTCAACCTCGTGGGTTATGGCTGCACCACCTGTATCGGCAATTCGGGCCCGCTGCCGGTGGAAATCTCCAAGGCCGTACAGGCCGGCGATCTGGTCGCGGCCTCGGTGCTGTCGGGCAACCGCAACTTTGAAGGCCGGGTGAACCCGGACGTCAAGGCCAACTTCCTCGCCTCGCCGCCGCTGGTGGTGGCCTATGCCATTGCTGGTTCGATGAATATCGACATCACCAAGGACCCGATCGGGGTCGGTTCGGATGGCAAGGATGTTTACCTCAAGGACATCTGGCCGTCGAACCACGAGATTGCCGAAATCGTCCGCAAGAACGTCACCAAGGAGATGTTCCAGGGCCGTTACTCGGACGTGTTCAAGGGCGACACCAACTGGCAGGGCATCGCCATCGAAGAAAGCGAGACCTATGGCTGGAACTCCGGTTCCACCTATGTGCAGAACCCGCCTTACTTCGAAGGCATGACCATGACGCCAAAGCCGGTGACCAATATCAAGGATGCGCGCGTGCTGGCGCTGTTCCTTGATTCGATCACCACCGACCATATTTCTCCGGCCGGCTCGTTCAAGGCCTCGACCCCGGCGGGTAAATATCTGGAAGAACGCCAGGTGGCGCCGCGCGATTTCAACTCCTATGGCGCCCGTCGCGGCAATCATGAAGTGATGATGCGCGGCACCTTTGCCAATATCCGGATCAAGAACCAGATGCTGGCCGGCGTCGAAGGCGGCTATACCAAGGGCCCCGATGGCTCGCAGATGGCCATTTATGATGCCGCCATGGCCTATCAGGCGCTGGGCACGCCGTTGGTGGTGTTTGCCGGCAAGGAATATGGCACCGGCTCGTCGCGTGACTGGGCGGCCAAGGGCACCACGCTGCTCGGCGTCCGCGCGGTGATTGCGCAGTCGTTCGAGCGCATCCACCGCTCCAACCTGGTGGGCATGGGCGTGTTGCCGCTGCAGTTCTCCGATGGCGAAAGCTGGCAGACGCTGGGGCTGGATGGCACCGAGACAGTGACCATCGAGGGCGTCACCGAAATCGTGCCGCGCGCCAGCGTGGCGGTAAAGATCGTTTCGGCCAATGGCACGGAACGTACCATTATCACCCGCTGCCGTATCGATACCGCCAACGAGCTGGAATATTACAAGCACGGGGGCATCCTGCACTATGTGCTGCGCAGCCTGGTGGCAGCATAAATCCAAAGCCCCGGTTCGCCGGGGCTTTTTCTTTCTGGAGTGCCGATGCTGGTCATTTTCGATTGCGATGGCGTGCTGATCGACAGCGAAGTGATCTATTGTGCGGTCGATGCCGAGGCACTGACCGGGCTGGGCCATCCGACCTCGGCCGCCGATATCGCGCGGCGGTTTACCGGCGTCACCCATCGCGAGGCGTGGGAGACGATTTCGGCCGAAATCGGGTTTGAGCAGCCTGATGATTGGCTGCAGGGCATTGCCGCGGAATGCAAACGGCGGCTGGCCGAGGATCTGCAACCGATTGCTGCCGCGGGCGATACGGTCCGGACGCTCAAGGGCCGCGGCGTGGACTTGTGTGTTGCCTCGTCAACACGGCTCGATGCGCTGCGGACCAATCTGGGGCATGCGGGGCTGTTGGAACTGGTTGATCCACATGTGTTTTCGGCGAGTCAGGTGAAACGCTCCAAGCCGGCGCCGGATGTGTTCTTGCATGCGGCAGCGCAAATGGGGTTCGATCCGGGCGAGTGCCTGGTGGTCGAGGATTCGGTGGCGGGGGTGACTGCAGCGCGGCGCGCCGGGATGCGGGTGCTCGGGTTTATCGGGGGCGGCCATGCCTATGATGGCCTGACCGAGCGGCTGGGCGAGGCGGGTGCTTTTGCCGTGGTGTCCAGCCTGAGCGATGTGCTGGATCACGCCCGTTAACGGCCTGGATTGTCGGGCAAAGACCGGCGCGTCAACCATCGGCCGACAAATCCACAAGTCTCACCCTGAAGTGACTGGCGGGACCATGGGGCGCTGCCGTACAACGGGGGCCATGATCTCTAGACGTCTGCTGGGCACAAGTTTCAGTTTTGCCGCCTTGCTGGCTCTTGCCGTTCCGGCCGGAGCCGAGGAGGCGCGCGTGCATCCCAAGGCAGTGGTGGAATTGTTCACCAGCCAGGGGTGTTCGTCATGCCCGCCTGCCGATGCGCTGCTGACCAGGATCAGCACCGGGCAGGATGTGATCGCTTTGGCCTATCACGTCAATTATTGGGACTATGTCGGCTGGCCCGACACGTTCGGGGCCGAAGCCAATTCGGACCGTCAGCGGGCCTATGCCAAAAGCTGGGGCTCGTCGCGCATCTATACCCCGCAAATGGTGGTCAATGGCGTCAAGGGCGTGGTGGGGTCGCGGGCGCGCGATGTCAATACCGCCCTGGGCAGCGCCAGCCTGCCACTGCCGGTCAGCGTCAGTGCCGCCAACAACATGGTCGCCATCGATATCGAGGGCAAGACCGGGCTCGACAATGCGGTGGTGTGGCTGGTGACCTATGTCGGCAAGGCCGATGTGGTGATCGAGCGCGGCGAAAATGCCGGCAAGACCATGCGCTATACCAATGTGGTCAATGCCCGGCAGGTGCTGGGCCTGTGGGAAGCCCAGAACGGCGCACATCTCAAACTGCCGCTGGGCGAATTGCTGACCGGCCAGACCAATGGCCTGGCGGTGCTGGTGCAGCAGGAACACGACGGGCTGCCCGGCGCGATCATCGGCGCGGCCGCAATCGAGCGGTAGGACTTCAGTTCATTTTCACGATCACCCGGTGGCTAAACACCGCGCGCCAGATCAAAAAAATCCCGCTCCTGGGGGCAGGAGCGGGATAGACTGACTGGGTCAGAATAGGGCGATCAGCAGGCAGGCTTCAAGGTTGGGGGCTCGGTCCGCCCGCCTGCCGATCACTGGAGGCAATGGTTGAATACTGCCTGCGCATTTGGACGCAAGCAGGGAAACAATGTGACCAAAATGGGGAATCTGTGCGCCCAATTCGGCCCAATTCCGAAACGCTTGCCAACTTTGGCGAATGCCGCAATCATGACGGGGTTGTCATGAGGAGATGCATCCTTGGCGGATGGCCAATCGCCCAGCGAAAAGACCGGACCGATCACGCTGGTGCATGCCGCCGAGCCGCCAGCTCAGGGCGGGCCGTCGCGCCTGCCCGCCATCGTGGCGTTCGATCGCAAGGAACTGGCGATGATCCTGTCGGTCTATGGCCGCAAGGTCAGTGCGGGCGACTGGCGCGACTACGCCATGGATTTTCTGCGCGAGCGGGCGGTATTTTCGATCTATGCGCGGGTCTCTGAGCGCCCGCTCTATATCGTGGAAAAAACCCCTCGGCTGCGCAACCGGCAGGGACAGTTTTCGGTGACCAACCAGCAGGGCCGTATCCTCAAGCGCGGGCATGATCTGGGGCTGGTGTTGCGCGTACTCGATCCGCAATTGGTGCTGGTGCGCTAGGTGCTGGTGCGGCGGGCGCTGCCGGCCGATATCGAGGCGATGAGCGCGGTGATGACTGCCTCAATCACCGAGCTTTGTGCGGCCGACCATCATGATGATCTGGCTGAAATTACCCATTGGACCCGCAACAAATCGCCGGACGGAGTTCGCGCGATGCTGGCCAATCCGGCGTTATCGCTGTTTGTTGCCGAACTGGATGGTGCGGTGGTCGGCGTGGCAGGGACTGAGGGCGATACCGTTGCGCTCAACTATGTGGCGCCGGAAGCGCGTTTTGCCGGTGTCAGCAAGGCGCTGATGGCGCGGCTGGAAGCAGAGTTGAAGGCTTCAGGTCACGCGACGGGGCGGCTGTTCAGTTCGGCGACGGCGCGCCGGTTTTATCAGGGCATCGGCTGGATCGACGCGGGCGAGACGGGCCCGGATTATGACCGGTCAGGACGGCCGATGCGGAAGGTGCTTTAGCGCGAGCCCGGGCGTTCTCGAAAAGAACCCCTCACCCGTCTCGCGCTTTGCGCGATCCACCCTCTCCCGCAAGGGGCGAGGGTTGGCTCCACTCTTGCCGCTCCCCTGCATTCCCTTCTCCCCTTGCGGGAGAAGGTGGCCGAAGGGCGGATGAGCGGTATCAAGCGGTGACGTCCAGCGTTATCTGCTACAGCGCCCGCTGCATATGAATGACGTCGAGCCAGCGATCGAACTTGAGGCCCAGGGCTTCGTGGCGGCCGACGTGGTGGAAGCCGAATTTTTCGTGCAGGGCGATGGAGCCGGCTGACTCCGCGGTGATGACGGCGATCATCTGCTTGAAGCCGAAGATCTGGCTCTGGGCGATCAGTTCGGCCAGCAGCACTTTGCCCAGGCCCTGGCCGATGGTGTCGGGGCGCAGGTAGATGGAGTCTTCGCAGGTGAAGCGATAGGCGGGGCGGGGGCGGTAGGTGGAAGCATAGGCGTAGCCGACCAGTTCACCGGCGCATTCGGCGATGACGATGGGATGGCCGGCTTCGAGCATGTGGCCGAATTTTTCGGCCAGATAAGTGGGGCCGGGCGCTTCGAGATCGAAGGTCGCCGTCGAGGTTTCGCAATAGTGCTTGTAGATGGCGGTGATGGCGGGGACGTCGCCCCACTGGAATGGGCGCAAGGATATGTCGGACATGGCGGAACCAATGAAAAAGACCGCTGTCATTTAGACAGCGGCCCGATTTTTCGTCCAACCAAATTCGTTGATCGTGCGATCAACGATCCTAGTTGCGCTGGTTGCCGAACAGGCGAAGCATCATCATGAACAGGTTGATGAAATCGAGGTAGAGCGACAGGGCGCCCATGATGGCACCCTTGGCCAGCAGTTCGGCGCCGTGGCTTTCCGAATAGCTTTCCTTGATCTTCTGGGTGTCATAGGCGGTTAGACCGACAAAGATCAAAACGCCGACGATCGAGATGATGAAGCCGAGCGGGCCCGACGGGAAGAACATGTTGACGACCGAGGCGATGATCAGCCCGAACAGGCCCATCATCAGGAACGAGCCGAACTGGGTCAGGTCGCGCTTGGTGGTGTAGCCATAAAGGCTCATGGCGCCGAAAGTGGCGGCGGTGATGAAGAACACCTTGGCGATCGAGGCGCCGGTATAGACGAGGAAGATCGACGAAAGCGACAGCCCCATCACGGCGGCAAAGGCCCAGAACACCAGCTGTGCGGTGCTTGCCTTCATCTTGTTGATGCCAAAGCTGAGCACCAAAACGAACGCCAGCGGCGCCAGCATCACCACCCACTGCAGCGGGCTGTTAAACAGCAGGGCGCCCCACTGGGTCACCAACGTGCCGTTGCGCAACTGGCCAACGGCGGCATCTGGATTGGTGGTCACTGCGGCATTGGCAGCAAACCAGGCGACCACGCCGGTGACGACCAGCCCGATACCCATGTAATTGTAAACGCGCAGCATGTAGCTGCGCAGACCTTCGTCAATAGCTGCGGCCGAGCTGGCCCGCGTATTGAGGGTCTGACGGTCAAATTCAGCCATGATCAATGTCCCTTTCCCATCAAACGGATGCGGGTTTGATACCCGCCAGAGGCGTCGTTTGCGCGCCACTTGCCAACAATATGTATGCGGCACACCCTCAATACAAGGGAGATCGCCGTCCTGTGACGATAAGGCCCTAGGCGCGGATTGGCATTATGGTAGCGTCGCAATACGAATCGCGCGTTGTTTTGCAAAGAGGAGGGCCCCATGCCCCGGCTCTTTACCGGCCTCGAAATTCCGGCCGATGTGGCTTTCGCCCTATCGCTCAAGCGCGGTGGATTGCAGGGTTCGCGCTGGATCGATGCGGAAAATTACCACATCACGCTGCGCTTTATCGGCGATGTCGATATCCGCACGGCCAATGATGTGGCCGATAGCCTGGACCGGCTGTCCAATTCCACCGCCTTCACCCTCAAGCTCAACCATCTGGGCGCCTTTGGCGGCGACAAGCCGCGGGCGCTCTATGCGGGCGTCGAGGTCAACGACACGCTGATCCGGCTGCAGGCAGCCCATGAGCGGGTGTTGCAGCGGGCGGGCCTCGAGCCGGAAGGGCGCAAATTTGTGCCCCATGTTGCCTTGGCCCGACTGCGCGGGGCGACGGCCGGGGATCTGGCGCGGTTCATGGCCATGGCCGGGCGGTTCGAGCCACTGGAATTTTCGGTAGGGCGGTTCGTGCTCTATTCAAGCCGGGATTCGGTGGGTGGCGGACCCTATGTGATCGAGCAGAGCTATCCGCTGGCCGAATTTGCCGCCTGAGCGCCTGGCGCCTTTCCGGTCAACTTCACGCAAGTGTTAGGGGTTTTTTAACCGTAGCGGCGCAAACGCTGGTGCAGGTGATCGAACGCGCCAAATTGCCGTCACGATTGGCGTCCACTGCCATGGGTATTAAATCAAAATGCGGCGGCTTTTGACACCTTGGTAACCATGTTCTGGTCATGCTGGCGGGCAGCAGATCAAATCATGCGCCCTTTTGAACAGAGGATGACTTGGCAATGACGACGAAAACCCGCGGTCTCGTGTTTGGCCTGGCTGTCGGCTGTTTCATTTTAGTGGCTCCACAGGCTTTCGCCCAGGAAGCCACCGAACTGGGCACCTTCAATGCCTGGACAGCCTGGAAGGCGACCGATGCCAGCGGCCAGATCTGCTATATCTCGGCCGAGCCGCAGTCCAGCGACCCCGCCGGCGCCAATCGCGATCCGATCCATTTCATGATCATCCACCGCAAGAGCCTGGGTACCAAGAACGAAGTGCAGACCATTGTCGGCTATCCGTTCAACGCCACGGCAGCGGGGGCCAGCGCCGCAGTGGACAGCAAAAGCTATCCGATGCTGACTGAAGGCTCGGCCGCCTGGCTGGCCTCGACGGCCGATGAAAGCGCGTTTGTCACCGCGTTCAAGGGCGGCACCAAGCTGACCGTCAAGGGCACCAGCCAGCGCGGCACCAAGACCACCGATACCTATTCGCTGTCGGGGGCGACCGCGGCAATGAATGCCATCGACGCCGCCTGCAAATAGGCACCTGCACTACCAATGATCGCCCGGTTGGGCGGGATACGTTCTCGCCCGACATCTGGGCCAGCAAGAGGCCTTTGGATGAGATTTGCCACGTTCTGCACCGCACTGGGCCTGGCGCTGGCTGCCACCACGGTTGCCGCCAATGCTGAATCGGTGCGCCTGCTCGGCGATTTCCGCGACTGGTCATCCTACGCGTCGGCCGACAGTTCGACCGGGGCGGTGTGCTTTTCGCTGACCAAGCCAAAAACCGTGGAGCCACAGCCGGACGGCTATACCCAGGCCCATCTCTACATCACCCATCGCCCGGCCGAGAACATCAAGAACGAGTTCAACCTGGTCGCGGGCTTCGCCTTCCAGCCCGACAGCACCGCCACGATCACCGTGGGCGGGCAGAGCTTCACGCTGTTTACCCAGAACGATACCGCCTGGCTCGACGATGCCAACCAGAGCGACAATCTGGCCAGCGCCATCCGCGCCGGATCATCCATGGTGGTTGAAGGCACCACCGCGGGGGGCATCAAGGTGGTGGAGAATTTCTCGCTGTCGGGCGCCACCGCTGCGGCCAAGGCGATCAACGACGAGTGCAAATAGCGGCGAGCCCAATGCCGCAGCTGCATGGGTGACAAGCGAATAATTAGTATCCTAACGTTGTCATAAATTTGCTACGCACGAAGCGATCTATTCAAGAGTCGCGGCGTGAATAACCGAATTCATCAACGTCCTCAGACATCTGCGACTGTACGCCTGGAGCTCCGCCAGGCCATCGGCAGGTGGCAAAGTGGCAGTCCAGCCGAGGCCCGTACGGTTTTGGCCGGCATTTTGGCGCGCGATCCCCGGCAGGTCGATGCGCTCCATCTCAGTGGCATTCTGGCCTTGCAGGCTGGCCGGCTGAACAAGGCGTATGACCTGTTGATCCGGGCGCTGCGGGTCTGGCCCGATTTTGCCGCTGCCCGCGCCGATATTGGTTTGGTGTTGTTCAACCTCGACCGGCTGGACGAGGCGGCGATCCATCTCAACAAAGCCCTTCTATTGCAGCCCGATATGGCCGCCGGGCTGGTCAATCTGGGCATGGTGGAACACCGGCGCGCCGGGGCAGCGGTGGCGCTGAGCTATTACCGTCGCGCCATTGCGCTCCAGCCGCTCATGGCCGAAGCACACAATAACCTGGCCATGGCGCTGCTCGATTTGAGCCAGGCCAGCGAGGCGGTCAGCGCGGCGACCGAGGCTGTCCGCCTGGAGCCCAAACTTGCCGAGGCTTACCAGACCCTTGGCAAAGCGCGCGATCATCTGGGCGATTTCGATGGCGCGGTGGTGGCGCACCGGCAGGCCATAGCGCTCCAGCCACAATCGGCCAAGCTGCACGCCGACCTGTCCAACACCCTGCTCAGCTATGGTTATCTGAAGGAGACCGCAGACGAGTTGCGGCTGGCGCTACGGCTGGATCGGCGCAACGGCGAATGGCATCAGCAGCTGTCCCATCTCGTCAAGCACCTGACCCGGGATGACGATATCGTTGCCATGGAAACGCTGATGGCGGAGCCGGGCCTGCCGGACAGCGAGCGGATGCAGTTGTCTTTCGGCCTGGGCAAGGCGCTCGACGATATTGGGGAGACGGGCGCGGCCTTCGCCCATTTCGTCGTCGGCAATGGCCTGAGACGGCAGAACCTCAGCTATGATCCGGCCCAGACCGCGGCGCAGTTCGCCGATGTGATGGAAAGCTTTGATGCCGCGGCGTTTGAGCGCCATCAACACAGCGGCTTTGCCGACAGCACGCCGATTTTTGTGCTCGGCATGCCACGATCGGGCACAACCCTGGTCGAACAGGTGCTGGCCAGCCACCACGACATTTCCGGCGCTGGTGAATTGAGCCTGCTCAGCACCTTGGTTGGCCAGCTCAACCAACAACCCGGCGCGCTGCAATTTTCGCAACTGGTGCCCCGGCTTGACGGCGCCAGCCTGCGCCAGCTGGGGCAAGGCTATGTGCGCGATCTGCGCGCCTACGGCCCAACGACCGCCCATGTGACCGACAAGATGCCGGGCAATTTTCTGCTGATCGGCATGATCAAGCTGGCATTGCCGCGGGCCAGGATCGTGCATGTTCGGCGCGACCCGGTCGATACCTGCCTTTCGATCTACAAGAACCTGTTTGCAAATTCGGGGCTGCGCTATGCCTACGATCTTGCCGAAATAGGCCAGTATTACCAGCACTACGCACAACTGATGGAGCACTGGCGATCGGTGCTGCCAGGGTTCGTCTACGAAGTGGGCTATGAAGCGCTGGTGGGCGACCAGGAGGGCGAAACGCGCCGCTTGTTCGATTGGCTTGGTCTGGATTGGGACCCGGCCAGCCTCAATTTCCAGGATAATGCCCGCCCCGTGCATACCGCCTCCAATGTGCAGGTTCGACAGCCGCTCTATTCGAGCTCCATCGGGCAGGTTGGCAAATATGGCGAGGCGGTGGGGCCCTTGCTGCAAGCGCTTGGGCTGGATCAGGGCTGATATGCTCGGGCTCTCCCCAGAGTTACTTTGCGTAACCGCGTCCGATATGCTATTGGCCGCGCCAATCCTGCAGTTCCGGACTTTTCCCCGCCATGAGCATTGCGCTGAACCTTGATCATTCGTCTGCGGTGCGTCCCGAAGTGGCGAGCCGGCCGTCGCTGATCGGGCTGAGCAAACCGCTGCTGGCCGAGGCGCTGCAGGGCGTCGGCATTGCCGAAAAAGAAAGCCGGATGCGGGCCAGCCAGTTGTGGAACTGGCTCTATGTCAACGGCGTCACCGATTTCGAGCGGATGACCAATATCGCCAAGCCGGTGCGGAACTTGTTGGCGGACCAGTTTATCCTTGATCGGCCCGAGATCGTTTCGGAGCAGGTCTCGTCGGACGGCACCCGCAAGTGGCTGTTCCGCTTTCGCGATCCGGCCAATCCCCGGCTGCCACCGGTCGAGATCGAAACCGTTTATATTCCAGAAGAAGATCGCGGCACCCTGTGCGTTTCCTCGCAGGTGGGCTGCACGCTGACCTGCACGTTCTGCCATACCGGCACGCAAAAGCTGGTGCGCAATTTGACGCCCGGCGAAATCCTGGGGCAGATCCTGATGGCGCGCGAGCGGCTGGGCGATTTCCCCGGTGGCGTGCGGCCCAATGATGGCGGGCTGGTGCCCGGCGGCGAAAGCCGCGCCATCACCAATGTGGTGATGATGGGCATGGGCGAGCCGTTGTATAATTTCGACAATGTGAAGCAGGCGCTGCTGATCGCTTCGGCTGGCGATGGCATGAGCCTCAGCAAACGCCGGATCACGCTGTCGACCTCGGGCGTGGTGCCCTATATCGAGCGCACTGGCGCCGAAATCGATGTGATGCTGGCGATCTCGCTGCATGCGGTCAACAACGACCTGCGCGACGTTTTGGTGCCGATCAACAAGAAATATCCGCTTGAAGAGCTGCTCGACGCCTGCCGCAATTATCCTGGGCTTTCCAATGCGCGCCGCATCACCTTTGAATATGTGATGCTCGACGGTATCAATGACAGCGATGCTGATGCGCGCGAACTGGTGCGGCTGCTGGCCGGCATTCCGGCCAAGATCAACCTGATCCCGTTCAATCCGTGGCCTGGCACCAATTATGGCTGCTCGCCGTCGAGCCGGATCGAGCGTTTTGCCGATATTGTCAACAAGGCTGGCTATGCGAGCCCGGTGCGCACCCCGCGCGGCCGCGATATCTTTGCCGCCTGCGGCCAGCTCAAGAGCGAAAGCGAACGCCTGAGCAAGAAGGACAGAGATGCGCTGACGGCCTGACTGCAACCGATCAAGACTTTTGCCGTTGCGCCTTCGACACGATACCGAGGAGGCCGCAATGACCCGACATATCCTGTTTGTGCAAGGCGGCGGTTCCGGGGCGCACGACGCGTGGGACAATCATCTGGTCGATGACCTGCAGCGGCGGCTGGGGCCGGATTTTGCCATACGCTATCCGCGCCTGCCGCAGGAAGACGATCCCGATTTTGCCCGGTGGAGCGCGGCGCTAGCTGACGAATTGGCAAGTCTTGAGGACGATGCCATCATCGTCGCGCATTCCATCGGCGCAACGATCCTCATCAATGCCATTGCCAAAAGCCCACCGGCCGTTCGGCTGGGTGGCATTTTCCTGCTGGCCGCGCCCTTTATCGGGCCGGGTGGCTGGCCAAGCGGGGACGTTAAGCCCGATCCCAAGCTGGGTGATGCGACGCCAAAAGGGGTGCCCATCTTTTTCTATCACGGAAGCAGCGACGACACCGCGTCGCCTGAACATGCCGAACTCTACGCACGCGCCGTCCCGCAAGCCGTGGTAAGGCGACTTGCTGGACGCGACCACCAGCTCAACAACGATCTGACAGAAGTTGCTGCCGATATCCGCAGCCTTGCCGGATAGGCAGGATCACCCCTTCGCCAGCCATTCCAGCAGCACCCTGCCGCGTCCCGCATCGCCCAACAGGTCCGCCAGCGGCGGCAGCAAGATCTTGAGTTCATCTTCCAGCGTGAAAGGCGGATTGATCACGATCATGCCGGTGCCGTACAAGCGCGCCGGGGTGGAGGGTGGTCGGACAGTGACTTCGGCGCGCAGGATCTTGCCGATGCGGGTGGATTTGAGGTCGCGCACGAAGCTGTCGACTTCGGCTGAATCCTTGATCGGATACCACAGCGCATAGATGCCGCCGGGAAAGCGGGTGACGGCTTTTTCCAGACCAGCGACCAGGCGGGAGAAATCGCCCTTGAGTTCGAACGGCGGGTCGATCAGCACCACGCCACGCTTTTCCCGGGGTGGCAGGTGGGTGCCAAGCGCGGCCCAGCCATCGAGTTCGGTGACCCGGACCTGAATGTCGCCGGCAAAGTTTTCGCGCAGGGCAGCAGCGTCTTGCGGATGCAGTTCGAGCGCGAACAGTCGGTCCTGCTGGCGCATCAGGGTGCGGGCGATCAGCGGCGAGCCGGGATAGAAGCGCAGGACGCCATCCGGGTTCTGCGCCCTGACCGCATCGAGATAGGGCTGGGCCAGTGCCTGTGCGGCAGGCGGCAGCGCGGTGTCGAACAGGCGGCCGATGCCATGGAGCCACTCGCCGCTGCGTTCGGATTGCTCACCCTGCAAATCGTAGAGGCCGACGCCGGCATGGGTATCGAGCACGCGGAAGGCAGCGTCCTTGCGCTTCAGATAGTGGATGATCCGCGAAAGGATCAGGTGTTTGACCACATCGGCGAAATTGCCGGCGTGGAAAGCGTGACGATAGTTCACTTGCGACCCGTCAGGGGCATATCGCGCCAGTGGCGCGATATGAGCAATGAACGCCCGGAGCCAAGCGACGGGCCATGACTACTTGCGCCCCTCGGCAAACAGGATGGTGACGGCAAAGGCGGTAAAGACGCTGGCAAAGGTCCAGTTCAGCGCTCGCTGTACCCATTTGTTGGCGGTCAAGACCTTGGTCAGCCGCTCGGCGGCGAACACCATGGCGACGGCCAGTGGGATCGAGACCAGGATGAATTCAGCGCCGAGGAAGAACAGCTTGCCCGGGGCGCTGGCATCGTGCCGATCAACGAATTGCGGCAGGAAGGTCATGAAGAACAGCAGCACCTTGGGATTGAGCAGGTTAATGCCGACGCCGGTCAGAAAGCTCTCCTTGAGGGTGGGAATGCGCTGCGCCTTTTCCGAAATCTTCAGCCCGCCGCCATGGAAGATGGCCTGATAGGCCAGCCACAGCAGGTAGAGCGCACCAGCGATCTTGAGCACCCAGAAGGCGGTTGGCGCGGCGACGATCAGCACGGAAATGCCGAGGGCCACCAGGGTGGTGTGTACCGCGATCCCCACCATGGCGCCGGCAGCGGTGGCAAAGCCATGGGTGCGGCCATAGTTGATCGAGCGCGACAATTGCAGCGCCATATCCGGGCCGGGGGTGATCGCCAGTACGAAAGCGGCGATGGCGAAGGTGAGGATGACGGAAAGGTCTGGAATAAAGCTCATGATCGCCTTTTGATTGCTGCGCGATGCGGTAGCAGGATCATGGCACGGGGGTTATTATCGCTGCAACCACCTCCCCTTGGTGGGGGGCTGGGAGGGGTGCGCGGAGCCTGGATATTGTGGCTCAATCACCCCCACTCTTGATCCCTCCCCACAAGGGGGAGGGTGTCGACTGCCATATTCGGGCAGGGGAGCTTTCCAGACAGGGCTGCCGTGCCCCTCGAAAGGGGGCCGCATCGCTGCGGTGGAAATTCTGCGGATAACCTGGGCTATCGATCCACTCTAGAGCGGCAACTCGTAGGTGCGCTTGATGGTTTCCATCGGCACGTCGGTCTTGACGCTTTGTACGCTGGGGATACGCATCAGGTAGTCGGACTGGAAGCGCCAGTAGGCGTGCAGGTCGGCGGTGATGATGCGCATGATGGCGTCGCATTCGCCGGTGGTGAGGTAGCATTCCACCACCTCGGGAAACTTGCGGACGGTTTCGGCGAACTGGTGCGTGGTTTCGGCATCCTGGGTCTTGAACCAGACCCGCGCGAACACGGTGAGGCCGACGCCGAGCTTGGCGCCGTCGAGCACTGCCACATAGCGATCGATGACGCCTGATTCCTCGAGCAGCCGCACGCGGCGCAGGCAGGGGGAGGGTGACAGCCCGACCTCGTTGGCCAGTTCGACATTGGACATGCGCCCGTTGTGTTGGAGCGCACGCAGAATGCGGCGGTCGATGGCATCGAGCATTTTTGGCAGTTCCTGCTAACGATAGGCAGCCTGGTGACGGTATCTGCCACAAGATCGCCGATACGTGCTTTTTTCGCAAGATAGTTGCGCGTGATCTGGTCTATCGTTCCAACTGAAGACATATGGAACCATCGTCATGGCAAAAGACATCAAGAAAGTCGTGCTGGCCTATTCGGGCGGCCTCGACACCTCGATCATCCTCAAATGGCTGCAGGAAACCTACAATTGCGAGGTGATCACCTTCACTGCCGACCTGGGGCAGGGCGAAGAGCTGGAGCCGGCGCGCAAGAAGGCCGAGATGATGGGGATCAAGGAAATCCACATCGAAGACCTGCGCGAAGAGTTCGTGCGCGACTTTGTGTTCCCGATGTTCCGCGCCAATGCGGTCTATGAGGGCGTTTATCTGCTCGGCACCTCGATTGCCCGGCCGCTGATCGCCAAGCGGCTGGTGGAGATCGCCCAGCAATCGGGTGCCGATGCGATTTCCCATGGCGCCACCGGCAAGGGCAATGACCAGGTGCGGTTCGAACTGACCGCCAATGCGCTCGACCCGTCGATCAAGGTGATTGCGCCGTGGCGCGAATGGGATTTGCGCAGCCGTACCCAATTGCTGGCCTATGCCGAAAAGAACCAGATCCCGATTGCCAAGGACAAGCGCGGCGAAGCCCCGTTCTCGGTCGATGCCAATCTGCTGCACACGTCGTCCGAGGGCATGGTGCTGGAAGATCCGGCGGTGCCGGCGCCCGACTATGTGGCTCAGCGCACCGTCAATCCGGAAAACGCGCCCAACGAGCCCGAGATCATCACCATCGGCTTTGAAAAGGGTGATCCGGTTTCGGTCAATGGGGTCAAGCTGTCGCCGGCAAACCTTCTGACCAAGCTCAACGAGCTGGGTGGCAAGCACGGCGTCGGCCGGCTCGATCTGGTGGAAAACCGTTTTGTCGGCATGAAGTCGCGTGGGCTTTATGAAACCCCGGGCGGCACCATCATGCTGGTGGCGCATCGTGGCATCGAATCGATCACGCTCGACCGTGGCGAGGCTCATCTCAAGGATGAGCTGATGCCCAAATATGCGGAGCTGATCTACAATGGCTTCTGGTTCGCGCCGGAGCGCGAAATGCTGCAGGCGCTGATCGACAAGAGCCAGACCTTTGTCACCGGCGAAGTGACGATCAAGCTCTACAAGGGCCAGGCCAGCGTCATCGCGCGCACCTCGCCCTATTCCTTGTACAACATGGATCTGGTGACCTTCGAAGAAGGCGCCGTGGCTTATGACCACAAGGATGCGGAGGGCTTTATCCGGCTCAACGGGTTGCGGCTCAAGACCTATGCGGCACGTAATAAGTCCTCACAAGGGAAGTAATCGTTGTGGCGGGCGTCAATAGCGGCGCCCGCTACAAATGTGATTGACCGCGTCGGTATCGTTTTAAAGCTGCGTTAAGCTGGCTTGCGTAGGTTCCGTCGGGCAGGTGCGCCAGAAGGCGTCTGTCGAGGGATTGACCGGGTGCAAACCGAAGACTTTGGCAGTTTCAATGAATTGGCCGAGGCGCTGCTGCTTGATGCGGCGCTGGAAAACATTCCCTATGGCTTTTGCGTCTGGTCGCCGCAGTTCCGCCTGGTGATGTGGAACAAGCATTATCGCGACATCTACGGGTTTTCCGAGAGCGATATTGTTCGGGGCATGACGCTGGAGGACGTGGTGGCGCTCTCCGCCAACCTGGGCAATCATCCCGATCTGAGCCCGGTGGCGTTTTATGAAAACTACACCAGCGAACTGCTGAACAATCGCAGCGGGTTGCGCACCAAGAGCCAGGAAGTGGTTCACGGCGGCCGCACCATTGAAACCGCGCATGTCTATTCGGCGGCCATCGGCTGGGTGATTACTCACGAAGATATCACCGACGAAATCGCGCGCACCGAAGTGGTGCAGAAGCGCAAGCTGGAGCTGGAACGGCAGAACATCAGGCTTGATGCCGCCGTCAACAATATCAGCCAGGGCCTGTGCATGTTCGACCCCAAGGGTCGCCTGGTCATCTGCAACCAGCCCTATGCCAAGATTTACAACCTGCCCGAGCGGATGCTGAAGCCAGGCACCCAGCTCGAAGATATTCTGGGCCATCTGTTCGACGTGGGCATGGAAGCGGGCGGCACACGCGACGAATATATCGCCTGGCGCCGCGAGGTGATTTCCAAGGGCGAATACGGCAAGAACATCCATGAGCTGAGCGGCCGCACCATCATGATGCAGCACCATCCGATGAAGGATGGCGGCTGGGTTTCAACCCATGAAGATATTACCGAGCAGCGCCAGAACGAGGCGCGCATCCAGCATCTGGCCCGCCACGATGCGCTGACTGATCTGCCCAACCGGATCGAATTTCTCGAACAGATGACCAAGACCGAAGCCAGCATCAAGCGCGGCGAAATGGCGGCGGTGCTGTATATCGACCTGGATCATTTCAAGGCGGTCAACGATACGCTGGGCCATGCGGTCGGCGACGAATTGCTCAAGCAGGCTTCGGCACGGCTGTGGGGCACGACGCGCGAAAGCGACGTGCTGGCGCGGCTGGGCGGCGACGAATTTTCGCTGCTGATCCGCCCGATCGAAAGCCCGGAAGATGCGGCGCGGGTTGCCGACCGCATCATCAAGGCGATTGCGGCACCGTTCCTGATTGCCGGCCAGCAGATCGAAGTGGGCGCCAGCGTCGGCATTGCGGTGGCTCCCAACGATGGCGACAAGACCGATACGCTGATGAAGAACGCCGATCTGGCGCTCTACAAGGCCAAGAGCGAAGGCCGTTCGACCTATCACTTTTTTGAAAGCGGCATGGATGCCGCGCTGCAGCAGCGCCGCTCTATCGAAGCAGGATTACGGCTGGCGCTGCAGAAGCAGGAATTGCGGCTGGTGTACCAGCCGCTGCTGGGGATTGCCCAGAACCGCGTCACCTGCGTGGAGGCGTTGTTGCGCTGGGACCATGAGGACCGCACCATCTCGCCGGTCGAGTTCATCCCGATCGCCGAGGAGACCGGGCTGATCGTGCCGATCGGGGAATGGGTGTTGCGGCAGGCCTGCCTGACTGCAGCGACCTGGCCCGGCGATGTGCGGGTGGCCGTCAACCTGTCGCCGATCCAGTTCAAGAACCGTGATCTGGTTGGTCTGGTGCGTTCGGCGCTGGCCGATGCCAAGATTCCGGCGACGCGGCTGGAGCTGGAAATCACCGAATCGCTGCTGCTGGCCGATAACGAGCAGACGCTGAAGGCGCTGCATGACCTGCGTGCGATGGGCGTGCGGATTTCGATGGACGATTTTGGCACCGGCTATTCGAGCCTGAGCTATCTCCGAAGTTTCCCGTTCGACAAGATCAAGATCGACCGCTCGTTCATGCGCGACCTGACGACACGCGGCGATAGCCTCGCGATCATCAAGGCGGTGATTGGCCTGGGCCAATCGCTGGGCATGTCGACCACGGCCGAGGGTGTGGAAACCGAAGAGCAGTTCGACATGGTGCGCGCTCAAGGGTGCGATGAGGTTCAGGGCTATCTGTTTTCGCCGCCGATTGCGGCGTCCGCGCTGGCCAATCTGCTGCATGCCGAAGCCGAAAGCGCCATGCCCAAGCAGAAAAAAGCCTCCTGATCCAGCCTTGCGCAACGCTGGCCTGCCCCGGCGGGCCAGGCCTTTTGTTGACCATTGCATGGACTAGCACAGCAGGCTTGCGCGGCAAGACCTTGTTTGTGCGGCCATCATGGGGTATGGCAGCCCGGAATGTGCCAGTGTGATCGTGACCCGATCGGCACAAAACTGTTTCCCGCACGATCCTAGTCGTCAAACGGTCCTCATTGTTTCATGAGCACCTTCGGTTTTGGGATCATGCCAACAATGGCTGACCAACCGATGTCTTTGCGCAATATTGCGATTATTGCCCACGTTGACCATGGCAAGACCACGCTGATCGACGTTCTTTTGAAGCAATCCGGCTCGTTCCGTGACAATGAGCGCGTCGAAGAACGCGCCATGGACAGCAATGATATCGAGCGCGAGCGCGGCATCACCATTCTGGCCAAGGTTACGTCGCTGCTGTGGAAAGATACCCGCATCAATATCGTCGACACCCCCGGCCACGCCGACTTCGGTGGCGAAGTCGAGCGCATCCTGTCGATGGTTGACGGCGTGGTGATCCTGGTGGACGCGGCCGAAGGCCCGATGCCCCAGACCAAGTTCGTGCTGGGCAAGGCCTTGGCGCAGGGCCTGCGTCCGATCGTGGCGATCAACAAGATCGACAAGTCCGACGAACGGCACCTCGAAGTTCTCGAAGAAATCTTTGATCTGTTCATCGCGCTCGACGCGACCCCTGAACAGCTCGATTTCCCGGTGCTGTACGGTTCGGCCAAGCAGGGCTGGATGAGCGAACAGCCGGAAGGTCCCAAGGACAATCTGGGCCCGCTGCTCGACAAGGTTATCGACTACGTCAAGGAACCCAAGGTCGAGCCCGGCCCGTTCAAGATGCTGGTCACCACCATCGAGCGCAACCCGTTCCTGGGCCGCATCCTGACCGGCCGGATCTTTTCGGGCACGGTCAAGCCGGGTGATCCGATCCACACGCTGTCGCGTGAAGGCAAGATCATCGAAAAGGGCCGGGTCTCCAAGGTCCTGGCCTTCCGGGGCCTGGAACGCACCCCGGTCGATATCGGCGAAGCTGGCGATATCGTCGCCATTGCGGGCCTCGAAACCACGACGGTGGCCGACACCATTTCGGTGCCGCAGAACATGACGCCGATCCCGTCCAAGCCAATCGATCCGCCGACCCTGTCGGTGACCTTCCGCATCAATGACGGCCCGCTGGCCGGCCGCGAAGGCGACAAGGTGCAGTCCCGCGTGATCCGCGAACGGCTGCTGCGCGAAGCCGAAGGCAATGTGGCGATCAAGGTGACCCCGGGCGCCGACAATGACTCGTTCGACGTTGCCGGCCGCGGCGAATTGCAGCTGGCGGTGCTGATCGAAAACATGCGCCGCGAGGGCTTTGAGCTGACCATTGGTCGTCCGAAGGTCTTGATGCGCGAAATCGACGGCGAGAAGTACGAGCCGATCGAAGAAGTTATCATCGACGTCGATGATGAATACACCGGCACCGTGGTGCAGAAGCTGACCGAGCGTAAAGGCGATCTGGTGGAAATGCGCGCCTCCGGCGTTGGCCGTACCCGTATCCGCCTGCATGTGCCGACCCGTTCGCTGATCGGCTACCAGCCGGAACTGTTGAGCGACACCCGCGGCACGGCGATCTTCAACCGCCTGTTCCACGAATTTGCTCCGTATAAGGGCAATCTGCCGGGCCGTCGTACCGGCGTGCTGATATCCAACGGCACCGGCCAGTCGGTGGCTTTCGCGCTGTGGAACCTGGAAGATCGTGGCCCGATCATGATCGACTCCGGCGTCGACATCTATGAAGGCATGATCATCGGCGAGCACAGCCGCGAAAACGATCTGGAAGTGAACGCGCTCAAGGGCAAGCAGCTGACCAATATCCGCACCACGTCCAAGGACGAAGCGGTGCGGCTGACGACGCCCAAGAAGCTGACGCTGGAACAGTCGCTCGGCTATATCGCCGAAGACGAATATGTCGAAGTGACGCCCAAATCGATCCGCCTGCGCAAGATCTGGCTCGATCCGAATGATCGCAAGCGCTTCATGCGCTCCAAGCAGTCGGCTTAATCATTGGGGCCGGGTACGAAAGTGCCCGGCCTCGTGGTTCGAGGCTCGCAAAAGCTCGCACCTCACCATGAGGACGTGCCACCAAGGAGCGCCACATGAGCGAATGGATCATCTCGATCGTCACCCAATGGGGTTATGTCGGCATCTTTGCGATGATGGTGCTGGAAAACATCTTTCCACCGATCCCGTCCGAGCTGATCATGCCGTTTGCCGGCTTTGCCGCTGCCAATGGTGATCTCAATGCCATCGGGGTGATCGTGGCCGGCACGCTTGGCTCAATTGCCGGCACGCTGGCCTGGTACTACGCGGCGCGGCTATTGGGCATCGAGCGGTTTCGCTCGCTGTGCAACTGGTTCGGGCGCTTTGCCACGATTTCCGAGGATGATATCGACCAGGCGGTGCACTGGTTTGGCCGCTATGGCCGCTGGGCGGTGCTGTTTGGGCGGCTGGTACCGGCAATCCGCACGTTGATTTCGGTGCCTGCAGGGTTGGCGGCAATGCCGCTGCCGCTGTTTTTGGCTGTGTCGACCATCGGCACTGCGAGCTGGACCGTGATCCTGACCGGCGCCGGTGCCGTGCTGCACGAGCATTATCATCTGGTCGAGGGTTGGCTCAATCCAGTGACCATGGGCGTGATGGTACTGGCGGTGGCGATCTATGTCTGGCGCTTCATCACCTGGAAGCCGATCAAGACCATTGGCTAGGCCGTTGCAAAACGCGAGGCGGTTGCATTCTGCAAACGCCATTGCATCCAAAACGCGAAACTTTACAGTCGCTTAACCATAACTTTCCTGGTTTTGCGGACCTCCGGCTCTGGCACGCTTCGTGCAGTTGGTAGGATGTCCGTAGTTTTGTTTTGCGTACCGGATGTCAGTCATTTGAGCCCTGCTTCGTTTTGCCCGAAGCGGGGCTCTTTGCCGCTGAGTCTTGTGAACACGGTCTTGACCAACTAGATATTGCCCAGTTTTCCGAGGAGCCTCCCATGCGCGCCGTGCTCGATATTATCCTTTTGATCCTGCAGCTGTATTACTGGGTGATGATCGCCATGATCGTGATGAGCTGGCTGATCTCGTTCAACGTGATCAACACGCGCAATCAGTTCGTTGCTTCGGTGTGGCGCATCCTCAACCAGCTGACCGAGCCGGTGCTGGCGCCGCTGCGGCGCATCCTGCCGAAGTTCTCGGGGTTGGACCTGTCGCCGATCGCGCTGTTCCTGATCATCTTCTTTATCGAACGCATCATCGCCTACTACATCTATCCCTACGTGTTCTGATCCGCTTGGATCGGCCCGGCTGCTATCGGCTCAGTCCCCAGGGGCTGAGCCTTTTTGTTCGGGTGACGCCCAATGCCGGGCGGGATGCCATCGAGGGCGTGGAAACGCGCGCTGATGGTTCGGTGGTGCTGCGGCTGCGGGTGAAAGCCGTGCCCGACAAGGGGCAGGCCAATGCTGCCGTGACGGCGTTGCTGGCCAAGGCGCTGGGCGTGCCAAAATCGGCCGTGAGCCTGACAAGCGGGGAAACCGCGCGGCTCAAGACACTGGCGATCGCGGGTGATGGCGCCGCGCTGGCCGCAGCCATCGAGGCGCTGGTCTAGTCGCGCGGCACAAATTCGAATTCGGCTTCATTGCCGCCCGATGGGTCATCGGAGACGCGCAGCGCCAGCTGGTTGGCTTCGAGCGCTTCGAACCATTCGTCCCAGCCGACCAAGGCGAAGCCGCCAACGTGGTCGGGGCCTTCATTGCCGTCGGAGTTGAGCGCGTCCTGCCCGAAGGTGAGCTGGAGCAGGGTGCGGCTGCCGCTGCCGTCCGGAACCTCCATCAGCATGGGATTGCCGGCGCGAGCGCTGGTCCAGAGGCGGATATCTTCGCGAGAGACGAGGGTTTTGGGCATGGTGATAAATCCTGCAACGAATGCAGGAACAAGGCGGCCGCCGACGCTTGGTTCCGTCCGCCGATGAAATTGCCTGGAGCCTGACGCCAAGGCGGGCCGGGTAGATCCCGGCCCGATGATGGCAAACTCAGTGCCGCAACTGGCTGGCGAATGCGCCGTGCCGTTCGACGAATTCGAACGCCATGCTGTCGCGGCCGGAAACCTTGAGCGCCAATTGCTGGCGATCGAGTTCGGCCAGCCAGGCGGTCCAGGAGACCGGGCTCATGCCGTCATCCAGTTCGAGTTCGGAATTTTCGCGCTGCCGCCGTTCAAAGCTCAGGCACAGGCGCGATTTCATGTCACCGAAATTGTCGCGCACCCGGGCGATGGCCGGGATGCCTTTATTGTCGCTGACCCAATTCTGGATATCGCGATGCCGCGTCAGTGTGTGGGTATCTTTCATGATGGCCTCCCCGCCATTGTGCGTCGCTTTAAGGAGCCAAACGAGCCTGGTCCTCCACCAGTTCCGCAAGGCATAACAATTAATGCGTCGTTAATGCGTGATTTTGGTCGCGAGCTTGAGCGCCTCCATTTCCTTGGGCGTCAGGTAATACAGATGGTCCGGCGGCGTCTCGAGCGCATGCAACCATAGCGCCGGATCAACACCGGCCGATGACAGGAAGCGGGTGATCTGCGCGGTCATCGACTGGGCATCGGACATGGCCAGCCCCGCGGTTTTGGCCAATTGCGCCGGATCGGCGGAAATCGAGGCGGCATAAATCTGATGCACGCCGATGGCGGCCTTGTCGGAGGCGAGGCGCTGTTTGCCGGCAGCAAAAATGATGGGGCAGGATGAGGCACAGAGGGAGCCGGCGGCGACCGCGGTCGCGAAGCCTTTTTCCTGGATCAGAGCGCCAATCGCGAGCGCGTCCATCACTGAACCTCCCGGCGAATCAAGGCCTACAGTGTCCGCGTATTCGCCATGCGCTGCAACCTCTGCTGCAAACCGGTCGGCGGCGCCGATATCTATGGTGCCGGTGAGCGCCAGAATACCACCGCTGGCAAGCGCGATGGTCATCGGCGCATCGAGCGTTGCGGTGGGCGTGGTGACCTGGGGGTGCGGACCATCGTCCGGACTATCGGGGTTGAACGGGGGGAGGACCGGCTGGGCGGGGGCGCCGAGCAGGGCGTCGGCCGAGGTCAGTTCGCGGTAATCGACGTACAGCACCGACAGTGTGCCGAACAGCAGGATGAAGAACGCCACCCGCATGATCTGGCCATCTTCAAAGCCGGCAAGCCAGGCAATGATCCGCCGGTAGAACGGCCCGGCACGGTCGGGGGCGCGCGCATTGGCATCGGTGGGGGCCATCAGGTGCGGACCGGGCCATCGGTGCGCTGGCGCTTGGCTGCGTCGATGGGGGTGACCGTGGTGTCGTTCGGGTCGGGGATTTCCGCTTTTGCGACGAGCGGCTCGACCACGGGCCTGTCGGCCGGCGGGTCGATGGTTTCGGCGGGCAAGGGAATGCCGGCCTGCTGCATCTGCCGGTAGAGCGCCATGGCGCGGATCATTTCGGCGGCGGTGATGTTTTCGGCTTCCTGCAGGGTTTCGGCATCGTTGCGCATGGCGTCGTTGACGATCATCAGCACCAGAACCAGCACCACCGGCAACAGGTCGATGGAAATGGCGCCAGCCCATGAGGGGATGAAATCGGACCAGTAGCGGATCACCGCTTCAGCCGAGGAGAGCGGCACGAAACGACGCTGCTCGACCTGGGGCGTGGCGAGAATCTCGTCGGCGGCCTGGGAGAGCTGGGCGGATTGGGCGGCCACCGAGGCGCGCACGGTTTCCATCACCTGATCCTGCCGGTTGGCCAGATCGGCGGAAGCACCATCGGCGACGGGGGCGATAAAGCCGGCAGAAAGGTCAGCCGAGGCGCGCTTGACCGAGGCGGCGACGCCGGTCTGCTGCAGGGCGGCGATCAGCGCGGAAAGCTGTACCGCTTCGGTCTGGAACTGATCGGAGCGCGGCTCGATGGTGCCGGGCGTGGACACCAGTTCGCGCATGGCGGCAAGGCGGGTCGAGGCCTGATCGAACAGGCCGGAGACCTCGTCGCGGCTGCCGGTGATGGTGGTTTCGAGCTGGCTCATCTGCGAGCCCATCTGGCTGAGCAATTGCACGACGCTGCCGGAGCCGGTGGTGCCGGTGAGGGCGCCCGATTCGCGTTCGCTGGCGGCGAGCGCTGTAAAGCGTTCGGCGGCGCGCTGCACGTCGGGCAGCAGCGATTGGGCCGCCAGCGCATTGGCATGGGCGAGGTCCAGGTCTTCGGCATAGCCTTGCAGGGTCACCGCCATGTGCTGTTCGAGCGCTGCGGAGCCGGCAAGCGCTGCGGCATTGAGCCAGGATGACATGGCCATGATCATGACGCAGCCGATAGCCATGGTGAGGAACAGGCCGACGCGCTGGATGCCCGAAACGACCAGCGGCACGAAGCGCAGCATGAAGCTCCAGAAGGCGTAGATGGCCACGGAGACGGCGGCCGAATAGATGATGGCGGCGAAGAACACGAAAGTGGCCGACCCATCCAGAATACCGCGCACGCCGAGATAGGTATAAACGCCCGAAGCCAGCGCCAGCACCGCCAGCGCAAAACGGGTCATCGTCTCCACCCCGCGCAGGGTTTCGTTGAGGCGATAGGCGTTGTTTTTCAGCTGCATTTTGGGTCCTCAGGTCGGGCTTAACGGCAGATTAACACAAGGATAGCGGCGGGATAGGGGCAGGCCGAAGCGCCGGACGGCGATGGCCTCCGGTTGGAATGGATGGACGGGTCCCGAGGCGCATGGCGTCCCGATGATAATTTGTATGTGAGGCACCGTGCGCCTCGGGACGCCGGGTTTTATGGCGATGGCGCACAGTGCCGGACTTTGCGCTGTCCAGGCTCATGGCCCATACGCCCAAGGAAGGCACGGTCCCTCCCTCTCCCGGCAGTCGTCTTGTCATTGGCCGTTGCAACACCGTCCGGCAAGACTGATGGGGGGCAGTATGGCACGAGTGTGTGGGGAGGGGGTTTGTTGGGCTTGGTGCGTAAGGTTCGTTCAGGTCGTGGGATGATGAGGGTTTGGTGGTTGCGGTGGCAACCCCCTCCCTAACCCTCCCCACAAGGGGGAGGGTGACATCGAGTTGTAGGCGAGATTTTGCTACATCCGCAGGGTTCACCCTCCCCCCTGCGGGGAGGGCTAGGGAGGGGGTCTTCCGGGCAATGGATTTCGCGGAGGGTGAGGGGAGCCTGGTGGGTGGGTGGCGAGAGGGCTACCCGTTGAACTTGGCCAGCAGTTTTTGCACCCGCTTGCGCTTGCTCTCCTGCGCAATGGTGTCCAGCCGGGTCTTCAAAATCCCGGTGAACTTGGCCAGCAGCGACTTTGGCACGACGGGCGCTATTTCTTCGGCATATGTGGGGAACTGGTTGGGGGCGCTGTCGGCGAGGCGGTCGAGCAGGATGGGACACATCCTGTCGGCGTCGCCGGCCTTGCTGAGCTTGACCAGCGTCATGATGCAGCGGTCCTTGGCGATCACCGAGCCGCGGTCGGCGGCGGCGACGATCCTGGGGACGTAGACCTCGACAGTCCTGGGTTCGACACTGGCGATGGCATCGAGCGCGGTCATGGCGCCCCAGACCAGCCGATTGCTGCCATCATCGAGCAGGGCGACGAAGTTTTTGGCATAGGGGGCGATCAGGTCGGGGCGGAGGGCGCCGATCTCGCAGAGGGTCTTGATAGCGTCGCTCTTGAGCGCGGCGCTGGCCGTGGTCAGGGCGTTGACCAGTTGGTCGATGGCGGTGGTGTCGGCAGACGCAGCCAGGGTTGCGGCCAGTTCGACATTGGGACCTTCGTCGTTGCGGCCAAGCGAAGTGGCGAGGCGATCAAGCGCGTTCATCGATAGCCACATCCAGTGCGAGAGTGACCATATCGGTCAGCGAGGTCTGGCGTGCTTCGGCGTCGATTTCCTCATGGGTGATCAGGCAATCGGTCATGGTGCAGATGGTCAGCGCCTTGACCCCGAAGCGGGCGGCCAGCGTGTAAAGCGTCGCCGCCTCCATTTCGACGCCGATGACGCCATGGGCCGGCAGGGTGTCGTACCCGGCAATGCCATCGGCGTGATAGAAAATGTCCGAGCTCAGCATATTGCCGGCATGAAAGCGCAGGCCTGCGGCTTCGGCCTTTTCAGCGGCAGAGCGGAGCAGGCCGAAATCGGCGATCGGGGCAAAGTTGAAGGCGCCAAAGCGACCTTTGACGATGGAACTATCGGTCGAGGCGCCCTGCGCCAGGATAATGTCGCGCACCTTGACCCTGGCGTTCAGCCCGCCGCAGGTGCCGACGCGGATCAGCGATTTAACGCCGTAAACATTGATCAGCTCATGGACATAAATGGCCAGCGACGGCTGGCCCATGCCCGAGGCCTGCACCGAAACCGGCTTGCCCTTCCAGGTGCCGGTATAGCCCAGGCAATTGCGCACCGAATTGACCAGTCTGGGGCGGTCGAAGAAGGTTTCGGCGATCCATTTGGCGCGCAGCGGGTCGCCCGGCAACAAAACGGTTTCGGCGTAGTCGCCCGGCTTGGCATGGTTATGCGGCGTCATTGTCGGCTCCTGCAATATCTCCAGGGAAGGTGGCATTGCAGGGCGCGCGGAACAAGGGTGCGTGGAACGGTCTTGACCTTGTCATGGTTGAAGTCCATTTACGCAAAACTTGACGGAGACAGCCCATGGTCGCGAAGATTTTCATCGATGGCGAAGCCGGTACCACTGGTTTGCAGATCCGCGACCGGCTGGCTGGCCGGCGCGACCTCGAAGTGATCTCGATTGCGGCCGACAAGCGCAAGGATCAGGACGAGCGCCAGCGGCTGCTCAATGCCGCCGATGTGGCGATCCTGTGCCTGCCCGACGATGCAGCAAAAGAAAGCGTCAGCCTGATCGAGAACGAGCATACGCGCGTCATCGACGCCTCGACGGCGTTCCGCATCCATGACGACTGGGCCTATGGCTTTGCCGAAATGGACCAGCATCAGGCCGAAAAGATCGCCGAAGCCAAGCGCGTCGCCAATCCCGGCTGCTGGCCGCAGGGCGCCATCGCCATGCTCCGCCCACTGGTGGAGGCGGGCCTGTTGCCGCCCGGCCATGATATTACCGTACACGGCATTTCCGGTTTTTCGGGTGGCGGGCGCGCCATGATCGAGGAGTATGACGCCGAGGGCGAGGACGCCAACGAGTTCCTGCCCTATGGGCTGAGCTTCAAGCACAAGCACCTGCCCGAGCTGCAGAGCTATGCCAGGCTGGCCCATGTGCCGCTGTTTACCCCTGCGGTCGGCAATTTCCGGCAGGGCATGGTGGTAACCGTGCCGCTGGTGCTGCGGACCCTGGCACGGGTGCCGACCGGCGCCGAAATGCACGCGGCGATTGCCGATCATTTCGCGGCTATCAAGAATGGCTTCGTGGAAGTCGCGCCGCTGGTTGCCGCCGAGCGGTTGGCGGAGCTCAATCCCGAGCTCTACAACGACACCAACCGCATGCGGCTGCATGTGTTTGCCGATGACGCCAAGGCACAGGCGGTGCTGGTGGCGGTCTATGACAATCTGGGCAAGGGCGCTTCGGGCGCGGCGGTGCAGAACCTCAACCTGATGCTGGGCGTGGCGGCGGATACGAGCCTGGCGGCATAAGCAGCTTAACCGTTGCTGGGCGGATGCTTGATGATTTCCCTGGCTTTGGCCTTCTGCTCGGGCACGGAGTAGTCGAGGATTTCGTAGCTGCGCACGTCAGCGCTGTCCGAAGTTATGCCCGCCTGCAGTACCTTGACGATCTGGTCGGCATTTTCGAGTTCGGCCGTGTCGGCGTCACTGGTGGCGTTGCCGAAGCCCAGCGATTTGGCGATCGCGCCGTGGTCCGCCTCGACCAGATCCATCTTGCCGGTGTCCAGGGTTCCGATGGAATAGGTGAAGCCGTTGCCGGCATCCTTGGACGAGATTTGCAGGACCAGTTTGTCCCCGGCAGCGGTAAATACCTTGAGGCGGTCGAAGTCGTCCTCGCCAGTAAAGCGGTAACTGTCCCCGTCGCGTTCGAGCACGTAAATGTCGCTGCTGGCCACTGCCATGAACTTGTCCGGCAGGGGCGTCACCGTCGCCATTCCGGCGAACGGATCGGTGGAGGACTCGACGCAGGCGCTCAGGCTCAGCACCGCACCCAGCCCCGCCACAAGCCGAATGATAGTATGTCTCATCGGCGTGTCTCCCTCGCTGGAGGTAGTCTTGACCATTTCACAGCATAATGATGCTGGCAATCTGACTCTGGCGTGAACGGTTTTGGCCGATCCGGACTTGACCAAAAGCCTTGGTTTGCGCCATTACACGCGCCTACAGACAAGGATGCATCATGGACAAGTTCACGACATTGACCGGGGTCGCCGCGCCGCTGCCGATCATCAATATCGATACCGACATGATCATTCCCAAGCAGTACCTGAAAACCATCAAGCGGACCGGCCTCGGTTCGGCGCTGTTTTCGGAAATGCGCTACAATGAAGATGGCACCGAAAACCCCGATTTCGTGTTGAACAAGGCGGGCTATCGCAAAGCCAATATCATCGTGGCCGGCGATAATTTCGGCTGCGGTTCGAGCCGCGAGCATGCGCCATGGGCGCTGCTGGATTTCGGTATCCGCTGCGTGATCTCGACCAGCTTTGCCGACATTTTCTACAATAACTGCTTCAAGAACGGCATCCTGCCCCTGGTGGTGACGCCCGAACAGCTGGCCATGCTGCTCGACGATGCCGAGCGCGGCGCCAATGCTACCCTGACGGTCGACCTGGAAAGCCAGACCATCAAGGGGCCGGATGGCGGCACGCTGCATTTCGATATCGACCCGAGCCGCAAGCAGATCCTGCTTGAAGGGCTGGACGATATTGCCGGCACGCTGAAGTCGGACCCGTCGATTTCCTCGTTCGAAAACAAGATGTCCGAAAACCGCCCCTGGCTGTAAGCGAAAGCTCAAACAATGGTTCAACGCGTTTCCACCGGTTCGCCTTTCGAGGCGACCTTTGGCTATTCCCGCGCCGTGCGGCATGACGACACCGTCTATGTGTCGGGCACCACGGGCTATGATTATGCCACCATGACCATGCCCGACGATATCGGGCAGCAGGCGACCAATGCGCTGGCGACGATCGACAAGGCGCTCAAGGAAGCTGGTTCGTCGATAAAGGACACGGTGCGCGTGGTGTATTATGTCGGCGACCGCAATGACGTGAACGCGGTGGTTGCCGCGGTCGGTCCGGTGTTCAAGGACATTCGTCCGGCGGCATCGATGCTGATCGTGCAGATGATCGAGGCGGGCATGAAGATCGAGATCGAAGTCACCGCCCGGATCGGCGCGGCCAACAGCTAAGCCTCTGGTCTGGCACGGTCCAGCCCGCGCACCGAGATTGTGATGGGCATCAGCCCCAACCGCGAGTTTTGAATGTCCCACTCCCTATTTCTTCTCCCCGGCGATGGCATCGGCACCGAGATCATGGCCGAGGTGGTCAAGATCATCGACTGGACCAATGCCGAAGGGCTGACCGATTTCACCACCGATACCGGCCTTGCCGGTGGCGCGGCCTATGATGCCCATGGCGTGGCGATCACCGATGGTGATGTGGCCAAGGCGCTGGCGGCGGACGCGGTGCTGTTTGGTGCCGTGGGCGGGCCGAAGTGGGACAGCGTGCCCTATGAGCATCGTCCGGAAGCAGCGCTGTTGCGGTTGCGCAAGGAAATGGCGGTATTTGCCAATCTGCGGCCGGCGATCTGCTATCCGGCACTGGCTGATGCCTCCTCGCTGAAGCGCGAACTGGTCGAAGGCCTCGACATTTTGATCGTGCGTGAACTGACCGGCGGCGTGTATTTCGGCGAGCCCAAGACCATTACCGACCTGGGCAATGGGCAGAAGCGCGCGATCGATACCCAGGTTTACGAAACCTATGAAATCGACCGCATCGCCCGCGTGGCGTTCGATCTGGCGCGCACTCGCGGTTCGCGCGTGCATTCCGCCGACAAGAAGAACGTGATGAAGTCGGGCGTGCTGTGGGATGAAGTGGTCAAGGGCGTGGCCAAGGATTATCCCGATGTGAAGCTGGAGCACATCCTGGCTGACAATGCCGCGATGCAACTCGTGCGTACGCCCAAGCAGTTCGACGTGATGGTCACCGACAATCTGTTCGGCGATATCTTGAGCGACGTGGCGGCGATGCTGACCGGCTCGCTGGGCATGCTGCCATCGGCCTCGCTGGGCGCGCCCGATGCGGTGACCGGCAAGCGCAAGGCGTTCTACGAGCCGGTCCATGGTTCGGCGCCCGATATCATGGGCAAGGGGATTGCCAATCCGATCGCCATGATCGCCTCGTTTGCGATGGCGCTGCGCTATTCGTTCAACCAGATCGAACTGGCCGATCAGGTTGAAGCGGCGATTGCCGCGGTGCTTGATGATGGGTTGCGGACGGCGGACATTGCCCAGCCGAACATGAAGACGGTTGGTACCCTGGAGATGGGTACGGCGATTCTGGCGAAGCTGAAGGCTTAGGCGAAACCTTGCCTAACCACTAGATTACCTTCTCCCCTTGCGGGAGAAGGTGCCCGAAGGGCGGATGAGGGGTGTCTTGCTTTGAAGTGAGTGCATGCGGAGAGAACCCCTCACCCTGATTTTCTGCTGAACGCAGAAAATCGGTCCCTCTCCCGCAAGGGGAGAGGGTGGGCCCGGTGGGTGTGGCTCGGTCGTGCTAACCGCGTTTTTCTAAGCCAAATGCCTCGGCGATCAGCCGATAGCTGCGCTGGCGGTGCGCGTAGCTGTGCATGGTGGTGGTGATCATTACCTCATTGGCCCCGGTTTCCCTGACCTTGGCCATGATCTGGTCGCGCACCGTGTCCGGGCTGCCGATGATCCAGAGCGCGCTTTGCTGTGTGATGATATCGCGTTCGCGTTCCGAGTAGTCGTGCGCGGCGGCAGCTTCCGGGCTGACCAGTTTGCGGACCTGGCCGGAATGGAACAGCGCCCAGCTCAGCGCCTGCGACCCGGACAGGTAGAGCGCTTCCTCGTCGGTGGGGGCGCAGACCACCGAGACGCAGAGCAGCGCATGGGGCTTTTCGAAAATGTCGTTGGCGCGGAAGGCGTAGCGATAGGCTTCGAAGGCCGGGGCGGCGGGCGTGTGGCTGAAATGGGCGGCGAAGGCATAGCCGACGCCCAGCGAACCGGCGGCGCTGGCGCTCGCCCCTGAAGAACCGAGCAGCCAGATCGGTGGCAAGCGGACGCCGGAGGGCACGACATGGACGCGCGAGAACGGATGCTCGCTGCCGAAATCCTCGTTGTCCCAGGCGATCAGTTCGCCCAGCTGTTCGGAAAAATGTTCGCCGCCGAAACTGCGCAGCGCCTGGAGCGTGCGGCCATCGCTGCCGCCGGCACGGCCGATGCCCAGATCGATGCGGTCGGGATAAAGCCCGGCGAGGGTCCGGTAGGTTTCCACCACGCGCAGCGGCACGTGGTTGGGCAGCATGACGCCGCCGGAGCCGACATGGATGGTCCTGGTATTGGCGGCGGCGCTGGCGATCAGCACTTCGGGCGAGGATGAGGCGATCGAGGGCATGCCGTGATGTTCGGCATACCACAGGCGCTGGTAGCCCAGTGCGTCGCCAAGTCTGGCGAGTTCGACCGTCTGGCGGAACGCCTCCTCGGTGGAGGTGCCTTCGGAAACGGGGGCAAGGTCCTGCAGGGACAGCGGTATCAACTGGGTCATGGCACGCACATCGGTATGGGGAGAAGCATGTGCAATGCTCTATCGGCATTTTACGATGAAAGCGAGGCGGCAGAGTTAAAAAACTGAATCAACTCAATGGTGAAACTTTGGTGAAGCGGCGTCCGTAGCTTCTGCCGACTTCAACAAGCGTCACCCCAAAGGGAAAGACAAGACCATGCAATCCATCATCAAGGCCGTCGCACTTGCCGCTCTGCTCGCCACTGCCAGCACGGCAGCTTTCGCCGAAGCGTCGGTTCGCGTCGGCGGCGCGCCAATGTATGCGTCCAAGAACATCATCGAAAACGCCGTCAACTCCAAGGACCACACCACGCTGGTTGCGGCCGTCAAGGCCGCTGGCCTGGTTGACGCGCTGTCGGGTCCCGGCCCGTTCACCGTGTTCGCTCCGACCAATGCGGCGTTCGCTGCGCTGCCGGCCGGCACGGTCGACACCCTGCTGAAGCCTGAAAACAAGGGCATGCTGACCAAGATCCTGACCGCTCACGTCATCGCCGGCAAGTATTCGGACGCTGACCTGATCGCCAAGGCCAAGGAAACTGCCGACAAGGGTGGCTTTACCCTCAAGACCCTGTCGGGCGATCGCCTGCAGTTCACCATGAGCGGTGGCGTACTTTACGTGGTCGATGAAAGCGGCACCTCCAGCCGCATCACCGTCTCGGACGTCAACCAGTCCAATGGCGTGATCCACGTCGTGGAAAAGGTTCTCGTGCCCAAGTAGGCCCGGACTTTGGCAGCGATTGCGGGGTGAGCGTCAATCCGCAATCGCTGCCGATCAACTCTCCCCTCCCCGGACAAGGGCCCTGCCGCAAGGCGGGGCCTTCTGGTTTTTGCAGCAAGGATTTGTTCAGTACAATTTTAGGCAAATCTTGCGCTTTTTCCGCCATGCGCTGTCCTGAACATCTGGGATTATTCGGGGTGTGCGATGGGCCGGACGGGATTGCGGATAATGGCGGTGCTGGCGCTGCTGCTGGCCGGCGTGATGAGCGCGCAGGCGCAGTTCGATGTGCTGCCCGAAATCCGCGTCGGCGGCATGGCCCATGATGTGGGGACCGGCGCCGGTGGATTGTTCGATCCGGTACGGTTTCGCGACGTCAATGCGGAGCTGCTGTTTTCAATCCCGATGCTGGATGGTGGTCCGGTCGGCGCTATTCGTCCCCATATCGGTACGACGATGAATTTTGGCGGACAGGAAAGCCTGTTCTATGCCGGGCTGAGCTATACGGCGCAATTGCCGGTAGTGCCGCTGTTCGTGGAGGCCAGCGTCGGCGCTGCCGGGCACGCCGCGCTATTTGCCAGCACGACGCCAGCGGCGCGGTTTGGCTGTGCGGCCTTGGCGCGCGGTTCAGCCAGTGTCGGCCTCAATGTGATCCCGGGGGCATCGATCATTGCCACGGTCGAGCATTACACCGATTTCGGTGCCTGCGGCATGGCCAATACCGGCGAGACCAATGTTGGCCTCCGAGTGGGCTTCCGGTTCTAGACCGATACCTAAGCCACTTGCCCAGCGGCCCAGCCGGATGACCAGGCCCACTGGAAATTGTAGCCGCCGAGCCAGCCGGTGACATCGACGACTTCGCCGATGAAATAGAGGCCCGTCACGTCGCGCGCCTGCATGGTCTTGGCATCGAGATCGCGGGTGTCGATGCCGCCCAGGGTGACTTCGGCAGTGCGGTAGCCTTCCGAACCGACGGGCTTGAGCGTCCAGGACTTGAGATGGGCTTCGATCGTAGCGAGTTTCTTGTCGGAGAAATCCCCGATCATGCCTGGCATATCGATTTCATCGCCGAGCAATTGCGCCAGCTTCTTGGGCAACAGGTTGGCGATGACGGTTTGCACCTGCACCTTGGGCGTGGTGCGGCGCGCGTCCTTGAGCAGTTCGGCGACATTCTGATTGGGCAGCAGGTCGATGGCGATGCTGTCGCCCTCGCGCCAGAACGAGGAAATCTGCAGGATCGCCGGGCCGGAAAGGCCGCGATGGGTGAACAGCAGCGCTTCCTCGAACCGGGTCTTGCCGTGCGAAACCACCACGTCAGTGGCAATGCCGGCGAGCGGGGTCAGGCGCGCCAAAGCGCCTTCCTCGAAGGTCAGTGGTACCAGAGCCGGGCGGGTGTCGACCAGGCGCAGGCCGAACTGGGTGGCAAGCTGGTAGCCAAAGCTGGTGGCGCCCATCTTGGGGATGGATTTGCCGCCGGTGGCGACGATCAGGCTTTGCCCGGTGACGTGGCCGGTCGAGAGCACCAGCGAAAAACCGGCCTCGGTCCTGGCGACGTTTTCCACGGTGGTCGAGAGTTCCATACGCACGCCGGCCTGGCGCATTTCGGTGGTCAGCATGGAAATGATCTGCTGCGCATTGGTATCGCAGAACAGTTGACCGAGAACCTTTTCATGGAACGGGATGCCGTGACGGCGGACCATGGCGATGAAGTTTTCGGGCGTGTAGCGCGACAGGGCCGAGAGCGCAAAGCGCGGGTTTTGCGACAGAAAGCGATCGCCCCTGGTGTTCACATTGGTGAAATTGCAGCGGCCGCCGCCGGAAATGCGGATTTTTTCGCCGGGATACTTGGCGTGATCGAGCACCAGCACCGAGCGACCGCGTTTGCCCGCTTCGATGGCAGCCATCATGCCGGCCGCGCCAGCGCCGAGTACGATTACGTCATAGTGAGGCATCAAGAGTGGCCGATCTGAATAGAGCTTTGCTTGCTCTAGTCGAAGTGCCACACCGTGCCAATGGTAACCTTGGAGGTGGAGGGACCAGTGCCGCCGCCCAGACCGGGGGTGCCATCGAGGCGACCGAGCAGCAGGGCTTCGCCGCGCAGCGTGGTATTGCCCCAGAGCGCGTATTCGACACCGCCACCCAGTGCGTAGGCGGCGCGGCCTTCGACCAGGCCAATACCGGCTGCCGCATAGGGCATCAGGCCGGTCATCGGGACCACGCCAACGCGGGCCAGCGCCAGCACATCGGCGCCGACGTCGCCCGAGGTATCGAAGCTGGCATCGAGCTGGGCTTCGACGCCGGCGCGCATATAGTCATTGAGCGCATAATTGACGCCAGCCAGGGTGCCGATGGTGAAGCGGCTCAGATGCCAGCCATTGCCATAGTCGTTGAAGAAATTGAAATTCGGGTCGGTCAGGCCGCCGGCATTGAGCCCGGCATAGTAGCCGGCAAAATCGGTGGCTGGTGGCAGGGCATTCCATGGCGCGACCGCGCCATCGAGCTGCCAGGTGAGGCCGCCGGTGATGCGCAGGGCGGAAATCGCCGGCACGTTCTTGCCATTGGGTACGGGACCGATCTGGCCGATGCCGGCGATTTCGAGCCGTGCGGCCATTGTATCGGTGATGCGGGTTTCCCCGCCAAGGCCCGCTTCGAAGGCCGCCGACGTCGCCATGTAGCCGGCGCCGCCGAACAGGTAGATCAGCGTGGTGTCGCCGGCATAAAAGCCGATACGGGCCAGCGCCATGGCGCGCAGATAGCTCGAGGAAAAATCGGTGGCGACGGTCGCCTGCAGTTCGGCCCCGGCGACGATGCCGGGTGCGATCGGCTGGTTCCAGCCCACCATGCCGCCCACTTCGCCGCGGATTTCAGCGCCGACGGTATTGAAATTGTTCTTGCGCGCCGAGATCGGCCCAAACAGCACGCCGGCGTAAAGGCCGTCGTAGAAGCTGGGCGGGGTCAGGTCGGTGGTCAGCTGGGGGCTGAAATACAGCGTGTTGTCCTCGGCCGCCGCACCGGAAACAGCCATTGCCGTCGCCATTGCTGCAACAGATACGCATTTTACCAGTGAGTTCACGGCGCAGCCCCCAATTGCGCATATTTCGCCCCGCAATGGATCAACTTGCAAACACTTTCAGAATCGGGGCGCGGGATGGCGCGACGATTGTGGCAATTGTGCACCGAAAACCCGGGGCTTTTGGCGTGATGACATGGGGTTAACTTTGTGGCTTTATCGCCGCTTAACCATGGTTAGCCGGTTGGGGAACGCGACGATGAAATTTGCATTGGCCGGTCTGCTGTTGCTTGCGATTGCGCCGGTGAACGCGGCCGAGATTTCGCGCTGCCTGATTGCGGTGGATGGCGCGACCTATCTCGATGGCCCGTGCAATCTGGACCGTGAAGACGCATTCGATTTCAGCATCGGCACGGAAGGGGACGGGCAGAAGGCGTCGAAATATTTCGCCTATGTGCAGGGCGATGCGCAGGAGGTTGTCGGCTATTGGAACGGCATTGCCGCCGATAGTCACGCAGCCGATGCGCTGGGCCCGCTGCAGCGGAATGGCGATTGCTGGGAAAATGCGCGGGCGCAGATCTGCGCCACGCCCTAGGCGCCCCGCAAATTCATTGACTCTTTGCCATTTGGGCGTAAGAGAACCTCGCTTTTACAACCAAGCAGATCAATCGATGCGCAGCGCGTTCGACATCGCCAAGATGCTCACCACCGGGACCGATGTTCCGCGTGGCGCTGCTGCGTTCGCCGCCAAAACTACCAAAACCGCCTGACGCTTTTCCCCGGGTCGTCTCCCGACGGGGAGAGGCTGAACCCGGATGGGCCGCATGTGTGACATGCGCGGGGGCGAAAAATTGGTAAGGGACTGGAGTTCCAAATGGGTTATCGCGTCGCAGTCATCGGTGCCACGGGCAATGTGGGCCGGGAAGTTCTCAATATTCTGGCGGAACGCAAGTTTCCGGCGGACGAAGTCATTGCCCTGGCGTCCTCGCGCTCGACCGGCCGCGAGATCAGCTTTGGCGACAAGATCCTCAAGGCCAAGAACCTTGACGACTACGACTTCAAGGGCGTGGATTTTGCCATCATGTCGGCCGGCTCGACCATTTCCAAGGAATGGGCGCCAAAGCTGGGCGCGATGGGCATTATCGTGATCGATAATTCCAGCTTCTGGCGCTACCATTCGGATGTGCCGCTGGTGGTGCCGGAAGTGAATGCGCATGTGCTGGACGCCTTCATGGCCAATCCCAAGCGCACCAATATCATCGCCAATCCAAACTGCTCGACGGCCCAGCTGGTGGTGGCGCTGAAGCCCCTGCATGACTTTGCCAAGATCAAGCGCGTCGTCGTCTCGACCTACCAGTCGGTGTCCGGCGCCGGCAAGGAAGGCGTCGACGAACTGTGGAACCAGACCAAGGGCATTTTCGTCAATGACAGCCCGGGCACTGGCAACAAGTTCCCTAAGCAGATCGCCTTCAACGTCATTCCCCATATCGACGTCTTCATGGAAGACGGCTCGACCAAGGAAGAATGGAAGGTCATGGCGGAAACCAAGAAGATCCTCGATCCCAAGATCAAGGTGACCTGCACCGCCGTGCGCGTGCCGGTGTTCGTGGGCCATTCGGAAGCGGTCAATATCGAGTTCGAAAACCCGATTTCACCTGATGAAGCGCGCGATATCCTGCGCGATGCGCCGGGGATTGCGGTGATCGACAAGCGCGAGCCGGGTGGCTATGCGACCCCGGTTGAAGCGGTGGGCGAATACGACACCTTCGTGTCGCGCATCCGCGAGGATTCCACGATCGAAAACGGGCTCAACATCTGGGTGGTGTCGGACAATCTGCGCAAGGGCGCAGCGTTGAATGCCATCCAGATCGCCGAGACGCTGATCGAGCGCAAGCTGATGGTCAAGAAGGCGGCTTAGGCTTCCTGCCATCTGCCCTTCTCCCCTTACGGGAGAAGGTACGGCGTTTTTGGCTGCTTGCAGCCTGATGGAAAAATCATGTCCCTGCGCGATATCGGCCTGGCTTTGCTTGTCGTCATTGTCTGGGGTCTGAATTTTGTCGCCATCAAGTGGGCGCTGGTTGATGTTTCGCCGTATCTGTTGACGGCGTTGCGCTACCTCGGCTGTGTTATCCCCGCGATTTTCTTCATCAGGAAGCCGGCGGTCAGCTGGGCCCTGCTGGGGTTTTACGGGCTGACCGTGGGCGTGTTGCAGTTCAGCTTTCTGTTCACCGCGATCAAGCTGGGGATGCCGGCCGGGCTGGCCTCGCTGGTGATGCAGATGCAGGTGTTTTTCACCATGGGTCTGGCGGTGCTGTTCCTCAGGGAACGGCCGAGCTGGTTCCAGATCGGTGGGGCGCTGGTGGCTTTGGTCGGGCTTGCGGTGATCGGCGCCGATCACCTGGGTGGCGCGGTGCTGATGCCGCTGCTGCTGACGCTGGTGGCGGCGTTTTCGTGGAGTATTTCCAATATTGCCACCAAGCGGGCCGGCAAGGTGGATATGCTGGGCTTCGTGGTCTGGGGCAGTCTGATCCCGCCGATCCCGATGCTGATCCTGTCGCTGATTTTCGAGGGTCCGGGGGCGATTGCGGCGCTGGGGCAGATCAGTCCGCTCGCGATCGGCTCGGTCCTGTTCATCGCCTATGGCTCGACGTTGTTCGGCTATGGCAGCTGGGCGATCCTGTTTGGACGCTATCCGGCCAGCATGGTGGTGCCGTTTGCGCTGCTGGTGCCGATTTCGGGCTTTGCCGGCGGCATGATCTTTCTGGGTGAAACCGTCAGTGGGCTCGAAATCATCGGCAGCGTGCTGATCTTTGCCGGGCTGGTGGTCAATGTATTCGGGCCGCGCCTGCTGACCCGGTTTCGCCCAGTGGGAGCGCGCTGATGCCGGTTCGCCATGTGCTGCTGGCGCTGCTGGTGGTGGCGATCTGGGGCTTCAATTTCGTTGTCATCAAACTGAGCATCACCGCCTTGCCGCCGATTCTGTCGGCCGGGCTGCGGTTTGCCTGCGCGGCGATCCCGGCGGTGTTTTTCGTCAGGCCGCCGAAAGCCAAGTTCTGGCTGGTGGTGGGGTTCGGGCTGGCGCTGGGCGTGGCGCTTTATGTGTTTTTGAACCTGTCGCTGGCCTGGGGCATGCCGGCGGGGCTGAGTTCGCTGGTGCTGCAGACGCAGGCGTTTTTCACCATGGCACTGGCCTGGATATTGCTGGGTGAGCGGCCGAGCAAGTTTCAGGCAGGGGGTGCGGTCATCGCCTTTGCCGGCATTGCGGTGATCGCGTCGAGCCGGTTGGGCGGCGCGGCTTTGCTGCCGTTCGGGTTGACACTATTGGCAGCGTTGAGCTGGGGCGTGGCGAATGTGCTGACCAAGATGGCGGGCAAGGTCGATGCGGTGGCGTTTACGGTGTGGGGTGCGCTGGCCGCGCCGATCCCGTTGCTTGGATTGTCATTGCTGATCGAAGGGCCGCAGGTGGTGCAGGCGGCGCTGCTGGGGTTTGACTGGCGCGATGCGGCGCTGATCGCGTTTCTGGCCTATCCGGCAACGCTGTTGTGCGCCTCGATCTGGAGCTGGCTGTTGGGAAAACATCCGGCCAGTACGGTGGCGCCGTTTACGCTGCTGGTGCCGATCACCGGGCTGCTTTCGGGGCACTTTGTGCTGGGCGAAGCCATTGCGCCGATCGAAATAGCGGGAGGATTGCTGGTGATCGCCGGGCTGGTGGTGACGCTGTGGCGCGGCCGGGCCAAGGATATATCCCCGATCACCGGCGCATGAATTGGCATAGAAAAGGCCACCCCGGAGGTCCTGGGGTGGCCTTCTGCGCTGCTGGGCCGCTTACTGTGCGGTCAGCGTCGCATATTCTTCGGCTGACAGTTCGCCATTGGCGTCGGCATCGGCCTTGACGAACTGGTCCTGGGCCGCGTCAGGCCAGGCGGCCTGCACTTCGACAAGGCTCAAGCCGCCGCTGGCATCGGCATCGACCGATGCGAAATCGGTGGCAGCCTGAGCGAAGGCGGCCGTGGACAGGCCAAGCAGCACGAGGGACGAAAGGATGATCTTCTTCATGGGGTATAGCTCCATGTTAGCGAGAAAAGCGGTTCCGGGTTAGCCCGAGGCCGACGGGCCACTCTCGTGCGGCCCGTGGGACAATGGATAGCGGCGAAATGTGTTCCGCACGGGCCGCAAAAAGGGCCATTGGGGGAAACAATCAGGCCATTGCCGGGCAGGCGACAGGATCAAACTTCGGGGCGGATGAAATCGCCGCTGTCATTGTCCATGACCCACAGCTCGCCGGTCGAGATATCGAACCAGGCACCGTGTACCGCCAGTTTGCCGTCGGTTTCCATGTCCGCCACATAGGGGAAGGTGCGCAGATTGCCGATCGAGTTGCGGATCGAGATGCGCTCCAGCGCGGTCTGGCGCTCAGCGGCGGTCATCCAGCTATTGGTGGCGACCTGCGCTGAAACCGGGCCGAGCATGGCCATCCACTTGCCGATGAAATCGCCGGCGTCGAGCGGGGACGAATCGGGATCGAGCGCCGCCTTGATGCCACCGCAGCGGCCATGGCCCATGACCACTATGTTCTTGATGCCCAACGCCTTGACCGCGAATTCAATGGCGGCGGAGGTGCCGTGCTGGCCCGCATCGGGAGCGTAAAGCGGCACCAGATTGGCGACATTGCGCAACACGAACAATTCGCCCGGACCGGCATCGAAGATGGTTTCTGGGGCAGCGCGGCTGTCGCAACAGGCGATAATCATCGTCGTCGGGTTCTGGCCGTCCTTGGCCAGGCTTCGATAATGATTTTCCTCGCGGGCATAGAGCCCGGCCATGAAATTGGAGTAGCCAGCCAACAGATGTGATGGAAACCTGTGCATGCCTTTCGATTAGCGGTAAGAGCTGCCAAGATCAAGACGGACGCTATGCGGGCGTCACATTGGGGGTGTGCATGCTGATCTACAGGTTTCTGACCGGCGAGGACGACGCCGCCTTCTGCCATCGGGTGACCAAGGCGCTGTCCGAGGGCTGGCAGCTGCATGGCGGACCGACCTATGCCTATGACGGCCACAACAAAAAAATGAAGGCCGGGCAGGCGGTGACGCGGGTGGCGGCGGAACAGCCCTATGATCCGGACAAGAAACTGGTGGATTTCTAAGGTGGTACAAGTACCAGTCTGTACCTCCCCTTGACGGGGGAGGTTAGGAGGAGGGTGTTCGGAGCCACAATATCGGGGCTTCCCACCCCCACCCTTGATCCCTCCCCGCAAGGGGGAGGGTGCCGACTGAAACTTCCTTAGAAACTCATTTGAGTGCTTCAGGCCGGTTAAGCGCTGCCCAGTACAATAGCGCGATGGTTTTGGCGTCGACGATTTCGCCGGTTTTGATCATGGCGAGGGCCTGCTTGAGCGGCAGTTCCAGCACTTCAATGTCTTCGCCTTCGTCGTGCAGGCCACCGCCGGTGGTTTCGCGCTGGCCGGAGGTATAGTGGCCGATGAAATGGGAGAGTTTTTCGGTCACCGAGCCGGGGCTCATATAGGCGTCGAAGGCATGCTCGACCGCAGTGGGGCGGTAGCCGGTTTCTTCGAGTGCCTCGCGCATGATCGCCTCGACAGGCTGTTCGCCATCGAGCAGGCCGGCGCAGACTTCGATCAGCCAGGCCGGATCGCCACTGGCATAGACGGGATAGCGGAACTGGCGGGTCAGCGCGACCGTGCCGGTGGCCGGATCGAGCAGCAGCATGGCGGCGGCATGGCCACGATCGTAGCTTTCGCGACTCATGGTTTGCCAGGTGCCGTCGCGACGTTGCAGCGCGAAGGTCACCTTGTTCAGGGTCGCCCAATCATCGGAGAGGGTTTGGGTTTCCAGAATTCTGACGCGTTCGTCCATCTTGGCGCTCCACCGGCTTGCTGGTGGAGGTATGATCAAGATCGGGCGCAATTGCCAGTGCGTGTCATGCAGGCGTGCCACCCAAAGTATATGCAGCTGTGGCGGTTTGTGGCTTTGACTGATCGGCTTGCCGGGGCTAGAAGTCTCGAACCATTCCAAACTGTAGCGGCATAGTTCCGCGCCACAGCGAGGCCTTATGCCGGTTCATCCCCGCCCTCTGTCTCCCCATCTGCAAATCTATCGCTGGACCATCACGATGACGATGTCGATCGTGCATCGGGCCACTGGCATTGCCAATTATGTCGGCTCGGCGCTGCTGGTCTTGTGGCTGGCGGCGGCCGCTGCCGGGCCGGGTCCGCTCGATCTGGTCAATGGCATCTATGGCAGCTGGTTCGGCCAGCTGGTGCTGTTCGGCTATACCTGGAGCCTGTTTCACCACATGCTGGGTGGCCTGCGTCATTTCGTCTGGGATTTCATCCAGGGCATGGAGCCGGGGCAGCGCGAGGCGCTGGCCTGGGCCAATCTGGCCGGGTCAGTTGTCCTGACGCTTCTGGTGTGGACGGTTTTTGTGTGGGTGCATTGATGCGCGAACAGGTGATTACCAAAGACATCATTGCCAATCCCAAGACCCATTATGGCGACGCCAAAGCCTCGACCCGACATTTCATCACCCAACGGCTGACCGGCGCCATCAATGTGCTGTTCATCGGCCTGCTGGTGTTCATCGTGGTCAGGCTGGCCGGGCATGACCGGGCCGATGTGGTCGGGCTGGTCGGCAACTGGTACGTCGGCATTCCGTTGGCGGTGCTGCTTGCCATCGTCACCGTCCACATGCGCAACGGCATGCGCGATGTGCTGGAAGACTACGTTGCCGGGCGAGTCTATCGGCTCGCCATGATGCTCAACACGCTGTTCTGCATCGCCATCGCCGTTCTCGGCGTCGTCTCCATTCTCAAGCTCGTCTTCTGGGGTTAAGCCTGATGGCTCAATACGACATCATCGACCATGAATTCGACGTGGTGGTGGTCGGCGCCGGTGGCGCGGGCCTGCGCGCGACTTTGGGCATGGCCGAACAGGGTTTCAACACTGCCTGTATTACCAAGGTGTTCCCGACCCGCAGCCATACCGTAGCGGCGCAGGGCGGCATTGCCGCATCGCTGTCCAATATGGGGCCGGATTCGTGGCAGTGGCACATGTACGATACCGTCAAGGGGTCGGACTGGCTGGGCGATAATGACGCGATGGAATATCTGGCGCGCGAAGCGCCGGCCGCCATTTATGAACTGGAACATTACGGCGTGCCGTTCTCGCGCACCGAAGAGGGCAAGATCTACCAGCGCCCGTTTGGCGGCCACATGACCGAATTTGGCGATGGCCCCCCGGTGCAGCGCACCTGCGCCGCCGCCGACCGCACAGGACATGCGATTTTGCACACGCTCTACGGCCAGAGCCTGCGCAACAATGCGCAGTTCTTCATCGAGTATTTCGCGCTCGACCTGATCATGGGCGACGATGGCTCCTGCCAGGGCGTGATCGCCTGGAAGCTCGACGATGGCACCATCCACCGCTTCCGCGCCAAGACGACGGTTTTGGCCACCGGCGGCTATGGCCGTTCGTATTTCTCGGCGACTTCGGCCCATACCTGCACCGGCGACGGCAATGGCATGGTGGCCCGCGCCGGCCTGCCGCTGCAGGACATGGAATTCGTGCAGTTTCATCCGACAGGGATTTACGGCGCCGGGGTGTTGATCACCGAAGGGGCGCGCGGCGAAGGCGGCTATCTGACCAATTCGGAAGGCGAGCGCTTCATGGAGCGCTATGCACCCAATGCCAAGGATCTGGCATCGCGCGACGTCGTTTCGCGCTGCATGACGCTGGAAATCCGCGAGGGGCGTGGCGTCGGGCCGAAGAAGGACCATATCCATCTGCACCTCGATCACCTTGATCCAAAAGTGCTGCACGAACGCCTGCCGGGGATTACCGAAAGTGCCAAGATTTTTGCCGGTGTCGACCTGACCCGCGAGCCGATCCCGGTATTGCCGACAGTGCATTACAATATGGGTGGCATCCCGGCCAATTATCATGGCGAAGTGCTGAACCCGACCGAGGCCGAACCCGATCGCGTGGTGCCCGGCCTGATGGCGGTGGGCGAAGCGGCCTGCGCCTCGGTGCATGGCGCCAACCGGCTGGGCTCGAACTCGCTGACTGACCTTGTGGTGTTTGGCCGTGCCGCCGCCTTGCGCGCCGGGGCGACCATGGACCGCAACGCGCCGATCCCGGCGATCAATGCCAGCCAGGACGCCAGGATCATGGCGCGGTTTGACCGCTTGCGGAACGCCAATGGCTCCAAGCCGACCGCCGATATCCGCCACGCCATGCAGATTACCATGCAGGAAGACGCCGCCGTGTTCCGCACCGGGGAAACCCTGCAGTCGGGCGTCAAGCGAATGAGCGAGATTTACGCGCACCTGCCGGACGTCAAGGTTTCGGACCGCTCGCTGATCTGGAATTCTGACCTGGTCGAAACGCTGGAGCTAGAAAACCTGATGGCCAATGCGATGGTCACGGTGGTTTCGGCCGAAGCCCGGCATGAAAGCCGCGGCGCCCATGCGCGCGAGGATTTCCCCAGCCGCGACGACGTGGTGTGGCGCAAGCATTCGCTGAGCTGGATTAATACCGATACCGGCGCGGTGACGCTGGGCTATCGTCCGGTGCATGTCGATCCGCTGACCAAGTATGAAGATGGCGGCATCGATCTGAAGAAGATTGCGCCGAAGGCACGCGTTTACTGAGATGCGGGCAGGCGCGGGATTGGCACTGATGATCGGGATGGCAGGGATGGCTCCGGCCATGGCTGCGCCCGTGAGCGAGGCCGAAATCGCCCGTGGCATGCAGGGCTGCTGGACCTGGACCGATACGACGCTGGGCGCTTCAAGTCAGATGTGTCTTGATGGTGGACTGTCGGGCGCAGTGACTGTGCTCGATTGCAGCACCCACAACGACCTTACCGAATGCTCGTCCGCGGAGGGGCGCTACGCGTTCAAGGATGAAAAGTTGTGGCGCGATTTTGACGGGCTGCTGACCAATTGTGACGTGCAGCTCGAGCCGCGCAGACAGGTGGCGCTGCGCAATTGCGCCTGGGTCAATTCCACATCGGTGGCCGAGCCGATCGATGACCTGGTCTATCAAAGGGCCGTCGGGCAATGAGTGATCCGACCGGCTATTCTGGCACGCCACTGGCGCAGAAGTTGGGCCTGAAGGATGGGCAGAGGCTGCTGTTTGTGGATTTGCCGGTGGCGCAAGTGTCGCTGGCTTCGGCGCGGGAGTTTGCCGAGGTTTTGCGGATCGGCGCCGATCAGTTCGGTGCGGCGGGGCGCGGCTATGATGTGATCCATCTGTTCACGGCGGCGCGGGCGGTGCTTGAGGCGCTGGCGCAGCTGATGATGGATGCGATCACACGCGACGGGATGATCTGGATTTCCTGGCCGAAGCAGGCCAGCAAGGTGCTGACCGATATTACCGAGGATGTGATCCGCGCGGTGATTTTGCCGATCGGGCTGGTGGACGTCAAAGTGTGTGCCGTGGACGAGGTCTGGTCTGGCCTCAAGCTGGTGATCCGGAAGGAATTGCGATGAAAGCTATGGTTGTTGGATTGCTGCTGGCGGGGCTGGCCGTCACGGGTGGCTATGCGGCGCCGGTGACGGACACGCAGAAGGCCGAGTTCAAAAAAGTGTGCCTGTCGATCAGCCATGATGAAGCGCTGTGTGCCTGCAAGGTCGAGGCAGCGCCCAAGCTGATCGACGAGCGGATGATGGGCTATGTGATTGCCGGCATGAAGGGCGCAGGCAATGCGCCTGATGATGTGCAGCGCGAGTGGAACAACTACGTCGCCAAGTCCAACCAGATCTGCAAGCCGAATTACTAGATTTTACGCAAAAGGAACGCCGCATGGTTGAGCTGCTGCTCCCCAAGAATTCGCGCCCGCAAAAGGGCAAGACCTGGCCCAAGCCGGCCGGGGCGAAATCGCTGCGCGAATATCATATCTATCGCTACAATCCCGATACCGAGGACAATCCGCGCATCGACACCTATTTTGTCGATACCAGCGATTGCGGCCCGATGATTCTGGATGGCCTGCTATGGATCAAGAACAAGGTCGATCCCACCCTGACGCTGCGTCGCTCCTGCCGCGAGGGCATCTGCGGGTCGTGCTCGATGAACATCAACGGGCTCAACACCCTGGCCTGCACCAAGGGCATGGATGACTCGAGCGGGCCGATCAAGATCTACCCGCTGCCGCATATGCCGGTGGTGAAGGACCTGGTGCCGGACCTGTCCAATTTCTACGCCCAGCACCGCGCCATCGAGCCATGGCTGAAGACTACCTCGCCGACCCCGGCCAAGGAATGGACCCAGACGGTGCCGCAGCGCGCCAAGCTGGATGGTCTGTACGAGTGTATCCTGTGCGCCTGCTGCTCGACCTCGTGCCCGAGTTATTGGTGGAATGGCGAGAAGTATCTTGGTCCGGCGGCGCTGCTGCAGGCCTATCGCTGGCTGATCGATTCGCGCGACCAGACCCAGACCGAGCGGCTCGATGATCTGGAAGATCCGTTCAAGCTCTATCGCTGCCACACCATCATGAACTGCGCCAAGGTTTGCCCGAAGGGGCTGAACCCAGCCAAGGCGATTGCCGAGATCAAGAAGATGATGGTGGAACGCAAGGCGGCTTAGGTATCGTCGCGGATTCCGCGTACACCGGCCCGGCACCTCCCCCGCGACGGGGAGGTTGGGAGGGGGTGTTGAGAGCCTCGATATCTGGGCTTGCCCACCCCCACCCTTGATCCCTCCCCGCCAGGGGGAGGGTGTCGACTGAAATTTTGTGCCGCGCTTGAGCCAAAATCTCGGCGCATCGCGAGTGCCCATACAGAAATCGGCAAGAAGGTGCGCAAATGCTTGAAACCATCGCCCAGGTTGAGGACCCGTCCATGGTGCGGGTGTTGATTACGGCGCTCAAGGCGCATGGGTTTCATCCGGCGGAGACGGGGGATGGTGGCCTGCCGGGGTTGAACGGGTTGTTTGGCGACAAGGGCACGCCAGTGCTGGTGCCCGAAGAAGAGGCCGCCGACGCGCGCCTTCTGGCCGAGGATCTGTTGCGCTAGATGCTTGGCTAGTCGAACAATCCCGCGTCATTTGCGGTTTTGGCCGGAACTGTACCTAAAGCTGCCACATTACTGGTGGTGATGGCTTATGCAATTGTGGCAATTGATCCGGCACGAGGCTTTGGCTATAAGCCGGATGCGGATTTACCATTTATTAAGCCTTAGGGCACAGGAGCAGACCCATGACGGTTTGGACGCGCGGCGCATTTTCCGTTGCAGGTTTTGCGGCAACCGCAGTGTTGCTGGCCGGATGCGCAGGGTCGCAGCCACCGATCAACACTATTCGGGCACCCCAGCAATTGAGCCCGGTCGCCACATCGATCGTGGCGACTAATTCCTTGCCGGCAATTGGCGTGCAGGGGACACCGGCCCCGGGCCTGATGGGCCAGCCGATGTTGGGTGGCGTTGCTGCCAATCCGTCGATGAACGCCAGCGCCACCGGTACTTTGCCGACATTGGGCGCCAGCACCCAGGTGGCCGCAGCCAATACCAACAGCTCGTTCGTGTCGCTCGATCCGCTGGCCCAGCCGGCTGCCGGGGCCATCGGTACCGGGCCGGAAGGCGCGTGGACTGTATTGTCCGGCGCTACCCAGTGCCGTCTCAACCTGCCGCTGACCGCCAAGACCGGCACCACCAAGTACCGCGCGTCGGCGCCGGGCTGCGCCCTGCCGGGCCTGGCCACCGTTGCCTCCTGGCAGCAGGTTGGCAACCAGGTGCAGATCTTTGACGAGAACAACACCATGGTCGCGGCGGTCGCCAAAAACGGCGGCGGCTATATTGGGACGACCTCGGGCGGCCAAGGCATCTCCCTCATCCGCTAGGCTGATCTTCAGGTGATGCCGGCCTGTAAACGGCAGGTCTCTGTGCGCCGGTGCTCACGTACCCTAAGGTACGCTCCGCTCCGGTGCTCGACACCAGCCATTTTCGGCTCGGCCTGACCTGAAGCCCAACCCAGCGTAGCGCCCATCAAAGATGCTTGAATCCATTTCTGAAATTGAACCTGGTCCGGTTAGCGCGGCTTATGCGGCGCTGACGGCAAGCGGGGCTTTGGTGGCTGACCCGGCACAACTGGAGGCCGCGGGCCTGCTCGATGGCGTTGCTGCAGCACTGAGCGAGAGCCGCGGCGCTGGTGGATTTCTGACCAAGCTGTTCGAGCCCAAGGCGCCGGTGACGGGCGCCTACCTGTTCGGCGAGGTCGGACGCGGCAAGACCATGCTGATGGACCTGTTCTTTTCGGTGGTCGACGAGCCGAAAAAGCGCCGGGTGCATTTCCACGAGTTCATGGACGAAATTCACGCCGGCATCGCCAGCTTCCGCAAGAAGGCCAAAGCCAAGGGCGATGATGGCGATCCGATCGAGGCGGTGGTCAAGCCGATCCTCAAATCGGTGCGTCTGCTGTGCCTTGATGAATTCCATGTCCATGACATCACCAATGCCATGCTGCTGCAGCGGCTGTTCGAAAAGCTGTTCGCCAGGGGCGTGGTGCTGGTTGCGACCTCCAATGTGGCGCCCGACGGGCTCTACAAGGATGGGCTGAACCGGCATCTGTTTCTGCCCTTCATCGAGTTGCTGAAGCAGAACACCACCGTGGCGGCGCTGCCGGCGGCGCGGGATTACCGGCGCGAGAAATTTGCGGGGCAGGAGGTGTACTTCACCGGACCCGAGAAAAAGGCGCGGATGGACGGACTGTGGAGCCGGGTGACCGGCGGCGTCCCAGGCAGGCCAGCAACGGTGGAAAGCCTCGGGCGCGCGATCCCGGTGCCGCTGTCCGCGATGGGCGCCGCGCGGTTCGGTTTTGCCGATCTCTGCGAAAAACCACTGGGCGTGCGCGATTTTTTCCGGCTGGCGCATGCCTTCGACACCATGCTGATCGATGATATTCCGCAGTTCGACCGCACCCGCAGCGACGCTTCCAAGCGCTTCATCCTGCTGATCGACAATCTCTATGATCGCGGGGTGAAGCTGGGCGCCAGCTTTGCCGTGCCGATCGAGCAATTGGGGCACGATGACAAGACCGCGTTCGAGTTTCAGCGCACGGTGTCGCGGTTGATCGAAATGGGGTCCGACGACTATCTGGCGCAGCCGCTGCGGGACACGGCGCCGACGGGGGCTTGACCTGCGGGCATGGCCCCATGACCGAACCGGCATGGCCCCTTGCTGGGTTTAGACGAAGGGTTCACTTGCCTCGCCTTGGGGCAAAGGTTAAGAACTGCGCCAAATCAACGCAGTCGGGGATTACCGCTTATGGCGCGCAAAAAGATCGCTCTCATCGGATCAGGGCAGATCGGTGGAACTCTTGCTCATCTGGCCGCCCTGAAGGACCTGGGCGATATCGTGCTGTTCGACATTGTCGACGGCGTGCCGCAGGGCAAGGCGCTGGATATTTCTCAGTCGGCACCGGTGGAAGGCTACGACGCCAAGATCACCGGCACCTCGAAATACGAAGATCTCAAGGGCGCCGATGTGGTGATCGTCACCGCCGGCGTGCCGCGCAAGCCGGGCATGAGCCGCGACGACCTGCTCGAAATCAATCTCAAGGTGATGGAACAGGTTGGCGCGGGTATCGCCAAATATGCGCCCAAGGCTTTCGTGATCTGCATCACCAACCCGCTCGATGCGATGGTGTGGGCGCTGCAGAAGTTCTCGGGCCTGCCAACCAATCAGGTCATTGGCATGGCCGGCGTGCTCGACTCGTCGCGCTTCTGCCATTTCATTGCCGATGAGCTCAAGGTTTCGGTCGAGGATGTCACCGCCTTCGTGATGGGCGGCCATGGCGACACCATGGTGCCGCTGGCGCGCTATTCGACCGTTGCCGGCATTCCCTTGACCGATATCGTCAAGATGGGCTGGCTGAGCAAGGACAAGCTCGACGCCATCATCCAGCGCACCCGCGATGGCGGCGCCGAAATTGTCGGCCTGCTCAAGACCGGTTCGGCGTTCTACGCGCCGGCGACGTCGGCCATTGCGATGGCTGAAAGCTATCTCAAGGACAAGAAACGCGTGCTGCCGGCGGCGGCCTTTCTCGATGGCCAGTATGGCGTCAAGGGTACCTATGTCGGGGTGCCAGTGGTGATCGGCGCCGGTGGCGCTGAAAAGGTCATCGAAATCTCGCTCAATTCAGCCGAACAGAAGGCCTTCGACAAGTCGGTGGCAGCTGTTCATGGGCTGATCGAAGCCTGCAAGAAGATCGCGCCCAAGCTGGCGTAATGTTTCCCGGCCCGGTCTCCAAAGACCGGGCCAAATTGTTCCACTGCTGCGGTGGACACGCACCAAGAGGTCTGCTGGTGACGTTGCAGAATGACCGACCGCTTCAATGCCGAGGCGATTTCCAAAATCCAGCTTTCACAGGAATGACGCGGTGCTAGTCTAGCGACTAGCCGCGACACGATTTCACCCATCAAAGGGACGCATCCATGAATATCCATGAACATCAGGCCAAGGCGCTGCTGAAGTCGTTTGGCGCACCGGTTGCTGCCGGGGCGGTGATTTTTTCGGCCGATGAAGCTGCCGCGGCCGCCAAGTCGCTGCCGGGTCCGCTTTATGTGGTCAAGAGCCAGATCCATGCCGGTGGCCGTGGCAAGGGCAAGTTCAAGGAACTTGGGCCCGACGCCAAGGGCGGCGTGCGCCTGGCCAAGACCATCGACGACGTGGTGGCATTTTCCAAGGAAATGCTGGGCAATACGCTGGTGACCAAGCAGACCGGCGATGCCGGCAAGCAGGTCAATCGCCTCTATATCGAAGACGGTGCTGACATCTCCAAGGAGCTGTACTGCTCGCTGCTGGTCGATCGTACCTCGGGCCGCGTCGCCTTCGTGGTCTCGACCGAAGGCGGCATGGACATCGAAGCGGTTGCCGAACACACCCCGGAAAAGATCATCTCGCTGCCGATCGACCCCGATACCGGCGTGACCAAGGCCGATGTGGAAACGCTGGCAACGGCGCTGGGCCTGACCGGCGATGCCAAGGCCGATGCCGGCTCGCTGTTTCCCATCCTCTACAAGGCCTTCATCGATACCGACATGAGCCTGCTCGAGGTCAATCCGCTGATCGTGATGACCGACGGGCATCTGCGCGTGCTCGATGCCAAGGTGAGCTTTGACAACAACGCCGCGTTCCGCCACGAAGATCTCAAGCCTTTGCGCGACATGAGCGAGGAAGATGCCAAGGAAATCGAGGCGTCCAAGTATGACCTCGCCTATGTGGCGCTCGACGGCAATATCGGCTGCATGGTCAATGGCGCGGGCCTGGCCATGTCGACCATGGACATCATCAAGCTCTATGGCGCGGAACCGGCAAACTTCCTTGACGTTGGCGGCGGCGCTACCAAGGAGAAGGTGACTGCGGCGTTCAAGATCATCACTGCCGATCCGGCTGTCGAAGGCATCCTGGTCAACATCTTTGGCGGTATCATGCGCTGCGACGTGATCGCCGAAGGCGTGATCGCTGCGGTCAAGGAAGTCGGCCTCAAGGTGCCGCTGGTGGTGCGCCTGGAAGGCACCCGCGTCAAGGAAGGCAAGGCCATCCTCGACCAGTCGGGTCTTAACGTGATTTCGGCCGACGACCTGGACGATGCCGCCCAGAAGATCGTCGCGGCGGTGAAGGGCTAAGGCGGTGCGCGCCGCCCTGGTTTTGCTCCTGGTTGCCGCGCTGGCGGTGACCCCGGCTGTTGCCAAGACCAAGGGCGAAGCCCGCGCCGCGCAATTGCTGGATACGTGCGAAAAGTTTGCGTCCGGCGATGTGTTGATCGTGGAGTGGGCGACAGCGCAGGGCTGGACCGCCAGCGAAGGCCAGTCCGACACCGTCTATGCTCACATCTACAATGCCACCAAGACCATCGAGGGCGTTGGCGACGTGACGCTGTTCGGCCTGGTCGAAACCTATCCCGGACAGACGCTGGGCTATTGCCGCATGGACGTGCAGTCGCCCGCCGCAAATCTGGGCGTGCTCACGCTCAACGACCTGCCGCGTCTGAGCGGCGCGGTGCAGGCGGTCGATGGCGGCGAATATGGCACCTGGCAGGGCGCTGAAACCGGGCGCGATTATCTGCTGCTGGCGAGCCAGACCGCTGATGCGTTTGCGCTGCAATTGACGACATTTACGGCGCGGTCTGCTGCCGTACCGAACCCCTAATCGGCGCCCTCGGCGCCTCATAAACTGCATCGGACGCCCAGCGTCCCAAACAGACGGAATTTTTATCGATGTCGATCCTCGTCAATAAAAACACCAAGGTTCTTGTCCAGGGCCTGACCGGCAAGACCGGCACCTTCCATACCGAACAGGCGCTGGCCTATTACGGCACGCAGATGGTGGGCGGCGTGAACCCCAAGAAGGCCGGTGAGACCTGGACTTCGGGCGTTGACGCTTCGGCATCGCTGCCGGTGTTTGCCTCGGTTGCCGAAGGCAAATCCAAGACCGGCGCCAATGCCTCGGTGATCTATGTGCCGCCTCCCGGCGCTGCCGAAGCCATCCTGGAAGCCATCGATGCCGAAATCGAACTGATCGTTTGCATTACCGAAGGCATCCCGGTGCTGGACATGGTGCGGGTCAAGCGCGCACTGGAAAAATCCAAGTCGCGGCTGCTGGGTCCGAACTGCCCGGGCGTGTTGACGCCGGAAGAATGCAAGATCGGCATCATGCCCGGTTCGATCTTTTCCAAGGGTTCGGTCGGTATTGTTTCGCGCTCCGGCACGCTTACCTATGAAGCAGTGTTCCAGACCACCAATGAAGGCCTTGGCCAGACTACCGCTGTCGGGATCGGCGGCGACCCGGTCAAGGGCACCGAATTCATCGATATCCTGGAGCTGTTCCTGGCCGACGAGGCGACCAAGTCGATCATCATGATCGGCGAAATCGGTGGTTCGGCCGAAGAGGACGCAGCCCAGTTCCTGATCGATGAAGCCAAGAAGGGCCGCAAAAAGCCGATGGCTGGCTTCATTGCCGGGCTGACGGCGCCAAAGGGACGCACGATGGGCCATGCTGGCGCCGTAATTTCGGGCGGTAAGGGCGGGGCCGAAGACAAGATCGCGGCGATGGAGGCAGCAGGCATCAAGGTTGCCGCTTCTCCGGCGCGGATCGGCAAGACGCTGGCCGAAGTTCTTAAAGGCTAAGGCTGGCTGAGTAACCGGGCGGCGAAAACTCGCATCGAGTGCTCGGAACTCGTCTGCCCTACGACAATAGTCTGTCGGGCATTCGACATGATTTGGTGCTAAGCCACGCCGCGTGGATGGCACTGATCACACTTTGAAGAGCGGTGGCGCCCGAAGGGGCGCCGCAAGTCTTAACAGGATACTAAGGAAACCCGGTCATGATCGCGCGCGATCTTTGACTGCATGTGAGGCCGGTGCTTACCGGTCCGTTGAGAAGGATGGCGGGGCGTGCGCCTCGTAACAAAGCGATGACACGACAGGAAAAGAACGACACGTTCTTGCTGACTTCGTTCCTCTATGGTGGGAACGCCGATTATATCGAGCAGCTCTATTCCAAGTTCAAGACCGATCCGACAAGCGTCGATCCGACCTGGGCGAGCTTTTTCAATACGCTCGACGATAAGGGTTCGGATGCCCAAAAGAGCGCCGATGGCCCGAGCTGGGCCCGCAAGGACTGGCCGCAGGCTGCCAATGGCGAACTGGTTTCGGCCATGGACGGCAACTGGGGCGAGATCGCGGTAAAGGTCGAAAAGGTCGTTGCCAAGAAGGCAGAAGCCGTGGGCGCGCCAGCCGCGACCGCCGCCGATGTGTTCCAGGCGACCCGTGATTCGATCCGCGCCATCATGATGATCCGGGCCTATCGCATGCGCGGGCACCTGCATGCCGATCTTGATCCGCTCAAGCTCAAGGCCGACGAGCCGGCGCCGGAGCTGGACCCCAAGAGCTACGGTTTCACCGAAGCCGACTACGGCCGCAAGATTTTCCTCGATAACTATCTGGGGCTGGAATCCGCCACCATCCCGGAAATGCTGGCGATTCTGGAACGCACCTATTGCGGCACGGTGGGCCTTGAATTCATGCACATCTCCGATCCCGAGGCCAAGCAGTGGCTGCAGGAGCGGATCGAGGGGCCAGACAAGGAAATCACCTTCACGCCCGAGGGCAAGAAGGCAATCCTGAACAAGCTGATCGAGGCCGAGGGCTTCGAGAAGTTCCTCGACGTCAAGTACACCGGCACCAAGCGCTTTGGCCTTGATGGTTCGGAAGCGCTGATCCCGGCGCTCGAACAGATCATCAAGCGTGGCGGTGCGCTGGGCATCAAGGACATCGTTCTGGGCATGGCCCATCGCGGGCGCCTCAACGTTCTGACCCAGGTGATGCACAAGCCGCACCGGGCGCTGTTCCATGAGTTCAAGGGTGGCGCGTTCTATCCCGAGGACGTGGAAGGCTCGGGCGACGTCAAGTACCACCTTGGCGCCTCGTCGGACCGCGAGTTCGACGGCAACAAGGTGCATCTGTCGCTGACGGCCAATCCGAGCCATCTCGAAATCGTCGATCCGGTGGTGCTGGGCAAGGCCCGCGCCAAGCAGGACCAGCATATTTCGCCCGACGCGAAGCTGATCAATGTGCAGACCGAGGGCAAGCCGGACCGCTCGATGGTGCTGCCATTGCTGCTGCATGGCGATGCCGCCTTTGCTGGCCAGGGCGTGATTGCCGAATGCCTGGGCCTGTCGGGCCTCAAGGGTCACCGCACCGGTGGCTCGCTGCATTTCGTCATCAACAACCAGATCGGGTTCACCACGAGCCCGATGTATTCGCGCTCGTCGCCGTACCCGACCGACGTTGCCAAGATGATCGAAGCGCCGGTGTTCCATGTGAATGGTGACGATCCGGAAGCGGTGGTGTTTGCCACCAAGGTGGCGATCGAATTCCGCCAGCGCTTTGGCAAGCCGGTGGTGGTGGACATGTTCTGCTATCGCCGCTTCGGGCACAATGAAGGCGACGAGCCATCGTTCACCCAGCCGCTGATGTACACCAAGATCCGCGCCCACAAGACGACGCTGGAAATCTATGCTGAAAAGCTGGTGAGCCAAGGCGTGCTGACGGCTGCGGACGTGGACACACTCAAGAGCGAGTGGCGCGCCACGCTGGAACGCGAGTTCGAAGCCGGGCAGGACTATCGCCCGAACAAGGCCGACTGGCTTGATGGCCAGTGGAAGGATTTCCGGCCAGCCGAGCAGGATGGTCCGCGTCGTGGCGATTCTGGCGTCGCCATCGATACGCTGGCCAAGATCGGCACCAAGCTGACGCAGGTGCCGGCTGATTTCAACGTCCACAAGACGGTCAAGCGCTTCCTCGATAACCGCCTGTCGGCGATCGAATCGGGTGAAGGCATCGACTGGGCGACGGCGGAAGCCCTGGCATTCGGCACCTTGGTGACCGAAGGTCATCCGGTGCGCCTCAGCGGTCAGGACAGCGAACGTGGCACCTTCAGCCAGCGCCATTCGGTGCTCAATGACCAGCTCGTGGACAACAAGACCTATACCCCGCTCAACAAGCTGGCCGAGGATCAGGCACGCTACGAAGTCATCAATTCGATGCTGTCGGAAGAAGCCGTGCTCGGCTTCGAATACGGTTATTCGCTGGCTGAGCCGCGCGCATTGACGATCTGGGAAGCCCAGTTCGGCGATTTCGTCAACGGCGCGCAGGTGGTGATCGACCAGTTCATCTCCTCGGGCGAGCGCAAATGGTTCCGCATGTCCGGCCTGGTGATGCTGTTGCCGCATGGCTATGAAGGCCAGGGCCCCGAGCATTCTTCAGCTCGTCCCGAACGCTTCCTGCAGCTGTGTGCCGAAGACAATATGCAGGTTGCCAACTGCACCACGCCCGCCAACTATTTCCACGTGCTGCGCCGCCAGGTCACTCGCGACTTCCGCAAGCCGCTGATCCTGATGACGCCGAAGTCGCTGCTGCGCCACAAGCGTGCGGTGTCGGGCCTGGCGGAAATGGGTGCGGACTCGTGCTTCCATCGCCTGTTGTGGGACGATGCGGAATCGCCCGGCCTGCCCAAGACCACGATCAAGCTGGCACCGGACAACGAAATCCGCCGTGTCGTTCTGTGTTCGGGCAAGGTCTATTATGACCTGCTGGAAGATCGCGAAAAGCGCGGGCTCAATGATGTGTACCTGCTGCGCATCGAACAGCTCTATCCGTTCCCGGCCAAGGCGGTGCTCGATGAGCTCAACCGTTTCAAGAATGCCGAGATCGTCTGGTGCCAGGAAGAGCCCAAGAACATGGGCTACTGGGCGTTCATCCAGCCATACGTGGAATGGGTGCTCGACCAGATGGGCCGGACCAACCAGCGCGTCCGCTATGTCGGCCGCCCGGCTTCGGCTTCGACCGCAACCGGCCTGATGCGAACCCACCTTGCGCAGCTTGCTGCGTTCCTCGAAGAAGCATTCTCCAAGTAGGCGCTGCCACAAAGGATCAAAAATATGTCGACAGAAATCCGGGTGCCGACCCTTGGCGAGAGCGTCAGCGAAGCAACCATCGGTCAATGGTTCAAGAAGGTGGGCGATACGGTCAATGCCGATGAGCCCATCGTCGAACTGGAAACCGACAAGGTGACCATCGAAGTGCCGGCTCCGGCTGGCGGGGTGCTCGAAGCGATTGCCGCCCAGCCGGGCGAAACCGTTGACGTCGGTGCGCTGCTCGGTGCTATCGCCGCCGCTGGGGCCGCCATTGCGGCAAAGCCGGTGGAAGCCAAGGCCGAAGTGCCGGCGGCCAATGCCGCCGGTCCGGAGCCAATCAGGCCTGCTGCGGCCGCCTCGGTGCCACCGGCACCATCGGCGCAGAAGATGATCAGCGAAAACGGCCTTAATGGTTCGTCCATTGATGGTTCTGGCAAGCATGGCCAGGTGCTCAAGGAAGATGTGCTGACCGCGCTGGCCCGTCCGGCTGCGGCAGCGCCCGCTCCAGCTGTTGCCGAAGCGCCCAAGCCAGCCGCCGCTCCGGTGCCTGCGCCCAAGGTTCCGGCTGCGCCACGCGCGCCGGTTTCGGTGGACGACGCATCGCGTGAAGAACGCGTCAAGATGACCCGGCTGCGCCAGACCATCGCGCGCCGCCTCAAGGATGCGCAGAACACGGCAGCGATGCTGACCACGTTCAACGAAGTGGACATGAAGCCGATCATGGACCTGCGCAATTCCTACAAGGAATTGTTCGAGAAAAAGCATGGCGTGAAGCTGGGCTTCATGGGCTTTTTCACCAAGGCCGTGGTGCACGCGCTCAAGGAAATCCCCTCGGTCAATGCCGAGATCGATGGCGATGACCTGATCTACAAGAAGTACGCCCATATCGGCGTTGCCGTGGGCACCGAAAAGGGCCTGGTGGTGCCAGTGGTGCGCGATGCCGATCAGATGTCGATTGCCGGCATCGAAAAGGATATCGGCCGGCTGGGCAAGCTGGCCCGCGATGGTGGCCTGTCGATGGCCGACATGCAGGGCGGCACCTTCACCATTACCAATGGTGGCGTCTATGGCTCGCTGATGTCGACGCCGATCCTGAATGCCCCGCAGTCGGGTATTCTGGGCATGCACAAGATCCAGGAACGTCCGATTGCGCTCAATGGCCAGGTGGTGATCCGCCCGATGATGTATCTGGCGCTGAGCTATGACCACCGCATTGTCGATGGCAAGGAAGCCGTGACCTTCCTGGTGCGCGTCAAGGAAAGCCTGGAATCGCCGGAACGCCTGGTCCTCGACCTCTAGGCTTTGGTTCGGATTTGAATTTAAGGGCGCGGGCCATATTCCCGCGCCCTTTTTGTTTGTCGCAGTTGCGGCAGCCTGCCATGAGGCAGGACAGCGGGGAAAAGCGCCCGCTCCGCCAAAATTGATGAGCCTGCTAACGATTTGAAGGTTCTGGGCAAGCATTTATCGCTAAGAGGCCTTGGTATGGTCGCGTGCGCAAATGGCGTCGGAGTAGTTGGTTGAAGTTCTTAAAAATCTGTCTGGCCGGGCTGTTGCTATGTCCGGTCGGCGTGGCGACAGCGCAGGATCTCGATCCAAAGCTGGTGGGTGAGCTGGTGGCGTTTCACGGTACCGAGGCCATCGTGTCGGCGATGACGACGCATTGCTATGAAAACACCGGGCTCGACAGCGCCTATCAGGCTGCCTCGGACAATTGGTATCTGCGCAATATCGGCTTTCTCGACCTGGCCGATCGGGTGATCGTGCGGCTGGGCGGGGCCGCGCCGGGCCAGGTGGATGCGGCCAAGACCTATGGCGGCGAGCAGATCATGGCGGCCTATAACCAGGCCGAGGACAAGGGCTCGTTCTGCAAGGGTTTTGTGGCGCAGGTCGAGGACGGCACGCTCGATATCGACAAGCAATTGCCGGCCGTGCTGGCCAAGGCGCAGGCAATCGCCGCCGAATAGGTGACTTGCCCAAACCGGACGCGGGTGATCGACTGGACTGAAACAGTCCGGAGATCGATGATGCGCAAGCTGGTTGTCAGCAATTTCCTGACCCTTGATGGGCTTTTCGATGGCCCGGACGGCGATATCGGGCCGCTGTTTCAGTATTTTCACCCCGATTATCGCGGCGATGACAGCTATGACCATTTCAACATGGAACGCTTCGAGGCGGCCGATTTCCTGCTGCTGAGCCACAATGCGTTCCTGGGCAACAAACAGTACTGGACCGGCGTGCCGGCTGATCCGAACGCCACGGCGATCCGCCGGGCGATCGCGGCCCGTTTCGCGGCAATCCCCAAGCTGGTGATTTCCGACAGGTTGGGGGAAGCCGAGCTGGCGCCGTGGAGCAATACGCAGATCATCAGCCGGGCCGATGCCCATCGCGAGATCGCGGCGCTGAAGACGCAGGGTGATGGCGATATCCTGGTGCTGCTGAGCCGGCTGCTGTGGAATGACCTGCTGATGCACGGACTGGTCGATGAGTTGCATCTGATGTTTTTCCCGTTGATCGGGGGTGCGGGCAAACCGATTTTTCCGGACCGTCCGCCGGTTGCCCTCAAGCTGCTTGAATCGCGCACTTTTGCCGGGTCGGGCAATATTCTGGGGCGCTATGGAGTGGGTCCCTTGCAGAGCTGAAGGCGGCTCGCCTTGGCAGGCGGGCACCATCGGATAGAGTGGCGCAACAGATTCGGTGAGGGTGCAGGTGGGCAAGCGCAGTTTGATACTGGCGACAGGGTTAGCGATGCCGGCAAGTGCGGTTGACTGCCCGTTAGGTCAGGCGCGCGAGCCAGGCGACGTGTTTACCCTGAACGGATGCACGCCATGACCCCGGGCCTGACGCTGCTGGTGTGGAGCACGACGCTGTTTGCCGGATATATCGGGGCGCAGTCGCTGCTGTATCGGTTTGACTATGGTGTCGGTTATGCCGCGACGGCGCGTGATGGCGAACGGCCGCCCGAGAAATATGCCGGGCGGGCCGCACGGGCGCTGCGCAATCTGCTCGAGACCTATGCGGTGTTTGTGGCGCTCGCCCTGGCCGCGGAACTGGCCAATCGCGCCGATGGGCTGACCTTTTGGGGCGGGCAGCTATACTTCTGGGCGCGATGGGTTTATCTGCCGCTTTATGTCGGCGGCGTGCCTTATGTACGCAGCGGGGTGTGGTGCGTGTCTGCCCTTGGGTTGGTGCTGATGTTTTTGGGAGTGGCGTTCTGATGAGCTTTCCATGGCTGGAATTTGCGGGGCTGATGCTGGCGTTTCTGATCAATGCGGTTATTCCGGGTGCCGACTTTGCCATGGTGCTGCGCCAGTCGATCGCGCGCGGACGGCGGCAGGCGCTGTTCACCTCGGCGGGCGTTGCCACCTCCATTCTGGTCCATGGCAGTTATACGCTGCTCGGGGTCGGGGTGATCGTCGGGCAATCGCTGCTGTTCTTCAACGTCCTCAAATGGGCAGGCGCTGCCTATCTGCTGTTCCTCGCCATTTCGGCCCTGCGTGGTGAGCCGCCCAAGGCGCCGGAAAACCTCGACGCCATCGAGGTCAAGCGCAGCGATTTTTCGGCCTTTGCACTGGGGTTCCTCACCAACCTGTTGAACCCCAAGGCGGTGCTGTTTTTCCTGGCGCTGTTCACCACGCTGGTCTCGGCGCACACTTCGGGCGACATCAAGGTGTTTTACGTTGTGTGCATGAGCATGATGCTTTTTGCCTGGTTCGCACTGGTCTCGGTTTTCTTTACAACCCCCAGTGTCCGGCAAGGGTTTTTCCGGCTGGGACGGTGGTTTAATCGGGTCACCGGCATTACATTCATCATTCTGGCCGTCCGCGTGGCGGTGGCACAGCAGCATTAATTCGAGTTGGGGCTCACGATCATGGCAGACGCATTCGACCTGGTAATCATCGGTTCTGGACCGGGCGGCTATGTGGCAGCGATCCGCGCCGCCCAGCTCGGGCTCAAGGTCGCCGTGGTCGAGAAATGGGCGACGCTGGGCGGCACCTGCCTCAATATCGGCTGCATCCCCTCCAAGGCGCTGCTGCATGCTTCGGAACTGTTCGAGGAGGCGGGGCATCAGTTCAAACAGCTGGGCATCGATATTCCGTCGCCAGTGCTGAACCTGGCGCAGATGATGAACCACAAGTCCGAAACCGTGACCGCCAATGTCGGCGGGGTGGAATACCTGTTCAAGAAGAACAAGATCACCACGCTGCGCGGCACCGGCACCATTGCGGCGCCCGGCAAGGTGCTGGTGACGCCGGCCAGCGGGCCGACCATCGAGGTCGAAACCAAGAATATCGTCATCGCCACCGGTTCGGTTTCGGCCAACCTGCCGGGCATTGCCATCGACGAAACCCAGATCGTCACCTCGACCGGCGCGCTGACGCTGGACAAGGTGCCGGGCAAGCTGCTGGTGATCGGCGCCGGTGTGATCGGGCTCGAACTGGGTTCGGTCTGGGCACGGCTGGGTTCGCAGGTGACCGTGGTGGAATATCTCGACCGCATCCTGCCCGGCATGGATAGCGAAGTGGCGCGGCAGTTCCAGCGTATGCTGCAAAAGCAGGGCATGGAATTCAAGCTATCGAGCAAGGTTGCCGGCATCGACAAGGATGACAATGGCGGGCTCAAGGTACGGATCGAGCCGGCCAAGGGCGGCGACATGGAAATCCTCGACGCCGATGTGGCGCTGGTTTCAATTGGTCGCAAGCCGTTCACCGAAGGGCTGGGGCTCGATATTGTCGGCGTCGCGCTGGATGAGCGCGGTCGCGTGCGCGTCGATCAGCACTACAAGACATCGGTTGACGGAATCTACGCCATTGGCGACGTGATCGCCGGCCCGATGCTGGCCCACAAGGCCGAGGACGAAGGCATTGCGGTGGCCGAAATCCTGGTCGGTCAGGCTGGCCATGTGAACTACAAGGCGATGCCGGCAGTGGTTTACACCAATCCGGAAATCGCTTCGGTCGGCGCCACCGAGGATGAATTGAAAGCTGCCGGGATCGACTACAAGATCGGCAAGTTCCCGTTCACCGCCAATGGTCGCGCCAAGGCGATGCTGGCGACCCAGGGCTTTGTGAAAATTCTCGCCGACGTCGCTACTGATCGGGTGCTGGGCGCCCATATCATCGGCAAGAATGCCGGCGAGATGATCCATGAACTGGTGGTGCTGATGGAATTTTCCGGCGCTGCCGAAGACCTGGCGCGAACGACGCATGCGCATCCGACCCTGTCGGAAGCGGTGCGCGAAGCGGCCCTGTCGCTGGGCGACGGCGCCATCCATATCTAGGCATAAATCTACTCTGGCGGCCAGTTGACGTGGCCGCCAGCGCTTCCGGTGCTCACGGACCTTCAGGTACGCTTCGCTCGGGTTCTCGCCGACTGCGCCAGCTGACTCACCCGAGCGAATTTCTGCCCAGATATGGCGTGATCATTCGGCAAACAAAAAGGCGGGCCCTTGCGGACCCGCCTTTTGCTTTGCGTGCGGCTGGCTACTGCGCCAGTGCGACCGTGCCGGCCTGGAAGGCAGCGAGGCAGTCGTCGTGGTCGTGCCACTTGTTTTCGGCAACGGGGCTATCGGCCAGGCCCGGGCCTTCAAAGCGCGGGTCGTCGCATTCGCCGTCGCTGGCATAGCTTGAGGCATTGTCGCCGAAGTCGATGGTGCCCGGATCATAGGGGGCGCCAGCGACATAGTTCGGGTCGAACACCGCGCGCAGCGTGACGCTGCCGGCATTGAGCAGGGCCTGGCAGTCGGTGGCGTCGGCCATCTTGTCTTCGGCCAGCAGCTTCTTGTCGGTGCCCGGGCCGGTGAAGCGTGGATCGTCGCACTCGCCGTCCTTGGCATATTTGCTGGTGTCGCTGCCGAAATCGACGGCCGCAGTGGTGCCGTCGCCCTTGAGGGTCACGGTGCCGGCACCGAACGCCGCCTTGCAGTCGGTGGCGTCCTTCCTGATATCGGCGTCATCGGGTTCGTCAGCGGCGGCCGTGCCGGTAAAGCGCGGATCGTCGCATTCGCCGTCCTTGGGGTATTGACCCGTGTCATCGCCGAAATCGACATCGGCAAGTGTGGGTGTGGGGCCGTCGACGGCGGCAGTCTTGACCGTCACCGTGCCGGCTTCAAAGGCGGTCTTGCAGTCGGTGGCATCGTGCATGGTATCGACGTCTTCAGGAGCCTCGGCAGCGGCCGAGCCGATGAAGCGCGGGTCGTCGCATTCGCCATCCTTG
>NZ_JBDSUA010000034.1:0-8570 GCF_039927955.1 Devosia sp. | reverse complement strand
GGTTCATCATCGCGTCGGTCATCGGTGGTCCTTCAGGTAAAGGGTTGGTGTAAGCAACCAGACCCTACCGGAAAGCGCCGATGACTACCGCGCTACTCAGCTACACCACGTCCCGGGACACGACCTTGTGCGGTGTCGCTCTGGCATTTGACCGCTCGGCACTGTTTGGGTTCGACAAGCCAGCCGGGGGAGCGGCTCAATCTGCCGGCGGGCTTTAGCCTTGGCGATCCAAGAGCCGCAAGCCATGGCGCCCCTCTCGCCGAGGTGCGAAGCTTCGTCTCCTGCTTTCCTGATGGCCTGCACCAGCCGGACAGTAACGATTTGTTAACCATACCGGGCCACGATGCGACTGCTTAAGCCAGAGGGCAGACGCACCCGGTTGTTGTGGTCCGCCTGCCCTCGCCAAGCTCCCGTTTCGCAAGGCAGCCATGCCCACCCTGACCGGTTCGTGATCGGTCTGGTCACAAATTATTCGGCTTTGGCTGTCATTTGAAGGCCATCTTTCTCCGAAGAATTGTTCCTGATGCCCCTGTTTTCATTTGCCCCTTCGGCGCGCCGCACCCTGTTGGCGCTTGTCGCCTTTGCCCTGTTCTGGCCGGCCAATGCGATGGCACTGTCGCTGATGGATCCGTTCAACCTGCCAGGAGCGATGGATGGCGGAGCGTCCAAAGTTGGCGATGACATCGCCTATGCCGATGGCCCGCGCCATCACCTGGATGTCTATGCGCCGGAAAAGCGCGGCGATCCGGCGCCAGTGGTGTTCTTCATCTATGGCGGCGGCTGGAACCGGGGGGAGCGCTCGGACTATCAGTATCTGGGCCGGGCCTTTGCGGCGCGTGGCTTTGTCACGGTGATCGCCGATTATCGGCTGGTGCCGGAAGTGCATTACCCGGAGTTTCTGGAAGACAATGCGGCAGCGCTGCGCTGGACGCAGGATCATATCGCCGAATATGGCGGGGATCCGAAGCGGGTGTTTCTGGCCGGTCATTCGGCCGGCGCCTATAATGCGGTGATGCTGGCGCTTGAGCCATCGTTCCGGCAGGAATATGGGGTGACGATCCCGATCCTGGGGGTAGCGGCGCTGTCCGGTCCGTATGATTTCTATCCGTTCGAATATGGCGAAGTGCAAAACGCCTTCGGCGATACCGACAATCCGGAAGGGACGCAGCCGATCAATCTGGTGACTTCGAATGCGCCAGCGATGTTCCTGGCTGCCGGGACGACAGACCCGATCGTGCGGGTGCAGAATACCGAGAATCTGGCGGCCAAGCTGCAGGCCAATGGCATCTGGGTGACCACCAAATACTACGAGGGCTTTGGCCATATGGAGCCGGTGATCGCCATCGGCGCGTTGTGGCGTTGGCGCGCTCCAGTGCTCGACGATATGGTGGAGTTCTTCACCCGGTTCGGGGCCTTTCCGAGCGGCGTGCCCTATGCGGCGGTAACGCCCGAAGCGCCGGCCGGCGAGACGGAGCGTATCGACCGGGTGATGGACCAGCTTGATGGGCTGTTCGAGCCGGTGACGAAGTAGGCTGCTGACGGCGCCAAGGGAATCGCTCTAGCCTTCCTGGATGAGCGATCATCTGCGACTGGCCGGGGCTGATCCGGCGCGGCAATTACAGGCACTGAGCGACATCATCCGGGCCACGCCGCTGCTGATGGCGGTGTTGGCTGGGTTGCGGGAACTGGGCCTTTCTGATCCGCTGCTGGTGTCGGGGGCGATCTACAACTCGGTCTGGAACCACCTGACCGGCCGGCCGCTGCTGGTCGGGATCAAGGATGTCGACGTGGTCTATTGCGACGACGGCGATCTGTCCTATGCGGCTGAGGACAGGGTGATCCGCCGGGCGCGGGTGCAGTTTTCAGGGGCGGCGGTGCCGGTCGAGGTGCGTAACCAGGCGCGGGTGCATCTGTGGTTTCCACAAAAATTTGGCATGGCCTATCCGCAGCTGAAAAGCAGCGCGGAAATGCTGGACTATTTCGCGACCAAAACCTATGCGGTTGGCGTGCGACTGGAGCCAGACGACCGGCTCAGCATTTTTGCGCCCTATGGGCTGGATGACATGTTCTCGTTTCGGCTGACACCCAATACGCTGCTTCATAATCGATTGACCCATGAGGCCAAGGCGGCGCGGGTCGTGTCGATCTGGCCGGGGCTGACCCTGGTACCATGGCCCGATGGGGCTTGATCGGCAGCATTGGCTCCCGTAATTATGGTCGCAGCCGAAAAAGCTAAGCCGGTTTTGGTATGCCCGGCAATTTCGCAGCTGCGAAAGCTCTGTCCAGCGCGTTGAGCGCGAGGACCCGCGGCGGATGACCCTGGAATGGTTCCGGGACACATCTGCTTGCCGGAGTCCTGAAATGCCATTGTTGATCCTGGATGGGCCGAGGCGAGCCTGGTGGCACATGCCACCCAGCCGAAAGCTCAATCATGAAACTCAATCACGCCAATCTGGCGGTTGCCGACGTTGCCGCCACCGTCGATTTTTTCCAGCGCCATCTCGGCTTTGCCGTGGTCGCTTACCGCAGCGATGCCTTTGCCATTCTCGATGATGGCCATGGCTTCGTTTTCAACCTGATGGTAGGCGCCAAGGGCGAGACGATCGCCTATTCGCGCAACTTTCATCTTGGCTTTTTCGTCGCCGACGAAGCCGAGGTTGCCAGCAAGCATGCCGCTCTGGTCGCCGCCGATGTCGAGGTTGGGGCGGTCAATCGTACCAATCGCGGGCCCACCGGCAGCGTCGGCTTTTACTGCATGACGCCGGGCGGCTTCCTGATCGAGGTGGCCGCCAGTCTGTGAGCCAAAACAAAGCCGCCCGGTCGATGACCGGGCGGCTGATTTCAGTGTAAGCGCTGCTTACTCGGCGCTGTCCGCAGAAGCGGAGTTGAGCTGGCCGTACTTTTCGACACCGATGGTGTTGAGCAGGTCGATCTGGGTTTCGAGGAAGTCGATATGGCCTTCCTCGTCGGTCAGCAGGGCCTCGAACAGGTTCTTGGAGACGTAGTCGCCGAGCTGTTCACACAACTCGCGGCTGGCCTTGTAGGCGGCGCGGGCGTCGTATTCACCGGCAAGATCTGCCTCAAGCACTTCCTTGATGGTCTGGCCGATTCGCAGCGGCGCAACGCGCTGCAGGTTCGGGTGACCTTCGAGGAAAATAATACGCTCGATCAACCGATCGGCGTGGTGCATTTCTTCAATGGATTCAGCACGTTCCTTGGCCGCGAGCTTCTTGAAGCCCCAGTCGTCGAGGAGGCGGAAATGCACCCAATATTGGTTCACCGCGCCGAGTTCTAGAAAAAGCGCCTCGTTAAGCCGCTCGATTACCTGTGCTTCGCCCTTCACGACGACCTCCACTTCCCTGCTGCTTCAGGCGCGACAATCCAGCCTGGAACTCCACGAGTTCGACAGCTGGCGGTTGCGCCAGCTGGAGGTGGTACTCTTCGGTGACGCGCACGACAATGTCCACCACATTTGGCACGCATCCACTGCAACGGGCGCGGCGTTCAAGCTCGCGATAGACCTTGGCGGGGATGATCAATTGCCACGGGTCCTGCTGGAGCAGCTCGAGGACGATATCCTCGATCTCCTTGGACGTAATCATGTTGCACTGGCAAACGAGCATGACACTGGCACAAAAGGATGGTGGTGGACGGCTTCGGGCATAAAGCCGATCGCTATCCTGAATGTCAATGTCAGATATTGTCGCGGCCGCCAGAATACAGGGCGGAGCGGTTAGCTTCTGGTTTCCAGCCAGGCCTGGAAGGCGCCGGCGGACATTGGCTTGGCCATGAAATAGCCCTGGCCCTCTTCGCAGGTCAGACCCTTGAGCAGATCATAGGCATAAGAGCTTTCAATGCCTTCGGCGCAGACGCGGAAGCCCATGCCCTTGGCCATGGAGACGATCTGGCGCAGCAGGAAATCGTCGTCGCCGGACTGGCGCAGCGGGCGCACGAAGGACTGATCGATCTTGAGCACATCGGCGGGAATGCGTTGGAGATAGCTCAGGTTGGAATAGCCGGAGCCGAAGTCGTCAAGCGCCACTTCCACCCCGGCGCCACGCAACCGATTGAGCTGCAAAATGGTGCGGGTGGAATTGGTGGCCAGCGTGCCTTCGGTGAATTCAAGCTCGATATTGTGCGGCTCGAGGCCGTGTTCGGCGCAGCGCGCCAACAGGGATTCGTCAAAGCCGGCTTCGGACAGATTGACCGGAGAGGCATTGATCGAAACGCGCAGGTCGTGGCCCGCTTCGAGGAAGCCGCGATTGGTGGCGAGGGCGGATTCGATGACCCAATCGGTCAGCGGGCCGATCAGTGCGGTCTGTTCGACCAGCGGGATGAATTCACCCGGCGAGATCGGGCCGAGCTCGGGATGGTGCCAGCGCAGCAGCGCTTCGGCGCCATGGCAGGCGCCGGTCTGCATCTGGATGCGCGGCTGAAAATGCAGGGTGAGTTGGTCGCGCGCCTCAATTGCCGCTGGAAGATCCGCCAGAATGCGGAAGGCACGCAGATGGGCGGCGTCGGTTCGATGATTGTAAAATGAAATCCCCAGATCGGTGCGGCGACTGTCCTGCGCCGCAGTCAGCACGGCGCGCAGCGATTCAGCGCTGTCGCTGGTGCTGCAGATCGGCAGCAGGCCGACGCCAACCTGGCTCTTGATCGGAATGCCGTTGACCAGGAGTGAGCCGGCAAACGCTTTGGCAATAGTGGAGGCGATGAGCGGGATTTCATCCGGAGCAAGCCCGGGCACGGCAAAGGTGAAACTGAGGACGCTGACGTGATGGATCGGCTGATCCGGAGCAAGCAGCGAGCCGAGCAGGCCGGCACCGGCGCGAACAAAGTCCTCGGCGAAGGCCATGCCCAGAGCGCGCAGGATTTCGTTGTAATGCTTGGCCTCGGCCAGGGTCACCAGCACCAGTGTGCGTGGCTGGGTTTCGGACTGCAGGCGGAGCTCGGTGAAGTAATCGGTGAACTGCAGGCGGTTGGGTAGCCGGGTGACGTGGTCGAAACGCCCGATCATTTCGCCTGCCTGCTGATCGAAACGCAGCAGGCGTGCCATATCAAGCGTCGACGCCGCGGGGGACGCTGCAAGCTGTTCTGCTATTGGGGCCGGCCGGTTCACGCATCCCCTCCGAGCCTGACGCGGCCCTGGACATCACCTTGAGTGGGGAAACTTAAATACGCGTTACTTCGTAAGTGCTGGTGACCGGGTACGCGAAGGACTGTTAGCCTTTGAGCCCTAGCATCGTCAGATATCGTTTCGGAATTCCTGCATGGCTATTTCCATCCTCGGCATTATCAATGCGCTGATCCCCAAGGACCGTGGATCGCGCAAGGTGGCGCGGGACCTGCCTTATGGCCCCGCTGCGCGGCAACAGATGGATATTTACGCGCCGGTTGAGGCCAAAGGCCCGCTGCCGGTGGTGTTTTTCATCTATGGCGGCTCGTGGAGCGATGGGACGCGGCGGAACTATGATTTTGTCGGTCGGGCGCTGGCGGCACAGGGCTTTTTCACGGTGATCGCGGATTACCGGATTTTGCCGGACGTCGAATATCCGGATTTTCTTGAGGACTGCGCGGCGGCGTTTGCCTATGTGGTGGACAATATCGCGCGCTTTGGCGGCGATCCCCAGCGTATCGCCCTGGCCGGGCACTCGGCGGGCGCCTATAATGCTACGATGCTGGCGCTGGATCAGCGTTATCTGCCGGCCCGGGGCTTGCTGGGGCGGGTCAAGGCCATCGCCGGACTATCCGGGCCCTATGATTTTTTCCCGTTTGATGGACGGATCACGCTGCGCACTTTTGGTGCGGTGCGCGATCCAGAATCGACCCAGCCGGTCAATCTGGTGCAGGGTGCTGTGCCGCCGATGTGGCTGGCGACCGGTGACAAGGACACGCTGGTCTATCCGCGCAATGCGGTGGCGCTGGCCAAAGTGCTGCGCGAGGCGGGCCAGAGCGTCACCGAGCGGCATTACGAGACCCTGGGGCATGCCGGCACGCTGATGACCATCGGCAAGCCGCTGCGCGGCAGGGCGCCGGTGCTGGCCGAGCTTGCGGCATTTCTGCACACCCATCTGGACGCCTGAGGCTACCCGCCTTGTCGCGGGATCAGGCGTCCTTGTGGGTGCGACGGCTGGCCAGCACGACGGCCGATGCGGCGGTGCGGTGGGCCGACGAGAAGAACTCGCGGTGCAGCAGCAGCAGGACGGTCGCCAAAGCGACGACGATCGACAGCCATTCGGCGGCGAACCAGGCAACGGTCGCCACCGAGAAATAATAGGCGCGGACGCCCGAATTGAAGTTCTGCGCGCCCAGCGCATTGATGCCGGCGATGGCGTCGATTTCTTCCTGTGGCACGTGGCTGCCATGGTCCAGTGCGCCGAGCATGATGCAGAAATGGTTGAACTGGCGCAGCGACAGGGTAAAGGCGAAGAATGCCAGCCCGAACATTGCCAGCATGGCCAACAGATGGACTTGCACTTCATTGGCGGTATAGACGCGGTCGAGCGACACGGTCTTGAGCGAGGCCATCAGGGTCGAGACCTGGCCGAACATGGTGAAAACGGCCAGCACCAGCAATACGGCAGTGGAGGCCAGGAAGCTTACCGAGCCCATGATATTGCCCGACAGGATGGCGTCGAACGGAGATTCCCGCATGGTGGCATTGGCCACCCAGCGGCGGCGCTGCATGTTCATGATCATCGAGAGCGACGGGCGGCGTTTTTCCAGCAGTGGCACGCCAAGGCCATAGGCGAAGTAGCACAGGATCGGGAACAGGCTTGTAATCAGCGTCATGGCATCCCGGCGTAACAGCAATCAGGCTGATCGCTTATACGACAGGATGCGCGAATGGCGACAGGTGGCGCGACCGATTTCGTCAGAGAACGCGCGGAAAGCGGCGATGCAGCTGTTCGATCTCGGCCAGCAGCTCGGGTGAGAGGGTGATGTCCAATCCGCCGAGGTCGGTCCTGAGCTGGTCAAGGCTGGTGGCGCCGACAATGACCGAGGTTACGAACGGACGCGCCAGGCAGAAGGCGATGGCCATCTGCGCCGGATCGAGCCCATGCGTTGCGGCCAGTTCGACATAGGCGCGCACGGCAACTTCGGAATAGTCATTGAGCCGCCACAGGCCCTTCTGATATTCGGCCCGGCTGCCAGCGGGGATGGTGCCACCGAGATATTTGCCGGTCAGCAGGCCTGCCGCGAGTGGCGAATAGGCCAGCAGGCCCACCTGCTCGTGGTGACTCAACTCGGCCAGATCCTGGTCGAACTGGCGGCGCAGCAGGCTGTATTCGTTTTGCACGCTGACCAGGCGGGGCAGGTTGTGCTGTTCGGCGATGCGCAGCCACTGGGCAATGCCCCAGGTGGTTTCGTTGGAGACGCCGACATGGCGGATCTTGCCTTGCTTGACCAGGTCGCCGAGGGTTTCGAGCTGATCCTGGATATTGGCCAGCACGTCGGCGGTGTTCTGCTTCAGCGGCGAATAGACCCAATAGCCTTCGAAATGGAAATGGCCGCGCGAGGGCCAATGGATCTGGTAGAGATCGATATAGTCAGTCTGCAGGCGTTTCAGGCTGCCATCGACGGCAGCACGTAAATTTGCGGCGTCGGATCTGCCGCCCTCGCGCAGAAAAGGCACGCCGCCGCCGGCGATTTTGCTGGCCAGAATCCACTGGTCGCGCTTGCCGGTTTTGTTGAACCAGGTGCCGATGATTTCTTCAGTGCGGCCGGAGGTCTTGGGGCTGCCGGGCACGGCATAAAGCTCGGCGGTATCCATGAAATTGATGCCGCGCTCCAGCGCATGATCGATCTGGATATGACCTTCGGCCTCGGTATTCTGGCTGCCCCAGGTCATGGTGCCGAGGCAGATTTCGGTGACGTTCAGCCCGGTGCGGCCAAGCGGCTTCAATTTCATGTTCGATGTCCCGGAAAGGTGTTGGGGCCACACTAGCGGCATGGTTTGCGGCTGGGAACCAGCAAAGCAGCGCATGGAAAGCATTTTTCTGCGCGCCGGGCTGCTCGCAAAACCAATCTGCCGCTGCTGGTGGCGGTTGTTCAAAAAACTATCACAATGCCTGATTTAAGCCTTGAGGTATCGGGCAGCACCCCCTATATACCCGTCACGAAGCGACACCGGTCGCGACGAAAAACCAAGCTTCGGCTGCGTTTTGATATTGGCGCGGGATGGAGCAGCCCGGTAGCTCGTCAGGCTCATAACCTGAAGGTCGCAGGTTCAAATCCTGCTCCCGCAACCAAAAAAGCCCAGTGAACTCAATGAGTTCGCTGGGCTTTTCCTTTTGTCAGCTGCAGGTCGCTGCTGGCGCCGGAATCAAATCGAAAGCAAACAGTACGAAGCGGTAGCGTGGGACCGGCGTGTTGATTGCCGTTTGGACGTGACCCGGGATTGTCGTTGAGAAGTGACCCGGTTGGACGACCGCGATGCCCGAAGGTCGTGTCCCGGGACGTGGTGTAGCTGAGTAGCGCGGTAGTCATCGGCGCTTTCCGGTAGGGTCTGGTTGCTTACACCAACCCTTTACCTGAAGGACCACCGATGACCGACGCGATGATGAACC
>NZ_JBDSUA010000033.1:0-10997 GCF_039927955.1 Devosia sp. | reverse complement strand
CCAAGCGGCTGCTGATCCTGTGCAACCTGCTGGAGCGCGAGATGAATGTGACCGAACTCGGCGAGCGGGTGGGGCTCGGACAATCGCCCCTCTCGCAGCACCTCTCAAAGCTCAGGGCCTGGGACTTCGTCAAAACCCGGCGTGATGGTCAGCAGGTCCACTACAGCATCGCCTCGGACGCGGTGAAGCAGGTGCTGACAACGCTCTATGGAATTTATTGTGCCGAATGAGCGAGATGCGGGTGACTGAGCGGTTCGCTTGGGCCTATCGCGATTACTAGGCTTCGGTTCGTCGCTGCATCTAGGTCGATACCGCCGAGCGTGTCATCCTGTCGACGCCTATCCTTGTTTAAAGTGTGCCAATGCCAATTCCACCCCCGCTGCGCCCATGACTGAAGCCACTGGAAAAGTCGCCGCTCCAACGTTGCGCTCCATCGGTCTGGCAGGTCGCTATCGCGGCCTCGTAATTCTGGCGCTGGCAGCATTGGTCGGCATCGCCGCCGGGCTTGTGGTGACCGCCATGACTTGGGTGACCCAACACCTGCATATGCTGCTGTTCGGTCTTGCGGACGGCGGCAGGCTGAGCGCGCAGACGACCCTGGCGACGCCTTGGCTGGCGCTGGTTCCGGTTGCCGGTGGCATCCTGATGGCGCTCAGTGTGGTGTTGTCCCGCCGATTTCGGACCCGCCCGCCTGTCGATCCCATCGAGGCCAATGCCGTTCACGGTGGCCGGATGTCCACCCGGGAAAGCCTGCTGGTGGCCGGCCAGACGATGATTTCGAGTGGCTTTGGTGCCTCCGTTGGTCTTGAAGCGGGCTACACTCAGCTGGCCGCGAGCATCGGGTCACGCCTGGCCACACTTTCTGGCCTGCGCAGAAATGAGATCCGCACCCTGGTTGGCTGTGGTGCGGCTGGTGCAATTGCCGCCGCTTTTGGCGCGCCGCTGACCGGCGCATTCTACGGTTTTGAGCTGATCATCGGCGTCTACTCGATCGCCCTGCTTGGCCCGATCATGGTTGCAGCGTTGGCCGCCAGCCTGACGGCGACGGTATTAGGCGCGGCGCAGACGAGTATCCACATGGGCGTCATCCCGCAGCTTGGCCCTTGGGATGCCGTTCCCTTTGTCTTGCTGGGCGTGCTGGGTGGTGGGGCCGCCGTTGCCGTCATGCGGCTGGTTGTCCTTGTCGAACGCGGGTTTGCATCGACAGGACTGCCTTCAGCGATGCGTCCAGTGATCGGTGGACTGATCGTTGGCGGGATTGCGCTAGTGACGCCCCAGGCATTGTCGTCCGGGCACGGGGCACTCGATCTCCAGCTGGCTTCCGACACCGCTCTGATTGGTCTTGCAGCACTGTTCGCGCTCAAGCTTCTGGCTTCGGCTATCTCAATTGGCTCCGGCTTTCGAGGCGGTCTTTTCTTCGCGTCGCTGTTTCTGGGTGCGCTCATGGGCAGGGCGGTCGCGCTCGCCATTGCAGCTCTTGGCCTGCCGCTGGCTCTGGACCCAACCCTGGCCTCGCTGGTGGGCATGGCGTCAATGGCGGTGGGTGTGGTCGGTGGCCCCATGACCATGACGTTCCTCGTTCTCGAGGTGACTGGTGATCTGGCGATCAGCGCCGCGGTGCTTGCTGCCTCGATCGCTGCGTCCGTGCTGGTGCGCGAAACCTTCGGCTTTTCGTTCTCGACCTGGCGCCTGCATCTGCGTGGCGAAACCATTCGCAGCGCTCACGACGTGGGCCGTCTGCGGAACCTGACCGTCCGATCGATGATGCGGCCCGACATCAAGACGGTTCAGGCGGGAACGACAATCGAGGCGTTCCGGGACGCCTATCCGCTGGGGTCGACCGAGCGCGTCGTGGCCATCGATGCGGCGGGCCGATATGCCGGAATTGTTCTGGTCGCGGACGCCTATGCACGGCGGGTTGGCAGCCCTGACGCAGCCGCTCTGCACATCGACAGTCTCCTCAAGTTTACCGATTTCGTTCTGGTCCCCGGACAGTCTGCTGAGCAGGCCGCAGCCCGGTTCGAGCAATCCCACAGCGAAGAATTAGCAGTCGTCCAGAGCGAGAATGACCACACCGTGGTCGGTTTGCTGACCGAGGCCCACCTGTTGCGGCGTTATGCCGAGGAACTCGACAAATCCAGGCAGGACCTTACGGGAGAGACCTAGACGCCTCCACTTTGATCAGAAGTGTCCGCCGTCAGATCATTTGGCCCAGGTTCGGTCGCGGATTAGTGGAGCGTCGGCCTCGTCCTGGGGTTGATGTTAAGCGGCGAAATTGCGGTGCTGCAAGCGCCGATGCTGGATGGTCTGGCGTTTGATCCTTTCGCGCTGTTTGGTGATGGCTGCGGCCGGTTGGCTGTACTGGCTGATCTACATACCGGTGATCGGCTGGATACCGTTTTTAGGCCTTGTCCTAGCCAGGGCAGCGACGGACCCAATCGCTATGGACCGGCTATGCAGATGCCAGACAGGCCGATGCCGTTGCCGGAGCGATGGAGCCTGAGCCGCCACATGCAGGCCGACTATAAGATTTACAGCGGGCCGATGATGCAGCCGCGTCGCCGGTAAAGTCGCCCGCCGCCGCATCGTCGGCACCGCAGTCTAGCGACCATGGATCGCAACCCCAGCCAGCCCGACCAGCGGCCGTTGCCCCCTTGATCGATCAGCTCAAGCTGCTGGCAAGCTTGCGGGCCTCAGGGGCCAGAGCCTACTTCAAACTGGATTAGATGCAGGGGCTGAGGCGTAATCAATACGTCGTGCCATGAGAGCAGGACGGATAGCGCTTCTATTGGCCGGGCAGACAGATCGTCCACGAGCAGCGCGATTTGCTGCAAGGCGATGGATTTTGCACCAGTTTTCCGCCAATAGACATGCGCCGGACGCGCGTCCGGACACAGCCGTGACGCAACGAGGGGACGAGTAGGGTGGACGAGCCTCGCAAGAGCAAGCCAACCATTTATGACATTGCCAAGGCCAGCAATGCTGCGCCGTCGACGGTCAGCTTGGTGCTCAACGGCCGTTGGGCCAATCATCGCATTAAGCCCGATACGGCCGAACGTATCCTCCAGGTAGCGGAAAAGGTCGGCTACGCAGTCAATCTGAAAGCGCGGGGCTTGCGCCTATCGCGATCAGGGCTGGCCGGGATGATCCTACCCCAATACCGCAACTGGTTCTTTGCGGGCCTCGCCGAAAAATTCGAGGCAGAGGCCCGCGCACTGGGGCTATGTCCGATCGTGGTCAGCACCCAGCGCAATCCAGTCAACGAGGCCAAGGTGACCGAGGCTCTGCTGGCGCAGCAGATCGAGTTTTTGTTCATTGCTGGTGTGCGAGATCCGGCGCCGCTGAATGCCATGTGCCGCGCCGCCAATGTGTGCTGCATCAATATCGATCTGCCTGGCCCGGACGCACCCTCTGTGGTCTCCGATAACAGGGCCGGGGCGCGGCAGTTGACCGAAATCATCATTGATAAGCTCAGGGCCGAAAAGCGTCCGCTCGATGACTGGTTTTTCTTCGGAGGCGTCGACAACGACGCCAATACCAGCGATCGCGTGGCCGGTTTTACCGAGGCGCTGGAGGCGGCTGGTATTGCGGTGACGGCCGACATGTTCGACTGCAATGGCTATACACCTGAAGCCGGTGCCCTGGCTCTGTCAGAGCGGCACGCCAAGTTTGGACAGCTGCCGGCGGGGCTGTTTGCCAATGGCATCACCGCGTTGGAAGGGCTCCTGAAATTCACTGCCAATTTGCCAGCCAACACGCTCGATTCCACCATCGTGGGGGGCTTTGACTGGGATCCGTTTGCTGCTCACTTGCGGTTCGATTTGACCATGGTGCGTCAGGATGTCGATGCCATGATCAGCGCCGGGTTCACGCTGCTCGACGGTTATCGCGCCAACCACAACCCGCTGATCCTGATCCCCACCAGCATTGGCAATACTATCTGAACGAGCCGTTGGCAGTGGGATACCCATGCAAAGCCGTGTGGTTTTTTACCACCGCGAACCCTCTGAAATTCCCCATAAATCCAGCGACCCGCACGGCCAAGTGCGAACAGTTCAATTGCTAAATCCATTTAGCAATTGACATCTTGATACCGCTCATAGTTGAAACTGCCCATGAACACAGGCACTCCGCACACGGATGCCGAGGGAGAGGAAGCCAGAATGACGTTGAAAAAATTTCGCCTCGACGGCAGGGTCGCGCTGATTACCGGCGGCACGCGGGGCATTGGGCTGGCCATTGCCCATGCCTTCGCCGAGGCCGGTGCGCGCCTTGTGCTCAGTGGCCGCACGCTCGGGGAGGAGGCTGCCGACAGTCTTTCGGATGCGGGACATAAAGTGGATTTTGTCGCCGCCGATCTGGCCGACGATATGGGCGCCGCCGACAGGCTGGTCGCGGAAACGATCGCCCGGACCGGCAAGCTGGATATTCTGGTCAACAATGCCGGCATCGCCATTCATGGCGACAGCGGCGACTTCGATGACGAGCGCTGGCGGCGGATCATGAGCCTGAATGTCGACGCGGTGTTTCGCGTCTGCCGCGCCGCGCTGCCGGAACTGCGCCGCAGTGGCGGCGGCACCATCCTCAACATCGGCTCGATTTCGGGCATCGTCTCAAACATCCCGCAGAACCAGGTGGCCTATAACAGCTCCAAAGCCGCGGTTCACATGATGACCAAGAGCCTGGCCAGCGAAGTGGCGGCGGAAAACATCCGGGTCAACGCCATCGCGCCGGGCTATATCGAAACCGACATGTCGCGCGGCGGCATCGCCAATCCGGACTGGTTCCCGATCTGGCGCAACCAGACGCCGATGGGGCGCGTCGGCCAGCCCGAAGAAGTCGCCAGCGCAGCGCTGTTTTTGTGCTCACCGGCGGCCAGTTACATTACCGGCGAAATCCTTGTCGTGGACGGGGGCTACACCACGCGATAGCCAAAACGCCAATGTTTGCGCACAAAACCCAAGGCTTTGGTCGCTAAGCATTTATACTTATTAGCTAATATATGTTTGCGGGACGATCGTGGAAAAGTGGATGCTAAATCCATTTAGCAACTTGACGGCGCGGGTGGTGCGGGATTTAGTAGCAGCATCCTGAGGAGGATGGAGCACCTTTAATAAATTCGAACGGGACCGATCTCCGGCATGTGCTGGCGAACGGACGATATTGTCTTGTCTTTCCGCTTCGAGAGGTGGTCGAGGGAGAACCGGCGCTGCGCGTAACTGTGCGGATGCTGGTGGCTGCAAATATTCGGATCACGTTTGCGAAATGGAGGAGTAGCGCATGATCAAGAAAACTCTCGTCGTGGCGATGTTGGGCCTGGCCCTGTCGCTTTCGGCATTGAATGTGGCGATAGCCAAGGATGTCAAAGTCGGCGTAGTGGTCAAGATCGGTGGCATTCCATGGTTCAATGCGATGGAAACCGGGATCACCGAGAAGTCAGCCGAACTGGGCGATACCGGCTTCATGATCGGGCCGACCAGTGCCGATCCGGCCCTACAGGTTCGGGCGATCGAAGATCTGATCGCCCAGGGCGTCAATGTGATCGGCGTGGTGCCGAACGACGCGACCGTGCTGGAGCCGGTGCTGAAAAAGGCCCGCGACGCCGGCATTATCGTCATAACCCATGAATCGCCCGATCAGGCCAATGCCGATTGGGATTTCGAAATGGCCTCGGCCAAGGGTTATGGTGAAGCCCACGCCAAGCTGCTGGCCGAAAAGATGGGCGGCAAGGGCAAATACGTCGTCTATGTCGGCTCGCTCACCGTGCCGCTGCATAACCAGTGGGCCGATTTTGCCATTGCCTATCTCAAGGCCAATTTTCCGGAAATGACCATGGTGGGCGACCGCTATGGCGTGGCGGAAAGCGCCGATGACAGCCGCAAGACCGCACTCGACGTTTTGGCGGCCAACCCTGATCTGGGTGGTTTCCTGACCTTTGGCAGCCAGGGCCCGATCGGTGCAGGCCGCGCCCTCGAAGAACAGCGCCTTGGCGACAAGGTTTCGCTGGTCGGCTCGTTCTCGCCGGGTCAGGGCAGTGCATTGCTCAAGGCCGGCATCATAGATGGCGGCTATATGTGGAACCCGCTTGAAGCAGGCAAGGTCTTTGTCGTTCTCGCCGACTATCTGGCGGGCGGCGGCAAGGTCACCGACGGAATGACCATTGATGGTCTCGGCGTCGTCCACCCGGACTTCGACAGCGGCAATATCATCGTCGATGCGTTGCAGCCGATCACCGTCGATACGGTCGACAGCCTGGCGGCCTTGGGTCTCTAAGGCTCGAACCGACGGCGCGCCAGCGGGCTCCCGCTGCTGGCGCGCCGTCCGGTATTACCCATGAGGGCGGCTCAATGATTATGGCCATGCAGCCGGCCGAACCCGTGCCGGTTTTGTCGCTCGACACTGTCAGCGTTACCTTTGGCGGCGTCCGGGCGTTGCACAATGTCAGTTTTGAAGTCTTGCCCGGTGAGGTGCAATGCCTTGCCGGCGAGAATGGCAGCGGCAAGAGCACGTTGATCAAGGTCATTACCGGCGTGTACCAGCCGCTTGCCGGCGCGCGGATCGCCTATGCCGGTCGGCCGGTGGAGACGGTTTCGCCCGCCGCAGCGCGTGCAGCCGGCATCGAAGTGATCTGGCAGGATTTGGCGCTGTTTCCGGAAATGACCGTGGCCGAGAATATCGGCATTCGCGCCGTGCTCGGCGGATTGCCGCGCCGGGTAAATCATCGGGCGATGCGCGGCGCTGCCCAAACATTGCTGGCCCGGCTTGGCGCTGATTTCGATGTCGACGCGCCGCTGCGCAGTTTTGCCATCGCCCAGCGCCAATTGGTGGCTATCGCCAGGGCATTGGCCGGCGACGCCAAGGTCATCTTCATGGACGAGCCAACCTCATCGCTGACCCAGTCGGAGACCGATCGGCTGCTCGAAATCGTCCGCACCCTGTCGGCGCAGGGGATCGCCATTGTCTTTGTCAGCCACCGGCTGGCGGAAGTCCTGGATATTTCCAGCCGCGTTACGGTGCTGCGCGATGGCAAGCTGGTGGGCGTCTATTCCACCGAGGGCATGACGCAGTCCCACCTGACCGAACTGATGACCGGCAAAACCTTCGACCAATCGGTTCGGGCCCGGGATCTGCCGGGAGCACCAGCCGTTCTTGAAGTGGCGGGCCTGAGCCGGGAAGACGACTATCAGGACGTGTCGCTGACCATTCGCCGCGGCGAAACCGTCGGACTGACCGGCTTGCTCGGAGCCGGGCGGACTGAACTGGCGCTCTCGATTTTTGGCATGCTGCGGCCCGATCGCGGCACCATCAAGCTCGATGGCGCGGTACTGGACCTGCGCTCCAACCGCGACGCCATCCGCGCCGGCATTGGCTATCTCTCGGAAGACCGGCTGTCGCTGGGCCTGATCCAGCCGCAATCCATTGCCGACAATACGGTGATGCCGGTGCTCGATCGCATCCTGACGCGCGGGCTGATCTCGTCGCGCAAGAAACAGCTGTTGGTGGCGCGCTGGATCGAGGAACTTGCCATCAAGCTCGGCCAGCCAACCGACGCGATTTCAACGCTGTCCGGCGGCAACCAACAACGCGTCGCCATCGCCAAATGGCTGGCCGTGGGCCTCAAGCTGATCATCTTGGATTCGCCCACGGTAGGCGTCGATGTGGGCGCTCGGGCCGGCATTTTTGAGATTGTGGAAAAACTCGCCGCCGAAGGGCTGGCGATCCTGCTGATTTCCGACGAGGTGCCCGAAGTCTATTTTAATGCCGACAGCGTGCTGCACATGGCTGGCGGTCGCATCATCGCTCAATACGATCCACGCACCATTTCGCTGCATGACCTGGAGGCCGCCGTTTATGCCTAGCCTCCGCATCCCGCGTTTGCTGCGCTCACACTCAACCGAAACCTGGCTGGTCATCATCCTGTTGTCGATTTGCCTCGTGCTGTCGCTGGTCAGCGACCAGTTTTTCACCCTCGCCAACCTGTTCAACCTGCTCAATACCAGTTCGACCAACCTGATCTTTGCAGTTGGCCTGCTGGTAGTGCTGATTGCGGGCGGCATCGACATTTCGTTCGCGGTGGCGGCGTCGGTGGTACAGTACGTAGTGGCGATCGCCCTGATGCATATCGGTGGTGGTAACTGGGTGATTGGCCTGTCGGTTGCTGCGGTGGCGGGCATTGGGCTCGGCGCTGTCAACGCCGCGCTGATTCACTATTTCCGCATCATCTCCATCGTCGTCACCATCGCCACCTTCAATGTCTATTTCGGGCTGTTGATGTTCTTCACCCGCGGCGTGTCGATCTACAACCTGCCCGAATGGTGGACCCATCGTATGGTGTTGTTCGAGTATCAGCAGGCCAATGGCAGTTGGGCCGAACTCACCTTGCCGGTGGCCGTCATGGCCGTCTGCGTGCTGGCAACCTGGCTGCTGATCCGTCATTCGACCACCGGGCGTCAGCTCTATGCCTTTGGCGATAATCCTGAGGGGGCCAGACGCCTCGGGATCAATATTGCCGCCATGCAGTTCATCGCCTTTGGCTGGCTCGGCCTGATGGCCGGGATCGCCGGGCTGGTGCAGGTGCATTACGCTCAGGAAGTGGTGCCCAATGCACTGATCGGGCGCGAACTCGATGTGCTGGCGGCGGTGGTGTTGGGGGGCGCGCGGCTGGGCGGCGGGCGCGGCACGGTGCTTGGGTGCATTCTGGGCGTGTTGCTGGTTTCGGTGACGCAAAACGGCCTCAACCTGCTTGGCATTTCACCCTATGCGTTCAAGATGATCATCGGCGCCGTGATCCTCCTTGCCATCACGCTGTCCAATGCGCCGCTCGCCAAAATCATCGCCGGCCTCCGGCAACGGAGCCGCGCATGACCGCCCCCTCGATCAAGGCCGCGCCGACCCGGCGCAACTGGTTTCGCCGCATTACCGCAGCCCTGGGCGCCGAAAATATCGGCCTCCTGCTCGCGCTCGTCGGCGTGCTGGTGCTGTTCGGCTCGCTGTCGCCGCGCTTCCTGTCGATGGCGACCTTCGACTCGGTGGCCTTCCAATTGCCAGAACTCGGCCTGCTGACTCTGGCCATGCTGATGCCGGTCATTTCGGGCGGCATCAACTTGTCCGTGACCTTCACGGCAAACCTGTGTGGGTTAACGTTAGCCTGGGTTTTGCAGGCCAATGGTGGACCCGACGCTAGCGTTTTCGCCTTCATTGTTGGCTCGATATTGGCGCTGGGTGTGGGCACAACCGCCGGTCTGGTGATGGGTCCAGTGATCGCCTATACCGGCGCCCATCCCATTCTCGTCTCGCTCTCGATGATGATTTTTCTGCGAGGGCTGGGCGAATTTCTCACCCGGGGCGCTGATATTTCCGGTTTTCCCGAATTCATTCAACCGCTTGGCCACGGCAGCCTATGGGGATTTCCCGTTCCCTTGTTGATCCTGCTGGTCGCAGTCGCTCTCTGGCATGTGCTGATGACGCGCACCCGACTGGGATTTGCCAATTACATGGTCGGCTCCAATATCGAAGCAGCGCGCTATTCCGGCATTCCAACCCGCCGCACCATAGTGCTGATCTATGCGCTCTCTGGGACAATGTGCGCCGTGGCCGGTATCATCATGATGGCGCGCTTCAATTCGGTCCGCGTCGGCCATGGTGAGTCCTATGTGCTGATCACCGTGCTGGCCTGCTTTTTGGGCGGCGTAAACCCGTTCGGTGGCTTTGGTCGCGTCGTTTCGGTATTTCTGGCCCTGATCATTCTGCAATTATTGTCATCCGGCCTCAATTTGCTCGGTGCCAGCCAGCATCTCGCCACTGCGCTGTGGGGTTTTCTGCTGATCGGCGTCATGGTGCTGCGCTGGTGCGCCGCTCGGCTACATTTCCTGCGCATCACTAGGGATTAGAGCTGCGCAGGGATCGAAGCGACGCTGGACCAAAATGCCAACGCCGATCTCATCCTTTGGCAACAGGGAAGCGGGCGGTTGGAACGCTGACGACCTCGGCACGCAGTATTGCAGCTGTCGGAGTGTGCTACGCAGTCCCGCAAGCAGGCAGGCCGGGACGTAGCCAAGGCTCATCACGTTGTCGTCGATCTGTTCACTGCTCGCCGACAAGGTAGGCGCGCGGCAGCGAAGTAAAGCGTATCCTTGCCAAGCACCTCGGGATTCATCGATCAGGCCAAGCTCGATCAGGGTCCGCGCTAGATGGGGTCCGCCAATTTCGATCTCACCCTTGATCTCGGTCTTGAGCCGATGTCCTTCCCTTCGAGGCCCTGTTGCAGTTGCAAAAGCTCCGCATGTGGTCCGACCGAATCCAGCGCGTACGCCACCAGTGCGAACGAGACGCAGGGCGGTGAATCCGGCCAAATTGGAGAGTGCGCCAGGACCCGGGACCAACAAAGCAAACTCCCAGCCATTCTGGCCGGTGCCATCTACACCACAGAGCAAAGAGTCAGAACGCTATAGCAGCAGATCGAGGCACACCGCGGGCTGTCGAGCTCGTCGGGGTTTGATGACTAATCCCCGTTGAGGGAGGCCACGTCCCGAGCCTCCCGTTATGATGTCCGCTTTCGGGCCCAATTGAGCCGTCAACACGCCCGCGCCGATGTCCGCTTCTGATAGATCATCACCAGAAACCGGCCAGACCGCTACCGGCCCCATTGCCGTCGTTCACAGCCAAAGCCGAGTTTCCTTAAAGCTGCCGGCGGGGTCTTTGAAAGATATGGGCCACCGGGCTGCAATAGCCTCAGTCACCAGGTGATCAATGGCGAGCGCCGCAGCCAAGTTGTTGCCTGAGCCTGCTCCAGGACAAAGCTGGCCACGTCTTCGCGCGATATAGTCCCGCCGTGGAAGCGCGACAGCTCTTCGAGGGCGCGGACGGAGCCACGTCCCGGCTTGTCATTGAGGATGGTGGGGCGGACGAGAACCCAGTCGAGGTCGCTTTCCCTGACAATGGCTTCCTGCCGGTTCTTGTCGGCATAAACCTTGCGCAGCAGCAGCGGGAAGATCAGC
>NZ_JBDSUA010000032.1:0-91990 GCF_039927955.1 Devosia sp. | reverse complement strand
AGATGCGCACCACCACACCGGGGACAATCCATCCCATCCTCCTGAGCAAATCACTTGCACAGCACAAGAATCCAAAAAGGATCGTAGGTAAACAGTTCCCCCTTGTGGGGAGGGAAGGGAGGGGGTTCTGGTCGCTAGCGCTAAGCCAACCCTACTTCGGGATGCCGCCGAACTTGCTGCCCAGCGAGTCAGCCAGCGCCACCGCATCGGCGCGTTCCTTGGGCGTTGCTACCGAAACATCGCGGTTGAGCAGTTCTTCCACCCAGGCCTGATCGGCCGTGCCGACGGCGCGCTGATGCGACACCGTCAGCCACATCAGGCCTTCGGTCGGCTGGCGTTCGACGCCCTCCATGCCGTTGAACAGCAGATCGCCCAACTGGGCCTGGGCCTTGACGTGGCCCTTGCGCGCGGCCAGCGACAGCCAGCGGGCGCTTTGCAGCGGATTGACGCCGAAGCCGTCATCTTCCAGGTACAGCTCGCCAACGCGGTATTGCGCATCGGCGTCGCCAAAATACGACGCGGCGTGCAGCAAGAGCGCGTGGGAACGTTCGGCGTCCGCCTTGATACCGGCGCTGGGCAGGCCATCACGATAGTAATCGCCAACCTTGACGAAAGACTGGGCCACGATATCAGCCTCAAGCCCCTTGGGCGCGGCATCGGCGTGATCATTGGCGATCTGGGAAAAGTATTCAAAGGCCTTGGCAGGGTCCTTGTCGACGCCTTCGCCATTTTCATACATGGTGCCGAGCTGCCACATGGCCATGGGCTGGCCGGCATCGGCCGCGCCCTGCAGCGCCGAAATCAGATCGTCGCCGGAAATACCGCCGCCGGCGCCGTCCATCATATTGGCCATGTTGAGCGCTGCATCGGCAGCGGTCTGCGCTTGCACCGGCATGGAAGCGACCGAAAAAACGATCGCCGCCGCCGTCGCAACGGAGATCAGGGATGTATCCCTAAATATCCGCATAATACTCCTTTTGCCCGCACCAGCGCGGACATCCAAACACATCCCAGAACCGAACTGGGCCTCGTGCAGCCTGCGCCCCGCCGCTGCAACTTTTGTCCCGACGGGAAGCGCCGTCGACCGAAGCCCGAAATTCCAGTTCCAACCTTGCATCACGCCATGCTGACTCTGCTCTGTGGCCACAATGGTGGCGGCCACATCACATGCCTGCGAGCATGGCAAATCTGCTCGATATTGCGAGAATTCAATGGAAATTCGGCGCATCGCCAGATCCGCCTTCCATCATATGCTCGCCCAAACCAAGGTCTTCACCCCGGTTTTGGGTTACATTGTGGCGGCAAGTCTCGCCAAATCGTTGACGGAAAGGCTGGCAGCGTGAATCATAAATCGCTGTTGCGGATTCAACACAGAAACTAGAGCCAATGGCGCTTGCGCATCCACCAGACCAGCCCGCCGGCGATGATCAGCATTGTCAGACAGACCACCCAGAAGGCGTGGAAATTGTCTGAGAACGGAATGCCCGAGACGTTCATCCCCAAAACGCCGGTCAGCAGCGTCAGCGGCATGAACACGACCGTGACCGCCGCCAGCAGCAACATGGTCTGGTTCATCTCTTCGGAACGGCTGTCGATAATCTGTTCATGCACCAGCACGGCGCGTTCGGAAAGCGCCTGCAATTCGTCGCCCAGCCGCGCTGCCCGCCCGGATGCTTCGCGCAGTTTCAACCGGTCCCGCGCCGTCAGGAACGACAGTTCTTCGATTTCCAGCGTGTTGAGCACATCACGCAGCGGCCAGACCAGCCGGCGGAAATTGATCAGCGTGCGGCGCAAATGCGCCAGCCTATCCGAGGTCTTGTTGGCGCCCCGGACGATCAGCCCCTCTTCGATATCGTCCAGCCGATCCCCCAGCATCTCCACCAATGGCTCCAGGCGGTCTGCCGAGCGCAGCCCCAGCCGGGTCACCAGATCGGCTGGCGATACCGGGGCATGACGGGATTGCTCCCACTGGGTGATGCCCAGAAAATCGGGCACATTGAGTTCCGAAGCAATGATGACGCGGCCCTTTTCGATCCACATCGTCATCAGCTGGCGGCCGATGTCATCGGGCTCTGCACCGGGCCGCGCCACCCGCATCACCACCAAGGCCTTGTCATCGAGCACCGTGCAGCGCGAGCGGCTGCTGGGCACGGTCAGCAGGTCGGCATTGAAAATGCCCACTTCCTGCTTGAGCCAAACCTTGAATTCGGGCGCCCGTGAATTGCCGCTGACCACATAAAAGCCGCGCGCCGGAACATGCGGCTTTTCCTCGCCGGTGGCATGGCGGGTCACGCCGCCCTTGCCGTCGAACACCAGCACGATCCCTGCCCCAACGGTGCCGTTGCGCGCTGCCTTTTCCGATATCGATGCCGCACCGTCGTCCATGGCAACCCTTCTGGCTGGCCGCTGCCCTATACCGTTTTGATGTCATCCCCGCGAACGCGGGAATGACCTTTGCGTCAGCTCAGGCGCTGCAGAGCCTCGGCGATGCGGTCGCGGCGGTCGGCGGCAGCCTGGCGACGGGCCTTCTGTTCCTCGATCACCTCTTCAGGCGCCTTGGAGACGAATTGCTCATTGCCCAGTTTCTTGTCGATGCCCTCGACTTCACCAGCCAGCTTGGCGACTTCCTTGCCGAGACGCGCCTTTTCGACGTCGAGATCGATAAATCCGGCCAGCGGCAAGGCCCAGGTGGCCTCACCAACCACGAACTGCGCCGAGCCAGCCGGGATCGTCGCCTGCGGCGCAATCTCTTCCAGCCGGGCCAGACGGGTGATCAGCGAAGTATTGGCGACCAGACGCCGCATCGTGGTTTCATCGGCCCCAACCACCACCAGCGGCAACTTGGCCGAGGCCGGCACATTCATTTCGGTGCGCACGGAGCGAACCGAGGTAATGACGTCGAGCAGCCAGCCCAGATCGGCATCGGCGGCGGCATCTTCGAGGCCGTCGAGCTGCGGCCATTGTTCAAGGATCAGCAAACTGGTGCGGGCCGGACCGTGCTGGCCGGTTTCCGCCCACAGCTCTTCGGTGATGAAGGGCATGAACGGATGCAGCAGCTTGAGGATTTGGTCGAGCGCCCATGCGGCAGTGGCGCGGGTTTCGGCCTTGGCGGCCTCGTTCTCGCCCATGAACACCGGTTTGGCGAACTCGACATACCAGTCGCAAAAGCTGCCCCAGACGAAATCATAGGCGGCGTTAGCGGCTTCGTTGAACTTGTAGTCGGTAATGCCCTTGGTGATCGCCGTAGCGGCACGGGCGGTGGCGCCGACGATCCAGCGATTGAGCGGCAGCGTATTGGCCCTGGGATCATAGCCTGCGACGCGGCGGCACTCGTTCATTTCGAGGAAGCGCGCGGCATTCCACAGCTTGGTGACGAAGTTGCGATAGCCCTCGACGCGGTTGATGGCCAGACGGATATCGCGGCCCTGCGCCGCCATGGCGGCCAGCGTGAAGCGGGTGGCGTCGGCGCCGTACTGGTCGATGAGTTCGAGGGGATCGATAACGTTCCCCTTGGTTTTGCTCATCTTCTGGCCCTTTTCGTCGCGGACCAGCGCGTGCATGTAAACGGTATGGAACGGCTCTCCCTCAAGGAATTCGAGGCCCATCATCATCATCCGGGCCACCCAGAAGAAGATGATATCAAAGCCGGTGACCAGCACATCGGTGGGGTAATAGCGACGCAGTTCGGCGGTGTCGTCGGGCCAGCCCAGGGTCGAGAACGGCCACAGGGCGGACGAGAACCAGGTGTCGAGCACGTCTTCGTCACGGCGCAGCTCGACGGGCTTGCCATAGTGCGTAGCGGCCAGTTCCTTGGCCTCGGCTTCGTTGTAAGCAACGAAAGCCGCGTTATCCGGGCCGTACCACGCCGGAATCTGATGACCCCACCACAGCTGACGCGAAATGCACCATGGCTTGATGTCCTTCAGCCAGGCGAAATAGGTGTTTTCGTATTGCTGCGGCACGAACTTAGTGCGGCCTTCGCGCACCGACGCCATTGCAGGCTCGGCCAGCACATCGGCCTTGACCCACCACTGGTCGGTCAGGAATGGCTCGATCACCACCAGCTTGGACTTTTCATCATGGGGAACCATGATTTTCTTGTCTTCGATATGGTCGAGGCCGCGCGTCGGCTGCTCTTCGGCCAGCGCCGTCAGATCGGCAACGATCTTCTTGCGCGCAACGAAGCGGTCCAGGCCGCGATAGGCTTCCGGCGCGCTGTCGACGATCTCGCCGCGCGTGGTAAAGATGTTGATCTGTTCCAGATTATTGCGGACGCCGACCTCGAAGTCGTTGAAATCGTGGGCCGGGGTGATCTTGACCGCGCCTGTGCCCAGCGTCGGATCGGCATATTCGTCGCCGACGATCGGAATGCGGCGGCCCACCAGCGGCAGATCGACAAACTTGCCGATCAGGCTTTTATAGCGCTCGTCCTCGGGGTGAACGGCAACGCCGCTATCGCCCAGCATGGTTTCGGGGCGCGTGGTGGCCACCACGATATAGTCGCGGGTTTCCCATTCCGTCGGCTTGCCCGCTTCGTCATGGGCAATCGGGAATTGATAGGTGACGCCATCGGCCAGTGGATAGCGCAGGTGCCACATATGGCCCTTGATCTCGACATTCTCCACTTCGAGATCGGAGATCGCGGTTTCCAGGCCCGGGTGCCAGTTGACCAGCCGCTTGGCGCGATAGATCAGGCCGCGCTTGTGCAGCTCGACGAAAACCTTGGTGACGGCGCGCACCATCTGGTCGTCGGCAGCGCCGTTTTCACCCATGGTGAAACGTTCGCGTGAAAAATCAGCAGAAGCGCCCAATCGCTTCAATTGATTCATGATCACGCCGCCGCTCTCGCCTTTCCATTCCCACACGCGTTCGAGGAATTTCTCGCGGCCCATCTCGCGACGGCCTGGCTGCTGGCGCTCCATCAACTGCCGCTCGACAATCATCTGGGTGGCAATGCCGGCATGGTCCGTGCCCGGCTGCCACAGCACATCCTTTTTCAGCATGCGGTTGAACCGCACCAGAATGTCCTGAATGGTGTTGTTGAGCGCGTGCCCGATATGCAGCGAACCGGTGACGTTGGGCGGCGGAATGACGATGGTGAAGGTTTCCGCGCCTGGCGCCGCCCCTGCTCCGGCAGCGAAGGCATCGGCCTTGAGCCACTGCTCATAGATGCGGCCTTCAACAGCGGCAGACTCGTAGGTCTTTTCGATCATAACGTCACTCACAACAGCAACAGCCCGCCAAAATCCTTGTTCGGATCTGGACGGGCCGGATAGAAGAATTGCATGTCTTCAAGCAAATGCGGGCCGCAGGGTCAACTGCGATCGCCCGCAATGTGTCGGATGCGGCCGGGATTACTCCCCGCCGCGCGAAATCCGCGAGATTTCCTTTTCCACCATGCGTTCGACGACGCTTGGCAGGTTTTCGTCCAGCCACTCCTTGAGCATCGGACGCAGCATGTCGCGCATCATCGATTCGATGGTGATGCCATGCGTGCCCAGACCCAGATTGTTGAGCTTGGCAAAGGTGCTGCGCACTGCCGCATTGGTGGCCGGTTCGATCAACTGCTCGGCCATATCGCGGCTGAGCGTTGGATCAGGCAGCGGCGAAACCTGCTCTACACTGCGCTGCTGCTTGGGTGGCGGCGCAAACGCCGGCTCCGGCTCCGGTTCCGGCTCAGGCGGCGAAAACGCGCTGAGCAGGGATTCCGTATCGTCCTCGGCGTCAAAGGCAATGTCATCAGGAACAACGAGCTTGCTCATGTCCAAGGCCACATCGCCGGCCTCTTCTTCGTCGGCACCCGCCAGCAGCGCGTCAAAGCTCAGCGGCCCCGCATCATCGCTGTCGTCGCCCATGTCGGAAAGGATCTGCGAGGACGAGAGCGCCAGCGGCTCCATGTCCTCAAGCATATCGCTGAGACCGCCACCGATGGCCGTTGGGCGCGCCGGGGTCGCCTGCATCGGCGGGGGTGCGGCCTGCAATGCCGGCCTGCGAGGCACACCAGCCGCGTCGTCGTCGGCAATGATCTGCCGGATCGACGAGAGAATCTCGTCCATCGAGGGCTCTTTGGTCGCAGGCTTGTTCATCGGTGCCTCATACTCAAGCGTACTGTTCAGGAGCAGCGCCATCCGCCGAGGCGTGTGTCCTGATTCGTAAGACTACCTTAAACCTCGCCACATCGTTAAGGAATCATCACAAGGGCCCGGAATCCGGTCTTCCACTAAAACTTGTGGCCGGGAATGACCCGGCCACCACTTATTGCGTCGATTTGGCGTCAGAGGAGGCTCACTTGTCCTCGACCGAGCGCAATTCCTGCCACACGTCTTCGACGGTGGCGTTGTAGGCGGCGGCGCTTTTAACCTGAACCGGCAGCCCCAGCGAACCAGCCGTCAACTGCCCGGTCGCGGCCAGCAGCGAGAATGTCGCCACCACTTTCTGCGTCGAGGCATTGATCAGCCCTTCACGGGCCGTTTCCAGTTCGGCCTGGGAATTGAGCACGTCGAGAGTGGTTCTTGTGCCCAGATCACGTTCCTGGATGACGCCATCCAGCACTTCGCGGCCCGAGGCAACGGCAGCGTCAGCCGCCTGGATCTGTGCGTCGGCGCTCTGAATGCCCGACCAGGCTGAAATCACCGCCTGACGCACCTGATCGTAAGCCGACATCGCGTCAACTTCCGACTTGATCTGCTCCAGATTGGCCTTGCGGACACCAGCGCCGATAGCGCCACCCGCATAGATCGGCACCGAAAGACCCAGCTTGAACTGGCCGCTGATGCCCTGCGAACCGCCTGGTTCGGAAAGGCCGGTGCCCACGCTGCTGGTAAACGTCATCGTCGGGCCAAACGCTGCACCCGCGCCATCGGCGCCAGCTTGGGCAGCGCGGATCGCCGCCTTGGCCATGCGCAGGGCCGGATGATTGGCCTCGGCCGAGGCAATAGCCTTCTCCAGCGTATTGGGAAGCAGATGACCGAAATTGTGGCTCGCCGACAAGTTCTGCGGCGAAGCGCCAACATAGCGCTGGAACGTCGCCTTGCTGATTTCGAGGCTGCTCTGGGCGGCGCGGTAGGCGGCAAGGCCCTGGGCCTGGCGCGCCCGAGCCTGCGCCACGTCGATCTTGGTGCCTTCACCAACACCCAGGCGATCCCGCGCCGATTTCAACTGCGCATCGAAAAAGCTGACATTGTCCTGCCGCAAGGCAACGAGCTCACGGTCATTGAGCACATTCATGTAAGCCTGAACTACGGCCAGCAGCACGTTCTGCTCGGTGTTCTGAATTTGATATTCAGCCGCTTCAGCGCCGGCCCGGGCGGCTTCGATTTGCGCCTCGGTCTGGAAATTGTCGAACAAGGTCTGGTTGTAGGCCAGGCCCGCCGTCAGCGACTTGGAGTCGTTTAAATTGCCGTTATTGACCTGCCAGCTATCGGTCGCGGTAATCGAACCGCCGATGGTGGGCAACTTGCGTGACTTGGCCAGGGCCACATTTTCCGCCGAAACCTTGGCGTTCAGCAGGGCGGACTGCAAATCCGGTGCATACTGATATGCAGCGGCCAGCGCCTGGCTGATAGACTGCGCCTGAGCGCCCCCGACGGTCAGCGCGGCCAGGCTCAGCGCCACAATGCTTGCAGCCAAATTCACACGAAACGACATCGACGGTCTCCGATCCCCAAAACACTATGCCCGGCACATGGGGTACACAACCGGCCGCGGCAATCTCTGCAGGATATTAATGAAAGATTAATGCACGCCGTGATTCAGGAGCAACACTTGGTACGTTCAGAATACAAAATGCTCTTCGCGCTTGGCGAATTGCAACGGTGGCAGATTGGCATTGAACTCGGCGCGGCCCGCAGTGTCCTTGCCTGAACGCACATAAATGTGGGCTACGGCAGGGCCTTTGTCCTGCAACAGCGCCACCAGACGCCCGCCATCGGCCAACTGACCCAGCAGCGCCTGCGGCACGGCGGCGATGGCGCCTTCCACGACGATGACGCTGAACTGGCCTTTGACGCCGGCTTCCGGCGCACCCTGAACGACCTTGGCATTGGTGATGCCCAGCGCGCTCAGATTGACCGCAGCGGCAGCAGCCAGACCAGCATCGGATTCAACGCCGGTGACGCTGGCGGCAAGGCCTGCCAATACGGCAGTGGAATAGCCGCTACCGGCACCGATATCGAGCACGGTATCGGTTGGACCGATTTCGGCCAATTGGACCAGCTTGGCGAACGGCGCGGCGGCCGACAGATACCGGCTGGAACCGAGCGGCTGGTCGACGTCGCCATAGGCAACCGCACGGCGCGCTTCGGGCACGAACATCTCGCGCGGCACATCGCTCATTACCGCCAGAATGCGCCAGTCGGTGATGCCGCTGGTGCGGAGCTGATTATCGACCATGAATTTGCGCGCGCGCTCGAAATCGCTCATCGGACCCTGTCCCTAAAATCGCCTTCATATGCTGGACGTGCATATCCTCCCGCCCGTCTGCGCGCAAGCCGATGCACACAACCGCGACACCATGCGACGGACTGACGCGGGGAAATGGAGGACTTGCCCGGCCTTGCTGACCAGATATCCGACAATGGCCCGGCCGCAAAGCACGACATTTTCCCGATCAACCAAAACTGGCGCAGAAAACCAGCCTTAGCAGGGCTATCGAACCATGGCTTAACATGGACTCGGCATTTGGTTTCATGATTGACTGGGCGTTAACGCAGGGGGGCGCGTCGTGAAAAAACTGATCCAGCTTATTTGTCTGCTGACCATGGCCGTGGGCATGGCCTTTATGGTCGCGCCGGCGAAGGCCGACACGCTGACCTTCCCGATCAAGAGTAGCTACGACTACGAGATCCGGCTCGAATTCTATTCGCCCTCGCGAAACCTGTATTGGCCGGGCAACAACCGGTCGTGGCTGCTGGATGACTACCAGGCCCACAACTACAAACTGAATTGCCGGCGCGGCGAGAAAATCTGCTACGGCGCCTGGGAGGTCGAAGGCGACCTACAATGGGGCGTCGGCCACGGCTACTCGCAGACCTGCACCAACTGCTGCTACACCTGCAAGGCAGGCAACACCTCGACCAAGCTGATCAATCTGACAGGAAATTAGCGACGCGGAAGCTTCCGCAAACAGCGGAAATTCGAGCGCAAAACTGTCGGAAAAGCTGGAGGCCACGTCCGGAATTGAACCGGAGTACGCGGATTTGCAATCTGACGCCGAAGCTGGTTTTGCTGGAGTTTCCAGAGTTATGTCGCGTCTATGTCGCACACAGCGCGCGGTGTGGCGTTCAATACCTTCTAAATTGGTCCACTGCCATATGCACTAGGTCTACATCAGCCTCTAAGTTTGGCCCATAAAAAGACAATCCGCAGCCATTTCCCTCAAAGCCAAAGCCCTTCTGTTCACCGTGGCTGTCGACCGAAACTCCCCCGTTGAAAGACGGCCAATCCTCCTGATCATGCCGTTTGAAATCAAAAACTGCCGTTTTTGGGTCAGGAAGCTGCATCTTTTGGGAGATCAACACTCGAAAGGCCTTATCGACGAGTTCCACATTTAGATTTGTGGGGTCGCAGTCTAAACCTGGATACCAGTTCCTGCGGTATTGGAATTCACCCCAGGCAGTTACTCCTCCCCAGTACAAACCGCCGAGCAGAAGCAGGGAAAGCGAGCCTCTAATGAGGAATTTACCCACCCTCACAGCAGAAGGGCCCGCTCGGCGGCAGCCATCTCTTCACCGTCGTCCCCGCGCGGGAACAAGTGCCCATATGTGTCCATGGTCATTGTGATAGACGAGTGTCCAAGGCGCTCCTGCACGACCTTGCCCGGCAACTCGAGGCCACCATCTGCCCGGCGGTTGATGCACCAGGAGGCATAAAAGTGCCTAATGGAGTGCAGGCCAGTGTATTTAGCTAGGGTGAGTGGCTTGCCAGCGGCATCAAGCTTGCCTGAGGCCACCACAACGCCTCCCCGCATTTGCGCAGCCTGGTACCCATCCCGCACGATCGGCTGCAGGGCCTCCGGCTTGCCCTTCAAATTGGGGAACACTAGGCCCGTGTCGCTCTTCGTGCCTGCTAGCTTCCACTGCCGCAGCGTGTTGACGACCATCGGCGTTAGGGGAACCTCTCGATCGCCTGCGCCAGTCTTGGGACGGCCGATTTCCTTGTACCTGTCCGCTCGCTGCCGGACGTGCAGCACCTTCTTCGTCAGGTCGACGTCTGGCCAGGTCAACCCAGTCAACTCAGACGCCCGTAGGCCGGTGAAGATTGCAGTCAGCAGCAAGGGGCGCCAGCGGCCCTCAAGGGCGCCCACGATGGCTTTGATCTCGCTAGGTGCGGGTATGTCAACGCCAACGCGCAACTTCGCCTTTGCACGCAGTGCAGCGCGTCCGTCGCTTGCGCCGAGACGGCCGCGCATCTCGTGCACGACGTTCCTTGAAACAAGTCCGCGATCCTGCGCGTCGGCAATCAGAGATCCCAGACTGACCATCACCTTCTTGACCATCGCCTGAGAACGGCCTTCGTCCTGCAATCTCTCGCGGAAAGCGTGCAGCGTCGACGCGTTGAGCGTCGTCAGCTTGCTGCCACCAATGAACGGCACGATGTGCAGGTCCAGGTGTTGCCTGTATTGATCGATAGTCGTTCGTTCCCGCCCTGCCCGCTCCCGGGCCGCCAGCCATAGTTTGCCGGCGACCTCCACAGTAACGCTTGCGGAATCGGCCACATGGTTTCCATCGCGGACCTCGAGATGGGCGGTGGCGGCAAAGGTGTCGGCTTCCTTCTTGGTCTTGAAGGTCTTTAGGCGGCGGGTGTCGGATCCATCGACGTAATCGACGATCCACGCCGTCTTCTCGACGCCCTTGGTCGTCCATGTGCGCTTGCGAACGGACATCAGTCGCCACGCAAGTGTTTTTTGCCGTGTTCCAGCAACTTGTCGTTTATAATCGTCAGGGCTTTGTCAGTATCCTTCAATCGTGTGCTCCACTCTTTGCCTTCTGAGCGGAGCGCCGCGCTGAGTAAGATGATGTCGTTCTGCGCCCTCTTTGGCAGTATCATCGCTGCCAGGCTCGCGACTGCATCCAACTTGGCCTTGGCGATACGCCACCGAGTCTCTCTGGCGGCATCTGCAGCTTCGCCGCTGTGAACACCGGTTTCAAGCTCGCGCAGCCATTCCGAGTTGATTGCTCGAAGCTCTCCAATCGCGAGTAAAACGTCAGTTAGAGCGGTGACCTCCCGGTCCCACAGCTTCTCTTTTTTATATCGGTCAAGCGCCCAGCGTACGGCCAGTTTCGCGACCAAGAGAGCTCCGCCCACCGACGCTGCCAATTTTATGGCTTCGCCACCAACTTGAGGCGTCATCAGAGAATCTAACATAACGGTCTCATATGTAAGACTACGGCCCCGTCGAAGTGCTTCCTAGTGCCGCCTTCAATCCAACTGCGATACCCAGGGGACAGCTCCGCGCCAAAAACACCAGCCAGCACGGCGCTAGAAACCACCGGCGCCCAGAAGGCCCCCGAACTCAGCATCTCGGGGATCATGGCAGCACCCTCACAGCCGCGGCTCCTGCCGTACCAACGGCGACGGCATCCCGCCAGCGCCACCACCCCGATACTCAGCAATCGTCCGCAGATGCCCCTCAATGAGCGCCAGGTAGGCGATCGTGCCGCAGAAAAACGCCGCGACGATCAAGCCCACTGTTCCGCCAATCATCAGGCCGGTGCTCTCGCGTCCGGTGAAGACCTGTGAGCCGTACCCGACTAAGGCGCCGGCGGCGATTATCGCCGAGGCGACAACGATGTTGAGGAAGCCGAGCATGTCGGCAAGGAAGCGGTTCATTGGCCATCCTTTGGCATCTGGCGATGCAGAGCGGAGACCTCTTCCCGAAGGAACTTGTTTTCCTCAAGCAGAGTGCTCAGCGTTCCGGTGATTTCTTCGAGCTTTGCGGCAAGATCCGGAGACAATGGCCGGGGCTGCCAATTTGGTGAGCGCCCTATGGTGACCGTCGAACCATAGTTGTCCGGACTTTCAACATCAGGTGCGCCGGAGTTCTTCGACATGTCTGGGACCGCATCTGCACTCAATGTGCCGTCCGATACCTGCTCAAGCAGTCGATGGTGGGCTTGCGCCCTTTCGTTGGCCTGATCTTCATCGACAGACCACTGAAGACGCCAAATGATTTCAGCATTCATCGATCTGCCGCTCTTTTGTGCGGCGTCCCGAATGGTGTCGCGCATCCCCTCCGGGAGGCGGATCTGAAAACGCTCGGCTAGTTGACTCGGGTATTTCGGTTCAGTGCTCATCAGCTCATGAATGCTACTTGCACCCAAAAAGTCTATGGATGCTACTTGCACCCACGTCTTTACCGTGTCATTGCTATGGATGCAAGTCGCACCCAAAGGAGCATCCCGCTTGGACCAGAAAGACCCTCAGTTCAAACTTCGTATACCTAGAGAAATTCGCGACCGCCTGCAGATTTCGGCGTTGCGGGAGCGACGTTCGATGAACTCCCAGATCGTCAAAATGCTCGAACAGGCATTGTCTTCCGAAAACGAAAAGGCCGAAACGGCAGCAACCGCTTCGGCCTAAAAGCCCCGCCGGGCAAGGCGGAACCGATCAATCCCACATCAATGGAAATGAACATGACCACCAATACACCTTCGCCCGCTCTGGGCGCAACGGCGAAACACACCCTGCTGATCGCCGAAGATCGCTCCCGCTCGCTGAACCCCGGTGAGGCTCAAAAGTTCTCCACCACCCTGGACGGCCAACCCGTGGTCACTAGGTCGGCCGTGCCGATGTATGACTCGTGCCGGGTTCTGCAGACCTGGGGTTATTGCGGCAAGGTCGAGTTCGTTCGTGCCGATGGCGTTATCGGCATGACCATGAGTATCGCCGACGGAGCAAAGCTAACAGTCCAAGAAGGTCCTTCTGGCCCCAAAGTCCGGAAATATCGCGCAATGGACCGTGGTGGAGAGCCGATGGGCGGCAGCAACACGCCTGAGGCTACCCAAGTAGCCATTGCCGGTCTGGAAACCGTCATTCGTGACATTGACGCCATGTCCGATGCCGACCGCGCTCTATTCGACGAGGTGCTGGCATGACCGCCTCGCCCAAGCCCCAGGTTTCTCTGCTTGTCCATCTGCTCAACGAGGCCATGGCGATGGAGCGCATTGCCTCGATTGCCAGCAACCAACTCGAAGGCGACTTCAGCATTTCGCGCGCAGCGAAGGTGGACGGGTCAATGCTTACCTTTCATTTCCAGGAAGAAGGCGTACTCGACACGTTGTTTCTGATTGAGGAACTGCGCACCCGCTCGATCGCTATCCGCGAGCGGATCGCCGAACTGGAGAGTGCGCAATGAGCGTCTCCCCCGAACCGGAAAATCTCGATCTGCTATGGGGCTGCAAAATTATCGCCCAGGTCATCGGCTGCACCGAGCGCAAAACCTTCCATCTTCTCGAATCCGGCGCATTGCCGGCGCGTCGGGTCGGCGGTACCCGTTGGGTCGCTTCCCGAAAGGCGCTCGAGGCGTTCTTTGCTGAGGTGGCGGCATGACAATTCCAAATGAAGACCTTCGCGCGCAGGTGAAAGCGGCGATGATTGATGCTGCGCTCAAAGCCATCACCGAGGGGCTAGATGGCCAGCAGGCCATACTCAAGGCGTTCCCTGGCACTCCTCAAAGCCTTGCCTTGAGCTTGTCTTGGGAGGCGTCTTGGGCCGCTGACGAGCTCACCGAGGAAACTTGGTGGCAACAACTCGAGCGAACGATCGATGTGGAGCTGATCAAGACGTCGGCGAAACTTGTCGACGGAGGCTCATCCGATTGACCCACCCCCTAGAACACATCCTACGCGGCGCCCTCACGGGTGCCGCCCTGGCCGCGTCCCTGATGCTGTTGGTGGCGGGGTGGCCGCTATGAAACTCACACCGAGAACTGAAACAGTAACTTCTGGGACTGTTACCATCGGAACGATCCGCGTGACCGATCGCGGGTGCGAGACCTTTGGGCCGCGGGACGAATACCTAGCAACGCACCCAAAAATTGAGGACGCACGGCGGGCGTTATTCCAGCTACACAAAGCTGGCCAGGATGGGTTGAAATGACCCGGAACTTGCCCGCCGCTATCTACCGACACGACGATCCTCGGGCCGACGAAACGGTGGCCCGGGTTGTTCCCAAAAGTGCGGTGATAGTCGCCGTGGGAGACTGCGTCATTGGCTATGATTTGCCACCGGTTAGCGGCGGCTCGATCGATTACCGCACCCCGCAGCGCTTCACTCTCCTGGAAATGCTTGGCCGAGGTCGCCGCAAGGCACTCAGGGAGTTGGTTCGCTATCGACGCAGCGATGGCCTTGTAATCGAAGACATGGTCGCTTGGGCGACAATCGCGGCGGATATCGCCGGCGCGGTGTTCGGCCCGTCGATGACCGTTCGGAATGTTGAGGGGCAGTGCGAATACCTAGGCATCGGCATTGATAAATCAACTTTGGTACCGATTGCAGCGCGGGCAACGCAGTGGCGCCGCGCCGCCCAATATGCGCCGCTCAGCGGCGATGAGGTAGGCAGGCTTGTCAAACTGACATGGCAGGAGCGAGACGCCCTAATTGAGCTTGATGCCGCCAAAAAGATTGACGCTGGGGCAATCGACAAAATCGGCAGTTTTGACGAAACGGCAAGAGATCGTCGTAAGCGAAAGGACAGGGCACGCAAGGCGGGTCAGCGGGCCTTGGCCCGCAGCCCCCAACCACTTAGTCCATGGGAGGCGGCCGGGATGTCTCGATCTGTATACTACCGCAAAATGCATACTGGGACGATTCCTGTCCGCTGCTCCATAGAAGAGGGAGATGCGGACAGAAATCGTCCCATTCCAGACGGCAACTCGGTTGTCCACTCGATCCCCATGGGAGATGCGGACAAAAACCGTCCCAGTTCAGCGGCGGGAGGGAAGAGATGAGTCAGCTAGACCTTTTTTCAGAAGCCCAATCAGTTGTTTTGCCTTCCGCCCTAATCGTTCCGTTCCCGCTGGCAAAACGCTGCAGGACCATCAGGAAGACGGCGGCAACGCTGATCGCCAGGAAGACGATCCAGGGTCAGGAAGGATATTGGCGCAGAACCATAGAAGATCTGAAGAAAGAGCTTCGCCGACATGGGGTCAGCCCGAGCGAGATCGACCGTCAGCTGTCAGACTTCCACCTCGCGGTCGGACAACATATCGCCGCCGATGACGGCCGGCAGCGGCCGGGCGGTGCGGCATGACCTCTCTACAGTTGGGGCCGAAAGTACGTCCGGCTCCCGATTGGCTCTCCGTCCTTTTCGAAACGACCGGAGTACCAACGCTCAGGGCGATCCATGAATACCTCCCATACCATGAGCCCGAAGCATTTCGCGGCTGTGGTGGTGTTTTGGCGAGCGGCTTTCCTATAGATCGGTTCGTAGGCCGTCCCGATCCAGTTAGCGCCCGGCATCCATCCTGCGGTGTTAATTTCGGTGCCGTCTATCAGCTCGTTCAACGCCGCTCGGATGGCGGATATTTCTTCAGCATTCATTCGAGCGAGATACTGCCTGTACTGCGAAGCATAAGGCACCTCAGTAACCTGCTTGTCGGTCATCATCTCAAACAACACATCACGTCTCCACCTGAATTGCCGCTCCGAGCTATACCGCAATGATGACGGCCCGTACTGTCGATGCGGAGAGAATTTGCGTTACAGAACTCCCTGACAATGCTCCCATGGCATGGCTCCCGGGGGACATTGTTGTGACCCGCGGCCAAGCAGCATTCGCCGCCAATGTGACGCGCGACACCATATCGAATTGGTGCATTCGATATGCCATCGGACGCCAAATGGAAGCCGGTTCGCCCTGGCGCGTCGCGCTGGCCGCTGCGCTGATGGTGTCTGCGGCCAACCGGCCTGCGCTTGATGCATTCAAATCCGGCGATCGCACTAGCGAACTCGTGATGGAGTACATCGGTGCGGCAGCGTTTGAAGTCGCCGCATAGTTCGAACTGCGCCAAGTGCTTTTCGTACTTTTCGCCATCCCGCGCGTGGGCGATTTGCGTCAGATTCCAGTTATGAAAAATCGCCCAAAACCACCGGTGATGACTGACGACATTCGTGTTCGTCTTCTCGCCGACGACAAAGATCGGATCCGGGACCGCGCGGACGCCGTCGGCGTGTCAATGGCCGAATTCATCCGCCGCCGCGCCCTGTCGCCGGAGTGCCAGCAGTTGGCAACGCAGATCCGCCTGGAACTTGCCCAAGGCACACCCGAAATCGCCCTAGCCCGCATCCTGCGCGAAGTCGCTGACGAGCTTTCCGCTGATCCCGTCCGAGTTCGCATCGTCGGGTACGAAAATTGAATTCCCATCGCCCGTTGCACGTGTCGCGCCGGTGCGGGCGCGGGGTCGGAGGCGATTTCTCCGGCCCCACCTTTCCAAAGGAATTCAAATGTCCGGCCGTTTGACCAGTTTTCAGATCTCCCGAAAGAGAGCGGAGCTTTTCTCCAACTCGCTACGCGCATTGCTAAAAACCGAGCAGTTTGAAGATGACATTTACGGCGCCCATGCTGAGGCAAACCGACTAGCCGACTTGAAAATGGCGGAAGTAGCGACCGGCGCGCCGACGACAGATGACGCCGCCCGCAGTCCAGCCGCTCAAGCCGTAACTCGTCAGGTAGCGGTGCCTACCCCCCCAAGCGTGCCACCGCTTGCTTCTCGTCCGGCTTTGAGCGCCATCGGGCCAAGGGTGGTGCCGCCAGCTGTTGCAGGCAACGTCGACCGATACGGATGGGGCAAGGTTGTGGCCGCCCTCAATGATCGCCGCGGTGGATTGCCTTCAGGGGACCGTATTGAGGGTTTGCAGGCGGAAGCGGCAACGCCTCCGAGAGGCGGCTGGGCGGAAGCGCTTGCCAAAACTAACGCTGCCCGCCGTGGGCGCTGATGAGGTCAAAAATGAAGCCATCGCCTACCACCAACGCCGAGATCACCGCCGAACAGGCACTCATTGCTGCCTTCGCATCAGATCCCAAAATCGACACCGCCCTGACCGCGCTGCAAACAGCCACCGATCGATACAACGCGGTGAAAGCCAAGCTCAACGATGCAGGCATTGAGGCAGCTGCCGTCACTCGCGAAAGCGATGCCCGGCAGGCTCTGGTCCGCGCGCAGGCGCTCAGCGAAATTGACCAGGCCGCTCCCGCGGACGTCGAGGCCGCCCGCTCTGAACACATTGCTGCACGCAATGCGCTCGATTCATTCGGCGGCAGAAACGAAGTGCTTGCCGGCGAACTGCGAAAAATCCAGACGCAGGTCGCGGAGGCAAAAGACACGCTCACCGAAGCTCTCAGCACTTGGAAAAGTGAAGCGCTGGCTACAGTGAGAATGACAGCTACCGAAGGCGCCCGGCTGATCCAAACCGCTGCTGTTGCCATGCACGCCCTTGGCTTTGGCCATATCGGCGTACCTCGGCACGCTACAGAATTCGCTGATTGGCTCACGGTCAACGATGTGCGCGCGGGCGTCGATATTGTCGCTCCTTATGTTGCCCCCACGGTGTCGCAGGGGCTTCAACTGCTACGGCGTGCGAGCAATCTCGTTGATGAAGAAATTCAGACGCCAAAAGCGCCGTCGCCCTCTCTTGCGCCTGCCTCAGCGCCCCGCCCTGCGCCTAGTTTCTCCGCGCCCGGTATTCCCCACGGCCTCACCCATGACGCACTGGGCAACCCCCTGCCCGGCGCCCGGCCAAAGCTGGTCGCCGCGGCACCGTATGAGGATCCCCGTGGTGATGCGCAGGAAATCCACTGACCAAGACCGGCGTACCCGATGACCAGAATGGAGGCCTCTAATGGCTTTCGAAGTACCCGGCGTTCCTGCGGCCTATGACCGTGGGCCGTCCCGGCCCGGCACGTCCGCAGTGGTGTTCCGGGAAGGCGCGGAGTTCTATGCCCAGGCCGCCGACCTGAACGAAGCCCACACCATTGCCCGCCTGCGTGGCCAGCGGATCTCCGACCGGGTGATGAAGGACGGCGACCGCGCGGACGGCGCTGAAGCCAATGTCGATACCGAGGCCGGCACCGTTCATTGCTTTGCCGGCCGCATTTATATCGGTGGCGATATCTACCCGATCGAGGAAGCGGTTCTCGCCGACGTGCCTATGGATGGCGAGGTGAGTATCGGCGTGCGCGTCATTCGCACTATCGTCACCGAGATCGAGGATCCGACGCTCTATGGCCTGCACCCCGGAACGGCTGGGGAAGGTGAGCCAGGTGCTGCGCGTCAGGAGATTGCCCTTGCGTGGGGGTTTACCGGCGACGGGCAGGAAGGCGAGCTTCATTCGGTCTATCGCCTGCTGGGCGGGACTATCATCACTCAGCTGCCGCCACCGTCACTGTCGGGCGTACTCGAACAGATTTCGATCTATGACGACGATCTGAACGGCAACTACATCGTGGACGGCTGTGAAGTCACCGCCTTGGGCCTGACCGGCGAAAACCAGCGCTTTTCCATCGGCGCGGGCACTGCCAACATCAAGGGCTATAAGCGCATCCGCGAAGCCGCCTTCACGCTGCTTGCCGAGGAAGATCCTGCGCTGGAACTGGTGTCCGGTGAAACCCATACCTTCACGGGAAGCACTGGCGGCAGCACAACCATTCCGGTTTCCCGGGCACCAATCGACAGTCTGACAATTGCGATTGTCGTCAAGCGCGCCGTCGAATCGGTGGTGCGTGGCGGCGTGCCTGGCGGCACCGATGCGCTGACCTTTGCTGGCGCTTTCGAGATCGAATCCATCGTCCAGGGCGCGACCACCTTCGATCCGGCGACCTATGCCATGGCTGGCAATGCAGTGAACTGGGGTCCGGTCGGCGCCGAGCCGGTGGCGGCATCGACCTATGATGTCACCTACCTTTACAACGTGTCGGTGCTCGATACGGCGACCCACACCGAAACCACTGTGACGGTTCATGGCGGGGTCAACAGCAAGCCGGTCATCCTTGGCTATACCTCGAAAGTGCCGCGTATTGACCTGGTGTGTCTCGATATCACGGGGCGCCCGGTGTACGTGAAGGGCCTGTCAGCCCGCCGCGGCGCTCTGCCGCCGATTGCGCCGGATAATCTTTTGAAGCTGGCCGAAGTCCGAAATGACTGGCTCAATGTGCCGGTGGTGACGAACAACGGCACGCGCAACTATACGCAGGACAGCCTACGGCGGCTGTTCAATCGCCTGATCACCATGCTCGATCAGTTCGACCGGACCCGCCTTGAAAGCGACGTGCGCGTGCCCGGCACGCCCGTTTCCAAACGCGGGATCTTTACTGACACCTTCGTCGATGATTTCTACCGCGACCCGGGCGAGGCCCAGACCGCCGCCGTCAACCGCGGCGTGCTGCAGCTGGCGATCGACAATGTGCTGATGCAGGTGGTTCTGGGTGAGGTGCTGACCCTGCCGTTCACCGAAGAGGTGGTGGTCTCGCAGCCACAGCGGACGTCGTTCTCGGTCATTAATCCATTCGACAACTTCACGCCGTTCCCGGCTGGTATGCGGCTGGAACCCGCCGCCGACTTCTGGACGGAACAGCAGGTTACGTGGACATCGCCTGTCACGCAGGAATTTACCGCAGCGCCCAATGTGCCGCCGGGGCAGACCAGCTTTGACGAGGTGGCGGCCAATCAGCAGACCGCTGCACTGACGCTTCGCCAGATCCCAATCGACGTGACCCTTTCGGGCTTCGGGGTTGGCGAAACTCTCGCGGTGCTCACCTTCGACGGCATCGACGTGAAGCCGGCGGGCACGCAAACGGCGGACGCCGACGGCGAGATCGCGCTGACCTTCGACATTCCTGCCGGCGTGCCGGTGGGTCGCCGCCTGGTCTACGCCGAAGGCGCAGCAGACAGCTTTGCCGAAGCGATCTTCGTTGGCGCCGGACAGATCGATGTCGCCACCATGCGCCGCGTTACCTTGGTGACGCGGGCCGCTCCGCCGCCGGTGGTGATCGTCAACAACACGATTGTGCAGCAGACGTTCGTAACGCTGAACCAGTTGGCCAATCCGATCGCACCTCGTTTTGCCGATCCAAGTCTCCCCGATTGGGCACAAAAGAGCACCGACCCGCTGGCGCAATCCTTCCGCGTTCCGGCACCCCGCTTCGTGACGGGCGTCAATTTCTGGATGGAGGCCGTTGGCGACCCGCAAAACGGCATCCGCATCCAGCTTGCCGCGATGGAGAACGGTTTTCCCACAACCAACGTGCTGGCCGAGGCATTCGTCTCCATGGCCACGGTCGATGCCGGCGACAAGATCTTGGCCAGGTTCGATGCGCCGGTCTTCCTAGACCCGACCCGGCTCTACTGCTTCGTGATCCTGACGGCGGACGGCGAACATGCGGTGTCGACCTCCCGCCTGGGCGATGTGCTGGGCACCGGCTTGATGCAAGAGCGGGTCTCCGCCCAGCCTTACACGATTGGCGACATGTTCAGCTCGTCCAACCGGGTGAGCTGGCAGGTGCATCCCGACGAAGACATTTCCTTCGAAATCGTCGGGGCGGTTTTTACTTCGAACACGCGGACGCAGAACCTCTGGACTGGCGCGCTGTCATCGGTGAGCGACCTTCTGGTGCGCGGGGCAATCGAAATCCCGACGCAGGATGCCGGGTTCCGGTTCGAAATCGTCCGAGCCGATGCGTCCGTCATCAAACTGACCTCGGGCCAAACCCACGAGTTTTCTGAGTTCGTTTCGGAGACGGTGACCTTGCGTGCCGTGCTCACCGGCACGGAGTCGATCAGCCCCGTGCTCTATCCCGGAACGCTGCTCGCCGGCGGACGCATCCGCACCACAGGCACCTATGTGTCGCGCGTGTTCGAGATCGGCACCACCAAGGAAATCGATGCGCTGTTTGCCGCTTATCTGCCCTCCGGCTCGTCGGTGACGGCCGACGTCGACGACACCACCGACGCCTGGCAGGCGCTGACTTTGGACAGCACCTATACGCTGGGCGATGGCTGGGTTGAGCCAAAATATAAAAAAGCCAGCTACACGGCCAGCGAAGGCCGGTTGCGCATCACGTTGAACGGCGGGCCTGACAAGCGCCTGTCGATTGCCGCCCTGCGCGGCTATTCGATCTAACCCGGGCGGGGTCAGATCGACCCCTCGCCATCGCAATAGGAAAGAAAATGTCCGATCTCACCCCAGCGGCCACCGATGCACCCCGAGCCGTCCGCTATCTCAACCCGCAACCGCGTGAAGTCTCAATCGTGCTGCAGCACCCCTTCGCGATCGGCGACGTCGAATATCGCACAGTTACCGTTCGCCGCGTCACTGGGCTTGAAGTCCAGGCTTACACCGAAGAGCTCGTCACCTCCGGCAAGCGGCCCCAGTTCCCCGGCGTCGCCATTCCAGCAGAGGCATATGCGGCATTGGACGATGACGATCTGCTCAAACTCGACGAGGTAATTCTTGATTTTTTGCCCCAACGCTTCCGCAAGGCGGACGGGCCGACCCCCGGCGCTGGCGAGGAATGACCAGCAGGATCGGCGCGACACTTCATCAGCCGATCGACGCCGTGATGGCATGGGACTGGAACGAAATCTGCGACCGCTATGCGGACGCCATGGAAATCGAAACCGACCGAGCCCGCTTCGAAGCTCGCCTCGCCGGCGCCAAAATGAAAGTTTGATCAATGGCCCGCACTCTCGTCGGCATTCTGCAAATCTTGCTGCGGCAGGACGTGACCGAAAAGGCTCCGGCGATCAGCCGGGCGCTCCAAGGGATTGAGCGCAGCGCGGAACACCTGGGTCGGGCGCCGTGGGGCGCCGGCTTCCAGCGACAGCTCAATTCGCTCAAGGTGTCGCCTAGCGAGACCGCTGCTATTCTTGAAAGCTATTCCCGCCTCGCCAAAGGGATCACCGGGCGCGTGGAGCGCGCTGACCTCGCCACCTGGCGCCATGGCGTCCTTGGCCACCTCACCAGCGTCCGCGCCGGAATGGACGAAACCGCGCGCAGTGCAAAGGCGCTGGGTTCTACCCTTGGCAAACTGACACGGCTTGGCATGATCACAGTCGGCGGCGCTGCGGGGCTTTACCTGGGCGGTCAGGTGCTCCGCGGCGGAATCAACGCGGCGTTCGAACAGCAACGGGTAGAAGCTGAAGGTCATTTTGCGGGTCTGTCGCCGGATGAACAGGGCTCGTTGAAAACGGCAGCTGAGAAGCTGGCCGCGCAGTACGGCCTGGCCATGTCCAACGTTTTGCAGGCGCTGCAAGAAGCTAGTCTTTCAATGCCCGATACCGCCAGCGCCATTGCCGCCGGTGACGACATTGCGAAACTGCTGACCGGGCTGGAGAACCGGTATGGGCCGGATGGCGCCGTGAGCGGTACCTATTCCATCTTGAAGGCGCTCGACAACGCCGGCTGGAACCAGTCCCCAGAGGCGATCCATCAGGCGCTGGACGCTTTCATGCGGCTGCAGCAAGTACTTGGCGCCGACTTCTCACCCGATGCCTTCCGCCAGATGCTGCAGTATGCGCGGCTGGCCGGCAAAACACTTGATCCGAAATTCCTCCAGACCTGGCTGCCCATGATGGCCAGCGAGACCGCCGGTGCCGACGCCGGCACGAAGGTCCGGGCCGTTTTCGACCAGCTCATTGTCGGTCGGGCCAGCAAAAAGGCCGAAGCGGCGCAGGTGAAGTATGGCGTCCGGACTGATGACAGCGGCCTGATCGGCCAAGACCAGTTCGCCGAAAACCCGATATTGTGGGCCAACAACGTGCTGGTGCCTGCGCTTAAGGCGCACGGCGTGAACACCGATGACAAGATCGAGCTTGGCCGCGTGCTGGGGAGATCACCGGCAATCGGCAATCGTCCGATTTCCTCGCATCGAGCATCATCTCGTTTCAGCAATATGTCCGCACCGTCACGGAGCGCCTGCCGAACGCTGCGGGCCTCGATTCTGCAAAAGAGGTCCGCCAGCTTGACCCGTTTGCGTCGGTACAGGGCGTCAGCAACTCCTTCAGCAATCTGGCGGGCGCCATTGGCGAACACGTCGTTCCAACGATAATTCCCGGGCTCAACGCCATTGCCAGCACCATCGAGGCCATCTCGGCCAAGGTCCGCGAGTCATCCGATCTGCAACTCGGTCTTGGTGTCGCCGGGGTTGGCCTTGGCGGGGTTGGCGCGTGGTTCGCCGGCAAGAGCATGCTGGGCCTCGTAACAGCCGGTCCGTCGCTCCAGACCGCCGCAGTGATGCTTCAGGAGGCCGCCGTCGGCCTTGGCAGCGGTGCGGCTGGTGCTGGCGGCATAGGGGGCAAGAAGCCGCCAGGCGGCAGGATCGGTGGCATTGCCAATACTGTTTCCAGCTTGCTCGGTTTGGGTTTCCTAGCCCAGCTGGCGCAGGACCAGGGCGCGCTTAAAATGCCCGACCCATCTAAGTCGTGGGACCGCAATCTTGTCGATTTCCTCGACCCTGGACTCGGACGAACTATATACGGCGATGGTCAACCTGCCGCGCCTCACGCCCAGTTGTCGTCCCCCTACGACAACCTTCGTGCCGGCGGCGTTCAAAGCACACTGAACCCTGACATAACCACCGTAGATACGTCGCATATGCAGCAGGCCGGCACGGAAGCGGATGCGACCAAGGCGAAACTGGAAGCGCTGAACACCACTCTGAAGCCGCTGGTGGATATGACCAATTTGAGGGCGTTCATCGCCCTCCTTCAGCACGCCCTCGCGCTCCAAAGCAAATTGGCCGGCCCTGTTGGTAATGGGGGAAGCAAAACCATCGGCAGCCTGAACAGTTTTAGCGATGGAGCCTTCCAGCCATGATCGAAAGCGCCTTCAAAGTGGTGGTTGCGGGCCAAGACGTGACGAGCCGGTGGCAACCCACCCTGCTCAGCGTCTCGGTGTCTCGCCATGCGAGGCAGGAGGCCGACGAAGCGCAGATGACCCTGGCCGATCCAGATGGATCAACTTTGATGCCAGCGACTGGGGCGGTCGTCGTCATTGAACTTGGCCACACAGGCAACGGCATGGGGCAAGTCTTCGAGGGGTTCGTCGACACGGTTCGGTCTCAAGGCGAAAAGTCTTCCGGTCACACGCTAACGATCGCCGCCTCGTCCGTGGACAACAAATCCAAAGTGAAGGCCCCAGGGCTTCGCACTGCCCACGACAAGACGTTCGGCGACGTGGCGCAGGACTGGGGTCAGAAGGCTGGGCTCTCAGTCACTGTTGCCGGCGACGTCGGCGATCTGCATCGGCCATTCTGGATCATGCAGCACGAGAGCTTCATGTCGTGGGGTCAGAGAATGGCCCGGGAACTGGGCGCGTCGTTCAAGATCATTGGCAATCGGGGCTTCTTTGCGCCACTCAACGCCGGCATATCGGCCACCGGTCAGCAGCTTTCGCCGGTGTATGGGGCCTACGGAAGCAATCTGCTGAAGTGGGACATTTCACCGGTGCGCGGTCGGCCGCAATTCAGTGCGGTGCGTGGCCGTCACTACGACATAAATTCTGCCAAATGGCGGGAGGTCGAGCAATTGGTCGAAGGGGCCAACATCGATGTGGACTTCCGCTCTCTTCTCGGCAGCGCCAATCAGGCCAACGCCGAGCAACGATCAAATGCCGCTTCTCGTCACGTTCAGCGAGACCGGGGCGACGGCAGCGCCACGATCATCGGCGACTATGCGGCCGAGCCTGAGGCACAATTCATTCTCAGCGGCGCGCGGCCCGGCATTGATGGATCCTATGCGATCGACAGCGTGACCCACTCGCTGGGCAAGGGATCGGGTTTTACGACTGCGCTCGATCTTTCGCTTCCAGCAGCCGGCGCCGGCCGGGATGATCGGTAGCCTCGCTGGCAAAGTTGCGGTTGCTGGACACTGAGATCATCGACGGCGGTCCAAACTATTCCCTCACCGAAGCGGGTCGCGCTAAACCGCTTTGATGAAGATTCTCACAATTGACCGAAAAATTCCGGTAAGAGCTCTGCGCGATCAGAGTAAATTTCCAATTGTTTCAATCATTTTGTGAGCCAAACTATGAACCGGATAGTCGCCGTTCTGCCGCTTGTTACCCTACTGCTTACTGGTTGTGCGTCCACCAGTCAGTCTAGTTCTTCCGGCAGTTCAGCCGCTTTGAGCGGCCCAGCCATTTGCTCCCCCGCGGCAAGGAAAACGTCGGAGGACAAAGATTTTCAGGTGTTGTTGAGCGGATTGCGGAACGATCCGGACCCCTACAGACCTTGGCTCAACTATCGAACCGGAAATGTTCGAAAGATCGAAACTTCACTCCGAAACTGCTCAAAGTCGCCGTATAGCCAAACAGATCTGGTCGACCATCGCAAAGCCTTGGCAGACGTAAATAGTAAATACAAAGCCTGGAAACAAAAACAGGCGGAAGACAACCGTGACCGTAGCTCTGGGCCGAAGATAGACTCAGCAGACGCCATAAACATTTTGGCGAGTGTCGTTGGTGGCTTTGCAGCTGGCCAAGCGTCGTATCCCTCAACGGGCAGCTCATCGGGCTCCAATTCGGGCTCAGGCTCAGGCGCGAAGTGCTATCCGCACGAAGTGGTCAATCGTGTCCATAACTGGCCGGATTGCTGATCAGAAAATCGAAGCCCAAAAGCCTCCAACTTCGCAGGGACAAATGCTTCGACATTACCGTTGGACAACCGGCCATGGCGAGGTTGCGGCCGACGCGGTCACAGTTCGGATTGGCAGTGATTATCATATCCTCGAGGCGGCCGGTCTGTCCCGACAACCACCAACGGCCTCGGTCTGTTGGCCGGAGCGCATGTTTCAGGCCGGCAGGTTCCATGCACGCTCTGAAGGCCCATTCGACCCCGCCGTCGCTCTTGACCATGCTGCGGTCATCGCGGAGCGCTATGGCTTCAGTCGCGTTGTGGTCTCGTTGCAGCATCGATCTTTATGGAATGATGCGTGGGGTAAGCTGGCTTCCCAACCGGGGCTTGATTGAAGGAGCTGACACTCCACCAACCAACCGACTTGGGGGCCGAATCTACGTCCGCATGCCGACAGTCCGGTGGGGTTGCGTACGACGCCGGCTGCCGCGCGAGCCTCTGGGCGACGACGCCAAGCCTTCTGCTAGACGCCTGGGTCTATGGCAAGATGTGGCTTTGTCGCGTGGACTATCTTAGCACAATATCCCCGTCAGCGACTTTCTGCATCCACACTTGTAATCCAGTATGTCCAAGGAGACTGACGGACCCGTCGCCGATCATGCTAATAGCGATATCGCGGAAAGAACCCTTAAGAAACCTGGCCATGAACTTGACGTCTGGCGTTAAGTACGGTTCGACGCAGGATAGATCGGGAAAAACAAACTCCCCTTTATCCAGCGCAGGTTTAAGTTGCAGGTTGGGCTTGCCATCTTCATATCGCTTAATGTCGAACCCCGCGCCGCAAGCCACTATCGGCTTGGCTGAGGCTTCGGGCAGATTACCCCGAACTACGAACTGAAGCCCGTAGAACGTCTTTTTAAAGATGTTGAAAGGCCCTTTAAGGTTATAGCGGACGACGTTCTGTCCGTTGGGTGCGCCCTCAATACGAGTAGTGAACAATGAGTCCACCTGACCCGTCATCCCTTTTTCCTCGGCAATTTCTTCACGGGTCACCAGCGCAAGTTTCGGTGCCGGTGTCACTGCCACCGGTGCGATTTCAATAGATGGTCCGGAGAAGGCAACTTGCGTAGGCGTTGCGAATTGACAGGCAGGGGCGCCTCCGGCTCGTTCAGTGATACTGGCCGTTTTCATACTTTCAGCAAAGAATTGCCGGATCCATGGGGCGTTCTCGTCCTCTGGAAAGAGGTCCGCGTAGACAAGCAGGCCACTGACATGTTGGAAAAAGTCTGTAGACGGCGCTTCGATCGTTCCCCAACGGTCGCCGCTCTCCGGACAAGAAATTGCGTAAATCCTGTTGGTTTGACCAGGCTCTTGGATCGACCTGATCAAGAAATCTATGGCCGTGTGAACTGAGCGCCCATCGACTGAATAGTTGAAAAGATCGAGGCCAAAGGTCTTCTTCATCTCTATGGCAATCAACAACAAACTGTTTGCTGCCATACCGTTGTACTGAACGCCCATTCCTCCACGTTGGCTATCGATCGGGAAGCTCCCGTCAGGTCGCATGTCATGGATAGCGCGTTTGTAAACCTCAATACCATCGCGCACTGGTTTATCGTCACCGACGATTACACCCCATAGCATTCCTAAATAGGTCCGCATGTAATCTTTGTTGTCAGTTCGGTCTTTCCACCGACTGTCGGCTGCATTCTTGATCAATCCGTTTAGCCAAGTGCCGACAATGACCCGCTCCTGAGGTGACAAATCCTGGGCAACCTCTGAAGTCGCTGTCAACAGTCCGAGGACAGTCGCGAGCATTTGGTAGTCAATCGGTTTGCTACCCCAACTGACATTTATTCCCTTGGTCAGAGAGTTGGTTTCGGCCCATTTAATAATGGCGGCCTTGAGCGCCGTTCTTGCCACAGGATCGCCAGAATAACGGACATAGGTTGCCGCTCGCTCAAACCATACTAGCGCATTATCAACTGTTGCCTGTCGCTCGCCATAACGCTCGTCAAGCTTAACTACCGGGATTGGAGGCGGCGGATACGAGAAGTTGGGAACATCAATCTTGCAGGCCGGCGCCCCAATCACCTGGTTGGAAAAGGGGGTGTGCCAAGATGCTGAAATCAGCTCCTGCGGGCGAAGGACGGTCATCGGGAATGAAACGGCCTTCCCGCCCGGGACGGTATCGAAAATCAGGCACTCAGAAATATGCTTATACAGAGACCACAGCTTCTCGGTGGCTGCTGGGGAGAGCACACCAGACGGTTCTGATGTGACGTCAAAACGTTTGGAAATGCCATCGGCCGATTGTGCAGCGGTGTTAAGGGCGTCGCACCACGCCCCACTGCTGCTGGCGTCGAGGACGGGTAAATCTACCTTGAAATCTGCTAGAAAACTCGCCGCTGCGCTTAACGTTTTGCTGCCAATCGCGCCGTCAACTGTACCCGGCTGATACCCCAGATTGGCAAGTTGCCGCTGGACACAAAGCATATCTGCAAATGCAGGCGCGGCCATCAGCATAAAAACCAAAGATACGATTGCAAAAAGTAACTTCATTTTCGACCCCATCAATGACGCAGGCTGACCGGGCGGCGAACGCTAAGTCAATACACATTGTGCACTTGAGAGCACGCGACGATTTTAGCACGCTAGAAGTCCTGCTGAGCTGGCACTACTCGGACGGAGGGACGCCAGGGGCGTTGCGCAACCGACATAGTTGACGGCTAACTTCCCGCCTCCGGATGCACGCGCGAAGCCCTAGTCGCTTGGGTGATGTGCAAGCACCACGGCGTGACGGAGAAGGCCTTATGCCAGCGCACCGGATGGGCGCTTGCCACCTTCAAGCGTCACAAGGACTATGCCGCTGGCAAGGTCGCCGTTCGGCTGAACGAGATCGGTATTGAGCCGTGGTTCGTCAGCTAGCCGAGCGAAGTAGCGACCATCAGCATGACGCCGGCGGCGGCCATCAGGACCGTCCCGACAAACAACTCCCGCCCATAATTTCGCGCCGGCCGCTGGTGCATCCGCGTGAGCGGCGCCAGCACCTCGTCCATCGTCATTGCCTGCTGGGGCCGGTATTCCAGCGGCGGCAGGGCATCCAGCCCACGCGCTGCGCGCTGGCGCTGCTGGAACTCCCACACATGCCGGGCACCCTCCACCATTGCGGGATAGGTCACGCGCAGGGCTGACTTCTCGATGATCACCGAGCGCTCAAGATCCGATATCGGCCCGACCTGGCCGGCGGGCATTGTCACCCTGATCCGCTCCACCGGCATCGGCACGCCATCGTCCACCAATGTGGATATCAGCGCTTCGCCCACGCCCATTTCCAGAACGGCCTTTTCGACGTCCACATCCTTGTTGGGACGGAACGCGCGAGCTGCCGCTTTCACGAACCGCTGTTCCTTGGGCGTATAGGCGCGCAGGGCGTGCTGGATACGGTTGCCCAACTGGGCCAGCACGCCGTCCGGCACGTCGGACGGTGACTGGGTGACGAAGTAGACGCCGATCCCTTTGGACCGCACAAGCCGAACGATGCGCTCGATGGAGTCGACCAGGTGCTTGGGCGCATCCTTGAACAGCAAATGCGCCTCGTCGAAGAAGAACACCATGCGCGGCTTTTCCAGATCGCCCATTTCGGGCAGCTTGCGGAATAGCTCGGTCAGCATCCAGTAGAGCAGTGTGCCATAGAGCTGCGGGGCTTCCATCAGCTGATCAGCGTGCAGCAGGTTCACCACGCCCTTCGACTGGCCTTCACTACCGTTCACTACCCGCATCAGGTCGCGGATATCGAACGGCGGTTCGCCGAACAGGTGAGCGCCGCCCTGTTGCTCCAGCGTCAGGATATTGCGCTGGATGGTGGCAATGGATGCAGCGGTAATGTTCCCATAGACTTGGCAGACCGTCTCCCGGTCCTCGTACATGTCCTGCAGCTGCCAACGCAGGTCATCCAGCGTGAGCAGGAAGTCGGCCTGGTCCTCGGCGCGCTTAAGCGCGATGGCCAGCGTACCGGCTTGCGCCTCGTTCAAATTGAGCATCCGGGCCAGCAGCACCGGCCCCATGTCCTGAACTGAAGTCCGGATGGGATGGCCCTTGCGGCCAAACACATCCCAAAACGTCACCGGGGCCACAGTAGCAATGCCGGACAGGTCACCTTTGATATCGGCGGCGAACACCGGGACACCGGCCGCTGAGAATTCCTCGGCTAGGCGCTGGAGCGAACACGACTTCCCGGTTCCCGTGGCTCCCGTGATCAGCCCGTGCCGGTTCGCAAACTTAAGCGGGAGACCGATGGAACGACCGTCGCCTGTCTTGCCGATCTCGATGTTCATGAGGCTGTCCATATCGCTTGAAAGTACACACAAAAAGTGTAATTCATGCATGTCCATAGTCAACATAAAACGTGCAATTTTGGCGGAAAAGAACGCTATTTCACCGGCTCAATGTCGCGCTGCCAGAGGCCTTCTGGACTGGTCTCGAGACGAGCTATCAAAGGCGTCGAAAGTGGCGCTGCGCACCATCGTGGATTTCGAGCGAGAGGCCCGAGCGCCTCGGGCCGCCACGTTAAGCTCACTGCGGTCTGCTTTTGAAATTGCGGGGGTGGTCTTTATCGATGCTGGCCGACTGGGAGCCGGTGTTAGATCGATTGGGGTTGGCCGGTAAGCCTCACCTAGGCCTTGCTGGCTGTTAGAAGCCTAGGGGCAATGACCGCCCAACTACCGCTCGTCCTTTTGCTGGACGACGGGATCAACCGGCGGTGCATCCTTGGGTACCCAAACCCGGCGCGGGCGCAACCACGCGTCATAGGCAAGCCCAATAATGATCAGCAGCAGCAACAAGACAAAGGCTGTCGCGATCGTTGCAATGGCAATCCACCAGGCCACCGCCATGTTGAACAGGATCGGGTCCCCCGCGGCACTGACTATATTCCCATGCCTGGTCCGGATTTGCCCCGATGAAAGGGCCAGCCAGACTTCGAACCATGCCACTATGACGCCTGCCGACGACAGAACAACAACGAAAGGAAATCCGCTTAATCGTCGCCGCATGCTGCCCCCTTTAGTCCGAACGCCTGTGGCCGAACGAGCTTTACGTTCAGTTGCGGCATCAGCGGCTCCGCCGTGCACATGCGCTGCGTCACGCCTATGCTGTCGAGCCTCTGGCGCCATCCTATACCACTCCTCCTAGCTCAACGACGCGCTTCCCCCAACTGCGTGATGAAGAGGCCCATCTGCGTAATGCAAAGTTCCTGTCCATAGGCATATCCGCCGTAGACCAGCGCCGCCGGCGCGACGGGCCAGCAGCTTGAGCGGTAGAAGGCGGCACACCGATGCTCGACCCACTCGACCAAGCCACTGGCCAGCACTTCGGCACCTCATCTGCACAAGCCCCGTGCCCACAAGCGCGCCACGCCAGCCGTCGTCAAGCAAACGACAAGACACCAACGCCCGCCAGTGGCCTCCGCAGACCGCTTTGCGAGGGGTTTAGGGACCGTACGAGGGGCGGTGGGACAGGGGGCGGCACCCGACCCCCCTTTCGCGCTCAATTTTTGTTTCATAGGGGGTTCAGCCCCGAGGGTTCAGCGGAGGATGAAGCGATGGGCGTGAAACTGGTCTCAACGCTCGACAGAACCTCGGAATTCTCGGCCTTCGTGATGAAGCTGCAATCGCCAGCGATGTGCCTGCTCACTGCAACCGGGGATTCCAGACGGGTGCCAATCGCGCTATTTTCCGACATCGGCAGTTTGTTGGAGTAGCCCGGGTGAAAAGCATCAATGTCAGAGGCGTCGAGTTCCAAGTTGACGAACGCGGGAAATTTGCCCCTCGGCGACCAAATCTGTGGGCAATCCAGATTGGTTACTGGCTTGGCAGGGGCTACTCGGCCAAAGCCGTGGCGGCCATTGTGGGTGATGGCACGACCGAAGGAACTGTGAAGGGCCAGGCCCGTCGGGCGCAGGTTCTGCCCGCCAGGGCCCGGGAGACGATTGTTCCAGTTCATCTGCCCTCATGGCAACGGGACATGATCCAGCGCTGCGCAGATGAACGCGACCTCACGCTCGACCAGATCATTTGCCATGTGCTGGAAAGCGCACTCGTTTTCGACGACCTCTATGATGCCGTAACCGATGGTCGTTATGACCGTAAGGCACAGAAGTCCCAGCGAGCGGCATAGCCATGCTCTCACGACCCCGTGCCGAACGCCGAAAACGGCCCTATCGACGCCGCAGGTCGGAACAACACAGGATCATTCTGGATGGGGATTTCAACAAAACTAGCGCGCGCCGGCCGCGGTTACGCTGAATTGTATGTTACATGCTTGGGTTGTGGCTTGCGACTTGGGGAATCAATTGACCGCTTTTGAAGTAATTCGAGACCTAGTATTGCTTGCGCTTGGCGTGTTCGGAGCTGCGCTTTCCATTTTCAACTACGTTCAGGCAGACCGGCGCGAGCGGCGCACCATGCGGGTCGCAATGAATACGGTCATGCCAACCTACTTCGACGGAACCATCGGTAACCCATACGTGCAAATTGAGGCGACAAACACGGGACATCGTCCGATCGCCGTCACGACCATGTACATTTTGGTTCCGGGAGGCGGGAAACTGGTTTCGATGGCCGGAAGCACATTCCCCGGCGTGCCTGATACAGGGTTGCCAGTTACGTTAACTGACGGCCAATCTGCTACTAAAACCTACGCCTATATCGACGTCGCCAGAGCCTTGAGTAAGAGTGGGCGATCAACAATGGTTACCCTAACGCCCGTAGCAGAGGATTCATCGGGGGGCATGCACAAGGGTAAGCCTTGGACGACAAGCGCTGACGAGATTGAAAGACAAAGCGGACCCATCAGCTCTCGTTGAAATTTTTCCGCGTCTTCTTTGATCTCTGGGGTAGTTGGGCACCAGCGAGATCGACCCGAGGGCTCGACCTTGCTCAGATCCCAGTTGGTGTCCTTCGTTAAGTCCTGACCGGCCGGGATTCACGCGCTCTTACTTCAGATCGCAGAGGTAGCCTCTACCAGCCGTCAAGGTGTGAGCCAGACGGTGTAGGCTTGCAAAGCGCTGCCAACGATAACGCAGAGAAGCGAGAGCCAAGCCAGTATCGCAAACGCTAAGTCTATCTTTTGACCACGCGGCGAAGATCCTAAAACGACGATGTCGGCGCCCCCAAGAGGGATCCTAAAAGGCGCTCCGAACGCAAAAAGGCCGAGAACTCCGACAAGGTTTAGGGCAATGGCCCATAAAGCTAATTCTCTAACCATCCCCGTCCCCATGACTCAACTCTACTGCTCATACCCTAGAACGGCGCCATCCAGCATCTCGCGCTTCTTCCTCGGAACAGAACCAGCGTTCTCCGTGGGACGCGCTAATCTTGGTTTCGTTGTAATATTTTTGGCCAGGCAAATGGTAGATGCGCTCGCCCCGAGTGTTGATGTTGCCTTTAATGTTGCATTGGCCGTGCTGGGCGGAAGCCGCCGAGACGGTAAATGATAGAATCAACGCGATCGCAAAAAACCGACTGCCCATTGTAAGCCCCCATGTCGCACTTTATGTCGCATGGATTCGCCGAGGCTGTCGAGAAACCCCCGGAAATGCTGGAGAGCGCAATGCAACATCGATGCGACAAAGAAGGGCTACGCGGACTACCCGCAAGCACCACAAGTATTTGAATTTATTGGGAAATTTGTTGGAGGCCACGTCCGGAATTGAACCGGAGTACGCGGATTTGCAATCCGCTGCGTCACCACTCCGCCACGTGGCCTCTGGAGGCGGTTTCTAGGACAGGCCGGGGGTTGGCGCAAGAGCAAGGATGCGGTTTCTGCCAACGATGCCTAATCATTCCACCCGCATGCGGGTGGCATGCGGGTGGCCTGGAAATTCGCCGAACGTCCTGCCTGGTCAGACTTTGCGCGCGTCCCGCATCTGCACGTGATGTGGATTGTACATGATGCCCAGGACATTGCCGAAGGGGTCGAGCACCGAAGCGGTAACGAAGCCGGATTCGCCACGCTTGGTGATCGGGTCATATTCCTTGGCGCCCAGGGCGATCAGGCGGGCAAAGGCGCTTTCAACGTCATCGACATGCCAAAGCAGGATCGCGCCGCCGGGACCGGCCTGCATGGCTTCGGGGGCATAGCGGCGGTCGATGATGCCGAATTCGTCCTCGTCATCGCCGATCCGGAATTCCACATAGGCGGGATTTTCGACACTCGGCATCTGGAAGTAGGCGGCGACGCCGAACAGTTCGGCATACCAGTCGCGGGCCGCCTTCATATCGTTGGCGAAGTAGTTGACGGTGGCCATGCCGCGCAGGAAGTGCTTGTTGCTCATCGGTAGTTTCCTTTCCTCGTTAAGGTGATGCACGCACAATGACCGATGGATCAAAGGCGGTATTTCAAAAACCCGCAGAGGTTTACGAGCCACGCGGCCGGCTCGATCCGGCCGGGTTCGAACGGCATGTGCAGTTCCGCACGGTACAGCCGCCGGCGGACCTGGGCCCTTTCGTTGAGCATTTCTGGCTCATCCGGTGGGACAGCGCACTGGGCCACTACAATTCCGACGAGGTGATGCACCGGCCCTATGTCGACGTATTCCTGTCCGCGCAGGAATCAGGAATTCAGGGCACGTTTCGCGGCAAGCGGACCTATTCGGCTGCCGGCAGCGGCAGAATCCTGGGGGTACGCTTTCGTCCCGGCGCCTTTCACGCGTTCTGGACCGGCAAGATGGCCGATCTGCAGGACAAGGTGGTCAGCCTGACCAAAGTGTTCCCATGGGCGGACGCCGCCGGCATCGCCGCCATTCTGGCCAAGGACGATGATGCGGCGCTGGCCGAGATGACGCGGTGCCTGCAAGCCGCCCTGCCCGAGCCGGACGCCAATATCGCGCTGGTCAACACCATCATTGCCGCTATTGAAACGGACGAGGCGTTGCAGACGGTCGCGGCCGTGGCGGCGGCCTATGGCAAAAGCGAGCGCTGGCTGCAGCAGATCTTCCGCGACTATCTGGGCATCGGCCTGAAATGGCTGTTGCAGCGCCATCGGCTGCTGGCGGCGGCACAGCAAATCCGTGAGGGGGATACCCCCGATTGGGCCGATATGGCCTATGCCTTGGGCTATAGCAGCCAGCAGCATTTCATCACCGATTTCAAGACGGTGCTGGGCAGCACGCCACTGCAATACAAAAAGACGCTAACCGAAAAAACGGCATACTAAAAAACCGCGACATTACTGACGCGGTTTGGTTCGGTCGAAAACCCCACCGCGCCGAAGCGCGATGGGGCCGATTTTACTAGAGGTTGGCGAGCAGATCGTTGATGCGCGACTGAGCGTCGGCCAGGGCTGCGTCGATGTCCTTCTGGCCGGTAACGGCAGAAGCAACTTCTTCACCCAGGATGTCCTGAATGGCGAACTGACGCTGCACGGCGGACGGCAGAGCCTTGGCGATCGAAGCGATCGACAGGATGGTATCGCGGTGCGGCAGGGCTTTGAACTCGGCCGAGTCCAGAACCGCCTGGATGCCGGGGATGTGGCCGGTACGCGACCAATCATAGTCATCATCAGCCATGAACTTCAGGAACTTGCCGATAGCAGCAAGCTGTTCAGGCGAGCGGTCCTTCTTGGGCATGGCCCACGAATGGCCGTCCGAATAGTAGGACGGTTCGCCACCAAACAGCTGCGGCAGCGGGTACACGGTGTAACCACCGGAAAGCGGGTTGCCTTCCTGCTTGGACAGGGTGTCCAGGTCGCCGATAACCCAGGTGCCGTTCACTTCGACGCCGCCGTCGCCATTGGCGAAGCCGGCAACCATGGCCGGGTAATCCTGATCCTTGGTGGTCAGGTCCTGATCATAGATGTCTTTCATCATCTGAACGACCTTCTTGGCTTCGGGCGTGGTCAGATTGATCTTGGTTGGATCAGCAAAATAGTCGGACTTCTGCTGGTTCAGGTAGATGTACATCGCGCGGGTGAACATCGCCTTTTCGTTGGCAGTTGCCTGCACCAGGAACGGCTTGCCGGTCTTTTCCTTGAACTGCTTGGCTTCAGCGATCAGTTCGTCAACGGAGGTCGGCAGCTTTGGGGTGCCGTCGGCATTGATCAGATCGGCTTGCTTGAACAGGTTCAGGTTGATGTGCCAAAGAATGGCATGGGAATCGATCGGGAGGGCATAGATCTTGCCATCCTTGGTCACGCCATCGCGACCGGCAGCGGTGAACGCTGCTGGATCGATGCCGGCGGCCTTGAGCACGTCATCGATTGGCTCGAGCTGACCCTTGGACTGATAATCGGAAATCACCGATTCATGCATGGTGACCAGATCAGGTGGCTCGCCCGAAGCCATCTGCGCGGTCAGCTGGTCATAGCCAGGCCATTCGACCGAGTTGACGGTGACCTTGATGTCCGGATTGTCAGCGTTGAACTTATTGATCTGCGAGGTGATGATACCGCACTCGCCCGCCGACTTGGAAACGTCGGTGTTGGTGCCGAAATCGGCGTCGCAGGTGCCGAAGAAGCGCTGCACGGTGATTTCAGTCTGGGCATAAGCCGGGACCGCGGCCGCCAGGGTTGCGGCAGACACCGCAGCCAGGACCAGGCCCTTGATAAACTTCGTCATTATAGTCTCTCCTCCTAGTAGTCGTTTTTTTCCAGGGTTTTGTTTGGGGCAGTCATCGCACGGCGGAACCTGAAACCGCGGTGACGATGTATTTCTGGAAGAACAGGTAGACCAGCAGCGTCGGCAGGCCGGCAAAGACCGCCTGCGCCATCAGGAAACCCAATCCTTCGGTTTGTGCGAAGTTCATCTGCATCGAGGCGATGCCGGTGGTGATGGTGTACATTTCCTTCTTGGTGGCCGAGATCAGGGGCCACCAATAATCGTTGAAGGCACCGAGGAAGGTGAAAATCCCCAGCGTGGCCTGTGCCGGAATGGTCAGCGGCAACAGGACCTTCCAGAAAATCCGGAACCGCGACGCGTTGTCGAGCATCGCCGCTTCGTCGATCTCCTTGGGGATAGCCTTGAAATACTGGGTCATCAGGAACACCCCGAAGGATGCCGAAAGGCCCGGCAGGATCAGCCCCGGATAGGAATTGTGCAGCTTGAGGAAAGAAAAGATCTGGTGCCGCGCCACGATCACGGCCTGCTCGGGTACAGCCAGCCCGAACAGCACGATGATGAAGATGATGTTCTTGTAGGGGAAATTCAGCCGGGCAAATCCGTAGCCTGCCAGCGAGGACAGAATGAGGATGCAGATGGTTGAACCGATCGACACGATCAGGCTGTTGAGCAGCCAGCGGAACACGCTCGAACTGCTGATCACGTCGATATAGTTCTTGAGCGTATAAGGCAGGCGGAACACCGAATTAGGATCGATCTTGAGGTCGTTGTTCAGCTTGAACGACAGCCCCACCACCCACATGATCGGGATCAGCAGCACCAGAGCGGCAAGAATGGTAAGAGCCAGGATGATCCGGTCGCTGTTGGTGCGGCCGACGATATTTTGGACCCGCGTTTCAGCCATCAGTCTTCTCCACGCCGGCGGGCAACGAAATATTGAGCCATCGCCGCGATCAGGATGAGCGCGAACAGCACTTCGGAAGCAGCAGCCCCCATGCCCACGTCGAAGCGCTTGAAGGCCGCCTCATAAATGTACAGGACAATGGGTCGAGAGGCGTTGTTGGGCCCGCCTCCGGTCATCAACTGGGCCTGGCCGAACAACTGGAACTGGAAGACGATCTGGATGATGATAACCAGCACAAAGGTGCGCCGGATCGAAGGCAAGGTGATGTACCAGAGCGTGCGCCAGCGACTGGTATTGTCCAGCGCGGCCGCTTCATAGATTTCGCCTGGAATTTGCTGCAGAGCGGCCAGGAACAGTACCATTGGCAGACCAATGCCCCACCACACGGTGGCGATGGCGACGCCGATCATCGCCAGCTTCGGATCACTCAGAAACTTCGGCGAGTTAGCGCCGAACCAGCCGAAAATGACCGAAAGCAGGCCCATGTCGGGGATAAAAACGATGCGCCAGACCAACGTTACCACGGTCACGGACAGCACCGAGGTGGCAAAGAAAATAGCGCGCAGGACGGTTGCCGAGCGGGTTTGCTTGTTCAGCACCAGCGCCAGGGTCAGGCCAAGGATAGCCAGCGCCGGCACCGTCAGGAACACGAAATAGAAGGTGTTGAGAATGGCGCCGATGAATATCTTGTCGGTGAACAGGCGGGCGTAATTGTTCAAGCCCAGGAACTTGCCCGGCCCGAACAGGTCAGCCTTGGTCAGGCTCAGCCACATGCCCCAGAACATCGGGACCACCAGCAGCAGCACAAAGAAGAACAGGAACGGCGCCACGAAGAGCATATTGCTCCAGCGCGGACGATCGACCTTCAGCGTATTGCGGCTGGTGGCGACGTTCGGAGTGGAAAGAGAAATGGAAGCGTCGGTCTGTGCCATGCTCCCCTCCTCACAGGCCGTGATAGGCTTGACCGCGCGCGTCGAACAGATGTGTCCGGCTGCCGTCAAATTTCACCGAGACGGCGTCGCCGGTGACGACCTTGCTGTCGCCTTCTGCTTCGCCGACCACCAGGGCACCGGTCGACAGCCGCACATAAACCAGCGTTCGATCGCCCAGGCGCTCAATCACTTCGGCCTTGCCGCTGACATCGCCGGTGCCGGCAGGTACCACCTGCAGGGCCTCGGCGCGAATGCCCAGATCGTATGTTGCGCCGATTTCCAGGGCCTGCGAGGGCACCGTGGTCTGCACCACCATGCCGTCAGCCAGCGTAACGCTGGCGCCGGAGGCACCCTGCCCGACGGTCACCGGCACAAAGTTCATGGCTGGCGAACCGACGAATTCGGCGACAAAACGGGTCGCCGGCCTTGAGTAAATCTCCATCGGCGAGCCGACCTGCTCGATCTTGCGATTGTTCATCACCACGATGCGATGCGCCAGGGTCATGGCCTCGATCTGGTCGTGGGTGACAAAGATCATGGTGGAGAGTACGCGGTTATGCAGTTGCGCCAACTCGACGCGCGTGCGGACGCGCAGCGCCGCATCAAGGTTCGACAACGGTTCGTCGAACAGGAAGGCCTTGGGCTCTTTGACGATGGCACGGCCGATGGCCACGCGCTGGCGCTGACCACCCGACATCTGGCCGGGCTTGCGATCCAGCAACTGCGAAATTTCCAGCATTTCAGCAGCACGATTGACGCGCTTGGTGATTTCTTCTGGAGCAACGCCGATATTGCGCAGGCCGAACGACATGTTGTCGCGCACAGTCATGTGCGGATAGAGCGCGTAGTGCTGAAACACCATGGCAATGCCGCGTTCGCCCGGCGGCAGATGATCGACACGCTGCCCATCGATGCGAATCTCGCCGTCGTCGATGCTTTCCAGCCCTGCAATCATGCGCAGCAGCGTCGACTTCCCACAGCCCGATGGCCCCAGAAACACCATGAACTCGTTGGAGTTCACGGTCAGCGACAGGTTATCAATAACCTGGACCGGCCCAAAACGCTTGCTGACATTCGCTAATTCGATGCTCGCCATCGTGTCTCCCAGCAGGCCAAAGCCTGCTCCTTCCCTATGGATCGGCGCGCTGCGCCTGACCCGTGTTCCGCGTGTTTCCCCGCGCTTGCGAAGCTGCCCCCGGTTTCCGGCTGAACAGCATGTTTTTTACCCTATCTCAACGCCCGGAAAGGTCAACGACTTATACGATACAGACCCATAAATCAGATATGTAACGTTGTCTAAATCGGTAGTTTTGCTGTGGTCACCAAGGCATCAAATAACGCTGCTGCTACGGGGTCGGCTCCAGGGGAGTCATTGGTCAGCCGGAAGGTGGTTGCCACCAGATTACCATCCCCGATTCGGCGCTCCGCAATCGTCACCGCCGGCTTATGAATCCAGCCGATGACGACACCTGCATGAACCGGCCCTTCGTATTCAAACGTGCGGAACCCGGTCATCACATGATGGGGCACCACGCGGTCGAACGACAGATCAAGCATCGGTCCGCCCGGCAGCGCGGCAAACGCCCCTGCCCGTCGCAGCCAGCTGAAATTGGCAATCCAGTCCCCACGCCACATGCTGCCGTCGCGCGGCAGCAGGCCAATGCCAGGCAATTGCTGGTCGATGCCGACGGGCAGATTGCGTTCATCGACCACCATGTCCCGATAAGGCTTTTCGCCTTCAGGAATGTCGGCGCGCAGATTGCGATGGGTGTTGACGCTGCCATCAGCCAGCACCAGGTAGTTTGCACCGCCGCACATCGCCTCGATATCCGCGGCATTGAGAGCCCGCACCAGCACCACATCGGCATTGCCGACATCGGCGACGCGATAACCGAGATCCTTGGCAAAATCGATCAGACTGGAATCGCGCGAACCCACTGTGGGCAGGTTAACCGCAGCACGCCTGGCATAGAGCGCGATGTCGAGAACATTACTCGCCAGTTGATGCCCATCAGCTTCCAGAACGAAGGCGATCCGCAGCATCTGGTTGGTCTTGACTGATGGCATCGGGAAACCAAGTTTGCCCAGCGTGGCCAAACCATTGGCACCGGTCGCCGCAACGTCGGCACTGCCAGACAGACCACTGCCGCTCCAGCGCAATTTCGCGCCGGTCGGGATCGAAAGACCGCCGGTGGCGACCGAAAGATCGATGCCCAAGGTGTCGCCGGCATAGGCCGACCACATGGCCGGTTTGGTGATGATAACGATGTCGGTATTGATGCTGGCGAACTGATTATGGAACACCCGCGGATTGCGGTTTATATCCAAAAGTCCGTTGGCTTCCCAATGAACATCCGTAAATTCGGTTATGACATAGCCCACGATGGTCGGATGGGCGCGCATCACCTCGATCTCGTATTTGAGATTGGCGAACTGGTACCATTGAGCCGCTTCGACGAAAGCGGTGAAGTCCTTGAACACGGTGTCCAGGTGCAGCGCCGAGAAGCGCTGCCGAATGCCATGCGGCAAGGCCACACCATCGCCCCACGTGGCGCCGGTCTCCATCCAGAACGGTTCCGAACCGTCCTCGAGCAATAACTTGGCTGGATTGGGCAAGCCCCAGACGCCGAATTCGGAAACGATCAACGGCTCGTCGCCGCGCCATTCTGCATCGCCCAGGTTTGAATAGGTCCAGGCGGCATTGTTGGCGAACTGCGTGGTCAGATCGTCCCATTCCTCACGGCGCTCGGGCACCGAGCGGTAATAATGATAGTCGTTGAGATCCGACTTCATATGAAAGTTCGGGAAACACGCTGAGTTGTCCGAAATCAGCCGGGTCGGATCGAGCGCCTTCAGCCAATCATAGGTTTCCTTGAGCCAGCGGCGGTGGTCGGCATTTTCGACCAGCCGCGTACCCCAATCCTCGTTGATGATGGTCCAGGCAATGATCGAGGGATGATTGCCGTCGCGGCGGACGATCCCCGCCATGGTATCGCGCAGGCGCTGCGCGGATGCTGGCGAGAAGGTCTGAACATTGGGAATTTCAGTCCAGATCAGCAGGCCGATCCGATCGGCCACTTCGTGGTAGCGCGGGTCCGGCACCTTGATATGGCAACGCAGCATATTGAGCCCGAGCGCCTTGGCCTTGCGCGCCTGGTCTTCCAGAAAATACAGCGAGGGCGGCGTGCAGATGCCTTCCGGGTAATAATCCTGATCGAGCGCCGCACGCAGGTAGAGTGGCTGGCCGTTGAGCCAGAGCTTGCCGTCGCGGGTTTCGATGGTGCGAAAGCCAAAGCTGACCGAGGCCGCATCGACCGCCTTGCCCTTGACTGACAGGGTCAGTTCGGCCCGGTAAAGATTGGGCGCATCCGGTGACCATGGCGCCACGTCGGTCACAACAGCACTAACCGTGTCGCTTGCGCCGTCGCCGCTCGCCACCAATACGCCGGCGCTATCAAAAATGTTCACGGCAATGCTGGCGCCAACCGTTGAGCCGACCAGTTCCAAGACGAATGCGACCCGGCCGCTCGCCAGATCGGCATCGACCTTTACATGCTCGATATGAACCGGGTTGTGCGCCTCAAGCACCACCGACTGCCAGATGCCGCCAAGCGGGCCATACCAGCTCTGCTTGCCATGCGGGATTTCGGCGAACGGAAACTGCGGATAAAGCGTCTTGTCCGCCGTTGGCAGCGTGACGCGCACTTCCAACTCGTTTTCGGCCCTCAGCACGGATTTGGGCAAGACGAATGCGAACGGCAGATAGCCGCCTTCATGATCGCCGAGGCGTTTGCCGTTGAGAAATACCTCGGCGTAATAGTTGACCGCGCCGAACTTCGCGGAAACAGCGCGGTCTTGCCAACCCACTGGGAGGGTAAAGCTCCGTCGATAGACCGCCAGGCCGGAGGCTTCACGCAGGTCAGCAAATTCAGATTGCCAAGGAGACGGAACATGCGCGATGCGCCAGTCGCCACGCCCGTCGAGCTTGAATTTCCACGCGCCATCCAGCGACAAGGTCGACCGGAAGGCGTTCGTGGAAGTGTTGCCCGCAAGCGTTGCGTGGACCGTCATATTTCCCCCGAGATAATCTTATTAGTTATATTATTATCAGCATTGGTAGTCCGCACTCAGGGCATTGGCAAGCCGGATTTATGCCCTGCCAATAATTTTGGCCGGGCTTGTCCACAGTTCGGGCTTTCTATAATCCGGTCGGGAGGTTGAGTTGGAGACGAAGTGAGCAAGCGCGCCACCATGATCGACGTCGCGCAACGAGCAGGCGTCTCCCAGGCGACTGTGTCGCTGGTGCTCAACGGCGTTGCCAATGCGCGCGTCGCCGAACTGACCCGCGCCCGCATCTTTGAGGCGGCCGAGGCCCTGGGCTACCGCAAGGGCAGGCAACACCTTGTTCCCGAAAACCGCACGCGGGTGATCGGCCTGATTCTGGATGAAGTCAGCACCACGCCCTTTGCCGCCCAGTTCATTGAAGGCGCCCGCGACGAGGCCGCCCTGCAGGATGTGGTGATTGCCACGTTCTGCACCCGCGCCGATCCCAAGATCGAGGACGCCGGGCTCGATATGCTGCTCAAGAACCGCATCATCGGCGTGCTCTATGCCTCGCTGATTACGCGCGAATTGGTGGTTCCGGGCCGGCTCGACGATGTGCCCACCGTTCTGGTCAATTGCTACGAAAAAAAGCGCCGCCATCCCTCGGTGGTTCCCGGCGACGTGGCTGGCGCCCATGCCGCCACCGAAGCGCTGCTCAAGGCGGGCCATCGGCGTATTGCCCATCTCAAGGGTGAAGAATGGATCGACGCCGCCAGCGACCGCGAACTGGGCTACCGTCAGGCAATGACCACCTGGGATGTGCCGATCGATGACCAACTGGTATTAACGGGCGGCTGGACCGTCAACGGCGGCCGCGAACTGACGCTGCGCCTGCTCGACCTGCCGCAGCCGCCGACGGCAATTTTCTGCTTCAACGACCGTATGGCCATGGGCGCCTATGACGCTGTCAAAAGCCGGGGCCTCAGCATTCCCGGAGATATCTCCATCGTCGGCTTCGATGATGAAGATCTGGCGTCCTACATGCTGCCGCCACTATCGACCGTGGTGCTGCCGCATGACGAAATGGCGCGCTGGGCAGTGGGCGCCCTGCTCGACCATAATGAAGGCATTTCGGCGCATCAGAACGCCCAGAAGATCAAGATCGAATGCCGCTATATCGCGCGCGGCTCGGTGGCGCCGCCGCGCCGGAACTGACCGTCGCGAACGTACGGCAACTACACTTTGACAAAGCCGCGCATATCCTTAGCGTGCTGCCGCGTAACAAGAGGGAGTCTCTCATGGCAGCCCCAGCGGCAGCGCCGGACACCGGTCGCGGCACGTATATCCAACCGATCATTGCCGGGGCCCTGGCAGCCATCGTGGGCTATGCCAGCACCTTTACGCTGGTGCTGGCCGCCCTGACCGCTGCAGGCGCTTCGCCACAACAGGCAGGTTCGGGCCTGTTTTCGGTCTGCATTGCCATTGGCATCCTGAATATCGTCGTCAGCTGGCGCATGAAAATCCCGGTCAGCTTTGCCTGGTCGACGCCCGGCGTGGCCTTTCTGCTGACCGTGGGCGAACCGGTCGGCGGCTATCCGGCCGTCGCCGGAGCCTTTCTGGTCGCGGCGGCGCTGATCGTGCTGGCCGGCCTGATCAAGCCTTTCGCCCGCGCCATCGCCATGATCCCTGCCCCCATCGCCAATGCCATGCTGGCCGGCATGCTGCTGACGCTGTGCCTGGCACCCATCCATGCGGTGGGTGAAATGCCATGGCTGGCGCTGCCCGTGCTGCTGGCCTGGGCCATCGGCCTGCGCTTTGCCCGCCGCTATGCGGTGCCCATCGCCGTGCTGGTCACTGGGGTTCTGCTGGCCACCACCACCCACCTGCCACCCGGCGCGCTGAACGGCACCTGGTCCAGTGTCGTGCCGGTGCTGCCGGTGTTCACCTTCGATGCCATCGTGCGCATCGGCATACCCCTGTTCATCGTCACCATGGCCTCGCAGAACCTGCCGGGGCTGGCAGTGATGAAAGCCAATGGTTTTGATCTCAAACCCGCACCACTGTTCATCATGACCGGCATCGGCAGCGCGCTGACCGCGCTGTTTGGCGGCCACTCGATCAACCTTGCCGCCATCACCGCCGCCATCTGCGCCGGGCCGGAAGCGCACCCGGACAGCACCAGACGCTGGCCCGCACCAATGGCCGCCGGCGTGGTCTATCTGCTGCTGGCGCTGGCCGCGAACCTGGCAGCGGCGTTCATTGCCGCGTCGCCGCCGCTGCTGATCCAGGCGGTGGCCGGGCTGGCGCTGCTCTCCAGCCTCGCTTCGGCCCTGTCGGGCGCACTGGCGCAGGAAGAATCGCGCCTGCCGGCGATCCTGACCTTTGTGACCACCGCATCGGGCATCACCATTGTCGGCGTCGGCGCACCCTTCTGGGGATTGGTTGCCGGCATAGGGCTGATGCTGATCCTGCATTTTGGCGTCCGCCCCGCGCCGACGACCACCGCCAAATGACCATTGCCGGCGTCATCCTTGCCGGTGGGCAGGGCCAGCGGCTGGGTGGGGTGCGCAAGGCCCATCTCAAGCTCGGCGGGGTGATGCTGATTGATCGGGTGATCCGCGCGCTGGCGTTGCCGCCGGGCGCGATCATCGTCTCGATCGGCCACCTGAACCCGAACGCTTTTGCCGGCGGTCCGGTGCCCGTACCCGACCTGACCGCGGACATCGGCGGACCACTGGCGGGCCTTGCCGCTGCGGTGGATTATCTCCTGATGCAGCGCGAGCAACCCGAGTTTATTATCGGCTCTGCAGTGGATGTGCCATTCCTGCCCAGCGACTTCCTGGCGCGGCTTCAAACGAGATTGGGAGACGGCGCAGCGGCCTACGCGCAGGTCGGCGACACCTTCTATCCCACCAATGCGCTGTGGCGGTTTTCGGCCATTACCGACCTACCGCAACTGGTGCGTAGCGGAACCGCGCCCAAAAGTCTCAAGCACCTGCTGCAAAGCTTGGACGCCATAGCCGTGGATTGGCCGGACACGCCCAATCCCTTCGCCAATATCAACACCATGGCTGACCTGATCGCGCTGTCGCGGCGCCTGGAATAAGTACCCGTCCAACGCAGAATTGGTTCGAGAAACCCATGACCAAAGCAAGCGCGGGCCTGGGCAAACGCCTGGCGGCCAGCTCGAAGCCAACCTGTTCAAGTCTTTAATCTGCTTATGAAATTTGGTTGAGCTGCTTGTCCAATGCCAACTCGAATTGGGCTGCTTGCCCAACAGGAGAATGGCTCCGCGGGTAGGATTCGAACCTACGACCAATCGGTTAACAGCCGATTGCTCTACCACTGAGCTACCGCGGAATGCGCTCATTTGTCTTTGGTGAAGACGAGGGTCCGTTTAGCGAAGTTGTTTTGCTTTGCCAAGCCCCGAATGTGCCGCTCTGTGAATATCTCATGTCAGCACCAGTGCCCTGCCCCTGCGGCAAGCCTATTTGGGCGCTTGTTTGGGTTCTTCCAGACCGAGCGGACGCAGGCGGCTTTCGCCCAGTTCGCCGGCAGTTTCCAGGATAGGATAGGCAACCGAAGCCAGATGGGCGTTGATGCGCTTGAGATCGCGCAGCGTATCGAGATGCAGCGAGCTGGTTTGCATCGAATCGACCATGCCCAGCCGCACCCGATGCAGATGGGCCTTGGACGATTGCGCTTCCAGCCGTCGGACATCGACCTTGGCCGCCACCAGCCGCCGCGCCAGTTGCGGATCGCGCGTCAGGAACACCGATTGCGACAGCTGCATATTGGTGATGGTCTTTTCGTAGAGCTCGACAATTTCGCGCAGGCCGTCAGCCGAAAAGAACAGCTGGCGCTTGGTCTTCTTGACAGCGATTTCGGCCAGCCCGCCTTCGATGATGTCCCCGACATGTTCCAGGTTGATGGCATAGCTCATGATTTCGCTGGAGCGTCCGGCATCGTCCTCATCCAGTTCGGTCGCATCGAGCTTGGACAGATACAGCTTGATCGCCTGATGCAGCGAATCGACGTCGTCATCGAGCAGCGCCATCGTGGTCTTGGCGCCCGGAGCTGCCTTGTGCAGCGCCTCAAGGCTGGCCTGCAGCATCTTGAGCACCATGTCGCTGACCCGCAGCGTCTCGCGCGCCGCAGCCGCCAGGGCGATCGGCGGCGTATCGAGCACCGCTTCGTCCAGATAATTGGCGCCCTTTTCCGGCTCCGCTGGCATTGGAAGGGCTGCAGCAGAAATTTGGGCGATTGGCCCCAGCAGCGGCAGGAAAATCACCAGCAGCAACAGGTTGAAGCCGATATGGGCGGCAATCGCCAGATGGCTGACATCAGGCAGGATGCGCAGGAGTAATGCCGCAGCCTGCGGCGCCAGGGCGGTCAACGCCAGCGCACCGACGCCCCGCACGATCAGATTGCTCAGCGTCAGCCGTCGCGCTTCGGTGCCTTCAGCGAGTACGGCCAGATAAGGCGGCAGCGCCCCGCCCAGATTGGCACCTGCCACCAGGGTGACCGCCAGCGGCGGCGAAACAATCCCAGCCTGCGACAGCAGCGCCACGAACAGCACCACGGCAAGGCTCGAGGAAGCCATGAACGCCAAAGCTGCCGACAGCATCAGCGCAAACACCGGCGCATCGCCAATCCCCTTGAGCACGGCAATGACCACATCTGATTCCCGCAGCGGCCCGGTGACATTGCCCACCATTTGCAGCGCCAGCAGCATCAGGCCAAGCCCGAGCACGGCCCGGCCGATGCCCTTGCCGCGCGAATATTTGGAGAGGTTGAACCCGGCCACGCCAATCAGGATCATCACCGAGGCAAACCAATGCACATCCAGCGACAGGACCACCGCGGCAATCGAGGTACCGACATTGGCGCCCAGCATCACGGCCTGCGCCATTTTGGGATCGATCACGCCACGGCTGGCAAAGGATGCGGTGATCACCGCCGTGGCCGTGCTCGATTGCAGGGCAAGAGTCGCGGCGATCCCGGAGAGAACCGAGGTAAACCGGTTGCCGGTGCCCTTGGCAATCCACTGCCGCAGCGAGGCACCAAAGGCGCGCATCACGCCAGTCTTGATCAGCCGAAGTCCCCACAGCAGCAGGGCTCCGGCACCAAGAAGGTTGATCAGTTGGATAGTTGAGTTCATCGACTCCGGCGTGATTTGTTGAAGCCAGTATGCAGCAGATGACGGGCAGCGTCGACCGCCTTGGTCCACAGCCTACACAGAGTCGGCTTGACTCTCTTCCAGATTAAATGTTCTCTATTTGTTCTGATATTGAACAAGGAGGCTTGTCATGCAGGCCTTGGAAAAACAGCAGGCACTCGCTGCACTGCGCGACAAAATCGCCGGGATTGTCGACCTGCCACCGCTGCACGCCAGCGCCGTGCAACGGTCGATCCATTCCTCCCCCAGCCTGCTCTCCCTACCCGGCGGATTGCTGCATGAGATTTTCACCGACGAACGCCGCAACGGTGGCGCCGCGCTCGGCTTTGCCTTGGGCTCGGCGCGCGATCTGCTGACCTCCAGCCGTCCGGCGGTGATCTATCTGCAACTGGCGCGGGAAGCTCAGGAAATGGGCCTGCCCTATGGCGCGGGTTTGGCGGCCTTCGGCTTTGACCCCGAAGCGCTGCTGCTGATCCGCGCCGATACCATCACCGAACTGCTCTGGGCCGCCGAGGAGGCCATCGCCTGCCGCGCCGTAGCCGCCGTGATTGTCGATGTGGCTGGCCAGCCCAAGGCGTTGGATTTTACCGCCAGCCGCCGCTTGAGCCTGCGCGCCGCCAAAGACGGCGCCTCGTTTTTCCTGCTGCGCTACGGAACGTGGCGCGAGGCCAGCGCTGCCCAGTTCCGCTGGCATTTACGACCAGTGTTGAGCGCGGAAACCCCGTTCGATGCCCGCGCCCCGGGCGAGCCGCGCTGGCTGGCCCGGCTGGAAAAAGGGGCCATCAACACTTCCCAGCATGAAGAGTGGCTTTTGGGCTGGACGGATCATGGTTTTGAACGCATCGGCGACCCAGATAACAGCGCAAACCGGACTGCTGACCGAACGGCGCTACCTCGCTTTGTTCCTGCCGGATTGGCCGACGGATTATCTAAAACGGCGTGAGCCCGGTCTTGCCGGTCCGCTTGTGCTCTACGAACGGATCAAGGGCGGGTTGCGGCTGGCGGCGGTGGATCAAGAGGCTGCCAAGGGCAAGCTGATGACCGGGCAAAACCTGGCCGACGCCCGCGCCATGCTGCCCAACCTGACCGTGCGCGAAATCGACCGGCCGCTGCTCGAAACCGCTTTTGCCGACTTCGCCGATTGGCATTCCAATGCCAGCCCGCTGGTTTCGGTGCTGACCGATCGCGCTGCTTTTGGCGATCTGGTGCTCGACATCACCGGCGTGGCGCATCTGTTTGGCGGCGAACTGGACATGCTGCGCCTGTTGCTGACCCGGCTGCGCACACTCGGTTATGCGGTGGCGGGGGCCGTCGCCTCGACGGTTGGCGCCGCCTGGGCGGCCAGCCATTTTGCCCGCAGCCAGGTGGTATTAGGGGCTGATACTGCCGCCGTGCTCGACACCCTGCCCGTCGCTGCCCTGCGGCTCGATGATGAACAGGTCGCTGGTCTCTCCCAGATGGGCCTCAAGCGCATCGGGCAATTGCACGCACGCAACCGCAAAGCCCTGCAGGCGCGCTTCGGCATCTCGTTGCTCACCCGGCTGGATCAGGCATATGGACGGATCGAGGAGCGGCTGCCCAGCCGTATCCCGGTGGCTGAGCGCTATGCCGAGCGACGCTTTGCCGACCCGATCGGACTGATGGACGACGTGCTGATGACCGCACGGGACTTGGCGATCACACTGTCGATCCAGCTCGAAACCGAAGGGCTGGGTGCGCAGGCTTTCCACCTGTTCCTCTACCGGGTCGACCATAAGGTGATGACCCTGTCAGTTAATTCCGGCCGCGCCACCCGCGATCCGCAGCACATCGCCCGGCTGTTCAGCAATCGCTCGGAGCGGCTGGAGGGGGAATACGACCCCGGTTTCGGGGTGGATATGATCCGGTTGGCCGCCACCTCGGTTGACCAGCTCGATGCACTCCAACTCGGGGCGTTTGAAACCCATGACGGCACAGCAGATCTGGATCGGCTCTATGACCGGATGAGCAGCCGGCTCGGAGCGTTTTCGGTGTTGCGCACCAAATTCGTCAACACTCATATTCCCGAACAGGCCGTACGGTTTGAACCCGCCATCGCCCGCACCACGGACGATCCGCTGGCCCTGCCCGACCGCGACCTGCCCCGCCCCTTGCGGCTGCTGCCCACGCCCGAAGCAATTACGGTGTTCGCCGAAGTGCCCTATGGCCCGCCCACGGCGATGACATGGCGGCGGATCAGCTACAAATTCGTCAAGGCGTCGGGTCCCGAACGGCTGGGCGTGGAATGGTGGCGCAGCCCCGAACGGCTGCAATTGGCGCCGCCTGAACCGGACCAATCCAGCTCCAAACCCGCCGATGCGCTGACGTCGGAACCCGAGCCCGATGCACCCCGGCCATTGCCCTATATGGAGGGCGAACAGAGCCGCGATTATTACATCGCCGAGGATGATGCCGGTCATCGCTTCTGGCTGTTCCGGCAGGGGCTATATGGCTATGCGCCGCGCCCGGACTGGTTTTTGCAGGGATTTTTCTCGTGAACACTGTCCTTGATTTGCCCCAGCGCCTGCCACCAGCTGCCCCGCGCGTGCCAGCGCCGCCCTATGCCGAGCTGATGGCGACCTCCAATTTCTCGTTTCTGCGCGCCGGCTCGCACCCGGGCGAACTGGTCGCGGCAGCGGTCGGGCTGGGACTTTCGGGCCTTGGCCTGTGTGATCGCAACAGCTTTGCCGGCGTGGTGCGCGGCTATGTGGCACTGCGCGATCTGGAGCATAAGCCAGCCAATTTCCGTTATGTCGTCGGCACCCGCCTGTGCTTTACCGATGGCACACCGGACATTGTCGCTTATCCTGCAGACCGGCAGGCCTATGGCCGCCTCTGCCGCCTGCTGACTGCCGGCAATCTGCGTGGCGAAAAGGGTTTTTGCAGCCTGACCTTTGACGATCTGGCCGAATGGGTCGAAGGCCAGTTGTTCATCGTGCAGTTCGATGAAAAATCGCCCAAGCAATCGCTGGTTACCCTGCAAAAACTGACCGCATTGGCACAAGGCAATGTCTGGCTGGCAGCGGCCTGCACCTTCAAGGGCAATGATCGCGCCCGGCTGGCAAGGCTTTCAGCACTGGCCAACCAGTTCCGTATCCCGCTGATCGCGGTCAATGATGTGCTGTATCACACACCCGAGCGGCGCGCCGTGCAGGACGTGGTCACCTGCATCCGCGAGCACATGACCATCATGGATGCGGGGCGGCGCCTGCAGGCCAATGCCGAACGGCATCTAAAGCGTCCCGGCGAAATGGCGCGTATGTTCGCCGATTATCCCGATGCCATCGCTCAAACCCAGATCCTGCTGTCGCGCATCAGCTTTTCACTCGACCAGTTGCGCTACAACTACCCCGAGGAAACCACCGGCGACGGCGAAACCGCCCAACAGACGCTGGAGCGCCTGACGTGGCAGGGCGCGCATCAGCGTTATCCCGGGGATTTGCCCGAGCAGATCAAGCGCGATGTCTGGAAGGAACTTTGCCTGATCGGCTACAAGGGCTATGCCGCCTATTTCCTGACCGTGCACGATATCGTTCAATTCGCCCGCTACGACCGCAAAATCATGTGCCAGGGACGCGGTTCCGCGGCCAATTCGGCAGTATGTTTCTGCCTCGAAATCACCGAAGTCGATCCGCTCAAGAGCACATTGGTATTCGGTCGCTTCATCTCCACCGAACGCGACGAACCGCCCGATATCGACGTCGATTTCGAGCACGAGCGGCGCGAAGAGGTGATGCAATATGTTTATCAAAAATACGGCGGTAACCACACCGGATTGACCGCCAATGTCATCTCCTACCGCACCAAGAGCGCGGTGCGCGAAACCTGCAAGGTGTTCGGCATTTCCGACGACACCATTGCCGCGCTCAATCAATTGCACTGGGGCTGGTCGAGCGACATCAAAACCCAATCAATGCGCGAAGCCGGGCTCGATCCCGATGAGCCAACCCTCAAAATGGTGATGGAAGTCGCCCGCGCTTTGCGCGGTTTTCCGCGCCACCTGAGCCAGCATGTCGGCGGCTTCGTCATCACTCGCGATCCGCTGAACGAGCTGATCCCCATCGGCAAGACGGCGATGGAGAGCCGCACCATCATCGAATGGAACAAGGACGATATCGACGCGCTCGCCATTCTCAAGGTCGATGTGCTGGCGCTGGGCATGCTGAGTTGCCTGCGCCGTGCCTTCGAAATGATGCAGCGCCATTATGGCAAAGCGATCAGGCTGGTCGATCTGCTCGATGAAGAGGATCACAAGGACCAGACCATCAAGGAGCGGGTCTATAAAATGACCCACCGCGCCGACACTATTGGCGTGTTCCAGATCGAAAGTCGCGCGCAGATGTCGATGCTGCCGCGGCTCAAGCCGGTCAAATTCTATGACCTGATCATCGAAGTGGCCATCGTACGCCCCGGCCCGATCCAGGGCGGCATGGTGCATCCCTATCTCAAGCGGCGACTGGGACACGAAAAGGTCGACTATCCATCCGAGGCACTGAAAGGCGTTTTAGAGCGCACTTTTGGCGTACCGCTGTTTCAGGAACAGGCGATGCAGATCGCCATCGTTGGCGCCGGCTTTTCCGCTGGCAAAGCCGACCAGTTGCGTCGCGCCATGGCCACCTGGCGGCGCAATGGCAAGATTTATGAACTCAAGGACGAGTTCATCACCGGGATGATCCGGAACGGCTACACCCCCGACTATGCCGACCGCTGTTTCAAGCAGATCGAGGGTTTTGGCGACTACGGCTTCCCCGAAAGCCACGCCGCCTCGTTTGCACTGCTGGTCTATGCCTCATGCTGGCTCAAATGCCATTACCCGGACGTGTTCGCCTGCGCCCTGCTCAATAGCCAGCCGATGGGCTTTTATGCTCCCTCGCAGATCATCCGCGATGCCGTTGAGCACGGCGTCGAAATGCGGTCGGTCGATGTGAACCTGTCCGATCTGGAAAGCGTGCTGGAGGCCGACAGCCGCCCGGCGCGCGATCATTTATGGCCCCAGCACGCCGAGATGGCCGGCGATATTCATTCCGACAAAGCCATCCGGCTCGGCCTGTCATTCACGCAAGGGTTGGCCGAGGCGGACGCCAATATCATCGTCGCCCGGCGCGGCAACGGCTATGACAGCGTACGCGATCTCTGGCTGCGCACCGGCCTGTCGCCGGCCAAGCTGGAAAAGCTGTGCAATGCCGATGCCTTCGGCTCGCTCGGCCTGACGCGGCGCGATGCACTCTGGGCGGTCAAGGGCCTGATGGGCACCGAAGGGGCCGAAAACCTGCCGCTGTTCGCCATCGCCAAGGGCGCCCGCAGCGCAGCGGAGGCCGATGCCGATCTGCCGCCAATGCCGCCGGGTGAATCGGTGATCCATGATTACCGGCACCTGTCGTTTTCGCTCAAGGGTCATCCCGTCGGCTTCATCCGCGACCAGCTCGACCAGCGCCGCACCCTGCGGGCCAGCGGGTTGATGACAGCCAAACCCGGCAGCGTCGTCGAAGTGGCGGGACTGGTGCTGGTGCGCCAGCGCCCGGGCACGGCCAGCGGCGTGATCTTTGCGACGCTGGAAGACGAAACCGGCATTGGCAATATCGTTATCTGGCCCAAGGTGTTTGAAGCCAATCGCAAGGTGGTGCTGAGTTCGCGGTTGCTGGCCGTCAAAGGCCAGTTGCAGCGCGAAGGACTGGTGATCCACATCATCGCCAGGCAATTTACCGACTTCACCCCGCAATTGCTCAAAATTGCCGATGGGAACGATCTGGGTGACGCAGTGCTGGCCCGCGCCGACGAAGGCCGCACCGGCAGCCCTGATCCGCGCGACGAAGCCACCAAACGCCGCCGCGAAAACGCCCAGCGCCTCGCCCACGCCGCCTTGCCGGGGGGACGAAATTTCCATTAGTTCTGCAGTTTCCCGCAACACCCATTGCCAGCCTTGGCCCGCACGGCTAAGCAGTATGCCTATATTTTAAGCGCTTTGGATTTCCCAAAATGGATGTTGTGACCGGCAAGGCCATTCCGGCCGTGCAGAAAACTTCGCTGGTGATTTTGCTCGCGGCCAGCGGCTCGCACCTGCTCAACGACCTGATGCAGTTCACCCTGCCCGCGCTCTATCCGCTGCTCAAAGAGGCCTATGCGCTGGACTATGTGCAGATCGGCCTGCTGACGCTGGCGCAGCAGATGACGGCTTCAATCTTGCAGCCCGCCGTCGGGCTTTACACCGATATCAAGCCAAAACCCTATTTCCTCGCGGTTTCCATGCTGTTTGCACTGGCCGGAATGACGCTGATCGCTACGGCCAACAGCTTTGGACTACTGCTGGTGGCCGCCATGATCGGCGGCATCGGATCGGCAATCTTCCACCCTGAAGCCTCGCGCGTGGCGCGGCTGGCCTCGGGCGGCAAACTCGGTTTCGCCCAATCACTGTTCCAGGTCGGTGGCAATATCGGCACCGCCATCGGCCCGTTGGCCGCCGCCTTCCTGATCCTGCCGCGCGGCCAGTCTGCCGCCGGCTGGTTTACGCTGATCGCCATTTCCGGCTTCATCATCCTGACGGCAGTCGGCCGCTGGTATGCCGCGCATCTGGCCCTGCCCATGCCCAAGGCGCCGCCCAGGCCCGTGCGCGAAGTCGGCGACCGCCGCAAACTGCTGCTGGCCTTTGCGGTGATCGGCATGCTGCTGCTGTCGAAATACGTCTATATTTCCTCGCTGACGAGCTACTACACTTTCTTCCTGATCGAAAAGTTCGATCTCTCGGCGGGCACATCGCAGCTCTATCTGTTCCTGTTCCTCGCCGCTTCGGCTGCCGGCACCATCATCGGCGGACCGGTCGGCGACCGCTTCGGGCGGCTCACCGTGATCTGGTGCTCGATCCTGGGCTCGCTGCCTTTCACGCTGCTGCTGCCGCACCTCGACCTGACGGGCACAGCTATCGTCAGCATCTTCATCGGCCTGATCCTGTCCTCTGCCTTCTCGGCCATCGTGGTCTATACGCAGGAGTTGGTGCCCGGCAAAGTCGGGCTGGTGGCCGGTTTCGTGTTCGGCTTTGCCTTCGGTATTGGCGCCATCGGTGCTGCCGTGCTGGGCGCTTTGGCCGACGTCAAGGGCATCATCTTCGTGTTCAACATCTGCGCCTTCTTGCCAGCGCTGGGCGTTCTCACCATCTTCCTTCCCAAGACCCACAAAGTTTCCCAGGCACAGCCGTCATGACCACTCTCGATCCCGACAACCAGGCCCAGATCACCCTGACGCGTAAAATCGATGCGCCGCTGGAAGACGTGTTCGCCGCCTGGACCGATCCGGCCCTGCTCGAACAATGGCAGGCCGATTTCGCCGATGTGGAGCCTTTTGAAGGCGGCAGCTATCGCTTCGTCACCGAAGGCGATGATGACCATCCGGGCGAACATGTGGTTTCGGGCGAATATCTCGAATTCGTGGAAAACCGCCGACTGTCGCAATCGTGGATCTATCAAGGCCCCGACAGCCCCGACGATGATCTGATTTTCGTGCTTGAGGTGGATTTCCAAGCGCTTTCCCCAGGCCAGACCTCGATTACCATCACCGAGCGCGGGCTGTCGCATGCCGATCCGGAATCCCGGATTTTCTCGATCGAGGCATGGAGCGCCACTATCGAACAACTCTCCGAATTGCTGGAATAGATTGAACCGTTCGGCTACTCGGGGTGTATAGGCGGGTAGTCGGGAGCGCCTATGACCACCGCCAAATCCATCATCTGGCTGCGCAGTGATCTGCGACTAAGTGACAATCCGGCGCTGACCGCAGCGCTACAAGCCGGCAGCGCCACGGCGCTCTACATTCATGAAACCGATGCCACACTGCGACCGATTGGCGCCGCGGCGCGCTGGTGGCTACACCACAGCCTCAATGCGCTCGGCCAGGACCTTGCGGCCATCGGCGTGCCACTGCTGGTTGAAAGTGGCAAGGCATCGGCGGTGCTCGACGGAGCTATTACCGGCCAAGCCGCCTCCGCTGTATTCTGGAATCGTCGTTACGCCCCGGCGGAACGCGAGATCGACACCGGGATAAAAGCGGCATTGAGCGCCCGCGGCGTCGAGGCTCACTCCTTCGCCGCCAACCTTTTGGCGGAGCCCTGGGAAATCGAGACCCTCCAGCACAAGCCCTACTCGGTGTTCACGCCCTTCGCCAAAGCCCTGCGCCAGCGCGATATTCGCGCCCCTCTGCGCAAACCCGTGGGCAACGAGCCCGGCGGGCACACCGATGTGGACACGCACTATCGTGCGCCGCACTGGGCAAAAAAGCTGTCGCCACACTGGAAAATCGGTGAAGCGGCGGCGCGCGGAGCGCTGGAGGACTTTCTCGACCAAAAACTGGCCGTCTATGCTGAAGGCCGGGATTTCCCGGCGCGGGAAAGCACCTCCCGCCTGTCGCCGCATCTCCGCTTTGGCGAAATCAGCCCACGCCAGATTTGGCATGCGGCCACTGCAATGGCCCAGCACGATCACCACCTGCAAGGGGCAGTCGACAAATTTCTGAGCGAACTGGCCTGGCGCGATTTCAATTATCACCAGCTCTACCATCGCGAAAACATCGCCAAGGTGTCGATGCAGCCGAAATACGAGGGGCTGGAGTGGCGGCGATCCGGCGCCGATCTCAAACGCTGGCGGGCCGGACAGACCGGCATTCCGATTGTCGATGCCGGCATGCGCGAACTTTGGGCCAACGGCTTCATGCAGAACCGTGTCCGCATGATCACCGCCTCGCTACTGGCCAAAAACCTGTTGCTTGACTGGCGGCTGGGTGAAGCATGGTTCTGGGACTGCCTGCTCGATGCCGATGTGGCCAATAATCCCTGCAATTGGCAATGGGTGGCAGGATCGGGTCTGGATGCTTCGCCCTATTATCGGATTTTCAACCCGGTGACACAGGGCGAGCGGTTCGATGCCGATGGTGCCTATGTGCGGCACTGGGTTCCGGAACTGGCAAACCTGCCGGATGAATGGGTGCAGCAACCGTTCGCCGCGCCAGCATCGATGCTGGACGCAGCCGGCGTCGTGCTTGGAAAGACCTACCCCGAGCCAGTCGTCGATCTCAAATCATCGCGCGAGCGGGCGCTGGCGGCGGCGAAGGCGCTGGAATGAGCTTGCGGCTTTCAGTCGATGACCCAATCCCCATTGCGTATTTCCGCAAAGCCAGAAAAAGCCGTTCTGCCGCAGCGCTTAAGGCTTGTCCGGGCTCGCCCCTGCACCTAACATCAATGTCCGCAACAACCTTCGGCGCTCCATGACCAACCACCCCGACATGCTTTCCGCCATCGGCAATACGCCGCTGATCCGCCTCAAACACGCGTCGGAAATCACCGGCTGCGAAATCTGGGGCAAGGCGGAATTTCTCAATCCAGGCCAGTCGGTCAAGGATCGCGCGGCGCTGTTCATCATTCGCGCGGCCATCGCTTCGGGGGCGCTGAAGCCCGGCGGCACCATCGTTGAAGGCACCGCCGGCAATACCGGCATCGGCCTGACGCTGGTTGCCAATGCACTGGGGTTCAAATCGGTGATCGTGATCCCCAATACCCAGAGCCAGGAAAAAAAGGACGCTCTGCGCCTCTATGGCGCCGAGCTGATCGAAGTTCCGGCCAAGCCGTATCGCAACCCGAACAACTACATCAAGATTTCCGGTCGCCTGGCCGAAAAACTCAACCGCGAACTGCCCAATGGGGCCATCTGGGCCAACCAGTTCGACAACACTGCCAACAAGCAGGCCCATGTCGAAACCACGGGTCCCGAGATCTGGGAGCAGACTTCGGGCAAGATCGATGGTTTCATCTGCGCCGTCGGCTCCGGCGGCACATTGGCGGGCGTCGCCGACGCGCTGCGCGCGCGTAATCCCAACGTCAAAATCGGCCTTGCCGATCCAGAAGGCGCGGCGCTTTACAATTTTTACGCGCATGGCGAGCTGAAATCGTCCGGTGACAGCATTACCGAAGGCATTGGCCAGGGCCGGATCACCGCCAATCTGCAGGGACTGACCATCGACAACCCTTATCAGATTTCCGATGCCGAAGCCTTGCCCTATGTGTTCGACCTGCTCGAACACGAGGGTCTGTGCCTGGGCGGTTCCAGCGCCATCAACATCGCTGGCGCTGTCCGCATGGCCCGCGATCTCGGCCCCGGAAAAACCATCGTCACCATCCTGTGCGACTACGGCAACCGCTACCAGTCCAAACTGTTCAACCCGGACTTTTTGCGCGCCAAAAACCTGCCAGTGCCGGAGTGGCTGGAACGCCAGCCGAGCGTCGATGTGTCAACAGTGATCGAGGCCGATCCGGCCTAATCCGCAAAGCATCTTCCTGCATCACAGGAGTTCACGATGACCGCCACCGCACCCACTGCCACTCTGACCGGCCTAAACCACGACCTGAAAGCCAGCGGTCTTTCGTTGTGTTGGTATGGGACGACGAACCGGGCAAGCATCTGTCGCTGCCGGTGCCGTTTGGCTGCACGCTGGCAGACTTGCCTGTAGAGGCGCAAAAGGCGCTCGATGCGCTGACGGCGGAAACGGCCGCTTTGGTGCTGCACTCCGCCGAATAGAACATTCCGCCGGCGCCCGGTTGCTAATTGCCAAGTCGCGCGTTGTCAGCGCGGGCACTGCTGCTAAAGTGTCCCCAATAGCCATCCGGATCGGGCAAATTGTTCGCCATCGAAAGCATGATCGCCGCCATTTTCGCGGACCTGCATATTGTTGCCGCCCTGATCGGCGCTTTCTACGTGCTGGCAATCGCCTGCGGCGTCCACGAAATCATGAATTCGCGCACCTCGCAGGGTTCGATCGCCTGGCTGATCGCACTGGCACTACTGCCGTTTCCCACAGCATTCCTCTACTTGGTCTTCGGTTGGAAATTCTTTGATGGCTATGCCACCGACCCATCCAAGAACGGCCGCTCGCAGCGCCCGTTGCGCGCCAAGGATCTGGCACTGGTCGATGTAGAAACCAGCAAGCAATGGCCGGTGATTTCTGCGGTGTCCGAGGTGCCGTTCCTGTCCGGCAATAGCGTCGAAGTGCTGGTTGATGGGCAGGCTACGTTCGACTCGATCTTTGCCGGCATTTCGGCCGCTAAATCCTATCTACTGGTGCAGTTCTACATCGTGCGTGATGACCGGCTTGGGCGCGAACTGGCCGAACGGCTGATCGAGCGCGCCAAAGCCGGCGTGCGGGTATTTTTGCTCTATGACGATATCGGCAGCACCGGCATGCCCAAGGCGTATCGGCGCCAGCTGCGCGACGCAGGGATCAAGGTGGCCGGCTTCAACCATCGCCACAAGTTTTTCCGCTTCTATGGACCGACCCGCATCAACTATCGCAACCATCGCAAGATTGTGGTGGTCGATGGTCGCGCGGCCTGGGTTGGCGGGCATAATGTGGGTGTGGAATATCTTGGCGAAGACCCCAAGTTCGGCCATTGGCGCGATACCCATGTGCGAGTCGATGGCCCCGCGGCGCTGGCCTGCGCCCTGATGTTCCGCGAAGACTGGCATTGGGCCACCGGCGAATTGCTGCCGGCGGAATCGCCGGATGTCGTGCCGGCGCCGGGCGATAATTCCGTTCTGGTAATGGGCAGTGGCCCCGCCGACAAGCTCGAAGAGTGCGCCATTGCCTTTACTGATATCATCTCGCAGGCGCGCCAGCGGCTCTGGATCGTCAGCCCCTATTTCGTACCGGACACCGATGTGCGCACCGCGCTTTATGCGGCCAAGCTACGCGGCGTTGACGTTCGGATCATGCTGCCGGAAAAGCCGGACCACCTGCTGGTCTGGCTGGCCAGCACGGCCCACGCCGACTCCATGGTGGAACATGGCATCGCCATGTATCGCTACACCGCCGGCTTCCTGCACCAGAAAGTGGTGTTGATGGATGACCGCATCACCAGCATCGGCAGCGTCAATTTCGACAATCGATCCTTTGCCATCAACTTCGAGATCACGCTGTGGTTCGTGCAGCGGCAGATCATCGATGTCGTCGAGGAAATGCTGAACTTCGATTTCACCCAGTGCCGCAAGGTAAGCCTGGATGAAGCCAGGCACCGGCCGCTTTACATGCGCTTTGCCACGCAGGCTGCCAAGCTGCTGTCGCCAGTGCTTTAGCTATTCGACCGGCGGGGCGTAAAGCAGCCCGCCATTGCTCCACAGCGCATTCTGGCCACGCAGCAGCGATGCGCCGGTCTGTGGACCGAAATTGCGGTCATAGATTTCGCCGTAATTGCCGACTGTCCGAATGATGTCGCTCATGAACTTGGGAGACAGCCCGAGCGGCGTGCCGTAATCGCCATCCTCGCCCAGAATGCGCTTGATGGCGGCGGTGCGGGCAGCCGACAGCGAGTCGAGGTTGAGCGAGGTCAACCCGACCTCCTCCGCATTGATCAGGGTGAACAGCGTCCACTGCACAATGTTGAACCATTGATCATCGCCCTCGCGCACCACCGGCCCCAGCAGTTCCTTGGAAATGCGTTCCGGCAGAATACGATTGGCATTGGGTTCAGGCAGATCGCGGCGGATCGCTTGCAATTGCCGGGCCGGTGCCGATACCGCCTGACAGCGACCGGCGCGATAGGCTACGCCCAGATCGGCCACGTCCTCATACAGCTCTTCGGTGTAGGTGGCCTGATTGGCGAAGAAAAACTCCTGCAGACGCGCCAGTTCGTCGCCGCCATCGAGCACGCAGATAGAAATGTTGTCGAGTTCATAGGCGGAAACCGCGCCCAGCGATTGCGGCACCATGAACGCCTGGCCATCGAAAAACGCCGTCGCCACATAGGAGGTTTCAAAGGCGGTATCGCGCTTCTGGGTCCAGGGCGCGTCACGCGTCAACACATCGACCGCGCCGGTCTGCAATGGCGCAAAGCGCGACTCGCCGCGCAGTGGGCGGAATTCGATCTGGTCGGGATTGCCGAACACCGCTGCGGCGATGGCGCGGCACAGATCGACGTCAAAGCCCGACCAGCGCCCCTTGTCGTCCTGCTGCGCAAAGCCCGGCAATGCCGCCGTTGCCCCGCAGACCAGAAAGCCACGCTGGCGCACGGTTTCAAGCGTCGTCGCCGAGGCCATGACGGTGCCAACCAACACCGCAAGCACGCTCAGCAGCAGCAGACGTCCGCCAGATTTCAGCCGGAACCAATTCACTCGTTTACGACCTTCGCCTGTCAGGCTGCGCCTTTGGCGTCATATTGGCGAGGCGTCGCCAAGCGTCAAGCATGAAGCCAGATTTGGGCGAAAATCCAAAGCAAAAGGCCATCCCGACTGGATTCGGAATGGCCAGAATTGCCGACAGATAGCTGATTTTAATGCAGAATCTGGCTCAGGAACAATTTCGTGCGCTCATGCTGCGGATTGGAGAAGAACGCCTCTGGTTCGTTCTGTTCGATGATCTGCCCCTGATCCATGAAGATCACCCGGTTCGCCACCTGGCGGGCAAAGCCCATTTCGTGGGTCACGCAGATCATGGTCATGCCGTCTTCGGCCAGTTTGACCATCACTTCGAGCACTTCCTTGATCATTTCCGGATCGAGCGCCGAGGTGGGTTCATCGAACAGCATGATCTTGGGGTTCATGCACAGCGAACGGGCAATCGCCACACGCTGCTGCTGCCCACCCGACAACTGCCCGGGGAACTTGTTGGCCTGCTCGGGAATCTTGACGCGTTCAAGATAGTGCATCGCCGTCGCCTCGGCCTCGGCCTTGGGAATGCCGCGCACCCAGATGGGGGCCAGCGTCAGGTTCTGCAGAATGGTCAGATGCGGGAACAGGTTGAAGTGCTGGAACACCATGCCTACTTCACGGCGCACTTCGTCGATTTTCTTGATGTCGTTGGTCAGTTCGATGTCATCGACAAAAATCTGGCCCTTCTGATGCTCTTCCAACCGGTTAATGCAGCGGATCAGCGTCGATTTGCCCGAGCCGGACGGCCCGGCGATGACGATACGTTCGCCCTTCATCACCTTGAGGTTGATGTCGCGCAGCACATGGAAATCCGAGTACCACTTGTGCATGCCGATGATGTCGACCGCGACCTCATTGGCCGAAACCTTCATCTTGGAGCGATCGACCGAGTCGACGACGTTTTCGATGTTATCAATGGACATCGGTACTACCTCTTATGCCCGGTGTTGAGCCGGTTTTCCATGTAGACGGAATAACGTGAGAGCGAGAAACAGAGCACGAAGAATATGCCGATAGCGAAGGCATAACCCGTGATCGACTTGGTCGGCGTCGACCACGCCGAGTCCGAACCCGCTGACTGGATGGCGTTGAGAAGATCGAAGATGCCAATAATCGATACCAGCGACGTATCCTTGACCAGCGAAATCAAGGTGCCGACGATGCCCGGAATGACGTATTTCAAGGCCTGCGGCAGAATGATGAAGGTCATCGACTTCCAGTAGTTCAGTCCAAGCGCGGAGGCCGCCTCATATTGGCCCCGCGGCAGCGCCTGCAGCCCGCCACGCACCACTTCGGCCATGTAAGCGCCATAGAACACGGTGACACCAACCAGGGCACGCAGCAGTTTGTCGATGGTGACGCCTTCTGGCATGAACAGCGGCAGCATCACCGACACCATGAACAGCACGGTGATCAGCGGCACGGCACGCCAAAGCTCGATGAACAGGATGGAGAAGGTCTTGACGATCGGCAGATTGGACCGACGCCCCAGCGCCAGCACTACCCCGATCGGGAACGAGCCAACCACACCCACCACCGACAGGATCAGGGTGACCATCAGGCCACCCCACTTTTCGGTAGGGATCTGTTCCAGCCCGAACACGCCGCCGCTCAGCAACACAAAGGCGGCGATCGGATAGAGGATGAAGAACAGCGCCGCATTGGCGATCTTGAACGGCGCCTTGGACCAAACCAGCGGCACCACCAGCACCAGACCGACCCAGAACACCACGTTCGGACGCCAGTACTCGGTCTGCGGATAGAATCCGTAGGTGATGAAATTGATGCGGTTGGCGATGAAGATCCAGCAAGCGCCGACATCAGCGACACGGCAATCGTCAGCCGTGCCAGAGAACACCGCATGCCCGATCAGGAATTGATAGAGCAACGGAACGAGCCACAACAGGAACAGCCCGACGACGATGGTCAGGATGGTGTTGGACAACGACGAGAACAGGTTGTTGCGCAGCCAGAAGATCACGCCGGTCGTCCGCCCTGGAGGGGGCAGGCGTTCCGCTGTTTCAGTCTGCACAAAGGCATAGCTTGAATCGGTCATTGCACCCTCACCGTTCCACGAGCGCAACGCGCGAGTTGTAGATGTTCATGATCAGCGACGTGAGCAGCGAGAACGTCAGATAGACCGCCATAGTCATACCGACGATCTCGATGGCGCGACCGGCCTGGTTCAGCGCGGTCCCCTCAAAGATCGACACCAGTTCGGGGAACGCGATAGCTGCGCCCAGCGAGGAGTTCTTGGTCAGGCTCAGATATTCCGAGGTCAGCGGCGGAATGATCACGCGCATTGCCTGCGGAACAATCACCAGACGTAGCCGGTCATTTTCCTTGAGGCCAAGTGCTGCTGCTGCTTCCGTCTGGCCCTTGCTGACCGCCTGGATACCGGAGCGAACGATTTCCCCGATAAAGGTCGCAGTATAGATGGTCAGACCGAAAATCAGCGCCAGCAGTTCGGGTGGCAGATCGATGCCGCCCTTGAAATTGAAGCCGCCAAGTTTAGGAATATCGAGTCCGACATTGGTGCCGGAGAGCAGCCAAACCGCACCGGGCAGGATCACCAGGATCGCCACCGAGGTCAGAAACACCGGGAAGCGCTGCCCGGTGGCGGCGAGGCGACGACGCGCCCATACCACCAGCATGGCCACGGCAACAATCGCCAGAACCAGCGCCACCAGCACCCAGACGAATTTGTCGTCAAAGATCGGCGAAGGAATGAACACGCCACGCTGGTTGATAAAAATCACATCGCCCAGCGAATGGCTCTGCTTGACGGCCGGCATCACCTTGAGCACCGCGAAGTACCAGATGAACAATTGCAGCAGCAGCGGGATATTGCGGGTGACTTCGACATAGACCGCCGCCACCTTGGCGACGAGCCAGTTGGTGGAAAGCCGCGCGATGCCGAGGAAAAATCCGAGGATGGTGGCGAGAAAGATCGAGATCAGCGACACCAGCAGCGTATTGAGCAGGCCGACATAGAACACATCGAGATAGCTCGACGCACGATCATACGGGATGAGCGAAAAACTGACGTCAAAGCCAGCGGTATTTTTGAGAAACTCGAAGCCCAGGGATTTTCCCTGTGCCGTCAGGTTCTGGATGGCATTAGCGCCAAGCCAGAAGAATAGCCCAAGCACGATGGCGATCAGCAAACCCTGATAGAAATAGCCGCGTATGACCGGATCGTTCAGAAAGAAGGTGCGCGGCGGCGCAAGCCTGCCAGCGTTCTCCGCAGCCATGATAGTCTCCAATGATCTTTGCCCCCGGCCGCGAGAAATTTCGCGACACGTCGCTCGATGAGAAAACCCCGCCGACCAGTTGGTCGGCGGGGCTCACATCGTTAGCGGATCGGCGGAGAGTACTGCAGGCCGCCATCTTTCCAGAGGGCGTTCAGACCGCGGGCGATCCCGATCGGGCTGTCCTTGCCGACGTTACGGTCAAAGATTTCGCCGTAGTTACCAACACCCTTGATGATCTGGTAAGCCCAGTCCTTGGTCAGGCCCATTGGGGTGCCGAAGTCGCCTTCAAGACCCAGCAGACGCTTGATCGATGGGCTGTCAGAGCCAAGCATTTCATCGACATTGGCCTTGGTCACGCCTTGCTCTTCAGCTTCGAGCAGCGCGTAATAGGTCCAGCGCGTGATGTTGAACCAGCCATCGTCACCCTGGCGGACTACAACAGCGAGGGGTTCCTTGGAGATGATTTCCGGCAGGATGATGTGGTCATCCGGCACGGCGAAGTCGAGGCGGTTACCAGCCAGCGCCGAAGCGTCGGTGGTGTAAACGTCGCAACGGCCATCTTCATAAGCCTTCAGGGTTTCGTCCTGGCTGGTGAAGGTAACCGGGTTGTATTCCATCTTGTTGGCCGCGAAATAGTCAGCCGCGTTCAATTCGGTCGTGGTGCCCGATTCGATACAGATGGTAGCGCCGCCCAGTTCCTTGGCCGACTTGATGCCGGAAGCCTTGCGGACGATGAAGCCCTGGCCATCATAATAGGTGGTGCCGACGAACTTGATACCCAGTGTGGTGTCGCGGGTCATCGTCCATGTGCTGGTACGCGACAGCACCTGCACTTCGCCGGAGCTCAGCGTCTGCCAACGATTTTCAGAAGTGGTGGGGGTGAAGCGAACAGCCTTTGGGTCGTTGAAGATGGCCGATGCCAGCGCACGGCAGTAATCGACGTCCAGACCGCTCCATTCATTGTTCGCGTCGGGCAGCGAGAAGCCCGGCACGCCTTCAGTCACGCCGCATTTGACGAAGCCGTCTTTCTTGACGTCAGCGAGCGTGTCGGCAAAAGCCGCAGTCGCTGTAAGAGTGAAAGCGGCCGCCGCAACGAGAGTTACGAGCTGTTTTTGCATTGTTTATGCCTTTTGTTTCCTGACCCTGTGTGCCCGGTGCCGATAGCGGCTTCTGCCTGCCACCTGCCCCGGCGGCACCCGCCGTCTTTTGTGACGGTAGTGATGCTGCTAGCATCGAAGCCGCTTATGCTTGATGCGTCAAGGCCAATCGCCAAGTTGGGACAGGGAAACTGTCTCTTTTTTAGTCGAAATCCTGAAGTGATTTCATTTTGTGCAGGTATGGAAGATGACTGAAATACGCTACCCGGGCACATCCGGCCCGTCGGTGGAAACTTTACTCACCCACCTGGGGCGCGAGCCTGACAACCAGTTCGGCTTCGTCAACACGCCCGTCTACCGCGGCTCGACCGTGCTGTTCAAAACTCTGGCAGACCTCGACGCCCAGCAACAGCATTATCTTTATGGCCGCGCCGGCAACCCCACCACAGAAGGCGTTGAGGCCGTCGTCACAGCGCTCGAGGGCGCCTACCGCACCAAACTCGTCCCATCGGGCCTGGCGGCCATTACCATTGCGCTGCTGAGCTGCGTGAGCGCCGGCGACGACATTCTGGTCACCGACAGCGCCTATGAACCCGGTCGCAAATTTTCCGATGGGTTCCTGGCCCGAATGGGCGTCGGCGTGCGCTATTACGATCCCCGCATCGGGGCCGGCATTGCCGACCTGATCGGTCCCCACACCAGGGCCGTGCTGGCGGAAAGCCCAGGCTCGCTGACATTTGAGGTTCAGGACGTTCCCGCGATTGCGGCGGCCACAAAGGCCGCAGGAATCACACTGATTGTCGACAACAGTTGGGCCAGCCCGCTCTATTACCAGCCTTTGAAGCTGGGTGCCGATATCGTCATTCATGCCGGCACCAAGATGTTTGTCGGCCATTCCGACGCCTTTGCCGGCACGATCTCGACCACGGAAGCGGCGTGGAAGTCGGTGGAGGCAACCCGCGCGGCGCTCGGCTTTTTTACCTCCGGTGACGACGCCTATCTGGTGGCACGTGGGTTGCGAACTCTGTCCATCCGCATGAATGAACACCAGAATCGGGCGCTGGACATCGCGCGCTGGCTGGAATCACAGCCCGAGGTTGAAGCGGTGCTGCATCCGGCTCTCCCCAGCCATCCGGATCACGCCCTGTGGAAGCGCGACTTTACCGGCTCCGGCAGCCTGTTCGGCGTGGTGCTGCGCGACGCGCCGCGCTCTGCGGTCGCAGCGTTTGTGGACCACATGCAACTGTTCAGCATGGGCTACTCCTGGGGAGGCTATGAAAGCCTGTGCCTTCCCAGCATCATCCGCCGCACGGTCAATCCATGGCCGCAGAGCCACAATCTGTTCAGATTGCATATCGGCTTCGAAGGTGTGGACGACCTCAAGGCCGATTTGTCCGCGGCACTGGAGCGCTATCGGCGGGCGCGCGTGTAAAACCGGCGCAGCAGGCTGTCTGGCCGCCGCGTGATCGTGCCGTCAGGCTGCTTGCTGAACAACCAGCCTTTGCTGGCAAAGAACAGGCGCACGCCATAGGCACCCAGCGCGCCCATCACCGCGCCGCCCAACACGTCGGTGGGATAATGCATTCCCACCGGCACGCGCGAAATAGCCACAACGAGGCCAATCAGCACGAGCGGCTTGAACGAGCGTGGCCATAAAAACCCGCAGATAAAAGCCAGCGCGATGGCGGTGGTCGCATGCCCGGACGGAAAACTCTGATGCGTCCAGTCATTGGCAAACTGCTGAAAACTGAAAGCACCTTCGCTCCCAAAAACCTCGGGACGCCCCCGGCCAATGATTCGCTTGAGCAGGTTTGACAGCAGTCCCGGCAATCCGACGCCGATAAAAATGAACGCCGCAATCTGCGACACTTCCAGAGCCGCAATACGGGCCCAGCGCTGAAATACCAGCATGGCAAAGCGCGACAGCCCAAACACCAGCAGGCTTGGATATAACACCCAATCCGACAGCCCATAGTCGGTGATCACCTGGAAAGGCCAGCGCAAGGCATCGGGCCAGTGGATCGCGCCCTGCGACGCCCAGGCGTCCAATCCCGTAACAATTGCCAGCAGCATGCCAAAGCCGACAGCATAGCGCGGCCAGTTGCCGCGATTGAGGCCCAACGGCCATGGCGAGGTGAGATCAAACATGCCTTCCTTTTGGGTTTATCGCCTGTCCTCGTCAATAGCTGCGCGCGACCCTTGCCCTTTGCAAACGAACCCTGTATCGGGAGGGCGCGATGACCGGAGTGTAGCTCAGCCTGGTAGAGCACTGGTTTTGGGAACCAGGGGTCCAAAGTTCGAATCTTTGTACTCCGACCATCGCGTTAGCATCGTCCCCAACGATGCAAAGCCGAGAACCTAGGTGGTTCTCGCATTGACGGCGGCAAGCGAACCCGATCTTCTAGGGTCGAGCCATAGCGTTAGTTTGTTGAGGAACGCGCATGTCTGCACGTATCTACCGCCCCGCCCGCAACGCCATGCAATCAGGCAAGGGCAAATCCAATCAATGGGTTCTGGTCCACGATATTGCCCAGGCGCGCGAGATCGAACCGCTGATGGGATACACCTCCTCCGGCGACATGAATCAGCAGGTTCGCCTGTCGTTCGATACCCAGGAACTGGCCGAGGCCTACGCGCAAAAGAACGGCATTCCCTATTCGGTGCAGCCCGCGCACGACGCGACGCCCAAGCGCGTCAGCTATCCGGACAATTTCAAGTCTGATCGCAAGACGCCCTGGACCCACTGAGCCTGCATTCGAGACCGCTCAAAACGCCGCAATCTTTGCGGCGTTTTTTATTAGGCGGAAAGCTTGCGTCTGGCACTGTTCCGCCATCAAGGAGCTGCCAAATGAACCGCATCCGCAAACTGTCCCTCGCTCTGGCCCTGTTTTGCACGTTCCCGGCCACCGCTCACGCGGCTCCGGCGTTATGGCAGGTCAGCGACAACGATAGCAGCATCTGGCTGTTCGGCTCGGTCCACCTGCTCCCAGATGGCATTAAGTGGCGCTCGGAAACATTTGATAAGATTCTGCAATCGGCCGACGCGGTTTATTTTGAAACGGACATTACCCCCGAGGCTCAAATGGAGCTGCTTGGCGAAACCTTCAAACGCGGCATGAATGATATTGGCGAGCGGCTGAGCGATTCGCTTGATGCCAAGCAGACCAAAACTCTGACCAAGGCGGCGGCCAAGCTGGGCATGCCAATGGCCAGTGTCGAAGCGATGAGGCCCTGGATGGCCTCGTCCGCGATCACGGTCGCTGCTGTCGCCCAGAGCGGTTACGATCCCGCCAGCGGGGTCGATCTTTTGCTTGAGCAGGAAGTCGCCAAGAATCGTCAGCGCTACTTCGAAAGCGGCTCGCAACAGATCGGCTTTCTCGCCGACGCACCGGCGGCCGAGCAGATCGGACAGTTGATCGACGTGGCCGGCCGCGTCGACGAAATAGCGTCGTCAATCGAGGAAATGGTCAAAGCCTGGGCGGACGGCGATCCGGAACAATTGGCCACCCTGTTTCTCAAGGATCTGGCCGGTTACGACGCGCTCGCCCAACGGCTGATCTATGACCGCAACAAAAGCTGGATCGGCACCATCAAAAAACTGCTGGCCGACAATGAGCAGGACTTGATCGTCGTTGGCACCGGCCATCTGATTGGTGACGGCAGCGTCGTAGATCTGCTCGATGATGCCGGCTTCTCTGTAAAACGCTTGCAGTAGATCACTGCCAGCGGCGCATTAGGGCGCTATAGTCGTCGCGTGAACCTAGGCAGGAATAGACCAATTGCGCGTTGGACGATGGAATGCCACAGCGACCCGGCATAGTCCGCTCGAAGACGCGCAGGGCATCGCCAGCGGCGTGCTGCTCGTGGCGCTGGGAATTTCCATTCTGGCGCATCTGGGATTTTTTGTCGGCGGCATCGCCGGTATCTCGCTGCTGATCCGCTACGCCACCGGCTGGAATTTCGGACTGATCTACTTCGTCTGCAATCTGCCGTTCTTCGGCCTCGCGGTTCTGCGCATGGGCCGGGCGTTCACCATCAAGACCATCATCGTCGTCGCTGCGCTGTCCTTCGTCACTGCCTGGTTACCGCAGATGTTGGCGTTTGATCGCCTCAACCCGCTATTCGGCGTGGTGCTGGCAGGGATTCTGATTGGCTATGGCATGCTGGCCGTGTTCCGCCACGGCGCCAGCGTGGGTGGCATATCCATCCTGGCGTTCTATTTGCAGGACCGTTTCGGCTGGCGCGCCGGATTGATCCTGCTCGCCGGCGACGTACTGATCTTTGCCACGTCTTTTGCCTTCCTCACCGCGGGCGCCATAGGCTATTCGGCGATTGGCGCCCTGGTGCTGAACCTGTTTGTCGCCATCAACCATCGCCGCGACCGGTACGTGCCGTTGTAGGTCAAACCTCGATCTTGAAGCCAACGTCGATCTCGCTCGCGGGCAGCCCGCCCAGGCCCCAGTTTTCCCGCGACACTTCGATCAGGGTTACCTTGATGTCGTTGGCGATCAGTCCAAATGGCGCCAACTGCTCGACCAGCGCCGCATAGAGCCGCCGCTTGGCCTCGATGGTGAGCCCGATGAACAAGGTAATCTCAATGATCGTCCGGCGCGGGCTCGCGCTGGCCGATGTGATCATATTTGCCGGATCATGCTCGGTCAGCCGGATGTCGCGATCATCCTCCGGGATTTTGATCCCGATCACCAGCGCGCGTTGTACAGCCTCAAGCACTTCAGCGCGGCGGTCGCCAATCCAGCCAGAGCCGGTTTCAATACGGGTCGATGGCATTGTCTTCTCCCAACAAAAAGGGCGCAGATGCTGATCATCTGCGCCCCGGTTCATCACATGATCTCAAGCGTCAGACGTCGCTGAACTTGGTCCATTTGCCGTCGTTCTGGCTGGATTTCACCGAAGCGGTGATGAATTCCATGCCTTCGATACCGTCCCGTAGCGTTGGCAGCAGCCCATCATAGTCTGCACCGCCGCCCCGAATGACTTCGGCGAACTGGCTGTAAAGCGTCGCGAAGGCTTCCAGATACCCTTCCGGATGGCCCGAGGGGATGCGCACATTCATGGTCGACGCCGCATTGCCGGAAATGGCGCCACCACGGGTCAGCAACTGCTTGGGCTTCCCGAATTCGGTGAACCACATGTAGTTGGGATTGTCCTGCCGCCATTCCAGCCCGCCCTTTTCGCCATAGATGCGCAGTTGCAGCCCGTTTTCACTGCCGACGGCAACCTGGCTAGCCCACAGCATGCCGCGGGCACCGCCCTCGAACCGCAGCAGGATATGCACGTTGTCGTCGAGCTGGCGACCCGGCACGAAGCTGGTCAGATCGGCGGAAACTGCTTCGGTCGTCAGCCCGGTGACGAAGCGCAGCAGGTTATAGGCATGGGTGCCGATATCGCCGATCGCCCCACCAGCGCCCGAACGGGCCGGATCGGTCCGCCACGATGCCTGCTTGTTGTCGTCGCTGGTCGCTTCGGTCAGCCAATCCTGCGGATACTCCGCCTGGATGACACGGATCTTGCCCAGACGCCCGGACTCGATCATCTCGCGCGCCTGCCGGATCAGCGGATAGCCGGTGTAATTGTGTGTCAGCAGGAACTTGGCGCCGTTCTTCGGCTTGATCTCGGCCAGCGCCCGCGCATCAGCCAGTGTCGAGGTGATCGGCTTGTCGCAGATCACATGAATGCCGGCTTCGAGAAACGCTTTGGCCGGGCCAAAGTGCATATGGTTCGGCGTCACGATCGATACCGCCTGGATGCCATCAGGACGCGCTGCTTCGGCACGGGCCATTTCGGCATAGTCGGTATAGATGCGGTCTTCCGCCAAGCCGATATTCCGACCAGATTCCCTGGCCACATCCGGGCGGGACGACAGAGCGCCCGCAACCAGATCATAATCGCCATCGATGCGCGAGGCGACGCGGTGGACGTAACCGATAAATGCACCGGTGCCGCCACCAACCATGCCAAGACGAATTTTCTTGGAGCCGTTTTCAGCCATTTTATCGCTCCTTACAGCCCAAGAATCTTGCGGTTGGCAGCCGTGTCGGTGCCGGACGATGCAAAATCGTCAAACGCATGTTCGGTGACACGGATAATGTGGTTCTTGATGAACTCAGCACCCTCGCGCGCGCCATCTTCGGGATGCTTGATGGCGCATTCCCATTCGAGCACGGCCCAGCCTTTGAAGTCGTACTGCGCCATTTTCGAGAAGATCGACGCGAAATCGACTTGGCCATCGCCCAGCGAACGGAAGCGCCCTGCCCGGTTGATCCAGCTCTGGTAGCCGCCATAGACGCCCTGACGGCCGGTTGGATTGAACTCCGCGTCCTTGACGTGGAACATGCGGATACGCTCGTGATAGATGTCGATATAATCGAGATAGTCGAGTTGCTGCAGCACGAAGTGGCTGGGATCGTAGAGCAGATTGGCGCGCGGATGGTTCTTCACGCGGTCAAGGAACATCTCATAGGTGTCGCCATCGTGCAGGTCTTCGCCCGGATGGATTTCGTAGCAAAGATCGACGCCGTTCTCGTCCATGGCATTCAGGATCGGCGTCCAGCGGCGGGCCAACTCGTCAAAGGCTTCTTCAACCAGGCCTGCCGGGCGCTGCGGAAACGGGTACATGAATGGCCACGCCAGCGCGCCCGAGAAGGTCGCGTGCTCGGTGAGACCGAGATTTTTGGAGGCCTTGGCGGCCCAATGCAACTGCTGCACCGCCCATTCCTGACGGGCCTTGGGATTGCCATGCACCTTGGCCGGCGCAAAACCATCCATCATCACGTCATAGACTGGGTGAACCGCAACCAACTGCCCCTGCAGATGAGTTGAAAGCTCGGTGATCTGCACGCCATGCTTGGCGGCGGTGCCGGCCAGTTCGTCGCAATAGGTCTTGGACGTCGCAGCCTTTTCCAGATCGATCAGGCTACCGACCCAGGTCGGTATCTGCACACCCTTGTAGCCAAGGCTGCCGGCCCACTTGCAGATATTGTCGAAGCTGTCGAAGGGCGCCTTGTCCCCGGCGAACTGAGCCAAAAAGATCGCTGGCCCTTTAATGGTGCGCATGAATGCTCTCCTCCAAAGTGGCCCTGTTTATCCGCAGCGGGAACGGGCCTTGTGGTAATTTTGTAGACCGCGAGACGCCTGCCATCAATGGCTTACGTACGTCAGCCCATACGAATACAGGCGGCGAATGTCGCCGCCTGTGAACGCCGTAAACGTTTACAGCATTCTTGACCCAGCCCGGTGTGGTGTCAAGAACCCACGCTACTTCAGCAGCGCGCGCGCTGCATCTGGCCCGAGAGCCAGCGGACGTTCGCAGGTCGTGGTCAAGGTGCGCACTTCGCCGGTTTCGCCCGCGATCAGCAGCGAGGTCATCACATCGACCACGTGCAGCGCCACGTCGAGGCCGCAGCGCGCCTTGTAGCTACCATCGATCGAGGCGATCATGTCGGCCAGGCCCGCCGTGCGATAATTGGCACGGCTTACCGGCTTATCCAGATCCTGGTTGGCGACACCAAACGGGTGGTTCCACGGCGTTACCGGCGAACGCGCGCCAGCTTCGTCGGTGGTCACCAGATCGCCACCGAAGAAATTGGGATCGGGAACGAAGATCGAGCCGCCGGTGCCATAAAGTTCGATATTGTGGTGTCCATGGGCAGACACGTCCCAGCTTGCGCCGATGGTGATGATAGCGCCGTTATGGAATTCGAGAAGGCCATGGATGGTCGTGGGCGTTCCCACCTTGACGAAGGTTCCCTTGTTGGGGCCCTCGGCAGTGACTTCGCGTTCCTTGCGGGCCATGCCGGTAAAGGCCGAAACGCGCTTGACCGGCCCGAGCAGATGCACCAGATCGGTGATGTAGTATGGACCCAGATCAAGGATCGGGCCGCCGCCAACCTGGAAGAAGAAATCCGGGTTCGGATGCCACATTTCCATGCCACGGCTCATCACGTGCGTGGTGCCGCTCATGATCTTGCCGAGTTGGCCGCTATCGATGATATCGCGCGCCTGCTGGTGCGCGCCGCCGAGGAACGTATCGGGGGCCGAGCCAACGAGCAGACCACGGGTTTCGGCAGCACCCTTGAGCTTTTCGCCTTCTTCGAGCGACAGTACGAACGGCTTTTCCGAATAGGAATGCTTGCCGGCCGAGATGATGTCCATCGACACATTATAGTGCTGGGCCGGGATCGTCAGGTTGACGATCACATCCAGCTCGCTGTTTTTCAGCAGCTCATCGGGGGTCTGGGCCCGCACGCCGAACTCGTCGGCGCGCTTCTGCGCAGCGGCCGGCAGAATATCGGCAACCGCGCGCACTTCGAGGCCCTTGAACATCGGGGCAAGACGCAGGTAAGCGGCAGAAATGTTGCCGGCACCCATGATGCCGACGCCATAAGTTTTGGCCATGTTAGACTCCGAAGGATTTAACGGTCGCAATCGACCGAGTGGCAAAGCGGGTGAGATCGGACGGATTGTCGTGCTCGGCGACGAAATAGCGGGCAGTAGTCTTGGTCTTGACCAGGTCCAGCAGGTCCTTCCAGGCCATCTTGCCATGCCCAACGTCAGCCCAGCCATCTTCATCCAGGTTCTGGCCGGCGGGAGCGATATCCTTGACGTGGACGGCAACAATGCGCTGACCGAACTTCTCCAGCCAGGCGAACGGATCGGCATTGCCACGCACGATCCAGGCAATGTCAGCCTCGATAGAAATATTTGGCGCCGCTTCGAGCAGCACGTCCATCGGGAAACGGCCATCCGGCAGCTTGGTGAACTCGAAATCGTGGTTGTGGTAGCCAAAGGTCAGGCCGGCAGCGACCAGTGGTTCGGCGGCCTTCGCAAGGCGCTTGCCAAAAGCCGTCCAACCAGCGGCGTCGGTCGGGCGCATGTCGGGATGCAGCCATGGGCAGATCAGCACCTTGATCCCCAATGCGTTGGCCAGCTTGATGGCCTGATCCGGCGATTCAACCAAATCCAGGCCAATATGGGCGCTCGGCATCGACAGCCCATTGGCATCGAGCTGGGCCTTCAGCGTTTCGAGATCACCATAAAGACCACCAAGGCCGGACTTGGTCGACGCATCGAGCCCGCCATAGCCTTCGACATACTTGTAGCCGGCAGCAGCGGCGATTTTTAGCACTTCGGCGATCGGCGTATTGCGGCCGCTATACAGCTGGAATGACATATCCATAAGTTTATTCCTGAGTTATCTGCCGTTGTCGGCGAAAGTCGTGACTTATTTCCAGCTCTTCCACGCATCCATGGTGCGCGTCGCAAAGCGGTTTAGGTCCGAGGGATTGTCGTGTTCGGCGACGAAATACTGGGCGCGGGTTTTGGAGCGGATAGTCTGGATCAGGCTGGTCCAGCCCATCGTGCCCTGCCCCACATCGGCCCAGCCGTCTTCGTTGGTATTCTCACCGGCCGGTGCGATGTCTTTTACATGGACTGCGGTAATCCGCTGGCCATAGGCATCGAACCACTTTTGCGGGTCCTGCTCACCGCGCACGATCCAGGCGACGTCGGCTTCCCACTGAATATCCTTGGCCGTATCGAGCAGGATATTCATCGGCAGCGACCCGGTTTCGGTCGGCCAGAACTCAAAGTGATGATTGTGCCAGCCAAAGCCGACGCCGGCCTTTTTGTACGTCTCGGCTAGTTGCGCCAGCGTTTCGGCCAGCTTGACCCAGCCAGCTTCCGGCTGTTTGCGTTCGTCGGCGCCGATGGCGGGGCAGAACACTGTCTTGATGCCGAGCGTTTCGACCGTCTTGAGCGTGGTGGAAACGTCCTTGAGCATATCGAGGCCGAAATGGCCGGTGGGCATGGTCAGGCCATTGGCCTTGAGCGCCACAGCGAGATTGGCAGCATCGGCATAGAGCCCGCCATAACCTTCTACCTGGCCATAACCAAGCGCCTTGAGCTTGGCGAGGACATCGGCAGTCGGCGGGAAATTACGGGCGCTGTAAAGCTGGAATGACAGTTCGGTCATGATTGGCCTCATGATGTTCTTGGTGTCGGACGCGACGCCGGAACGAATAGCCGATCGGTCGTACGGGTTCGCGCCGGTTCGACAGGTCAGTTGCTTGAAAAGTAATATCGCCCGCCGCTTGCTGGGCATAAACGCTGCCGGCGCACCTCGCGCCGGCAGAATTGCATTCAGACGCTAGAGACGATTGGTGCTTTCAGCGTCGAACAGCGACCCGCGAGCCATGTCGAAACCGACCACCAGCTTCTGGCCAACCTTGAGGATAACGTCGCTGTCGCACCGGAAGGTCACCGGCGTACCGGCAATCTTGGTCCAGGCCAGCGTATCCGAACCCATCGGTTCAACGATTTCGATCTCGACCTCGGCCGAGAACGGCATCGCCTTGACGGCGTCGCCAATGACGATGTGCTCGGGACGAACGCCAAGAACCGCCTTGATCGGACCAGCCGCAGGCGCCACTTCGAACTGGTAGGTCTTGGCGCTGATCTTGGTGCCATCATCGGCAACAAAGACCGGCTCCGCACCGCCGGTCAGCGTGCCCTTGATGAAGTTCATCGAAGGCGAACCGATAAAACCAGCGACATAAAGATTGACTGGCTTGTTGTAGATGTCGTGCGGCGTTGCCAACTGCTGGATCGTGCCATTTTTCATGATGGCGATCCGATTGGCGAGCGTCAGCGCCTCGATCTGGTCGTGGGTCACGTAGATCATGGTGTTCTTCAGGCGCTGATGCAGCCGCTTGATTTCAACACGCAGATCGGCGCGCAGCTTGGCATCCAGGTTCGACAGTGGTTCGTCAAACAGGAACACGTCCACGTCACGCACGAGGGCGCGGCCGATGGCCACGCGCTGGCGCTGGCCGCCCGACAGTTCAACCGGCTTGCGCTGCAGCAGTGGCTGAATCTGCAGGATTTCGGCAGCACGCGCCACGCGGCTTTCGATTTCCGCCTTGGGCATGCGAGACACCCGCAGACCAAACGACAGGTTCCGTTCCACGGTCATCTGCGGATAGAGCGCATAGGACTGGAACACCATGCCGATGCCACGATCCTTGGGCTCTTCCCACGTGACGTTCTTGCCGCCGATAAAGATCTGCCCTTCGGACACATCCAGCAGGCCGGCGATGCAGTTCAGCAGGGTCGACTTGCCACAACCCGACGGGCCAAGCAGCACGATGAATTCGCCCTGTGCAACTTCCAGGTCCAGCGACTCCAGCACTTTGACAGTGCCGAAATTCAGGCTGAGATTCTTGATTGAAACGCTTGATTGCATCGCTGATTACCCCTTCACCGCACCGGCAGCGATGCCGCGTACGAACCATTTACCCGAGATGAAATAGACGACGAGCGGAACGAGCGCCGTCAGGATGGTCGCGGCCATGTTGACGTTGTATTCGCGCACACCCGTCGTGGTGGTGACGATATTGTTGAGCTGAACCGTCATCGGCATGTTTTCGCGGCCGGCAAACACGGTGCCGAACAGGAAGTCATTCCAGATACCAGTCACCTGCAGGATGACTGCCACGATGGCAATCGGCACTGACATCGGCATCATGATGCGGAAGAAGATGCCCCAGAATCCAGCGCCATCGACGCGTGCGGCCTTGAACAGCTCCACCGGCAGCGACGCAAAGAAGTTACGGAACAGCAGGGTCAGGATCGGCATGCCAAAGATGGTATGGACGACCACAATGCCCGGCAGTGTTGCAAACAGGCCAACCTTGGACAGCCCGATGATCAGCGGATAGATCACCACCTGGTACGGCACGAAAGCGCCGAACACCAGTACGCCGAACAGGAATTCGGAACCCTTGTACTTCCAGAAGCTCAGGGCATAGCCGTTGATCATGGCGATCATGATCGAGACCGGCACGGAAAGCGCGGTGATCTTCACCGAGTTCCAGAAGCCCGGCTTCAGGCCATTACAGTCACGACCGGTACAGGCGGTGTCCCATGCCTTGATCCAGGGATCGAAGGTCAGGATCGCGGGCCAGTTGAACAGGTGGCCTTCGCGGATTTCCGGAAGCGTCTTCAGCGAGGTGACGATCATCACCCACAACGGCAGCAGGAAAAACAACGCGGCAATGATCAGAAAGCCATAAACGCCAATACGAGCAGGCGTGATGCGGCGTGGCTTGGCGCCCTGGGGCCCGACGAGAGCGGTGGAGCCAGACATAGTTTCGGTACTCATATTGCCTTGCTCCGCTTACGCGCTGCGCGCCACTGCAGGAAGTATTGAAGAGCGATCAGGATCATCACCGGCATCAGCATCATCGTTGCTGCCGCCATGCCCTGCCCCACATTCACGCGATCGGTGATGTGCTGGATGACGTAGATGGCGGGCATTTGCGTTGAAATGCCGGGACCACCCTGGGTCATTGCCACCACGATATCGAACACGCGAACCACGCCAGTGCATTGCAGGATGAATGCGGTCGCAATTGCGCCGCGCATCATCGGCAGCACGATGAACAGATAGGTACGCCAAGTCGGAATGCCGTCGATCTTGGCGGCTTTCCAGATTTCGCCATCAACGCCACGCAGGCCGGCAAGCATGATTGCCATGGTCACGCCGACGCCATTCCAGATGCCACCGATCAGAATGCCGTAAATCGCCGTCTCGTTCTTCACCAGCGGCGCAAACTGGAAGCTGGTCCAGCCCCACTGGCGGACGGCGGCCTGGATGCCCAGATTGGGGTCCATCATCCACTGCCAGACCAGACCGGTCACGACGAGCGACATGGCGAATGGATAAAGGATAATCGAGCGAAACAGATCTTCCTGGCGGATACGCTGATCCATGAACACGGCCAGCAGATAGCCAAAGCCCATGTTGAAGATCATCGACATAATGCCGAAAAACCAGATGTTATTGACCGATATCAGCCACCGGTCGGTCGACCACAGGCGCTGATACTGCGCCATGCCGATGAAGTTGAAATTCGGGAACAGCTTGGAATTGGTAAACGACCAGATGATCGAAAAGATAATGCAGATCACGAACACCCCGACCGCAGCCAGGATCATTGGGGTCGTACCGATAACGGATTGATAGTTGAACTTGCGGCGTGTGCGCGCGGGGCCGATGGCCTTTGCCGCAGTGCCGGATCTGGTGCCGAGATTGTCCTCGACAGGCGCGACCTGAGCCACGGCTTCCTCCTGAATAACGACGGGACTGCCCCCGCCACGAACAAAGCGCCGGGCAGCGCAATCCTGCGCTACCCGGCCTGTTTCAGCTTCTATTAATCAGCAGCCTTCAGGATATCGACATACTTGGCCTGAGCGTCAGCAACGGTCATCGTGTCGTCCGACCAGAACTGAGCAATCAAGTCGTTCATCTGACCGGTGGTATCGTTCGACAGCCAACGGCCTGCGTCTTCAGCAATGTTCTTCGGGTCCTTGATGATCTCAAGGCCCTTCTTCATGCAATCGTCAGCGAGCGACATATCGACGTCGTCACGGACAGGCATCGAGCCCTTGGCATTGTTGAACAGAGCCTGCACGCGCGGGCTGATCATCATCGAAGCAAGCTTGAGCTGAGCAGCTTCAACAGCGGCGTCCTTGTTCTTGGGGAACAGGAAGATGTCGCCGCCGGTGCTTACGGTCGGGTGATCGACTGGCAGAGCCAGGCAAGCATAGTCAACGCCTGGCTTCTTGCCAGCAACGCCGAATTCACCGCGAGCCCAGTCACCCATGATCTGGATGCCGGCCTGATCGGTGACGATCAGGTTGGTGGTGTCGTTCCAGTTACGGTTGGCCGAACCATCATCGCTGAACTGCTTGAAAGCGCGGAATTCTTCGAACACCTTGGTCATATCCGGACCTTCAGCGATCGACATATCCTTGTCCTTGAGCAGCGCCTGGCGCTTGTCGAGGCCGAGCATTGCAGTCTGGATCACGCCGAACGCGCCGTTGATCTGCCAGCTTTCGCCGCCGATCGCGAATGGAATGATGCCGGCTTCCTTGAGCTTCGGTGCCTTGGCAAGGAAGTCGTCGAAGCTGGTTGGCAGTTCTACGCCGGCCTTTTTGAACGCTGGGATAGAAGCCCAGGCCCAGTTCCACGAATGGATATTGACCGGAACGCACCACCAGTGACCATCAACCAGGCAAGCAGCCGAGATCGAAGCCGGGCGGATGACAGTTGCCCAGTTTTCCTTGGTTGCCAGATCGGTCAGGTCGAGCAGCTGACCACCGGAGATCAGTTCTTCATACTGACGACCAGGGTTGAACTGCGCCGCACCCGGGGGATCGCCACCGAGAATGCGCTGAAGCGTTGCTGCACGGGCGTTTTCGCCGCCAGCAATGGCGGTATCAACCCACTTGTCGCCGCCCAGTGCGTCGAATTCACGTGCGAACACGGAAACTGCAGCCTGTTCGCCGCCGGACGTCCACCAGTGGATAACTTCAACGTCAGCGGCGCGAGCCACAGACGTGCTACCCATAGCCGCAGCCAGAATGGCTGCTGCCGTAATAAGCTTATTCATAATGTCTCCTCCCAACATCACTTGGAGCGATGCGCTCCTGCGAATGCGGCCAGCCGCTCCGGCATCCTCTTTCGGGATATCGGGAACTGGCGGCGTGTAATCGATTGCATAGCTCTATTCAAAACCTGTGCAATCGATTTCATTAGCATCAGACACTTCTTGCGCGCCTGTCAAGATCGATTTAGACAGAATGCATAACTGACAGCCAGAGGGGGCGCTGCCAGGCATGAGTTTGACCAAAAAACCACCGACGATTCAAGACGTTGCGCGTTTTGCAAGCGTCTCGACGGCAACTGTGAGCCGGGCCATTTCGAACCCTGAGAAGGTGAGCGAGGGCACCCGTGCGCGCGTTTCTGAAGCGGTTCGGGCTACCGGCTATACCTTGAACCAATCTGCCCGTTCGCTTCGACAGCGGACGGCACGCACAATTCTTGTCGCCCTGCCCGATATCCGCAATTCATTTTTCTCGCTGATTCTTGATGCGATAGAACGTGAGTCGGCGGTGCGGGGTTATGGCGTGCTGGTGACAAACCGGTTTTCCGGCCCCAATCCGGCGCGCCGCTTGCAGGAATATTTCCTCTCCAACCGCGCCGATGGCCTGCTGCTGCTCGACGGCTCGCTCGACATTGAGCAATTGCGCTTGCTGACCAGTGAGCCGATTTCGGTGCCATTGGTCGTCGCCTGCGAAGAAATCCCCGGCGATTTCTTTCATACGGTCAAGACCGACAATGCTGCAGCGGCAGCCCAGGCTACGCGTCATCTGATCGAGCTGGGCCACACCAGAATCGGCCACATTCTGGGTCCCATTGGCAACGTGCTGACCGGCGAGCGTCTGCAGGGCTACACCAGCGCCATGCACGCCGCCCGGCTCGATATCGCACCGGAATGGCTGCTACCCGGCGATTTCCGCATGGAAACCGGCTACGACATCGCGACCCACTTCATGGAATTGCAAAATCGCCCCACTGCGATCTTCGCCGCCAACGATGAAAGCGCCATCGGTTTCCTCTCAGGTCTGCGGCAATACGGCATGGAGTGCCCGCGAGACATTTCGATTGTCGGCTTCGACGATCTGCCGTTCGCACCACATTTCCTGCCGCCACTGACCACCATCCGCCAGCCCCGGGAAGCGCTGGGCCGGCTGGCGGCAGAGGCCCTGATCGACATCCTTGAAGGCACCGGCCTGCCCCGCGGCCCAGTCCATATCGTGCTCAATTCCGAAATGATCCTGCGCGGCAGCACGGCCCGCCTGCCTCTCCGCTGACCGCATGGAGGAATACCAAAATCTGGCATTCAATTTTCCCCGAAATCAGCTAAACAACCCAAACCATCGCTGATCCCGTAGCTCAGCTGGATAGAGCAGCAGCCTTCTAAGCTGTTGGTCGGGGGTTCAAGTCCCTCCGGGATCGCCATCAATTTTGCTTCGCATGCTTGATGTTGCGACGAAGACGGATTTTCCTGAATTCGTCTTCCGGTCTCCGCTGGGACCTTCATTTTCCGGGTTTTGACGAAGGCGGATCGGTTATGTCGAAATCAAAATTTCCGTCGTCGGTCGCTTCGTCTGGCAGCAGTCCTGCCCGGCGCGGGTTGGGCGCCGTCATCACGCATTCTCGAATAAGCTGTTGAGTGACCGAACCTGAGGGGAAATCGGGCGGCTTAGGAGCTTCGCAATAGCTGGTTGAGGCGGCGATACGACCTCGAGTGGGAAGGCAGGTTGATGCAGGAACTGCAGCACGGCCAGGTCCACGCCTGGCACCACCTCGATTTCTTCGGATCAAATCGTCTTGCGGCCATGCACGGTCTCCCGAAAGGATGCGCTTCGTCCAACAGCGAAGTCGTGGACCTAGTCCTGGAGAAAACGTCCTGCCCAAATGTCAGGCTGCCCGCGTCCTGATAGGCCACGCTAAGGACGCTCCATCCAACGCGGCTGTCACACTATCTCGAAGCGGTCCTGGAACTCAGTATTGACCGAAATCCACTGGCCCTTGGTCTCGACACTTCAGTTCGAGAGCAGGCGGGAGATGCCGGGCACCTCCAGCAGATCGTGAGTCATGCCGCCAAGCATCCATTCGCGGAGCCTGCTGTGACCATAGGCGCCGCTGATCACGAGTTCGGCTCCTGCCTCCGCTGCGGCGTGGACAATCGTGTTGACCGCTCCATCGACATTTGGGAGCACATCTCCGTGCGCTTTCACGTCATGAGATTGGAGCCATGCGACGACATCGAGCATGCTGGCGCGTTCCGTTGCCAGATTGCCTTCGTTGACCACCACAACGCTCACGTCTCCGGCGGCCTTGAGAAAGGGCAGCGCATCAACGACAGCTCGACGGGCCTCCTTGGTGTCTTTCCAGGCCACGACGATCTTGCTGGCCTTGAGCGTGCGCTGGCCGGCAGCGGCAACTAGGATCGGCCGACCAGACCCAAGCAGCACCGCGCCGATATCTACGCCGATCGCCCTGTCCCGGGAGCCCACAATAATCAGATCGACCCGGCGGGCCATGCCGATGACCGTCAGGTCGGGGCGCTGCACGGCGCCGACCCAGTGGTGCCTCACCCCTGACGGGACTAGGGCCGCAAAGTCTTGCTCGGCAGCAGCGAGCGCGGCTTCGATTTGCGAGCACTGCTCCGCGTATAGGCCGCCCGCGGCGTCGCCCCCATCGATGGTCGCAAGCACGATTGGCGGCTCGACCGCAGCGATGCCCGTCAGCGTGGCGTGGTGGTGGCGGGCCAGGCTGGATGCCAGCGCCACCAAATCTGCATCGACTGAATCGATGTTGAGCACGACGGCAATATTGCGGATTTCCATAATCTGACTCCCCGTTTCGTCTGGCCATCTTAGGCGTCCCCGGGGCGGCTGCGTTTGATCGGGATCAATTCGGTGCGGTGTCCCACGCACAAAATGCACCCTGCCATTTGCGCCAAATCAAGAAGCTCACGTCGCGGTCGTGCTTTGAAGAGGACACGAGACGCACGCGCTCGCACGATCGGAGAGAGTGATGATGGAACGGATCAAGATCACGCAGCACACCTCGCTTGGCGCATTCTGGCTTGCCGGCTGGCTGTTCAGCATTGGCTACCTGCACCTCGATTTCTGGATGGGCGTGCTGGGCCTGTTCGTTTGGCCCTACTTCATCGGCGCGCATCTGGCGCCGGTGCTGACCTGATCCCGTCGGCAGACTTGGGACGGCCGCCGAGGCGGCGGCGCTGACGGCGTTCCTGCTGTCCGAAGAAGCATCCTTCGTGACCGGCAGCTACCATCTGGTGGATGGCGGCTATACGGCCCAATAGTTGGAAAGAAGCCACCATGACCAAGGCAACCCTCTATCGCATCGAACTCGAGCTGGCGCGCGAGCCAGGACACCCGGAAGGTGATCGCGATCATAGCTACCGAATCTACCTGCCGCTGATGGACGACTGGCACATCGATGCGTCGGCCCACAAGGCCATGCCTGACTGGTGCCGGGTGGTGCGCAAACGACCGGGTGAAGAGCCGGCGCACGGCCGTATTCTGCGTGGCCCCGGGGGGCGTTGGATGTTCGACTATTCCGATGCGAGCAGCCGGGACGACGAAGTGGGCTTCCGGCTTTCCGAGGAACGGTTTGTGGCCGGCGAATACATCTCGATCCGCGAGGATGACGGCAAGATGCATGTCTTCCGTATCGTTTCCGTGCAGCCGGACTGATCGGACTACCGCGCACTCCAGCAAGGCAGAAGAAATGCTCGAATACTCGATCGACGCACATCGGGAGGATGCCAGCGGCAGCATCGCACTGGTGCGGCAGGCCAGCGTTCCGCTCGACACCTCACTGGCAGGCCGTGCTGACGCCTTCAACCCCACCGAAATGCTGCTGGCAGCCTTGGCGGCCTGTATGATCAAGGGCGCGGAGCGGGCCTGCCCGATGCTCAACTTCGACCTGCGCGGGATGAGTGTGCAGTTGCATGCGTGCCGCCAGGATGCTCCGCCCCAAATTACCTCCATCGACTACCTGCTGACGGTCGACACCGGCGAGAGTGACCGTCGGCTCGAACTGCTGCACACAAACATCAGGAAGTACGGCACGATCTCCAACACGTTGGCCCGAGCCGTTGTGCTGCAGGGCCGAATTGTCCGGAAGGCATGACGCCCGCGGATTAGGACGCAATCGGCGAGTTCAGCCAGCATAGAACCGGTGTCTCTTGCCCTGACACGCCATGACAGGCTTCTTCGAGCAAATGCGGCGTGTGTCCGCCCTTGGCCTGCCCGCTCGAAATAGTCGGTCAGCTGAGCGCGATATTGCGGATGCACGCAATTGGTGATGATCGACGCGGCCCGCTCGCGCGGGGCCAGCCCCCTCAGGTCGGCCAATCCGATCTCGGTGACCAGGATATCGACATCATGTTCGGTATGGTCGACATGGGAGACCATCGGCACCACCGAAGACACCGCGCCGTCCTTGGCCAGTGATCGCGCCACGAAGACCGAGAGAGCGGCATTGCGGGCGAAGTCGACGGAACCGCCGATGCCGTTCATCATGTGGGTCCCGTTGACATGGGTCGAATTGACGTTGCCGTAGATGTCGAACTCAAGCGCGGTGTTGATGGCAATAATGTCCAGCCGCCGGATGACCTCGGGATGATTGCCGATCTCCTGTGGGCGCAGCACCAGGCGCTTCTTGTAATGCTCAAGGTTCCGAAACGCCCGCGCGGCAGATTCCTCGCTCAGGGTAATCGATGAGGCTGATGCAAACGCGAGTGTGCGGCACCGGCCGCTAAGCCAAGCAGAGGGATGACAACCAGCGCATCGGGCGGCAGGCGAGGTATGTCATCCCCTGGTTGCTCTGGAGAGCTGTCCCACGGGCGCAGACAGCTCCTCAAACTACTTCAGACTGCGTGGAGCGGGAACGCTGAGGCCGCGGGCCAGCAGTTCTCGCTTGATGCTCGGCGGCATCTCCCGGCAATCACAGTTGGAGGCGTGTTTGATATGCCAGATTACGCGTTCATCGAGCGTCGCGTTTCGTGGCATCTTGTTGATGGCATGCCATTCCCGGTTGATCGCCATTGCGTTCCTTGCCTCACCCTATTGGTGCATGCGCGCTGCGGCGTGGAAATACTTCCGGGCCACCGCGACCAGTTCAGCATCGCTGGGATGATCCATCGGTTCGATGGCCCAGATCCGCTTGGCGATGGCCGGAAATCTGTCATTCAGGTAGCCGGCCAGTTCGGTCCTCGCCCTGCCAGGGCCGACGATCATGACGGCCTTGGCCGGCCCAAGTGCCTCTGCCACGTCATTGAGGAAGTCCGGGCTCATCGGCTCGGTGCCAATCCCGACGTGATCGGCTTTGCGGTGAATATGATGCTTTGGCCCCCCGTCCACGATTGCCTGTTTGTCGGCGTCATGGGTGGTAATGCCGAAGACCTTGGCTTCGTAGTGATCGATCCAGACGCAAAAATGATGCACGTGCAGGCTCCTTGAACACAGCTTTAGCCGACCCAACTTACGCCAGTTCGCCGCGGCCGATTTGATCTGGCGCAATTGGAATGCGCAGCGGCGGATGCGGCCCGGCGGCAAGGCTAATGGGACAGGAAGATGGGTAGACGCGGCGCGTGCAGGACAGTGTGGGTCGCGCCGCCCGGGATGAATTCCTGCAGCCGGTTTCTGCCATAAGCGCCCATGACCAGCAGATCAGCTTCCTGGCCGACTGCCATCGCTTGCAAGGTGTCGCCGACTGGCGAGGTTCCAAGTTCCCAGTGTGATCGGCCAAATTGAGCCAGGTCAATGCCAGCCTTACGGCAGTGCGATACTGGGCTGAGTAAATAGGAGACTGATCATGACCGAAGACCCCAAGACGGCGTGGAAAACTTTCACCGAGGAGATCGAGGTGACTGGCCACCAGCTCGTCGAGCAAGTCACGCGCCTGGTCGCCGAAGGCAATGTGCGACAACTGCAGATACGGTCTGAAAAGGGCGACGTTTACCTCACCGTGCCGTTGACCGCCGGCGCCATCGTTGGCAGCGTAGCGGCCATCGCCGCACCCTGGCTGGCAGTCATCGGCGCCATAGCGGGTCTGGTCGCCAAGGTCAGGATCGTGATCGTGCGGGAAACGCCGCCAGTGGAAAATGAAACCGCCCCCGACGGCGGCGAGGCTCCGTCAGGCGACTGACTGAACGGCAGAGGCAAGCTACCTTGCGATGAATGAGCACGATTTCCTCGGCCTGACACTGCCGGGCCTTATATTCTCGACCATCGACCCTGCCATGACGGCCATTGGCGATGCGCAGCGGCGCCTCTGCCGGAGTCAGATCGGATATTATCGAGACCCCCGTTCGCCGCCGTCTGGCGGCCGGGCCATATCTCCGTGCGAATGAAGCTCATCTGGGGTCTTCTGGCTTGCCAAGCTGCATTTGATCCAGAACTCGGCCTGCACCCGGGACTCCGTCGACGATGACCCGGATCACTCGGCGTTCATTTTCATCGCGGATTGTCCCTCTCAGCTGAATGGTTCCTTCAATCACCGTCACCGTGGGGCATATGGACGGGTGCAACATTTCGCGTAGGCGGGCCGCGATGCTGAGGCAAAGCGCTTCGTTGCCCCAAGCTATGAGAGATGGTTTTGAGCGAGCGATAATCCCAATCAAATCGGCCCTGCTGACGACGCCAACCAGGTGCCCCTCGCGGATGACGGGCACTCGCTTTATCTTGCGGCTGCTGAAGAGCGACGCGATCTCCTCGATCGTGGTCTCCTCGTTCACCGTGACGACGGGTCGGGACATCACATCCTGGACGCGCCAACTGTGCGACTTGATGAAGTCATCGCGGGCCTGCTGCGTTGACAGCTCCGGCGCGGGGCCATGGCCGAGTTCCATGCGATCGATGAGGTCCCCTTCAGTCACAATACCGACCATCGTTCCGTCATCGTCGATAACAGGCAGGCCGCTGACGGTGTTGTCGAGCATGATTTGCGCCGCATGGGCGATGCTGTTGCCCGGGCTCAGCGTTACGACATGTTGCGACATGACGTCCTTGGCTTTCATTACGGTCTCCTAAAGATACATGTCTCAAAACACCGAGTATTCGCCGGATCAAACGGCGGATCACCCAATCAACGTGCGAGCCCATTCGCGAGCGCGCTCAATCTCGCCCGCCTTGAGCGGGCCTTCGTTGCCTGTCACCAGGAAGGCACCCGGAGCGCCTCGTAGTTCGATACCGTGGCCACGTAGCGCAGCCGCCATGTGGTGGTTTGCGTACCCTCCCACGTCAATCACCCACCTGAGGGGCTCAGGCTGGACTGTTTCAAGATCTAGCCTGGTGTCGAAGACAGCCGCCACCATGCCGTTCGGAAACCCGTCCAACCCGGCGAGATACTCCTGAATTTGTGGCGTGGGCCGGAAGCCACGGGTGGGCGAGCCGATGATCAGCAGATCTGTGCTGGACAGATCGGTCTCTCCAGCGTCCTGCATCGTAGCAAGCCTTACTTGATTGTCGCGTCCTAGGGCGTCCGCCACGGCATGGGCCACCTTGGCGGTGTTACCGAAAATGCTGTCGAACAAGATTGTGACGTTCATGATCGCCTCCGCAGGATCACCGCTAGCAAGAATGGGGGCTGCCATCCTTGATTTGGCTCAATTCGCGCGCCACGCTCACTGAGCCCGGGGCCGGTGGTACTGCTGACCTTGCTAACCTGCTGCCAAGGAATCCGAGCGACGGATACACGAGCCGGCAAGAACGGAGATTTTGGCGTCATCGAGCCGGCAATTGAGCCAGATCAATCGACCGGGCAACTGACAATGACACGATGCCGGAGGGCAAAAGCCGACGGGCGCCGCCACACCGCCGATCAGGTTCAACGAAAGCAAGGCAGGGTATACTTTGCAGAGTCTCGCAAGCGGCCGTTTCGCCCTCAGCCTCAACAGGGGCTCGTCAAGCCTGAAATTCGCTCTGTTCGAAACGGAGGGGAATACTCGGCGCCTTGGCGGTCAATTCAGCAGACTAGGCGGCCCAGACCCCATTTTTGAGGCCGATGGTCACGGCGCTGAGCCGTTGGCCTTGGCGGGCCCGGCCGGGGTGCTGGAGTTTCTATTCAACTGGATCGCACGTCAGACCGACGCTACAGCAATTTCGGCGATCGGACACCGCATCGTCCATGGCGGGGCCCGCTATCGCCGCCACTGCCTGGTCGATGATGCGCTTTTGACTGAACTTGAGCGCATCGCGGCCTACGCACCTGAGCACCTGCCGGCGGAGATCGAGATGATGCGCTCGTGTCGGCAGCGGTTTCCCGCCCTGCCGCAAGTTGCTTGCTTCGATACCGCCTTCCACAGCGATATGCCATTGGTCGCCCGGCTGTTGCCACTTCCGCGCCGCTTCTTCGATCAGGGCGTCCAGAGGTACGGGTTTCACGGACTGTCCTACAGCTTTCTTCTGAAGGAGCTGCAAAACCTGGCTGGCGAGCAACTGGCAAATGGTCGGTTGATCCTGGCCCACCTCGGCAGCGGCGCCAGCCTCGCCGCGGTCCACAACGGGCAAAGCGTCGATACGACGATGGGGTTTACCCCGGCTTCCGGGATACCGATGGGTACGCGAAGCGGCGACCTCGACCCGGGCCTGATGCGCTACCTCGCACAGGCAGAAGGCATGGACGGCACGACCTTCGATCGCATGGTCAACCATCAATCGGGCTTGCTTGGCCTGTCCGAGACCAGCTCGGACGTCCGTGATCTGCTGGCAGCGGAGGCGAGCGACCCACGAGCGCGCGATGCGCTCAGCTTATTCTGCTATCGCATCGTACAGAATATCGGCGCCTTTTCCGCGACCCTGGGCGGCCTCGACGCGCTCGTTTTCAGTGGCGGTATTGGCGAGAACTCCCCCGCGATCCGTGAGCGAGTCTGTGACGGTCTGGCTTTCCTAGGCATCGAACTGGATGGGGACCTCAATCAAGCCGGCGCCCCGGTCATATCACGTCCAACGTCTCGCGTGCCGGTTCGCATCATCGCTACGAACGAGGAAGCGGTCATCGCCGCGGCCATCGTCACCCTGCTGCAGCAGAAGGATACTATGCCATGAAGGCTCCACTCTCACCCGACCAGTTGGCAGGCATCCATGCCTATTGGCGGGCCGCGAACTACCTCTCGGTCGGCCAGATCTACCTGCGGGACAATCCCCTACTCACCGAAAAGCTAGTGCTTGCCCATGTGAAGCCGCGTCTTCTCGGACATTGGGGAACCACGCCCGGTCTCAATTTCGTCTATGCCCACCTGAACCGGGTGATCAAGGCGATGGACCTCAATATGATCTATGTCACCGGCCCCGGGCATGGCGGCCCCGGATTGGTCGCCAACACCTATCTTGAGGGGACCTATAGCGAACTCTATCCCGCAGTCTCCCAGGATACCGCCGGCCTCAAGCGTCTGATGACCCAGTTCTCATGGCCGGGCGGCATTCCCAGCCATGTCGCCGCCGAGGTGCCAGGCTCGATCAATGAAGGAGGCGAACTGGGCTATTCGCTCATGCATGCCTACGGCGCCGCTTTCGACAATCCAGACTTGGTCGTGGCCTGCGTGGTTGGCGACGGCGAGGCAGAAACCGGCGCACTGGCAACGAGTTGGCACTCCAACAAGTTTCTCAATCCGGCACGCGATGGCGCAGTTTTGCCGATCTTGCACCTGAACGGCTACAAGATTGCCAGTCCCACCGTGCTATCGCGGATCAGCCATGACGAACTCGCTTCGCTGTTTCGCGGCTATGGCTACACGCCCTACTTCGTCGAGGGCAGTGAGCCGAAAGCCATGCACCAGTTGATGGCGGCAACGCTCAACACGGTCCTGGCCGAGATCAGGGCCATCCAGACGCGTGCGCGCAGCGGCGGGGATACGGACCGGCCGCTTTGGCCGATGATTGTCCTGCGGTCCCCCAAAGGATGGACGGGTCCGAAGGAAGTTGACGGCAACCCAACCGAGGGGACCTGGCGCTCCCATCAGGTGCCGCTAGCCAGACTGGCTGAGGATCCAAGCCATCTTGAAATCCTCGAGACTTGGCTTCGCAGCTACAAACCTGAGGAATTGTTCGACGCAGCGGGCCGGCTGAAGCAGACCTTGGTCGAGCTGGCCCCGACGGGCATCCGCCGCATGAGTGCCAACCCCCACGCCAATGGTGGACTGCTGCTGGTCGACCTGAAATTGCCGGACTTCCGCGACTATAGCGTGGATGTCGCTGTGCCTGGCGCGGCAATCGGCGAAGCCACGCGTGCGGCGGGCCAATACCTTCGCGACGTCCTCAAGCTCAATATGGATGCAAGCAACTTCCGTATCTTCGGCCCGGATGAAACCGAATCCAATCGTCTCGGAGCGGTGTTCGAAGCGACCAGCAGGGTGTTTATCGGCGATCAACTCGACACCGACAGGCAGTTGGCGGCCGATGGACGGGTTATGGAAGTGCTCAGCGAGCACCTCTGCCAAGGCTGGCTCGAGGGCTATCTTCTGACCGGCCGGCACGGCTTCTTCTCCTGTTATGAAGCCTTCATCCACATCGTGGATTCGATGTTCAACCAGCATGCAAAATGGCTGAACGTGGCCAAGGACGTGCCGTGGCGCAAGCCGATTGCCTCGCTCACCTATCTGCTGACCTCCCATGTCTGGCGCCAGGACCATAATGGTTTCAGTCATCAGGACCCGGGCTTCATCGACCATGTGATGAACAAGAAGGCGAGCGTCGTGCGGGTCTACCTGCCGCCAGACGCAAATACGCTCCTGTCTGTCGTCGATCATTGCCTGCGCAGCCGCGACTACATCAACGTCATCGTCGCCGGCAAACAGCCCGCTCCCCAATGGCTGGATCGGGAGGCCGCAGCGGCGCATTGCGCGGCTGGCCTGGGCGCCTGGGAATGGGCCTCGACCTGTGGTGCGGAGGAACCAGATGTGGTGATCGCCAGCGCCGGCGATGTGCCGACCCTGGAGGCCCTTGCCGCCGTCATGATCCTGCGCGAGCAGTTTCCCGATCTCAGGATGCGCTTCGTAAACGTGGTCGATCTGATGGCGCTGCAGGCACCGAGCCAACACCCGCACGGCATGGACGATGCCGCGTTCGACGCCATATTCACACCCGACAAGCCGGTGATCTTCGCTTATCACGGCTACCCGGCCTTGATCCATCGCCTGACGTATCGCCGCCGCAACCACGACAACTTCCACGTCCACGGATTTCAGGAGGAAGGCACCACGACCACGCCATTCGATATGGCGGTCCTCAATGAGCTTGATCGCTTCCACCTCGCAAAAGCCGCCATTGATCGGGTCGACAGGCTGTCAGATCGGCGTGGGGCCTTTGCTGAATATGTCGGGGCATGTCTGGCCAGGCACACCGCATATACGCGCGAGCATGGTGAGGACCTGCCTGAGATCCGCAACTGGGGCTGGACGGCGGCGGAACAACGGCGATCCGAATTGACCTAGATCAACACGTAGATAGAGACGCCCTGCCACCATGCGTCATGGCGCCTGCAACCGGAGGCACGCATGGAACGACCTCGCCGGCTATCCCCATCGATCCACAGTTTCCCGAACCAATTCGCAGCGTCCGCGACAACGGAGTGTGCCCGCATTGCCATGAGCAGCGCCCTTGCGGGGTTTGACCCGGGCGTCTCGGGAAGCGTTGCGCACGGCCGGGCCGTTCTGTCCGGCGAGGTTGCCACCGAGGGTGAACGGCAGCTCATCGAGCGGTCGGTCCTACGGCTGCATTGCGTGACAGATGTCATCGACGACATCGTCGTCCGCCCGCCCGCGCCGGCCGCTGACAAGTCGCGGGCTTCCCCGTGGACGACCGCCGAGGTCGTTCAGCCAATCATATTCCTTACCAGCTACTGCACGCTGCGGGAGGACATGCTGGCGGATGCCATAAATGATGGTCTCGGGGTTTTAAGCAAGGAACTCCATGGCAGTGCGGGAGCGGCCGAGGTCATCGTATTCTACTACGGCTGGCATAACGACGCAGCGCTGATCGACATTGCCATCCCCGCCGCCGATGCACTTGATCGACCTCGTGCCAACATTTTGCGAGCATCGATCCTACCCCACAGCAAGCGCAGCATTGTGCCAACCGGTGGGGTAACGGGCCTGCGGTCCGCCCGCCGTCAGCTCCGTTTGAAGGCTGGGGCGCTGATCACCGATCAAATCTTCCGCATATGGCAGCGCGTGCCACTTCGAAACGGAGCCCTGCCAGAGAACTGGCTTGGCGCCATCGTCTACTGCGCCGTCTGAGCGCGACGAGTGTCGCGAATATTCGGATCCGGGGCGTTGATCCTAGCAACGACTTGCGGCGTGGGAAGGGTGACCGGCTTTCCGATGATTGGACGGTCGACCGTCTATTTGGTGACTGCCGGACCGGGTTCGGCTCGATTCGGTCTGGCGAGCACTGGTCGAAGCACGGTCCGCGCCTGTTGCCGCCGCATCATATAATCCGGTGGCCGCGCGATGAGCTCGAAAGCCCACATTCAAGCAATGGTGGCGGCTGTGGGTGACATTCCACTCAAGGCACGCTCATTCGGCACAATAAATTCCATAAAGCGTTGTCAGCACTTGTTTCACCGCGTCCGAGGCGATGCTGTAGTGGATCTGCTGGCCGTCGCGGCGGGTTTTGACAAAGTCCCAGGCCCTGAGCTTTGAGAGGTGCTGCGAGAGGGGCGATTGTCCGAGCCCCACCCGCTCGCCGAGTTCGGTCACATTCATCTCGCGCTCCAGCAGGTTGCACAGGATCAGCAGCCGCTTGG
>NZ_JBDSUA010000031.1:0-16690 GCF_039927955.1 Devosia sp. | reverse complement strand
ACAACCTGGCCCGGTTCACCCGCCGATCCAAACGCGCCTCCAAAACACTTCAGATGCTCGACGTGACACTTGCCCTGTTCTTCAACCGAAATCTCAAACTGAGTCCAAAGTGAACAGTCCCCCCTTGTGGGGAGGGTGGCATCGAGTTAGTGGCGCTATCTAGCTAGACCCACCGGGTTCACCCTCCCCCTTGTGGGGAGGGAAGGGAGGGGGTGATGAGAGCCACGATGTACAGGCGCTCAAACCCTCAAAAACTGAACTGCCCCTCGACCGGCACATGGTCGCTCGGTTTGTCCCAGCCGCGCACGTCCTTGTGGATGGTCACCCCATCCAGCCGGTCCGCAGCCTGCGGCGACAGCATCAGATGATCGATGCGAATGCCGGCATTGCGGCGCCAGGCTCCGGCCTGAAAATCCCAGAACGTATAGGATGGCTCGTCGGTCACCGCGCGCACTGCGTCGGTCAGCCCCAGATTGCTGAGCCGCCGGAATTTTTCCAGGCTCTCGGGGCGGAACAGCGCATCGCCCCACCAGGCCTCCGGGTCATGCACATCGTTGCGCGTCGGGATCAGGTTGAAATCGCCGAGCAGCACGAAGGGCTCTTCAAAGGCCAGCCGCTCCTCGGTAAAAGCGATCAGACGATCCATCCACCTGAGCTTGTAGGGAAATTTCTCAGTATCGGCCGGATTGCCGTTGGGCAGGTAGATATTGCAGACGCGAATGGCGCCGGTTTCCACCGAGAACACGCCTTCGATCAGCCGCGATTGCTCATCGGCGTCGTCGCCGGGCAGGCCACGATGCACTTCATCGAACGGGATGAGCGACAGGATGGCGACGCCGTTCCAGCTCTTTTGCCCATGGGTTTCCACATTATAGCCCAGCGCCTCGATTTCGGCGCGCGGGAAGGCTTCGTCGACGCTCTTGATTTCCTGCAGGCAGACGATGTCGGGCTTTTCCTGGGCCAGCCAGGTCAGCAGCACTTCCAGCCGCGCCCTGATGCCGTTGATGTTCCACGTCGCAATGCGCATGCTTTGATCTCCCGGGTGATACGAAACTAGCGGCCAATATAGCTCGCGGCAACCGCAGGCCGCTTAAAGCCCCCGGTAAACGTCGTCCCTGATATCGCTGGTGAATTTGCCGTTGCAGCCTTCAGGGGCGGTGTTGCTCATCATTGTGACCGTCAGGCCCTTGGCGAGATCGATGAACCAGCTGTGCCCATAAATGCCACCCCAGTTCAGGGTGCCGATGCTTTGCGGGCTGTTGGCGGCGATGGGATCGACCAGCACGGCGCTGAGAAAGCCGAAGCGCTGGCCGGCGTCGTCGCGGGGCACTTCACCGATCTGGTTGGAGGCAGCGGCCTGGAAGGTTTCGGGCTTGAGCAGTGACGCACCGCCAGCGCGCAGGGTATCGAGGAACTTGAAGATATCGTTAGGGGTGCTGGCCGCGCCGGCTCCCCCCGACTGGAAGGCTTTTTTGTTGAAAATGCGGGCCGGCGAAAAGGAGATAATTCCGCCGTTGTCTTCGGTATAGGGATGATTGTCAGCCATGCGGATCGCACCCGTGGGAGCGTTGGCATAGGGCACCGCCAGCCGGGATATGTCGGTAACGTGAAATGCCGTATCGGCCATCCCGAGCGGCCCGGCAACGTAATGCTGGACGGCCTGTTCCAGCGTGCCGCCAAACACCTTGGACACCACCGCGCCGAGCACATCGATGGCCATGGAGTATTCCCAGGCGGTGCCCGGCTCGTAGTTCAAGTCGCGCGCGGCAAGGCGGGGAAAGTTGGTTTCGAAATCCAGATCAGTATCAGCGAGGCCCCCGGAGATTTCGCTGTCGGGATAGCTGTAGCTCAGGCCTGAAGTGTGGCTCAGCAGGTGGCGAATGCGGATCGTTGCCGTGCGGCCGGCAAACTTTGGCGTAAAGTAGGGCAGGTGATCGGAAACCGCATCATCCAGCCCGAGTTTGCCTTCATCCACCATTGCCAGCGTCGTGACCGCCACGAGCGGCTTGGTCACCGAGGCCAGGCGGAAAATGGTGTCGGGTTTGACCGGCGTTTTGGCCTCGCGGTCGGCATAGCCGGCGGCGCGCTGGTAAACCGTTTTGCCATGCTGCCCGACCCGAATGACGCAGCCGACGATTTTGCTGTCGGCGAGTGCAGCGTCGATAGTGCGGTCGAGGCCCGATTCCAAAGTCATGGTAAAACTCCCTTTTGATCGGGAGCATAGTCAGCGCGTCGGACTTTGTCCCGCTGCCGACCAACAATGTTTTCAGGCTGGCCTAAACCGCGAAGCTAGTACCGCAGCCGCATGACGCCACGGCGTTCGGGTTCTTGATCTGGAACGACTGGCCGATCAGGTCGTCGGAGAAGTCGATTTCGGCGCCGCCCATGAATTCCAGGCTCATCGAATCGATCAGCACTACAGCGCCGTTCTTGGCCAGAACGATATCGTCGCTGGCCGGCTTTTCCTGTACGAGATTGTATTCGTACTGGAACCCGGAACAGCCGCCGCCCGCCACCGAAATGCGCAGTACCGTGCCTTCCGGTTCCTTGGACAGGATGCGCGAGACGCGCTTGGCAGCACGATCGGTCAAAACGACTTCGGACGAGGCGAGGGCAAGATCGGTCATTGGGCTTCCATGGCGTTGAGATAGTGCCATAAGTGTCAGGCTAAAATAGTAACTCTTGCCGGTAAAGAAAAGGGTCTTGTTGTCAGATATGAGTGATCGCGCTCCTTACGCCTCCGATCCCGAGCAATCGCGCGGCCGGCTCTACAGTACCGGCCCCAGCCCGACCCGTTCGGAATATCAGCGTGACCGCGACCGGATCATCCATTCCACGGCGTTTCGCCGCCTGCAGCACAAGACCCAGGTGTTCCTGCATCATGATGGCAAGCACTATCGCAACCGGCTAACCCACACGCTCGAAGTCAGCCAGATTGCGCGCTCAATGGCCCGCGCCTTGCGGCTGGATGAGGATCTGGCCGAGGCCGTGGCGCTATCGCACGATCTGGGCCACACCCCCTTCGGCCATGCCGGGGAGCGGGTGCTGCACGCCAAGATGGCCGGAATGGGCGGGTTCGACCACAATGTGCAGGCGATGCGCGTAGTGACCCGGCTGGAAAACCGCTACGCCGAGCATGATGGGCTCAACCTGACCTGGGAAACGCTGGAAGGCATTCTGAAGCATAACGGTCCGCTGACCAATGCCGATGGCAGCCCGTTCGGCAAGTATGCCAGCGAGGGCCTGCCTGCCGGCGTCAGCGATATTCCGGCCAGCCAGGATTTGCAGATTTCAACCCATGCCAGCCTTGAGGCGCAGACGGCGGCGATTGCCGACGATGTCGCCTACAATGCCCACGATATCGATGATGCACTGCGGGCGGGGTTGATTACCTTGCGCGACATGATCGACGTGCCGTTGGTCGGGCCGATCGTGCGCGAGGTGCTGGAGCTTTATCCCGATATTGCCAGCAACCGGCAGGCCCATGAGGTGCAGCGCCGCCTGATCACCCGCAGCATCGAGGATGTGATTGCCACCACCAGTGCAGAAATTGCAACCAGTGGCGTCAAGACCTCGGACGATGTCCGCCACGCCGGCAAAACACTGGTGCGGTTTTCCAATGCCATGGCCAAGGCCGAGCGCGGTCTGAAGCTGTTCCTGTTTCAGCGCGTCTATCGCCACGATGCGGTGATGGGTCCGGTGCGCCAGAGCGAGGCGGTGGTTGCCGGGCTGTTTGAGCGCTACACCGATACGCTGGATATGCCGGGCCGCTGGGGCATCGATGTTGCCGCCGCACAGGGCGATGTGGCACAGGCCCGGATCATTGCCGACTTCATTGCCGGCATGACCGATCCCTATGCGCTCGACGAGTATGCCCGATTGTTTGACGCTAGGCCCGATTTCCGTTAGTCCCGGCACCTCTTCTACGGTCAGGTATATCATGGACGTTTTCGCCCTCTTCAGCGCGCGCATCACCAATGCGCTCAAAGTGCTCTATCCGCAGGTAAGCGACGAATTGCTGTCGCGCCTCGTGGTCGAGCCGCCGCGCGATCCGGCCCATGGCGATCTGTCCACCAATGCCGCCATGCTGGTCAGCAAGCCGCTGGGCAAGAATCCGCGCGACGTGGCGACGGCGCTGGTTGACGTGTTCAAGAATGACCCGGACGTTGTATCGGTGGAAATCGCTGGTCCGGGCTTCATCAATTTCCGGCTGGCCAATTCGATCTGGCATCAGGTGCTGCGCACCATTGCGGAGCAGGGCGCCGATTTCGGCAAGTCCAATCTGGGCGGCGGCGAAGCCGTCAATATCGAGTATGTCTCGGCCAATCCCACCGGGCCGATGCATGTCGGGCACACCCGCGGCGCGGTGTTCGGCGATACCCTGGCCGCGCTGATGGCCTATTCCGGCTTCGATGTGACGCGGGAATATTACATCAATGACGCCGGCAGCCAGATCAATACCCTGGCGGGGTCAACCCTGTTGCGGTACCGCGAGGCGCTGGGCGAAACCATCGAGATCCCGTCCGGATTTTATCCCGGCGACTATCTGGTCCCGGTGGGGCAGGCGCTTAAGGAAGAGTTTGGCGATAGCCTGTTGGGCAGGCCCGACAGCGAGGTGCTGCCGATCGTCAAGGATCGGGTACTGGCGGCGATGCTGGAACTGATCAAGGCGGATCTGGCCAAGCTTAAGATCCACCACGACTTCTTCTTTTCCGAGCGGCAGTTGCACGGCCCCGGCGGCGATATCGAACTGACGCTGGCCTGGCTGCGCGAGCAGGGCATGGTCTATCAAGGCCGGTTGGAGCCGCCGAAAGGGCAGCTGCCCGAAGACTGGGAAGACCGTGAGCAGACCCTGTTCCGGGCGACCGATTATGGCGACGATACTGATCGGGCGCTGATCAAGTCGGACGGCTCCTATACCTATTTTGCCGCCGACATTGCTTACCACCGCAACAAGTTCCTGCGTGGTTTCAACCACATGGCCATTGTTCTGGGGGCCGATCACTCGGGCTATATCAAGCGGCTGCAGGCGGCGGTGAAAGCGGTGTCGCGCGGCGCAGCCGAAATCGACGTGCGGATTTGCCAGTTGGTGCGGCTGATGCGGAACGGCGAGCCGTTCAAGATGTCCAAGCGCTCTGGTGATCTGGTGACGCTGGCCGATGTGGTGGAAGAAGTCGGCGCCGATGCCGTGCGCTTCATGCTGTGCTACCGCAAGAACGATGCGTCGATGGATTTCGACTTCGCGCTGGTCAAGGAACAGACCCGGGACAACCCCGTATTCTATGTGCAATACGCCCACGCCCGGACCTATTCGATCTTCCGCAATGCGGAAAAGGAGCTGCCGGCGCTGGATTTTGGGCCTAACGCGCTCAAGTCGGCCGAGTTCGAACGCATTGTCACCTCGGCCGAACTGGACCTGGTGCGGGTGCTGGCGGCATGGCCGCGCACGGTGGCTGCGGCGGCGGTTGCGCATGAGCCGCATCGTGTTGCATTCTATGTGCATGAGCTGGCAGCGGCGTTCCACGGCTTCTGGGCCAAGGGCAAGGATGACCCGCAGTTACGATTTGTTAACCAATCCGATCCGAAACTGACGCTGGCCCGACTCGCCCTCGTCGATGCTGTCCGTCAGGTCATTGTTAATGCCCTGGGGATATTGGGGGTCTCCGCACCCGAGGAGCTTTCATAATTCGGGCGCAATAATGTGAAAACTGGCGACAAATGCCCCTTAGGCGTATCGTTTCAGTAACATAGAGGGCGCTGCTTTCATGACGACAGCGAAATCGCAGCAGGTATCCGGCGAAACCGATAGTTCCGATGATCTGATTGCCGAACTGGCCAAGCTGATGGCCCAGGACGCGCATACTGATCGCGGTGCGGCGCCGGTTGCCTCCAAGCCCGCCGATGCGCCCGTTGTACAGCAGGCCGCGCCTGCGCCGGTTGTCCCGCAGTCTCCAACGCCGGTTGTTCGCATTCCCGGGATGAACTTTGGTGGCGCGCCGACGCCGCGGTTTGATTTCAGTGCCCCGGTAGAGCCCATCTTGCCACCTGTGCCAGTTGCTTCTGCGGCGCAAACGCGCGTGCTGTTTGATCCGATTGAAGAAAAGGTCGAGCCGTTCAAGTTCGATTTCGGCATGCCGCCACTGCGCCCCGAGGCACCGGTCAGCCGCCTGGGGTCCGAGGCTCCGCGTGTCGTGGTGCCCGAGACGCCTTCCGTTGCGCCGAGCGCGCCCGCACCGCACGATTCCATTGCCGATCTAATTGCCGCTGAAATGCCCGAAGCCTATGCCCCTGAGCCGACACCGGTTGCGGCTCCGATTGCTGTCGCGCCGGTAGCACAGACGCCAGCGCCGCAGCCCTCGCCTGAACCCGCCCCACGCGAGGATCAACCGGTTGATCGGCCGGTGGTGCGCAGCTGGACGCCAACGCAGGTGAACTCGCCGCGTCCCGCCAATGGGGCGCTGGTTGGCCGCGCCAATGTGCGTGCCGTTAATCTGACGCCGGTTGCCCGAGCGCCGGTGCAGCGGGATGTTCCCGCCGCGCCCGCCGTCAAGATGGCGCCAGCCCCGGTTGTAGCGCCCGAGTCGATGGCAGAGCAGCCCGTGGTGGATGACAATTTCAATATCGCGCCGATCTTCGGGCTTGGCGGCCCACAGCGCGTCGTTGCCCCCGTCGCGCCTGAGCCGACCGTCGCGCCCGAACCGGAGGCCTATGACCCGGTCCGTCTGCCGCAAGAGCCGATGGCTTACGAACCACCGCGCATGCAGCGGGACGAGTTTTCGGGCACCGATCCGATCGATGAGATCGAGAGCCTGATCGGGCAGGCCGTGCGGGTCGATTTGGATCAGCGCGCCGCTCGTCCGGTCGCCAGCCCGGCATTGCGCAGCCTTGCCGAGCCAGAGGTCGCCCGTCCCGTTCCGGCAATGTCGCCCGATGACCTCGCTATGGACGATCCCGTGCTGGAAGCCGTCAGGGCCTCCGGCGCTCAGGTCGGATGGGCCGAGCCGGCGCAGGCCGATGATGAATCACCGGCGGTGCAACGGCGCGGACGGCGCGAGAAGCGCTCCTCCAGTGGCGCATTCCGCGCCATTGCCGGTCCGTTGGTGGCAATGTCGCTGCTGCTGGTCGCGGGCCTCGGCCTCTATTGGGTGCTCGGGCTGGGCGGCCGCACCGACGGTGTGGTGCCAAAGCTGGTTGCCGATGCTGCGCCGATCAAGCAGACTCCGGTGGCCAAGCCGGTGGTGGATGACACCAAGCAATCGGTGGTGTTCAATGAAATCGATGGCACGGCGAACGGCAGCCAAGAGCAACTGCTGTCGCGTGATCAGGCCGATGTCGGTGAAGTCACCCAGGTGGCGCCAGCGCCAACCAATGATGACGGCCTTGCCAATCGCAAGGTGCGTACAGTGACCGTGCGTCCGGATGGCACGATTGTCAGCGGTGATGAAGCCGTCGCCGGCACTGCCATCCTGCCGGTCGATCGCCCTAATGTGCCTGCCGTTCCGGGTGCTGAAACAGCCTCGCCGGAGCTGCTGGCGGCGGCTGCAAACCCTGTTATTGCGACCCCGGTCACTGCTACACCGGTCGCGGCAGCGCCAGTTGCCGCGACGACGACCCCGGTTGTGCCGGGTTCGACCGTAGCTGCGGTTGATACTGCCGGTTTGCCGATTGCCGGCAAGACCGCTCCGGTGCCAATGGTGCGTCCGGCTACGTTCAAGAATACCAATGTTGACCTGCCGGCGGCGACTGTCGACACCGCGCCGTTGAGCGCGACCAACGCCACGGCGGTTGCCAATGGCGCGCTGCCCAAGCCCGCTCCGGTGGCGGCTGCTGCCAGTGCGGCGAGTGATGCGCCAATTCCGCTGGCACAGGCCCTGGCCGCCCAGCCATCGACCAGCACGGTTGCGTCGAACCCGGCCCTCACGCCAGCCAATGGCGGCAATGCCCCGGCCTATGTGCAATTGTCGTCACAGCGGTCGCAAGCGGATGCCCAGGCCTCGGCAGCAGCGATCCAGTCGCGCTTTGGCAGCCTGTTTGGCGGCGTGTCGCCGGAAATCCAGCGCATCGATCTTGGCGCCAAGGGGATTTTCTTCCGCGTGCGCATCCCTGCACAGTCCCGGCAGGATGCAGCCGCGTTGTGCAGCAGTGTCAAGGCCAATGGCGGCGATTGCTTCGCGCTCTAGCTGTCTGATCGCCAGCATTGCCGCTTGACGCCCTTGGGTTGAAAACGCCAAGGTTTGGCGTGATTTCTCCTGAAGTGGCTATTGCGGCAATGACGAGCGTTCCGGCAGATTGGTTCGATGTGCCGCAGGCTGTGGCCGACGATGACGTCATGTATGTCGATGTCGCCGGCTATGAGGGCCCGCTCGATCTGCTGCTCGATCTGGCGCGGCGGCAAAAGGTCGATCTCGCCGCCATTTCGGTGCTGGCGCTGGCCGAACAGTATCTGAGCTTTATCGAAACCATCCGCGAAAAGCGCATCGAAATCGCCGCCGACTATCTGGTGATGGCGGCCTGGTTGGCTTATCTGAAAAGCCGGCTGATGGTGCCGCAGGCCGCCGATGACGATGAACCGTCCGGCGAGATGATGGCCGCGATGTTGCAATTCCGGCTCAAGCGCCTGGAAGCCATGCGCCGGTCTGCCAGCCAGTTGATGAACCGGCCCCGTCTCGGATTTCAGGTCTATGCCCGTGGCGCGCCGGAGCCGATTGTGGTGGATCGCCAGAACATCTGGGAAGCCACGCTGTTTGATCTGCTCAAGGCCTATTCGACCAATCGCGAACGCGGCATTTCGACCGATTACACCCCGATCCAGCGCACTGTCTGGTCGCTGCAGGATGCGCGCGACATCCTGGTGCGGCTGATTGGCGACAGTTTTGACTGGGTGCCGATGGACCAGTACCTGGCCGATTATCTCTCCACACCCGCCGAGCGCGCCACTGTCCGTGCTTCGAGCTTTTCCGCCAGCCTCGAACTGGTGCGGCAGGGCAAGATCGATCTGCGCCAGAGCGAGGCGTTTGCGCCGCTGCTGATGCGCCGCCGCAAGAGCGATGGTGGCAACGCGTGAGCGATAACGATGACGACCGCACCGAGATTGCCGAACGCAATCTGCGCATTCTGGAGGCGCTGCTGTTTGCCTCCAGCGAGCCGCTGGGGCCTGAACAACTGGCGAGCTATCTGGGCGAGGGTGCCAATGTGCAGGCGCTGCTCGGCCTGTTGTCGGCGCGTTATGCCGGGCGTGGGGTCAATCTGGTGCAGCGTGGCAGCAAGTGGGCGTTCCGCACCGCCGAAGACCTCGGCTTTTTGTTGCGCCGCGAGGAGCACGAAACCAAGCCACTGTCGCGCCCGGCGCTGGAAACGCTTTCCATCATCGCTTATCACCAGCCGGCGACGCGCGCCGAAATCCAGGAAGTGCGCGGCGTTGAAACCGGCAAGGGCACCATCGATATATTGATGGAAGCGGGCTGGGTGCGGATGCGTGGCCGCCGCCGCACGCCGGGCCGCCCGGTGACGTATGGCACCACGGATGGGTTTCTCGACCATTTCGGCCTGGAAAGCCTGGGTGACTTGCCGGGGCTGGAAGAACTCAAGGGGGCAGGGCTGCTCTCTGGTCGCCCGCCGGCCTCGATGCAGATCCCGCTGCCGTTCGATGGTGGCCTGCGCGACGATGAAGACCCGCTCGAGCCCGATGACCTGGGCTTGAGCGATGATACGGAAGACAGTTCAGAGCCATGAGTGTGAGTGAAGCGCGCAATGAATTGAGCGGCTGGGGCGCCCGTGGCACCTCCGGCGTCAGCTTCGCATCGGCGCTCAAGTTCGAAGCGGTCGATGTCGTGCTGGGTGGCCGTGTCGTGCTCGACACGTTCGACCTGCAGCTCAATCCGGGCGAGATCGTCTGCTTGCTTGGCGAATCCGGCTCCGGCAAATCCACCGCCCTGCGCGTGGCGGCGGGCATCCAGCCAGTCCATGGCGGCACGGTGCGGATCAACGATCAGATCGTTTCCGCGCCCCATAAGACCACGCCGCCCGACAAGCGCGGCATCGGCCTGATGTTTCAGGATTTTGCGCTGTTTCCGCATTTGAGCGTGCTGCAGAACGTCTGTTTCGGCCTCAAGGGTCTGGGCAAGACCGCCGCTTTGGCACAAGGCCGTGCTGCCCTGAAACGCGTCGGGCTGCAGGAGCGCGAGGATGACTATCCGCACCGGCTGTCCGGCGGCCAGCAGCAGCGGCTGGCGCTGGCCCGCAGCGTGGCGCCGCGTCCCGGCCTGCTGCTGCTCGATGAACCATTCTCCAGCCTCGATGCGCGGCTGCGTGAAACTGTGCGCACGGAAACCCTGGCGGTGCTGCGCGAAACCCATGCCACCAGCCTGATCGTCACTCACGACCCCGAAGAGGCCATGGTGCTGGGTGATCGGGTGGCGCTGCTGCGCCATGGCCGCATCGCCCAGATCGGCACGGCGGCGGAAGTGTATCGCAACCCGGTCGATCTTAGCGCCGCGCGGTTTTTCTCGCCGCTGAGCGAAATCGACTCGGTGGTCGACAATGGCTTTGCGCCAACCCCGCTGGGACCGGTGGCGACGCCCGGCTTTGCCGATGGCGCCAAAGTCACAGTCGCCATCAGACCCGCAGGGGGCGTCGAAATAGCGCAGCAGGGGCCGGGGGTATTGGGGCGTATCGTCAGCAAGCGCGACGCCATCGGTGTCGATATCTGTGAGGTCAAAGTGAACGGCATCGAAAGCCCGGTCGGGGTGCGGCAGCGCACCAATGTGGCGCTCTTTGTCGGGCAGGAAGTATTCCTTGCGCTCAACCCGGAACACGTTCTTGTGTTTGGGCGCGATTAAACCTATTTCTCAGGCTAATTACCGCGTGTAACGCGTTCGAACCAATCTGAAGGAGCCTAAAATGCACGCGCCAGGAATTTGGGGCATTCTCGTCGTCGCCGTTGTCGTCGTTCTGCTGTTCGGTCGGGGTAAGATCTCCGGCGTGATGGGCGAAGTGGCAACCGGTATCAAGGCCTTCCAGAAGGGCATGAAGGACGACGACAAGCCTGCCGACATCAACACCGCGTCGACCATCGACGCCCGCGAAGTCGACAAGAGCAAAGACGCCTAATAGCGTCTTTCGCATATAGCGGCGGTCGACGCCGTCGTCAGGCTGCATTCGGAGTCTGTTTGGTCGCGTTTCCGAACCGCAAAAGTGGTGTCCACTTTTGCTGGCAACGCTCTAAGGGAATTGCTCTATGCTCGGTTTCGGCTGGACTGAGATGCTGGTCATTGGCGTCGTGGCGCTGATTGTCATCGGTCCGAAAGATTTGCCCGTCGTCATGGCGCGCGTTGGCAAAATTGTTGGCCAGATCAGGCGCATGGGCAGCGAGTTCCAGCGCGAAATCAACAAGACCACCGGTCTGAATGAAATCCGCAATCTGCGCAGTTCGATCACCGAGCCATTGCGCAAGACCACCGAGGAAATCCGCAAGGAATTCAACACGCTGACCTCGACCGGGGTACAGCCGTCGGGCGTCATCAAACCGACCAATCCCAAGGTTGAAAGCGTCGTCGACGAAATCAAGGCCGCTGCTGGCATTGCCGCGCCAGTTGCTGCGGCGACGGTGGCCTCGCCGGTGATGGCGGCCAAGCCAAAGCGTGCCGCCAAAGCCAAGGCAGTTCCCGCGAGCACGGTGACGACCACCGAGTTGCAGCCGGTTTCCGCCACGGTGCCCGCGCCAGTCCTTGCGGCGAGGCCTGCCGCCAGGAAAGCTGCCGCACCGATAACGCCCGCCAAGTCAGTGAAGGCCCCCGCGAAAAAGGCCGTCGATATGGCCCCGGCTGCCGCCAAACCGGCACCGAAGAAGGCTGCTGCACCGGTCGCAACCGCTGCCGTCAAAAAGCCGGCGGCCAAGAAGCCTGTAGCCAAAAAACCTGACGTGAAGACCGGGGACGCATGATCATGGTCGATGCACCCCAGATCGAAGACAAATCCGGCGAACCCAAGGATGAGCTGGCTGGCAGCGAGGCGCCGCTGCTCGAACATCTGATCGAGCTGCGCAAGCGGCTGATCTATTCGGCGGCAACGCTGGTGGTGTTGATGGTTGTGGCCTTCATTTTTGCCGGCAATATCTATGATTTCCTGCTGCAGCCCTATCTCAGGGCCGTGCCCAACGCGCAGTTGATCTCGACCGCGCCGCAAGAGCAGTTCTTCACTTATATGAATGTGGCGCTGTTCACGGCGATCTTCCTCGGTTTCCCGATGATTGCCACCCAGCTCTATATGTTCGTGGCGCCGGGCCTCTACAAGCACGAGCGCAAGGCGTTCCTGCCATACCTGGTGGCGACGCCGGTGCTGTTCTTCCTCGGCGGATGCCTGGTTTATTTCGCCGTGCTGCCGATGGCGCTGCATTTCTTTGCCAGCATGCAGACCGACAACATCAAACTGCTGGTCAGCGTTTCGGAATATCTGGGCTTTGCCATGACGCTGATCCTGGCGTTCGGCGTCTGCTTCCAGTTGCCGGTGGTGCTGACGCTGTTGGCGCAGATCGATCTGGTCGGCGTCGAGACGCTCAAGGCCGGTCGCAAATACGCCATTGTCGGCATCCTGATCTTTGCCGCCATCATCACGCCGCCCGATCCGATCTCGCAGATCGGCCTCGCGATCCCGATGTACCTGCTCTACGAGCTGTCAATCATCTCCGTTCGCCTGGTCGAACGCCGCCGCGCCGCCGCTCTGGCCAAGCAGGAAGCGGAATTGATGAAGTAGGGGCTTACTTTCCCCAACTTGAGGGGCAGATGCTTCACTCCAGGCAAGCCCCACCTACGGTGTCATTTCGGCCTGCGCCGGAATGACATCGAGTTTGGGGGGGATTGCGGCGACGCGCTCCCGCCCTTAGACAAGCTCAACATCGACCACACCAGCCAGAGGCGGGGTTTGCACCCCGGCGCAGCATGTTCGACATCAAATGGATCCGTGCCAATGCCGAAACCTTCGACCGGGCTGTTGCCCGCCGCAAGGGCGTATCGGTGCGGTCGGCGGATCTGCTGGCCATCGATGACAGGCGCCGCGATATCATCCTGCGCCTCAACGAAGCGCAGGAAAAGCGCAATGCGCTGTCCAAGCAGATCGGCCAGGCCAAGGCGCAAAAGGATGAAGCCAGGGCCGCCGCGCTGATGGCCGAAGTCGCCAGCCTCAAGGAAAGCATTCCACAAGGCGAAGCGCAGGAACGCGAGATCGAACTCGAACTGCGCAACGCGCTGTCGGTCATCCCCAATCTGGTGTTCGACGATATTCCCGATGGCGTCGATGAACACGGCAATGTCGAATATTTCGGCCGCAACGGCAGTGCCGAAACCGCCGCCAAGGTCCGTGCCCCCAAGCCGGTGCTGTCGTTTGCCCCCAAGGAGCATTACGAGATCGGCGAAGCCATGGGCCAGATGGATTTCGAAGTCGCCGCCAAACTCTCCGGCAGCCGCTTCGTCGTGCTCAAGGGGCAGGTGGCTCGATTGGAGCGTGCCTTGGGTCAGTTCATGCTGGACCTGCACACGACCGAGCATGGCTATCTCGAAGTGCAGCCGCCATTGCTGGTGAAGGATGATGCGCTGTTCGGCACCAACCAGTTGCCCAAGTTCGAGGACGATCTGTTCTTTACGCCGCATGGCGAAAGCCGGCTGGCGCTGATCCCAACCGCCGAAGTGCCGCTGACCAATATGGTTCGTGAAGCGCTGCTGGAGGAAAAAGAACTCCCACTCCGCTTCACCGCGCTGACCCCATGCTTCCGCTCTGAAGCCGGTTCCGCTGGCCGCGATACGCGCGGCATGTTGCGCCAGCATCAGTTCAACAAGGTCGAGATGGTGTCGATTACCACGCCCGAAACTTCGATCGACGAGCATGAGCGGATGCTGGGTTGCGCCGAAACGGTGCTGCAGCGCCTCGGCCTGCATTATCGGGTCATGGACCTGTGTACCGGCGATATCGGCTTTGGCGCCAGGCGCACCTATGATCTCGAAGTGTGGCTGCCGGGGCAGGACACCTATCGCGAGATTTCCTCGGTCTCGGTCTGCGGCGATTTCCAGGCGCGCCGCATGGATGCGCGTTATCGCCCCGCTGGCGAAAAGCAGGCGCCGCGCTTCGTGCATACGCTCAACGGCTCGGGCACGGCGGTTGGCCGCTGCCTGATCGCGGTGATGGAAAACTACCAGCAGGAAGACGGCTCGGTGCTGATCCCTGACGTGCTCAAGCCCTATATGGGCGGCCTGACCTCGATCGGTGGTCGCGGGTGAGCCTGCGCGTCCTCATCACCAATGATGATGGCATTGACGCGCCCGGCCTCGAAGTCATTCGCCAGATCGCCCTTGGGCTGACCGAGGACGTCTGGGTGGTGGCCCCCGATGGCAACCAGAGCGGGGCAGGGCATCGGTTTACCCTCGGCCGCGAACTGTCGTTTGACCAGCGCGGCCCGCAGACCTTTGCCGTGGTCGGCGGTTCGCCCGCCGATTGCGTGGTGGCCGGCTACACCCACCTGCTGGGCGGCAAGGCTCCCGATCTGGTGCTGTCCGGCGTCAATCAGGGCCAGAACCTGGGCGACCTGATCAATTGCTCGGGCACCGTGGCCGGGGCGCGCGAAGCCGCCTTGCAGGGCGCATTGGGCATCGGCATGAGCCAGTCGATCGATTTCCAGCGCGGCCATGGCGTCGACTGGACCAATTCGATCCGCCACGGCCTGTCGGTCGTGCGCACCATCCTCGCTCAGGCCCAAGGTCACGCGGTCTATTACAACGTCAACTTCCCGAACTGTCCGCCCGACGATGTCGCCGGTATTCAGGTGGTTCCGCACCAGCGGTTTTCGCGCTCGGTGTTCCGCTATTACCCCAGCGACAACGCCGGCAAGTTCTTTATCGCCATCCCCGAAACGCCGCTGCCGCTCGATCCCGCCCACGATTTCGAAGTGCTGCGCCGCGATGGCGCCATCACCGTAACGCCACTGGCGCTCGCCCAGACCGACATGAGCACACTGGCGCGGCTACAGGGTAAGCTGACGCTTTAGCGGCTTCTGCCTTCCCTCGCCCCTTAAGGGAGAGGGACAGATTTTCTGCGTCCAGCAGAAAATCAGGGTGAGGGGTTGCTTCCGCATGCACCGCCGCTGAAGCAAGAAACCCCTCATCCGTCGCTGCGCGCCACCTTCTCCCTCAAGGGGAGAAGGGAAGATCGGCGCGCTGCGCCCTTAACCTTACCCAATCCAGAATCCCTGCCGTCAGCTTTTGCGCAAATCGCAGCGGCCTTAAACTCGTCTTTACCTTACGCGCCTAAATTCAATCTTGTGTTGAGTACCTGCGTACGAGTGTCCCTATGAGTATCCGCGTATCCCGTCGGGCGCAAAAGAGCGCTCTTGCGATTGCAGGCGTTATGGTCAGTGCCGTAGCGCTTTCAGGTTGTACCGCGCTGGGTAGCCGTGCGTTCGGTGATCCCACCGTGACCGGCTCCACTGCCCAGTCTTCTCCCGGAAATATCAACCAGCCGATGCCGGCCGGCCTTGGTGCTCCGGGGATGCAGACCGCAGAAGCCCAGTTCCTGCCACCAGCCAATGTCGGCTATGGCGCGCCAACGGCTTATCCGGCAGCGCAGCCTGGTTATATGACGCCAATGGCTCCCATGGCGGGCGGTTCGCCCACCGTATCCTCGCAAGACCTTCCAGTCCTCAATTCATCTCCAATGGGATCACAGCAAGCCATGCCCGCTCAGCAGAACCTTGCCCCGGCAGCCGTCACGCCCCGGACAGCCGCTCTGGGCAGCCTTCCAACCAATCTTTCGACGCCAACCATGGTGCCTGTTTCGCCTCTGGCCACTGCCGCAGCGGCCCCGGCCGGTGGCAATGTCTACAAGCACACCATTGCCGGCGGCGAGTCGCTCTATACCATCGCCCGCAAATACGATGTGACCACCCAGTCCATCGTGCAGGCCAATGGCATGTCGTCCCCCGACAAGATCGTGGTCGGCCAGTCGATCATCATTCCGGGTCGTGCCGATCTGCTGGCCAAGTCCGCCGCGCCGCAGGTTGCCAGCGCTGGGAACGCTCCGATGCCAGCCCAGCACACAGCTGGAACACTGCCCGCCGCACCCCAGCTGGCCACTGCGCCCAAGCCGCTGGCTGCACCCGTCGCTGCTCCAGTACGGGTGGCAACGGCTCCCGCTGTTGCTCCACAGGCCGCACCTGCCTCCGACAAGTTCCGCTGGCCGGTCAGCGGCCGCGTGATCACCGATTTCGCCGCCTCCAAGGCCACCGGCATCAATATCGAAGCGGCCGAAGGCGCCACCGTCAAGGCCGCCGATAATGGCACCGTGATCTATGTCGGCTCTGGCGTTGAAGGCTATGGCAACCTGATCCTGATCCGCCATGCCAACGGCTATGTCTCGGCCTATGCGCATCTGAAATCGATGAGCGTTGCCAAGGGCGCGGTTGTCGGTCGCGGCGATCCGATCGGCGCTGCCGGCATGACCGGGTCGGTCAGCAAGCCACAACTGCACTTCGAGCTGCGCAAGGGCGCGACCCCGGTTGATCCGGTGCCGCTGCTGGCCGGCTAAACGACTAACGAGGCCACTCGTGGAAACCCCCGCTCCGGCGGGGGTTTTTGTTTCTTCTCTTCTACCCTCTCCCCTTGAGGGACTTGGAGGTAGTGGCGCAGCCACAAACCGCTCCAGCGGAGCG